>NZ_JBIVNC010000009.1:296182-424013 GCF_044753385.1 Streptomyces sp. NPDC088387
GTGTGGGCCCGGTGGGGGCAGATCGCGCAGTTCCCCGCGCCCCTTAAAAGGCAGGGCGTCGCCGCCTCGCCCCTCCAGCCCAAGCCGCGGGCATGCGTGCCGCCTGGGGCGGCACGGGTGGGCGCGGGCGGCGCCCCGCCAACGCCGGGCTGCGTGACCCACCCCGCCTCAGCCTCCACGCCGGGTCGCGTGACCACCCCGTTCAGCTGTGACGCCGGGACCCGGCAACGCCAGTTGCCCCCCGACCCCCGTCACCCCACCCGAGGTACTCCGGAAGAGCCTCGGACCATCAGTTCGCCCCGTACCATAGCGATCCCCCCGGGCGGCCCCTCCTCCCGCCCCATCGCGATCCGCCCGGCACGGGCCCCCGCCTCCGCCAGCGGCAGCCGGACCGTCGTCAGGGACGGGACCGTGTCCACGCTGAACGGGAGGTCGTCGAAGCCGACCACCGACACGTCGTCCGGGATACGCCGCCCGGACTCCCGCAGCGCCGCACACGCCCCCAGCGCGACGGAGTCGTTCGCGGCGACGATCGCCGTCAACGTCGGATCCCTGCGCAGCAGTTCCACCGTGGCCTCGTAGCCGGACCGGCGGTCGTACCGGCCATGAAGCGACCACCGGGGGTCGTCAGCAACCCCCGCCGCCGCCAGCGCGGCCCGATGCCCCTCCAGACGGTGCCGCGTAGTCGTCCGTTCCTCCGGCCCCGCGATGTACCCGAGCCGCCGATGCCCCAGGCTGAGCAGGTGGTCGGTGAGCTCCCGCCCACCCCCACGGTTGTCGAAGGTCAGCGCGACCGCGTCCGTCCCCGGCGCCGGCGGCCGCCCGCACAGCACCACCCGCGTCCCCGCGTCCACCAGCCGTCGCAGCTTCGCGGAGACCGCCTCCCCGTGCGCGGTGTCCTCCACCGCCCCGCCGGTCAGCACAACCGCCGCCGCCCGCTGCCGTTGGAGAAGCGTGAGGTAGGTCAGTTCGCGTTCGGGGGAGCCGTTGGTGTTGCAGACCACCGCCAGCCGTTCGCCGCCCGCCCGCCCGCCGGGCCCGCCGATCTCGGACTGGATCGCGCTCGCCATGATCCCGAAGAAGGGGTCGGCGATGTCGTTGACGAGGATGCCGACGAGGTCGGACGTGGCCGCGGCGAGCGCGCTCGCGGGTCCGTTGAGCACGTAGTCCAGCTCGTCGACCGCCTTGAGCACCCGCTCCCGGGTGGAGGCGGCCACCGGATAGTTCCCGTTCAGCACGCGCGACACCGTCGCGGGCGAGACCTGCGCGCGGGCCGCCACGTCCGCCAGGGTCACCGTCATGTCGTCGTCCTCCGGTCGCGTGCGCTGCTCGGTGTCGAGCAGACCTTATGGCCCGGACAGCGGATTGTTCGCCCCCTCGAACAACTCGAAACGCGCGCACCCTTGTCCAGGCCTGCGGTCAGAGGCTAGCTTCTGATACGTAGAAAGCGCTTGCTGCTCGATGAGCGAATCGCTGCGCACGCCTCGGGAATCGAAGGGCGTACCAACCGCCCGCGAAGGGAACGACGTGACACGCAAGACGGTGCGGATCGCCATGAACGGCGTCACCGGGCGCATGGGCCACCGCCAGCACCTCGTCCGCTCCATCCTCGCCCTGCGCGAGCAGGGCGGCCTCGACCTCGGCGACGGCACCGTGCTGTGGCCGGAGCCGATCCTCGTCGGCCGCCGCGAGCACACCCTGACCGCGCTTGCCGAGCGGTACGGCCTGGAGCACATCGCGACCGACCTCGACGCGGTGCTCGCCGACGACTCCGTCGACATCTACTTCGACGCCCAGGTCACCTCCGCCCGCGAGGAGGCGATCAAGAAGGCGATCGCCGCCGGCAAGCACGTCTACACCGAGAAGCCGACGGCCACCGGGCTCGCCGGCGCCCTGGAACTCGCCCGGCTCGCCCAGGAGAAGGGCATCAAACACGGCGTCGTCCAGGACAAGATCTTCCTCCCGGGCCTGCTCAAGCTGAAGCGCCTGATCGACGGCGGCTTCTTCGGCCGGATCCTCTCGATCCGCGGCGAGTTCGGCTACTGGGTCTTCGAGGGCGACTGGCAGCCCGCCCAGCGCCCCTCCTGGAACTACCGCACGGAGGACGGCGGCGGCATCGTCGTCGACATGTTCCCGCACTGGGAGTACGTCCTGCACGAGCTGTTCGGCCGGGTGACCTCCGTCCAGGCCCTCGCCACCACCCACATCCCGCAGCGCTGGGACGAGCAGGGCAAGCCCTACGACGCCACCGCCGACGACGCCGCCTACGGCGTCTTCGAGATCGAGGGCGGCGCCATCGCGCAGATCAACTCCTCCTGGGCGGTCCGCGTCCACCGCGACGAACTCGTCGAGTTCCAGGTCGACGGCACCGAGGGCTCCGCCGTAGCCGGCCTGCGCAACTGCCGCGCCCAGCACCGCGGTGCCACCCCCAAGCCGGTCTGGAACCCCGACATCCCCGCCACCGAGCCCTTCCGCGACCAGTGGCAGGAGGTGCCGGACAACACCGAGTTCGACAACGGCTTCAAGGCCCAGTGGGAGCTGTTCCTGCGCCACGTCTACGCCGACGCCCCCTACCACTGGGACCTCCTCGCCGGCGCCCGTGGTGTCCAGCTCGCCGAGCTGGGGCTGAAGTCGTCGGCGGAGGGCCGCCGTCTCGACGTACCGGAGATCGCGCTGTGACGATCCGACTCCCGGACTCCAAGGGCGGGACGCGGGCCTACGCCCCCCGCCCCGAACCCCTCGCTCTCGACCCCGGCGCCCCTTTCACCTCTCGTACGGTCTTCTCGGCGGCGCACGTCGTCGCCGACCCGTACGCGGACGTGTCGCCCGACTCGGCCGCCGCCGTCGACTGGGACGCCACCCTCGCCTTCCGCCGGCACCTGTGGTGGCACGGGCTCGGGGTCGCCGAGGCGATGGACACCGCCCAGCGCGGGATGGGCCTGGACTGGGCGGGCGCGGCCGAGTTGATCCGCCGATCCGCCGCTGAAGCCAAGGCGGTTGGTGGCCGTATCGCCTGCGGTGTCGGCACCGACCAGATCACCGGCGGCACCCTGGCGGACGTACGGGCCGCCTACGAGGAGCAGCTGGCCCTCGTCGAGGAGTCCGGCGCGCAGGCCATCCTGATGGCGTCCAGGGCGCTGGCGGCCGTGGCCAGGGGGCCCGAGGACTACCTGGAGGTCTACGGCCATCTGCTGCGCCAGGCCACCGGGCCCGTCGTCCTGCACTGGCTGGGCCCGATGTTCGACCCGGCCCTTGAGGGCTACTGGGGCTCGTCCGACCTGGACGCGGCCACGGACACGTTCCTCGACGTCATCGCCGCGCACTCCGACAAGGTGGACGGGATCAAGGTGTCGCTCCTGGAAGCCCGGCGGGAGATCGACATCCGGCGCCGGCTGCCGCGGGGCGTGCGCTGCTACACCGGCGACGACTTCAACTACCCCGAGCTGATCGCGGGCGACGAGCAGGGCTTCAGCCACGCGCTGCTCGGCATCTTCGACCCGCTCGGACCGCTGGCGGCACAGGCGGTCCGCGTCCTCGACACGGGAAACGTCGACGGCTTCCGCCAACTCCTCGATCCCACGGTCGAGTTGTCCCGGCACCTCTTCCAGACCCCGACCCGCTTCTACAAGACGGGCGTCGTCTTCCTCGCCTGGCTGGCCGGCCACCAGTCCCACTTCACGATGGTCGGCGGCCTCCAGTCGGCCCGTTCCCTCCCGCACTTCGCCCGCGCCTACGAACTCGCCGACGGCCTGGGCCTGTTCCCCGACCCGAAGCTGGCGGAGGACCGGATGCGGAACCTGCTGTCCCTGTACGGAGTGACCCAGTGAGCGATCTCGCCCGCTTCAGCATCAACCAGATGACGGTCAAGCAGCTGTCGCTGCCGGAACTGGCCGACGCCTGCGCCGAGTCCGGCGTCACCAACGTCGGCCTGTGGCGCGCCCCCGTCCAGGCGTACGGCCTCGACGCCACCGCCAAGCTGGTCCGTGACGCCGGTCTGACTGTCACCACCCTGTGCCGCGGCGGCTTCCTCACGGCGATCGAGCCGACCGATCGGGCGCGGGCCCTGGACGACAACCGCCGGGCCGTCGACGAGGCCGCCACCCTCGGCACCGACACCCTGGTCCTGGTCTCCGGCGGACTGCCGGCCGGCTCGAAGGACCTGCACGGCGCGCGGGAGCGGATCGCCGACGCCCTGGGGGAGCTGGGCCCCTACGCCGAGTCCCGTGGCGTGAAGCTGGCCATCGAGCCGCTCCACCCGATGTACGCGTCCGACCGCTGCGTGGTCTCGACGCTCACCCAGGCCCTCGACCTCGCCGAACGCTTCCCGGCCCACCAGGTCGGCGTCACGGTGGACACGTACCACATCTGGTGGGACGACCGGGCGCCCGAGCAGATCGCGCGGGCGGGTGCGGGCGGCCGTATCCACACCTTCCAGCTCGCCGACTGGACCACCCCGCTTCCCGAGGGCGTGCTCAACGGGCGGGGGCAGATCGGCGACGGCTCGATCGACATGCGGGAGTGGAAACGCTACGTCGAGACGGCCGGGTACACCGGCCCGATCGAGGTGGAGCTGTTCAACGAGGGCCTGTGGGCACGGAACGGGCGTGAAGTGCTCGCGGAGACCACCGAGCGGTTCGTCACGCACGTCCTCGACTGAGCGGCGGAAAAAATTCCGCATCACCGTGCAACCCTCCGCCCGCCTTGGGTGTCGTACTTGGCATCAGGACTTCTAGGAGGGGGATCTGGGGGGATCGCGGGGGTTCTGATACGGAGGGGAAAGCAGGGGGGCCCGGTCGACGGACCGGGCCCCTCCAGTTTTGTGGCTAGAAGAACACCCCACACCGCAGCAGTACGTTCGCGTACGGCCGTGCCTCGCCCGTCCGGACGATCAGCCGCGCACCCGCCGACAGTTCCTTGAGCCGCTCGTGGGTGACCAGCTCCAGCCCGGGGAAGTGCCCGTCGAGCAGCCGTGCCGCCCGGGTGTTGGCGCCGCGCACCTCCGTCGCCGCCGTCGCGCCCTCGATCACCAGCTCGGCCAGCAGACCTTCCAGCACCTCGGCGAAGGACGGCACCCCGGCCCGGAACGCCAGGTCCACCACGCGCGGCCCGGCCGGGATCGGCATCCCGGCGTCGCACACCAGCACGGTGTCCCCGTGCCCCAACTCGGCCAGCGCCCCGGCCAGATACCGATTGAGAATCCCACCCCTCTTCACCACCCGACCCCCCTCACAGCGCCGCCACTTCCTCCGGTGTCGGATACGACTCCTGTGCCCCGGCCCTGGTCACGGCCGCCGCCCCCACCCGGGCCGCGTACGCCGCCGCCACCGGCAGTGGTTCGCCGAGCCCGAGCCGCCAGGCCAGGGCAGCCGTGAAGGCGTCCCCCGCCCCGGTCGTGTCCACGGCGTCCACCTTCACCGACGGCACCCGTTCGACGCCGTCCGTGGCCGCCACCAGCGCGCCCTCCGCACCGAGGGTGACGACGACCGAGCGGGGACCCTTGGCCAGCAGCAGCCGGGCCCAGTCCGCGGGGTCGTCGCTCACACACGAGTCGCCGAGGATCACCTTGGCCTCGTGCTCGTTGACGATCAGCGGATCGCAGGCGGCGAGGATCTCGCCGGGCAGCGGACGCGGCGGCGACGGGTTCAGTACGAACCGGCTGTCCGGCGCCAGACAGCGCACCAGTTCCACCACCGTCTCCAGCGGGATCTCCAGCTGCGTCGAGACCACCCGCGAGGCGTGGAAGAGGCTGCCCGCCGCCCGGACGTCCTCGGGCCGCAGCCGGCCGTTCGCGCCCGGCGACACCACGATGCTGTTGTCCCCGGACGGGTCCACCGTGATCAGCGCGATCCCGGTCGGCGCCCCGCCGACCAGCACACCCACCGTGTCCACCCCGGCCGCCCGCTGCGAGTCGAGCAGCAGCCGGCCGTACGCGTCGTCGCCGACCCGCGCCAGCAGCGCCGTACGGGCGCCGAGGCGCGCGGCCGCGACCGCCTGGTTGGCACCCTTGCCGCCCGGATGGACGGACAGGTCGGAGCCGAGCACCGTCTCGCCCGCGTCCGGCCGCCGCTCGACACCGATCACCAGATCGGCGTTGGCGGATCCCACGACCAGCAGGTCGTAGTCGTACATCACGTGTCTCCCCAGGTAGGTGACGTGGGGCGGTGGTCGCACCGGGCGACCGCCGCCCCTCCCCGTTGTTGGTGCGGTCGTTGTCGGTGCGGTCAGCCGCCGAAGCCGGCCACGTTCTCCTTCGTGACCACCTTCACCGGCACCTTCACCGTCTTGCTGACCTTCTCGCCGTCCGCGGCCCGCAGTGCGTTGTCCACCGCGATCCTGCCCAGTTCGGTCGGCTGCTGCGCCACGGACGCGTACAGCGTGCCCGCCTTCACCGCGCCCAGCCCGTCCGGGGTGCCGTCGAAGCCGACGACCTGGACCGACTTGCCGGCCTTCGAGCCGAGCGCCTTGATCGCGCCGAGGGCCATCTCGTCGTTCTCCGCGAAGACCCCGTTGATGTCGGGGTGCGCCTGGAGCAGGTTGGTCATCACGTCGAGGCCCTTGGTGCGGTCGAAGTCCGCGGGCTGCTTGGCGACGACCTTGATGCCCGGGAAGGCCTTCAGGCCCTCGGCGAAGCCCGCGCCGCGCTCCCGGCTGGCGGAGGTGCCGGCCTGGCCCTGGAGGATCACGATCGTGCCCCTGCCGCCGAGCCTGTCGGCGAGCGCCTTGGCGCCGAGCTGTCCGCCCTCGACGTTGTCGGAGGCCACCAGGGCCGCCGTGTCCGCCTTGTTGACCCCGCGGTCGACGCCGACGACGGGGATGTGTGCCTTGTTGGCGGCGCGTACGGACGGTCCGGCCGCGTCCGAGTCGACCGGGTTGACGATGATCGACGACAGGCCCTCGCTGGTGAAGTTCTGTAGCTGGTTGGCCTGTTGGGAGGCGTCGTTCTGGGCGTCGGTGACGGTGAGGTCGACGCCCTTCTTCTTCGCCTCGGCCTCCGCCCCGGCCCGGATCTGCACGAAGAACGGGTTGTTGAGGGTGGACAGCGACAGCCCGATCTTCTGGTTCGAGGACGAGGAACCGGTGTGCAGCAGCGAGGTCGCGCCCACGATCGCCGCGGCGACGACGGCCGCGAGGACATAGGTCAGCGCCTGCCTGCCCCGGTTGCCGCCACCGGACCCGGCCGGGGTCGCGCCCGCCTTGCGCCGCACGGTGTCCAGCAGCACGGCCAGCGCGATCACCACACCGATCACGACCTGCTGCCAGAAGGCGGACACGGAAAGGAGGTTGAGGCCGTTGCGCAGCACCGCGAGGATCAGCGCGCCGATCAGCGTCCCGGACGCCTTGCCGGTGCCGCCGGCCAGCGAGGCGCCGCCGATGACGACGGCCGCGATCGCGTCCAGCTCGTAGCCCTGCGCGGCCTGCGGCTGCGCGGAGGACAGCCGGGAGGCGAGCACGATGCCCGCGGCGGCGGCGAACAGCCCGGAGAACGCGTAGATCGCGAGTTTCTGCCGCTTCACCCGCAGCCCGGAGAGCCGGGCCGCCTCCTCGTTGCCGCCGATCGCGTACATCGAGCGGCCGATGTAGGTACGGCCGAGCACGAACGCCGTGATCAGACCCATCACGATCATCACGAGCACCGGCACCGGCAGCCAGCCGCCCAGCGTGTCGCCGAGGTGCGAGACCGAGTCGGGGAAGGCGATCGGGGAGCCCTGCGAGATCACCAGCGACAGACCGCGCGCCACCGACAGCATGGCGAGCGTCGCGATGAACGGCGGCAGTTTCCCGTACGAGATCAGGAAGCCGTTGACCAGGCCGCAGACGATGCCGGTGGCGACCGCGAGGAGTACGGCGAGGACGACGGGGACGCCCTCGCTGGTGGCGCTCCAGGCGAGCACGGTCGCCGACAGGGCCGCCACCGAACCCACCGACAGGTCGATGCCCGCCGAGACGATCACAAAGGTCACACCGAAGGCGAGGATCGCGGTGACGGCCGCCTGGACGCCGATGTTGAGCAGGTTGTCGGTGGTGAGGAAGTCCCCGGACAGCGCCGACAGGGCGATGACGAGGACGATCAGCGCGGTGAGGGCGCCGTTGTCCAGCAGCAGCCTGCGCAGGCCGCCGGCGGTGGACGTCCGGCCACCACCCGCGCCCGGCGTGCTCTTGAGCGTGTCACTGGCCACGGGAGGCCTCCGTTCCATCGGTTGTTCCGTCTTCTGGTCCGTCTTCTGGTCCGTCTTCGGGGGAGCTGACGGCGAGCGCCATCACGGCGTCCTGGGTCGCCCGGTCGGCGGGGAGTTCGCCGGCGATCCGCCCCTGGGCCATCACCAGCACCCGGTCGCTCATGCCGAGCACCTCGGGCAGATCACTGGAGATCATCAGTACGGCGGCCCCGGCGGCCGTGAGTTCGTTGATCAGCTGGTAGATCTCGACCTTGGCGCCGACGTCGATCCCGCGCGTCGGCTCGTCGAGGATCAGCACCTTGGTGTCGGCGAGCAGCCACTTGCCGATGACGACCTTCTGCTGGTTGCCGCCGGACAACGTCCGTACGTGCTGGCCGAGTCCGGCCATCCGCACGCCCAGCTGCCCGGCGATCCGCGCGGCCGCCTCCCGCTGCCCCTTGAGGTCGACGACCCCGCCGTGCGTGGCGCCCCGCAGGGTGACGAGCCCGAGGTTCTCCGTGACGGAGGCGTCGAGCACCAGGCCCTGTCCCTTGCGGTCCTCGGGCACGAGCCCGATCCCGGCGGCCATCGCGGCCGGCACGTCGTGCCCGCGCAGCCGAGTCCCGGCGACCGTGACGGCTCCCTTGTCGTAGGGATCGGCGCCGAACACGGCCCGTACCACCTCGGTACGGCCCGCCCCGACGAGCCCCGCGATACCGACGACCTCCCCGGCCCGCACCTCGAAGCTGATGTCGTGGAACACCCCGTCCCGGGTGAGCCCTTCGACACTGAGCAACGCGGCCCCGGCGTCCGGCCGTTCGCGCGGATACTGCTGCTCGATCGACCGCCCGACCATCAGCCGTACGAGTTCGTCCTCGGCGGTGTCGGCGGGCACCTCCCCGACGCTCCTCCCGTCCCGGATCACGGTCACCCGGTCCCCGACGACGGCGATCTCCTCCAGGTGGTGGGTGATGAACACGATCCCCACGCCGTCGGCCCGCAGCTGCCGCACGATGGCGAAGAGCTTCTCGACCTCCTCGGTCGTCAGCACGGCCGTCGGTTCGTCCATGATCAGCACCCGGGCGTCCAGGCTGAGTGCCTTGGCGATCTCGACCATCTGGAGCCGGGCGATGCCGAGTTCACGCACCCGCGCGCGTGGCGACACCTTCACACCCACGCGCGCGAGCAGTTGCTCGGCGTCGGCCTCCATCCGCTTCCGGTCGATCACCCCGAACCGCCGAGGCTGCCGCCCGAGAAAGATGTTCTCGGCGACGGTCAGATCGGGAACGAGATTGAACTCCTGGTAGATGGTGGCGATCCCGAGCCGCTCGGAGTCCTGCGCCCCGTGGACGCGCACCTCCTCACCACCCACCACGATCCGCCCGCCGTCGGGTGTGTAGGCGCCGGACAGCATCTTGATCAGCGTGCTCTTCCCGGCACCGTTCTCACCGAGCAGCACATGCACTTCGCCGCGCCGCAGATCGAAGTCGACCCCGTCGAGCGCGACCACACCGGGAAACGTCTTACGGATGCCTTCGATACGCAGCAACTCGCCACTGTCACTCACGACTTGCTCCTGTCCGTGGTCGGTGGGGCGGGGTTCGGGGGGCTGACGGGGGCCGGGGCGGTGACGGGGACCGGGGCGGTGACGGGGGCGGCGGGGGCCGCCGGCGCGGGCCGGGTCGCGGAGCGTGCGCGAGCCGCACGCGGTGTGCGGGAGGCCGGGGCGGCGGGTGCCGCGGCCGACGGTTCGCCGGGCGGCCGGGGGGTGGGGGCACCCGGGGGCTCCACCGGCCCCGGCTGCTTCCGGGAGCCCGCCGAAGGCCCGGCGCCGGCCGCACCGCAGGACCGCCGCACAACGAGCCGTGCGGGCAGGGTCACCGACTGCGGGGGCCGTCCCTCGATGACGTCGACCAGCGCGCGTACGGCGGCCCGGCCCACTTCGCCGGTCGGCTGGGCGATCGCGGTGATCGGCGGATCGGTGTGCACGAACCAGCGGATGTCGTCGAACGCGGCGAGCGCGATGTCGTCGGGCACCCGCAGCCCGCGCGCCCGTATGGCGTCCAGCGCGCCCAGGGCCATCAGATTGTCCGCGGCGAAGACCACCTCGGGCGGCTCGGGCAGGTCGAGGAACCCCTCGGTGACCCGCCGCCCGCTCTCGGCCTGGAAGTCGCCCTGCCCGATATAGGCGTCCGGCAGCGGAAGCCCGTGCTCGGCCATGGCCTCCCGGAAGGCCTCGATGCGCTCACTGCCGGTGGTGGTCGCGGCGGGCCCCGCGATGATCGCCAGCCGCCGGTGCCCGAGCCCGCACAGATGCGCGACGAGATCCCGTACCGCCGCCCGCCCGTCGGACCGCACCACCGGCACGTTCACCCCGGGAATCCACCGGTCGACGAAGACCATCGGCGTCCCGGCCCGCGAGGCGTCCAGTATCAGCGGGGAGCCGCCGTCGGCGGGCGAGACGAGCAGCCCGTCGATCCGCCGGTCCAGCAGGGTCCGTACGTGGTGGTCCTGGAGGTCGGGACGCTCGTCGGCGTTCCCGATGATCACGCTGTAGCCGAGCGCGCGGGCCGCCTCCTCGACGGACCGGGCCAGCTCGGTGAAGTAGGGGTTCAGCACATCGCTGATCACCAGCCCGAGGGTGCGGGTCTGGTCCGTGCGCAGGGAGCGGGCGACGGCGTTCGGCCGGTACCGCAGCGCCTCGACGGCGGCCAGCACGCGGGCACGGGCGTCCGCGCTGACGGACGGATGCGCGTTCAGCACCCGCGACACCGTGGCGACGGACACTCCCGCCTCGGCGGCGACGTCCTTGATGCTCGCCATCCCCGACCCACCTCCTCGTGGAATCGATTACATCGACGCGTCAGCAGCGATTGGAATCGATTACACGCCGAGAGTCAACCCCCTGGGAGGGGCGGATTCCGCAACCGGGCCCCGAAACTAGAGAACACTGTTCTCGGATCTGCCCGGGATCTGTCTCGGCGGCGAATCCGGCGAGGCCGCGGCGGGGGACCTGGGGTGATCAGGTGAAACGATCCCCCGCTGTGGCCGACCGATTGGCAACGCCGTTGACTTATAAGGTGGTTGCATGGTCACTTCACGGCAGGTCGCGCGCGAACGGATGATGCGTGACATCGTGCGCGTCGGGCGCGAGCACCTGGCGACGGTTCTGCCGGCGGACCTCTCCCTGCGGGCCGTGGCCCGGGACATCGGGGTCGTCCCGTCGGCGCTCTACCGCTACGTCCAGGACCGCGAGGCACTGATCACGCTGCTGATCGTCGACGCGTACGACGAACTGGCCGACGAGGTGGACGCGGCGCTCGCGAAGGCGTCGGACCTGCCGCACCGCGAGCGCCTCCAGGCGGCGGTGCTCGCGGCCCGGGCCTGGGCGGTCCGTGAACCGTCCCGGTTCGGCATGCTCTACGGCACACCCGTCCCGGGCTACGCGGCCCCCGGCAGCCGGACGGTGGAGCCCGGCACCCGCTTCGCCCTGGCGCTGGCCCGGGTGATCGAGGACGCCTGGCGGACGGGCCAACTGCGCCCGCTGGAACCCCCGTTGAACGAGACGGTCCTGGCCGACATGGAACGCCTGCGCGCCACCCTCGGCTTCGAGATGCCGTTGGGCAACGCGGCCCGGGTGTACGGCCTTTGGTCGGCGGTGATCGGGGCGATCCTGTTCGACACGTTCGGCCACTACGCGGCGGACACGGTGACCGACCCGAAGGAGTTCCTGCGGGCGCATGTGGAGGGGCTGGCGGGGATGGTGGGGTTGTGACGGGCAGCGGGTCGGGTGAGCCCCGGGAGCCCGGGGAGTCCGGGGGGACGGGGCTCGCTACGGCGGAGGAGATGCACGAGTACCTCGTCGAGCAGATCAACCGCATGCTGCGCAGGTCGGGCATGTACGGGGAGGTGGAGGCCGCGTTGTGGCTGGCGATCAATCACCTTCTCTTCCTCGAAGGGCGGTCCGGGGCCTGGAAGGAGCAGACCGAGGCCTGGGAGGCGCAGGGGCTGTGGACCTCGATCGGGGTGAAGGGCGCGTTCCGCGCGGTGCTGCCGGCCAACCGGGAATCCGACAACGTGGCCTCCGTCTACGCCGAGTTCGCGCGGCGGCAGGGCTGGCTCAGGCCCGACCGGGTGCTGGATGCCGGGGAGTACGCGGCCCTGCGGGACACGTTCCGCGAGTGGGCCCGGCACGACCGGGTGTGGGCCGATGTGACCGCCGCCTTCGGCGCTCCCTCGGTGTTGTTCGGTGGCACGAATCCGCTCTACGGGAAGACCCTCGCCTATCTGACCGAGGACCCGGCGGAGCCGATGGTGTGCTTCCACCTGTGGAACGGCGCCGACCCGGGGTCGGAGGACACCTGGCCGCCCTCGCACCAGGAGCCCCTCCTCCTCGCGGTCCGCTGCGGCGACGGCGACTTCCAGGACCGCTTCACGTTCACACCGGAGGGGCGGAGCCGCAGGCCGGAGTTCGGTTGCTCCACCTGCGAGGCAATCGCCGTTGCCTCGCAGGCTTGAGGCCGGTTTCGGTTCCCGGGCCGGGGGGCGGTGGCACTCAGTACCAGTACCAGCGTCGGGCGGGCTTGTTGCTGAAGATTCGTCGCATCGCGGCGGCCATGGCTAGTCACCTCCCTCCGATGTGGAGTCCGATCCCCAACAGCGCGGAGCGCGGTGGAGGGTGAACGGCCGTGGGACGCTGCCCTCGGCCATGACCGGGCGCGTGTCGCCGCCGACGACGGTCAGGCGGGCGTCGCGGGTGAGGGCGGTCAGCGCGTCGGTGAGCAGTGTCTGCGCCACCGCCGCGCCGGGGCAGGTGTAGGGGCCCGCGCCGAACGTCACGTAGTGGCCGTGTTCGTCCGGGTCGCTCCAGCGGTCGGGCCGGAAGTCGTCGGGAGTGGTCCACTGGCCGTCCGCGTGGTGGATCAAGTAGGGGCTGACGGAGAGCAGTTCGCCGGGCCGGAAGGCGACTCCACCGATCTCCATGGAGTGCGGGACGGTGCGGCCGAGCATCCAGGGGGTTGGACGGAACCGCAGTGACTCACGCACGATCCGGTCGGCCGGCCAGGGCCACGGTGAGTCCGGGGTGTGATGCAGACAGGCCAGGAGCACGGACCAGGCGAGCGACGCGCTGATGGGGACCACGATCGCCCGGGACATCATCAGATGCAGTTCGGCGGCCGTCCGGTCGGTCACTTCGGTGCGGTGGCACACGTGGAGGACGGCGTCCAGCAGGTCACGTGGCTCGGCGGCGGGGTGGTCCCTGCGGTGGCGCACCTCATCGGTGAGCGCGCTGATGAGTCTGGCGCGCAGGATCTCCGCACGCGCCCGCTGCCAGGTGTGCGGTGCGTGGAAGAACACACCTTTGCGCGCGGCCCGATCGGCTGACCGACGCGTTCCGGCGGGGGTGCCGGGGTGCAGGAGCAGGTGCGACAGGCTCCGGTGTACCAGGGTGTTCGCGGCGGTGGGCCAGCGGCTGGCTGCCGGGAGTTCGGACACCGCCCGATTCAGTTCCGTGCCGTACTGCGGCAGGCTTGCCCGGAGGAAGTCCCGTACCGCGTGGCCGACTTCGGTCTGCGCCTGTCGTGTGGGCAGCAGGTCGTTGAAGAACCGGGATTTCCCCGTGTTGTATTCGGGGCTGCGCAGCAGCGTCTGCGACAGATCGGCGTCTCTGACGCAGTAACCGCCCCAGGGGAGCCGGATGACCGGCGTTGTGCTGCGGTGACGGAGGCTGTCGATGTACGCCAGCGGGTCTCGCCGGAACGCGCGTTTTTCTCCGGGCCTCATCGAGTCGTCTCCTCGGCGAGATTCTCGGGAACCGAGCCTGGTTGCGAAGTCCTGCAACCGCCGAGATCCCCGCCGCGGAGCGTGGAAAACCGATGTCCTGCGCTATCACTCGTGTGAGTGAGGAGGCAGGCGCGTGAACAAGCCACCCGGACCTGGGCCGTTGTGCGGGCGCCGGCAGGCGTGCGTCAGTCGAGGCAGAACTCGTTGCCCTCGACGTCCTGCATCACGATGCACGACTCGTTCTCCCCGTCGGCGAGGAGGATGTCCACGCACACCGCGCCGAGCGCGATCAGCCGGTCGCGTTCGGCCTCCAGCGTGGCGAGGCGCTCGGCGCCCACGAGCCCGGTACCGGCCCGTACGTCGAGATGGACCCGGTTCTTGACGACCTTGCCCTCCGGGACCCGCTGGAAGAACAGCCGCGGCCCGGCACCCGTGGGGTCACTGCACGAGAACCACGCCCCGCGCTTCTCGGGCGGCAGCGAGTCGTTGTAGGTGTCCCAGGTGTCGAAGCCCTCGGGCGGCTGCGGGGCGACGTACCCCAGCACCTCGCACCAGAAGCGCGCGACGCGCTCGGGGTCGGCGCAGTCGAAGGTGATCTGGACCTGCTTGATCGTGGACATCGGCGCACGATAGCAGGGGTGATCAAAGTGCAGGTAGGGGTTGATAGGCAAGTGGTGACTTGCCTATTGTGGGGGGCATGGCAGAGGATGTGCTCAAGGCCCTGGCCGACCCCACCCGTCAGCGCATCCTCGATGAGCTGGTGGAGCGGGACGGCCAGACGCTGTTCGAGATCTGTACGCGGCTGGTGACCAAGCACGGGCTGGGACTCTCCCGCCAGGCGGTCAGCCAGCATCTGGCGGTCCTCGAAGCGGCGGGCCTGGTCGAGACGCGCCGCGAAGGCCGCTACAAGTACCACAACCTCAACACACAGCCGCTTGAGCGCATCCTGACCCGATGGCTCAGGCCGAACACACCGGAGAAACCCTCATGAGGATCCACCTGACGCAGGTCTTCGTCGAAGACCAGGAGAAGGCCCTGCGCTTCTACACCGACACGCTGGGTTTCGTGAAGAAGCACGACGTCCCGCTGGGCGGCGAGGCCCGCTGGCTGACGGTGGTCTCACCGGAGGCGCCGGAGGGCACGGAACTCCTGCTGGAGCCTTCGGGGCACCCGGCCGTGAAGCCGTACAAGTCGGCGCTGGTCGAGGACGGCATCCCGGCGGCGTCGTTCGCGGTGGACGACGTGCAGGCGGAGTACGAGCGGCTGCGCGCGCTCGACGTGCACTTCACGCAGCAGCCGCTGGGGATGGGCGGCGTCACCACGGCCGTCTTCGACGACACCTGCGGCAACCTGATCCAGATCGTGCACAGCGAGTAGCTCCGCCGGCGCGGCCATCACTCCGGGGCGAACAACTCGGCCGCGTCCGTGGCCCGAACGGCCCGCTGGGCCCAGACCTCCAACTGGCCGAGGTCGGAAGAGGCGTCGACACGCCGCCGGACATCCTCGGAGACCGGAATGCCACGCCACTCCAGAATCTGGAGAATCATCCCCCGCCGGTCCTCGATACGCCCCTGCTCTCGACCTTCCTCGCGGACCTGCTCGGCGAGCGGGTGTCGCCAGAAGTACTGGATCGCCGTCATCAGATCCCTCCACATTTCCTTCGCCCGGGGATCAGCCAGGCATGAGTCGACGAACTGCACTTCAGTGCGGCGATCTCCCGAGGCTCGGGAAACGGCACGTGCAGGACCCGCTGTAATGCGCGGGTCAGCAGGGCCGGATCCTTCTGGAAGATTCTGTGCAGGGCCTCGTGCGACGAGCCCACCATTACGCTGCCTCCAGTTCGCACCACACGTACTTGCCCCGGCTGCCGTGCCGGGCCAGTGGCTGCCAGCCCCATACGGCGGAGCAGGCCCGTACGAGGGCGAGCCCCCGCCCCTCCTCCAACGCGAGCGCCTGCTCCAACGGCACGGGTGGTTCCGGCGGTTCGGGGTCCGCGTCCCACGCGCCGATCCGCAGAGTCCCGGGTGGGGACCAGCGCACCCGGAGCGCGGCCGGCCCCTTTGTGTGCCGTACGGCGTTCGACACCAGCTCCGTGGCGAGCAGTTCGGCGACGTCGACCAGGCCGATGAGCCCGTGCATCGTCAGGATCAGCCGGAGGGTGCGGCGGCTCACGGTGACGGCTCGGAGGTCGTTCGGGATGTGGAGGGAGTACTCCCAGGGTTCGTTCTCGGGCATGCGTCAGCTCCTGGCGGAGGGCGAAGGGGGTGTGGGCGACAAGCGGTGTCATTGCCGGGTCCGTCATGGCAGGACGGAGTGGTGCGCTTCCGCGGTGTGTGCGTCGCATCACTGACGGTAGGGCTTACTCGTAATGCCGGGCAAGTCGATCGCGTAATCTGACGCCGAACGAGCGGAATCCGCCGGCGTGTTGAACGAGGAGCTTTTGATGGGTCTGAGGCGCGAACCGACTGCGCGTCAGAGGCGCTTGGGCGTGGAGTTGCGCAGGCTTCGCGAGGCGGCCGGGCTCAACACCGTCGAGGCGGCGGCGCTGCTGGGAGTGAATCGAGTCCACGTCACGCAGATCGAATCCGGGACCACGGGTGTGGGGGAGGAGCGAATGCGCCGGCTCGCGTCCCACTACGCCTGCACGGACGAGAAGTTCATCAGCGCCCTGGTCGGGATGGCCACGGATCGTACGCGCGGTTGGTGGGAGGAGTATCGCGGCCTGCTGCCAACATCGTTCCTGGACCTCGCGGAGCTGGAGCACCACGCTACGTTCCAGCGCGAGGTCGCGATCCTTTACGTACCAGGCCTGTTGCAGACGGAGGAGTACGCCCGAGGGGTGTTCTCCTCCCGAGTCCCTGAACTCGCCGGTGACGAACTTGAGTTGCGTCTACGTCACCGCATGAGGCGCCAGCAGGTCACTGTCCCGTACGAGTTGGTGATCCACGAGGCAGCCCTCCGCATCCGGGTCAGCGACCGAGGCGTCTCGCGGGCTCAACTCGCCAAACTTTTGGAGCTCTCCGAAGCGGACAGCATCACCGTGCGCGTCATCCCGTTCGACCTGGACGACTTCGGCAGCGCTGCCAGCGCCATGACGTACGCCGGTGGCCCGCTCACGAAACTCGACACAGTTGTGCGCGACGTGCCCCACGGCTCGGCCTTCATCGATTCCGAAGCGCAGCTCAGCGTCTGTCGAACACGTTTCCGTAGAGTGGAGGCTGTATCCCTCACTCCCGATCGGTCGCGGGACTTCATCCACCGGCTGGCAAAGGAGCTGTGACGTACCCATGGACAACTGGCGGAAGTCCTCCTACTCGGGGCCGGACGACGGCAACGCCTGCGTGGAGATCGCAACCTCCCCCACCCACATAGCCGTCCGCGATTCCAAGACCCCCACCACAGCCACCCTCACCTTCCAGGCCCCCACCTTCGTCACCTTCCTCCACGCCCTCAAGAGGTCGGCCCGGGACTGGTGAGCCGTGCGCCCGTCGACGCACCGGACTCCTCAGGCGGTGGCCAACAACCTATATTCGAGGCATGGTTGGCATCGGTGGCAGGGCGGGACAACATGAGTCGCGTCGGAACCAGTTATCCCTAGCGGCAACTCGGCACAAGCTGGCGAAAGAGCTGTGAGGCACCCCATGCACAAGTGGCGGAAGTCGTCCTACTCCGGTGGAGGCGACGGCAACGCCTGCGTGGAGATCGCAACCTCCCCCACCCACATAGCCGTCCGCGATTCCAAAACCCCCACCACAGCCACCCTCACCTTCCGGTCCGCCGCCTTCGCGACCTTCGTCGCCACGCTCAAGAGACCGGCGCAGGACTGCTGACCTGCGGCAGCAACACCGCCGAGTCCGGCTCCAGCCGAGTGTCGAACGTGCCGACGACCGAGAACCGTTCCAGATCCACGACCGCGATCCGATTCGCGCCCAACAGGGACACGTACGCCAGCGGCCTGCCCGGGTGAAGGGCCACCGCGGACGGCGTCCCGTCGAGGGAGAGCGTGCGCACCCGCCGTAGATCCGTGCTCCAGACGGACACCGCGTTGCCGACGATGTCCGTCACCAGCAACCGCTCGTCGTCGAGCACGTACACCCGCAGAGGGTCCCCACCTGTCGTCGCGGTCCGGCGTACCTTCATCGTGCGGGCGTCGACGGCCACCAGCGAGGAACTCTTCCGGGCGCCGACGTACAGCGTCTTCTCGTCCGGGCTCAGACAACTGCTCTCGGGCAGTTGCCCGGGGGTGACCAGGACGGGCGGTACGGCGGCGTCGTACGGGCGTACGAGGCTCACCGTGTGGGACAACAGGCCGGTGACATAGGCCCGTTCGCCGTCGCGGCTGACCGAGAAGAGGTGGGTCTTCACGCCGTGCGTCGGCACCGCCCGGCTCGGGGCCGTGTCGGTGGCCGGGTTGTCGAAGCCGAGCAGTACGGCCTTCTCCTCGCTCAGGGCGTACAGCCGGTCGTCACGGTCGAGGCGGATGCCGTGGACGCGGTTGAAGGGCCGGGTGTCGATGGTGCGGGCGAGGGACCGCTCGGCGAGGTCGATGACGAAGACGGCGGCGCCGCCCTCCCCGACGGTGGAGGCCATCCGTACGCCGTAGTGCCCGACGTAGGCGAAGCGTCCGCGGGAGTCCACGACCATCTCGTGCGGGTAGTCAGGGAGTTGGACGGTGTGCAGGCGCTGTCCCGACCCGGCGTCGTAGAAGCCGACCGCGTGGCTGCCCTTCTCGACCACGATCAGTACGTCGGCCTGCGCCGCCCTGGACGCGGCTGAAGCGGGTGCCGCCGGCCCACTGGCCAACGCCCCGGCGCCCACCGCCTTGATCACTGTCCGACGTGTCGCCACAGCCCCGTACTCCGATCCCTCGGCGGTCAGTCGGTGACTCATGCACACCCGAGCTTGCTCGACGCGGGCCTGTGGAGTCCACAGGGCGGCGCACCCCGACCGGTGTCGGGATGCGCCGCCCTGATGCGAGCCCTTACTTGGGGTCCCGGTTGAACAGCGACTTGGACCAGAAGTAACCGAGTACGGCGAGCGCCACGGCCCAGCCCACCGCCAGCCACCCGTTGTGGCCGATCTCGCTGCCGAGCAGCAGGCCCCGGAGGGTCTCGATGGCCGGCGTGAACGGCTGGTACTCGGCGACCGGCCGGAACCAGCCCGGCATCGCGTCCAGCGGCACGAACGCGCTGGACAGGAGGGGCAACACCATGAGCGGCAGCGCGTTGTTGCTGGCCGCCTCGGCATTGGGGCTGGACAGGCCCATGGCGACCGCGATCCAGGTGAGGGCGAGGGAGACGAGCGCGACCAGGCCGATTGCCAGGAGCCACTCCAGGGCCGTGGCGTCCGTGGAGCGGAAGCCGATGGCGACGGCGACCGCCCCGACGAGCAGCACACTCATCACACACTGGATGACGCTGCCGAGGACATGGCCGATGAGGACCGACCCGCGATGGATCGCCATGGTGCGGAAGCGGGCGATGATGCCCTCGTTCATGTCCATGGCGACGGACACCGCGCTGCCGATGGTGGTGCCGCCGATGGTCAGCATCACGATGCCGGGGACGATGTACGCGAGGTACTGCGACCGGTCCCCGCCACCGCCGCCGATCCCCGCGCTCATGGTGTCGCCGAAGATGTAGACGAAGAGCAGGAGCAGCATCACCGGCGTGAGCAGCAGGTTCAGGGTGAGCGACGGGTAGCGCCGGACGTGCAGGAGGTTGCGGCGCAGCATCGTGGACGAGTCGCGCACGGCGAGGGAGATCCGGGACGGGCGGGCGGGAGCCGAGACGGTACTCATCGGACGTTCTCCTTGGTCTGGTGCTGCTGGGCGGGGACGTCGGTGCGGTCGGTCAGGGCGAAGAAGACGTCGTCGAGGTCGGGGGTGTGGACGGTGAGCTCGTCGGCCTCGATACCGGCCGCGTCGAGCCAGTCGAGGATGGAGCGCAGCTCGCGCTGGCTGCCGTCGCTGGGGATCTGGAGGGCCAGCGCCTCGTCGTCCCGGGTGACTTCGCGCAGTGCGTGTGCTGCGGACTGGTAGGCGTCCGGGTCGGAGAAGCGGAGCCGGACGTGCCCGCCCGGGATCAGCCGCTTCAGCTCCTCCGCCGTACCCTCGGCGGCGATCCGGCCGTCGTTGAGGACGGCGATGCGGTCGGCGAGTTCGTCGGCCTCCTCCAGGTACTGCGTGGTGAGGAAGACCGTCACACCGTCGGAGACGAGTTCGCGGATGATGCCCCACATGTTGTGCCGGGACCGCGGGTCGAGGCCGGTGGTCGGCTCGTCGAGGAAGATGATCCGCGGGCTGCCGACCAGGGTCATGGCGATGTCGAGGCGGCGCTTCATACCGCCGGAGTAGGTGGAGGCGGGCTTCTTCGCCGCCTCGGTCAGGTCGAAGCGCTCCAGCAACTCCGCGGTGACGCGGCGCCCTTCGCGCTTGGAGAGGTGGTGGAGGTCGGCCATGAGGAGCATGTTCTCCTCGCCGGTGATCAGACCGTCCACGGCGGAGAACTGGCCGGTGACGCCGATCGCGGCCCGCACCCCGTCCGCCGCCGAGGCGACGTCGTGGCCGGCGACCTGCGACTCCCCGCCGTCGGCACTGATCAGCGTGGAGAGGATCTTCACGACAGTGGTCTTGCCGGCCCCGTTCGGCCCGAGCAGAGCGAACACGGTCCCCGAGGGGATCCGCAGATCGATGCCGTCGAGCACGGTCTTGTCCCCGTACGACTTGCGCAGCCCTACGGCGGAGACGGCGACGGGGGAGTGGGAACTGGTCGTGGGCATGACAGAAGAAGGCATGGGGCCCTCCCAATCGAAGGCGTGGTGAGCGGTGAGGTGAGGTGAGGTGGTGGTGGCCGGCGCTACGGAGGTGAGGGCCCGGTCAGCCCTTGGCGCGGCGGATGTCGATGTTGCCGTACTTGGTACGCGCGCGGACCTCGACGGTGTCCTCGGACTTGCCGGGCGCGTCCGACGTCTTGAGCGTGTTGCGGACCTGGCCGGAGTTCGACTTCACGTCGAGCCAGGTGGCCGTGCCCTCGCGGACACCGACCTCGATGGCACCGTAGGAGGTCTCCAACTGGACGACACCGCGGGCCACTTCGGCCACCCGCAGGGTCCCGTGGGCGGTCTTCGCGACGACCGAGGCCTCGGCGCGCTCGACGGAGATGTCACCGTTGGCGCCGTTCACCCGCAGATCGCCCAGGACGTCGCCGACGATGATGGTGCCGTGCGAACTCTTGATGACGGCCGGGCCGTTGACGGCACCGACGCGCACGCTGCCGGAGCTGGTGCTGACCTCCGCCATCCCCTCGACGCGGTCCACGGTGATGGCGCCGTGCGCGGCCGTCAGATGGAGCGGGCCGGTGGTGTCGAGGCGGACGTCGCCGGACGAGGTCTTCACCCGCACCTCGCCGAGCCGGCCCTCACCGAGCACCTGGGCCCAGGCACCGGTCATCTCGACCTGGGAGCCCGCGGGCAGTTCGACCGTGACGTCGACCGTGCCGGTACGCCCGACGAGGTAGCGCTGCTTGGGTGTACGGACGGTCAGCTGACCGCCCGCGAACACCACCTCGGTCTGCTCGCAGGCCCGCACGTCCTGGTCCTTCTTCGGGTCCCGGGGCTGCACGTCGACAACAGTGTCGACACGGTCCCCCGCGACGAACTGGATGGATCCGGCTTCCACGTGCACGGTCGCCGAGATCGGCTCAGAAGTCTCGAAAGTAGGCATGACTGTCCCGTCCTCTTGGGTCTCAGATCAATTCCGGGTGATTTCAACGCCGCCAGGGGCGCGGGGCTGTATCGGTGTGCGGCTCCGCCGCGTGGGCGCGATCAGGCGCGACGGCGCCGCGGCCGAAGGCGGTCCTTACCGGACCCACCCCGTAAAGCTCTGTCCAACCGTCTGGGTCTTCTCGGGCTGGCGCACCCGCCCCCCACCCTCAACCGCGGCGGAAACGGCCCGCACAAGCCACGCGTTGACCGACAGCCCCTCCCGCCCCGCGGCCTCCTCGGCCCGAGCCTTGAGATGGGCCGGCAACCGCAGGTTGACCCGTGCGGTGCCACTCTCGTCACCGTCGACGGGCGGCACCGCGGCCGGCGCCGCAAGCGGCTCGGCAGACGGCGCGCCCCGGTCCTCGTAGACCGCGTCGCCCCCCGCCCGCGTCACCACGAAGTCCGGATCAAGCCCCCGCAGCCGTACGTCGACCGACCCCGGGGCGAGCTCACGAGTGATCTCGTCCATCGCGGCGGAGAGCACGTTGAGCATCGTCAGCCGGGTCGCCGACTCCAGCGGCGCGGTGAGCCGCTCGGCCAGCTCGCGGGCTTCCTCGCCACCGGCTTCGGCGGCCACCGCGAGTTCGCGGCGAAGGTTCTCGACATACGGCGTCAGGTCCATGACGCCATAGTGGCACCGTTGTGGCACCACGCGCAACCCCAAAGTGGTGCCGCACCCGAATGAGAGCCACCCCGACCACCCTGACCTGCGAAAATCCGTTGGCGCCACCGTGACGCATCACGGCACCACCCTCGCCCCCACCCACTCCGGCGCCGCGAATGGCATCACGTGGCATCACGTGGCACCACATGGCGCCAAGCGATGCCACCGCCCCCCGCGGCCCCCCACCCGGCAAGAGCAGGGCCCGCACTGTCACACCTCCCCGGTACCGTCGGATCATGTCCAACCAGACGGCAGCGGCCCCCGGCGAACGGCAACTCGCCGTCCTCGAAGGCGTCCTGGAGCGCATCACGTACGCCAACGAGGACAACGGCTACACGGTCGCCCGGGTCGACACGGGCCGCGGCGCAGGCGACCTGCTCACCGTCGTCGGCGCGCTGCTCGGCGCCCAGGTCGGCGAATCCCTCCGGATGGAGGGCCGCTGGGGCTCGCACCCCCAGTACGGCAAGCAGTTCACCGTGGAGAACTACACGACGGTGCTCCCCGCCACCGTCCAGGGCATCCGCCGCTACCTCGGCTCCGGGCTCGTCAAGGGCATCGGCCCGGTCTTCGCCGACCGCATCACCCAGCACTTCGGCATCGACACCCTGACGATCATCGAGGAGGAGCCGAAGCGGCTGATCGAGGTCCCCGGCCTCGGCCCCAAGCGCACCAAGAAGATCGCCGACGCCTGGGAGGAGCAGAAGGCGATCAAGGAGGTCATGCTCTTCCTCCAGACCGTCGACGTGTCGACGTCGATCGCCGTACGCATCTACAAGAAGTACGGCGACGCCTCCATCTCTGTCGTGAAGAACCAGCCGTACCGGCTCGCCTCCGACGTCTGGGGCATCGGGTTCCTCACCGCCGACAAGATCGCCCAGTCCGTCGGCATCCCGCACGACAGCCCGGAGCGCGTCAAGGCGGGCCTCCAGTACGCCCTTTCGCAGTCCACCGACCAGGGCCACTGCTATCTGCCCGAGGAGCGGCTGATCGCCGACGCGGTCAAGCTCCTCCAGGTCGACACCGGCCTCGTCATCGAGTGCCTCGCCGAGCTGGCCGCCCCGCCCGAGGAGGGCGAGGACCCGGGTGTCGTACGGGAGAAGGTGCCGGGCCCTGACGGCGGCGAGCCGGTCACCGCCGTCTATCTCGTCCCCTTCCACCGCGCCGAGCTCTCCCTCTCCGCCCAGCTCCTGCGCCTCCTGCGCACCGAGCGGGACCGGATGCCCGGTTTCCACGACGTCGCCTGGGACAAGGCGCTGACCTGGCTGAAGGGCCGTACAGGCGCCGATCTCGCGCCCGAGCAGGAGGCGGCCGTCAAGCTGGCCCTGACCGAGAAGGTCGCCGTCCTCACCGGTGGCCCCGGCTGCGGCAAGTCCTTCACGGTCCGCTCGATCGTCGAGCTGGCCCGCGCCAAGAAGGCCAAGGTCGTGCTGGCCGCGCCCACCGGCCGGGCCGCCAAGCGGCTCGCGGAGCTGACCGGCGCCGAGGCCTCCACGGTCCACCGGCTCCTGGAGCTCAAGCCCGGCGGGGACGCGGCGTACGACAAGGACCGCCCGCTGGACGCCGACCTGGTGGTGGTCGACGAGGCGTCGATGCTGGACCTGCTCCTGGCCAACAAGCTCGCCAAGGCCGTACCGCCCGGCGCCCATCTGCTCTTCGTCGGGGACGTGGACCAGCTGCCGAGCGTCGGCGCGGGCGAGGTGCTGCGGGATCTGCTGGCGGACGGCGGCCCGGTGCCGGCCGTCCGGCTCACCCGGGTCTTCCGGCAGGCGCAGCAGTCGGGTGTGGTCACCAACGCCCACCGGATCAACGCCGGACAGCACCCGGTCACCGACGGCATGAAGGACTTCTTCCTCTTCGTCGAGGACGACACCGAGGAGGCCGGACGGCTCACCGTGGACGTGGCGGCCCACCGGATCCCGGCCAGGTTCGGCCTCGATCCACGCCGTGACGTGCAGGTTCTCGCGCCCATGCACCGCGGCCCGGCCGGCGCCGGCGCGCTCAACGGGCTGCTCCAGCAGGCCATCACCCCCGGCCGCCCCGAGCTGCCGGAGAAGCGGTTCGGCGGCCGGGTCTTCCGTGTCGGCGACAAGGTCACGCAGATCCGTAACAATTACGAGAAGGGGGAGAACGGTGTCTTCAACGGCACCGTGGGCGTGGTCACCTCTCTCGACCCGGTCGACCAGCGGCTCACGGTGCTGACGGACGAGGACGAGGAGGTTCCGTACGAATTCGACGAACTGGACGAACTGGCTCACGCGTACGCGGTGACCATCCACCGTTCGCAGGGCAGTGAGTATCCGGCCGTGGTGATCCCGGTCACCACCGGCGCGTGGATGATGCTCCAGCGGAACCTGCTCTACACGGCGGTCACCCGGGCCAAGAAGCTCGTTGTCCTCGTCGGTTCACGCAAGGCGATCGGCCAGGCGGTGCGCACGGTGTCCGCGGGACGCCGCTGCACGGCACTCGACTTCCGGCTCGCCGGTGCCCGATCCGGGTGACCGGCCGGTGACCGGGGGAGTGACTCCACAAAAATGATCGATCAAATGAGTCACAAGGGTCACAGGGCACTACCGGAAGGCGGACCGACCGGGCAGGATGGGCAAGTTGGCGGCACTGAGTGCCGCCAATAGGCCCAATGGTCGACCCCGAGTGCACTCTCCTGAGCCAAATGGGGGATGGTAGAGACAGTCAGGGCACCTCGAAGATGAGGCACTACGTCGGTGAGGGAAGACGTGAGCGACAACTCTGTAGTACTGCGGTTCGACGGCAGCGAGTACACCTACCCGGTGATCGACAGCACCGTCGGGGACAAGGGCTTCGACATCGGGAAGCTGCGCGCCCAGACCGGTCTTGTGACCCTGGACAGCGGCTACGGCAACACCGCCGCCTACAAATCCGCGATCACCTACCTCGACGGCGAGCAGGGGATCCTCCGGTACCGCGGTTATCCGATCGAGCAGCTGGCCGAGCGCTCCACTTTTGTGGAGGTGGCGTACCTGCTGATCAACGGCGAACTGCCGACCGTGGACCAGCTCTCCGCCTTCAAGGGCGAGATCACGCAGCACACCCTGCTGCACGAGGACGTCAAGAACTTCTACACGGGCTTCCCTCGCGACGCCCACCCGATGGCCATGCTGTCGTCGGTCGTCTCCGCGCTGTCCACCTTCTACCAGGACAGCCACAACCCCTTCGACGAGAAGCAGCGCAACCTCTCGACGATCCGGCTGCTCGCCAAGCTTCCGACGATCGCGGCCTACGCGTACAAGAAGTCGATCGGCCACCCGTTCGTCTACCCGCGCAACGACCTCGGTTACGTCGAGAACTTCCTGCGGATGACCTTCTCGGTCCCCGCCCAGGAGTACGACCTCGACCCGGTCGTCGTCGCGGCGCTCGACAAGCTGCTGATCCTGCACGCGGACCACGAGCAGAACTGTTCGACCTCCACCGTGCGACTGGTCGGCTCCTCGCAGGCGAACATGTTCGCCTCGATCTCCGCCGGCATCAGCGCCCTGTGGGGCCCGCTGCACGGTGGCGCCAACCAGTCGGTGCTGGAGATGCTGGAGGACATCCAGACCTCCGGCGGTGACGTCGACTCCTTCATCCGCAAGGTGAAGAACAAGGAGGACGGCGTCCGCCTGATGGGCTTCGGCCACCGGGTCTACAAGAACTTCGACCCGCGCGCCAAGATCATCAAGGCCGCCGCGCACGATGTGCTCTCCGCGCTCGGCAAGTCCGACGAGCTGCTGGACATCGCGCTGAAGCTGGAGGAGCACGCGCTCTCCGACGACTACTTCACCGAGCGCAAGCTCTACCCGAACGTCGACTTCTACACGGGCCTGATCTACCGGGCCATGGGCTTCCCGACCGAGATGTTCACGGTCCTGTTCGCCCTCGGCCGGCTCCCGGGCTGGATCGCCCAGTGGCACGAGATGATCAAGGAGCCGGGCTCGCGCATCGGCCGCCCGCGCCAGATCTACACGGGCGTCGTCGAGCGCGACTTCATTCCGGTCGAGGAACGCTGAGTCATTTCGCCCCGGGCCCCGTATTCCCCAGCAGTGGGATGCGGGGCCTGTTGCTTTGGCGGGCACAGGCCCCGTCCACGAGGAAGCGGCACAACGCACTGTCCTCGGGGAGGCGGCCCGAAGCACTGCTGAGCGACCCGGCAATGCAGAAGGCGCCCCGGTACGTCAGTCCCCCCACGGGCCGACGACCAGGGCGCCTTCCCATGTCCCGGTGCGGATTCCCCCCACGGGATCCGGCCGGGCGTCTGGACAGCGCCTGAATCGCTGTGTGAGCACAACGAGCAGAACTCGTCGTACTCGTGTGCAGTTGTTCTGCTGTTCGGTTGTTCTGCTGTGGTGCGGCAGATCTCAGTGGTGCTGATGCATCTGCCGGGACAACGCACGCTGGGAGGGCCGCTCAAAGCTTCCCGGTGTACGTGTCCCGGCAACGCAATTCCGAGGAAGTCCCCCAAGACATCCTCAGATGTCGTCCGACGCCCCCCAAGACGCCGTCTGACATCGTCAACTTAGACCGTCGAACCCCTTCGATGGTTACGTTCTCATCACTGTGATCTGCGTCTCTTGCATATGTCCCGTTGTATACGCTTGAGACCCGATACGACGAACGGGGCTCAAGCGTAAGGAAGATGCGCGAGCCTTGTGAAGAGCTTATGTGAGGCTCGCGCCGGGTTCCAGAGGGTCCCAGGTCACGACTTCGGCGAACCCACGGTAACTTCCCACATTTGTGACCGGTCGTTCAGTGGAAGTTACGCAGCCGCAGGCTGTTCGTCACCACGAACACCGAGGAGAAGGCCATCGCCGCACCCGCGATCATCGGGTTCAGCAGCCCCGCGGCGGCCAGCGGCAGCGCGGCCACGTTGTAGCCGAAGGCCCAGACGAGATTGCCCTTGATCGTGGCCAGCGTCCGGCGCGAGAGCCGGATCGCGTCCGCGGCCGTACGCAGATCGCCGCGCACCAGCGTCAGATCGCCCGCCTCGATCGCCGCGTCCGTCCCGGTGCCCATCGCGAGCCCCAGATCGGCCGCCGCGAGCGCCGCCGCGTCGTTCACACCGTCGCCGACCATCGCCACGGTCCGGCCCTCGCCCTGGAGCCGCCGTACGACGGCCACCTTGTCCTCGGGCAGCACCTCGGCGATCACCTGCTCGATCCCGACCGACTGTGCGACGGCCTCGGCGACGGTCCGGTTGTCACCGGTCAGCAGCACCGGCGTGAGCCCCAGCGCGCGCAGCTCGCGCACCGCCTCGGCGCTCGTCTCCTTCACCGCGTCGGCGACCCCCAGAACGCCGCGTGCCGCCCCGTCCCAGCCGACCACCACCGCCGTACGCCCGGCCCGCTCGGCGGCCTCCGCGGCGCGCGCCAGCTCCTCGGGCAGTCCGTCGTCGAAGAGGCGCCCCACGGCCACCTCACGGCCCTCCACGGACCCGCGTACGCCCCGCCCGGGGACGTTCTCGAACCGCTCCACACCCGGCAGCGCGCCGAGCCGCTCCTCGGCGCCCGCCGCGACCGCCCGCGCCACCGGATGCTCGGAGGCGTGCTCCAGGGCGCCCGCGAGCCGCAGCAGCTCGTCCTCGTGGGTGCCCTCGGCGGCGTACACCTCCTGGAGGGTCATCCGGCCCGTGGTGACCGTGCCGGTCTTGTCCAGGACGACGGTGTCGACCCTGCGGGTGGACTCCAGCACCTCCGGGCCCTTGATCAGGATCCCCAGCTGCGCGCCGCGGCCCGTGCCGACCAGCAGGGCGGTGGGCGTGGCCAGGCCCAGCGCACAGGGGCAGGCGATGATCAGTACGGCGACGGCGGCGGTGAACGCGGCCGTCGGGTCGTCGGTGGCGCCCAGCCAGCCGCCGAAGGTCGCCGTCGCGACCACCAGGACGACCGGCACGAAGACCGCCGAGATCCGGTCGGCCAGCCGCTGTACGGCCGCCTTGCCGCTCTGCGCCTCCTCGACCAGCCTCGCCATCCGCGCGAGCCGGGTGTCGGCGCCGACCCGGTTCGCCTCGACGACCAGCCGTCCGCCGGCGTTCACGGTCGCGCCCGTCACGGCGGACCCGGCCGCCACGTCCACCGGCACGGACTCACCGGTCAGCATGGACGCGTCGACGGCGGAGTGCCCCTCGACGACCGTGCCGTCGGTGGCGATCTTCTCGCCGGGGCGTACGACGAACCGGTCGCCGACGGCCAGTTCGGCCACCGGCACCCGTACCTCGCGTTCCGCACGGAGCACGGTCACGTCCTTGGCGCCCAGCTCCATCAGGGCCCGCAGCGCGGCGCCCGCCCGGCGCTTGGCGCGCGCCTCCAGATAGCGGCCGAGCAGCAGGAACGCGGTGACTCCCGCGGCGACCTCCAGATAGATCGTCGAGGCCGCGTCCGTACGGGAGACCGTGAGGTCGAAGCCGTGCCGCATGCCCGGCATCCCGGCGTCCCCGAGGAACAGCGCCCACAGAGACCAGCCGAACGCGGCCAGCGTGCCGATCGACACCAGGGTGTCCATGGTCGCGGCCGAGTGCCGGGCGTTGGTCCAGGTGGCGCGGTGGAAGGGCCGGCCGCCCCAGACGACGACGGGCGCGGCGAGGGTGAGCGAAAGCCACTGCCAGTTGTCGAACTGGAGGGCCGGGACCATCGCCAGGAGCACCACCGGGACGGCCAGCGCGACGGTCACGACGAGCCGCTGCCGCAGGGCCGCCAGTTCCGGGTCGTCCGGGGTGTCGGCCGTCTGCTCGGGCACCTCGGGGCGCGGCTCCTCGGCGGTGTAGCCCGTCTTCACCACGGTCGCGATCAGATCGGCGACGTCGGTGCCGGCCGGGTAGCTGACCCGCGCCTTCTCGGTCGCGTAGTTGACCGTGGCGCTGACGCCGTCCATCCGGTTGAGCTTCTTCTCCACACGGGCCGCGCAGGAGGCGCAGGTCATCCCGCCGATGACCAGCTCGACCTCGGAGGCGGGCGCGCTCGTCGCGGCTATGGGGGAGTGGTCGGTGGTGCTGGACATGTCTTCCGTACTCCAGACGACGGAACGGACCGGGCCGCTGCGGGACGGCCCGGTCCGGGAAGGGGTGCTTCGCGCGCGGCCCGGTCCCGCGGGGGTGCCGGGGCCTGGATCAGGCGCGGCCGACCAGTTCGTAACCGGCCTCGTCGACGGCCGCGCGGACGGCCTCCTCGTCCAGCGGGGCGGTGGAGACGACCGTGACCTCGCCCGACGCCGCGACGGCCTGCACCGAGTCGACGCCGGACAGCTGGGAGAGCTCCTCGCGGACGGCGCCTTCACAGTGGCCGCAGGTCATCCCGTTCACCTTGTAGACGGCGGTGACGGAACCGGAGGTGTCGGTCTGGGCGGTCATGTCGTTCTCCTCGTCGAGGCGTGCGGGACTGAGGTGGCCCAGTGAGGCCCACTACTCCCAACGCTATACCCCTACGGGGTATTTCTCCAAGAGGGGTCGCGTCTCGCGAGCGAACGCCCCCACGCCAGTCCCAACAACGCCACCGCGACCATCCCTCCCACCGAGAACAACGTAAACAGGTGCTGCTGCTCCTCGGTCGGGTGGGGGATGTACCCCAGCGAGAACAGCTGCCGCTGAAGCCCCGTGTCCGTCACGTGCGCGACCAGCCAGACCGCGATGCCGTGCGTCGAGTCCCACAGGGCGTGCAGCAGGGACACCCCGAAGTACGTCACGACGACCGGCCCGGCGAGCCGGAAGCGTCCGTCCGGGCGCCGGTACGACAGCAGCACGCCACCGGCGATCCCCGTCCACAGGCCGTGTCCGAACGGGGCCAGCACACCCCGCAGGATCTCCGTCTCGATCAGCGCCCGCAGATCGATGCCCTCGGTGGAGACGGCCGCGTTGAAGGCGTAGCCCGCGCTCTCCAGCGCGGCGAACCCGAAGCCGACGCTCGCGCCGAGCACCAGCCCGGCGCGCATCCCGCGGATCCGGGGCTGCCGGCGCAGCACGAACATCAGCGCGGCCAGCTTCACCGCCTCCTCGATCAGCCCGACGCCGACGAACATCCACAGCGACGGGTGCAGGAGGTAGTACTCCATCAGCGAGGCGCCGAGCACCCCGAGTGTGCCGCCGGTCAGGAAGCAGCCGAGGATCACGCCGACGCCGAGATCGCGCCCGTGCCGCTCGTAGGCCCAGAGCACAAAGGTCACCGGCACCAGGAAGCTGCCGAGCAGGATCAGCGTCGGCAGCAGGGTGGTGTTCTTCGTCGCGTACGTCACGAGGGCGGTCAGCACCCACAGGGCGAGGCCGCCCCACAGGCAGTGCCGCCACAGCCCCGGCCTGATCTGCGGCCGTGCGGACGGCGGCTGCTGCGGTCCGGGGATACGGGCCCGGGGGGTGCCGGGCGGTGGGGTGTGGGTCACGACGGGTCCCTCTGTGCTCCGGGTACGGCGACGGGTACGCCATCGGCCGGTCGGGGCCGATTTGTCCGAACCCTAAGGGGGGCGGGGCGGGTTCGCAGTCCGGGAGGAGGCGGGGGTGCCTGGAGGGGGCGGGTCGCGGCGGGGCGGGGTGGTGCGGGTTCCCGGTCCGGGGGAGGGTGCCGGTGGTGGGGGAGGGTGCCGGTGGTGGGGCGGGTCAGGCGACGAGGGGGGTGAGGTAGCGGATCAGTACGTGCTTCAGCTCCGTCACATAGGCCTCGCGCTCGGCGCCCGCGCTGCCCAGCACCAGTTCCAGGCCCGCCTTGTACGTGCTGAGGCAGACGTTCGCCGTGCGTTCGACGTCGGCCTCGGGGGTGTCGGGCGGGAGGAGCGAGGAGAGCAGGTCCCGGACCCGGCTCAGGAGGGTCGCGTGCAGGGCGTCGTGCTCCTCGGCGATCCGGCCCGGGATGTCGGGGCCGTGCATCAGCGCGAAGAACACCGGGTGGTCGCAGTTGAAGGCGACGAACCGGTCGATGGCCGAACCGACCGCCTCCTCCAGTGGGGTGGCCCGGTCGACGGGCGCCAGGGCCTCGCCGTACGCCTCCCGCATCTCCCGCATCAGCCGCTCGCCCAGCTCGATCGCGATCGCTTCCTTGTTCGGGAAGAACTGGTAGAGCGTGCCCGGTGAGACGCCCGCCTCACGGGCGATGGCGTTGGTGCTGGCCGCCGTGTAGCCGGTGGTGCTGAACACGGTCGCGGCGGCCTCCAGGAGCTGGGCGATACGGCGTTCGCCGCGGGCCTGGCGGCGTTTGGGCCGTTCCTCCGTCTGCTCGGGCGCGGGTGTGTCGGGCACGAGTCATCCCCAGTTCTCCGAACGCGATTGACAAACGCGAGTGGTCGCTCGCATTCTTGAGAAACGCGAGCGATCTCTCGTGTTTGCCAGTCTATGGCAACAGCTGACCCATGCACCTGCCTGTGCTGCCGGTCCGGCCCGAACAGGGCGGACGGGCCGGGTGGGCACGGGTCGGGTGGACACGGGTCAAGGTGAAGGGGACACCGCACGATGACCGAAGTCAACACGCCGTCACGACCGCCGGGCCCGGGTGGCTGGACGCGGTTCGTCACCGCCCGGCCCCGGCTGTCCCTGCTCGTCGCGCTGGTCCTGACCGCACTCGCCGTGCTGGCCGGCAGCGGGGTCGGCGACCGGCTGGGCGGCGGCGGCTGGGAGGACCCGGACGCCCAGTCGACCTACGCGACCAGTGCGCTGGAGCGCGAGTTCCCCGACTCCCAGCCCAACTTCCTGCTGCTCGTCGACGCCGGCGAGGCCTCCGTGGACGATCCGGCCGTCGCCGCCGAGGCCCGCCGCCTCGCCGAGCGCCTGGCCGGCGAGGAGGGCGTCGCGGGCGTCGGCTCCTACTGGCAGTCCCGGTCGCCCGCCCTGCGCGCCGAGGACGGCCACGAGGCCCTGATAGCGGCCCGCATCACCGGCGAGGAGAACGAGGCGAGCAAAACCCTGGAGCGCATCGCCCCGGAGTTCCGCGGCACCCACGGCCCGCTGGATGTCAGGCTCGGCGGCATCGTCTCGGTCCGCCACGACATGCAGACGACCATCCAGGAGGACCTGCTGCGGGCCGAGCTCATCGCCCTGCCGGTGACGCTCGTCCTGCTGGTCATGGTCTTCGGCAGCGCGATCGCGGCCCTGCTGCCGCTCGGTGTGGGCATCGTCGCGATCCTCGGCACCAACGCCGTCCTGCGCGGCCTGACCGAGTTCACCGACGTCTCCGTCTTCGCCCTCAACCTCACCACGGCCCTCGGTCTTGGCCTCGCCATCGACTACGCCCTGTTCATCGTCCGCCGCTTCCGCGAGGAACTGGCCGACGGCGCCGACCCGTTGACCGCCGTCGGCACCACCCTGCGCACGGCGGGCCGCACGGTCCTGTTCTCCTCCCTCACGGTCGCGGTCTCCCTGGCGGCGATGCTGCTCTTCCCGCAGTACTTCCTGCGGTCCTTCGCCTACGCCGGTATCGCCGTGGTCGTGCTGGCCGCCGCTGCCGCCCTGATCCTCCTCCCGGCGGCCCTGCTGCTGCTCGGCCACCGGGTCAACTCCCTGGACCTGCGCCGGGCCCTGCGCCGCGGCACCCGGCGCAGGCCGCCCGGGTCCGAGGGCCGGGCCTGGGCCCGCCTGGCGGACCTGGTCATGCGCAGGGCGCCGTTCTTCGCGCTGGCCACCACCGCCGTCCTCGTCCTGCTCGGACTGCCCTTCCTGGGCGTGAAGTTCGGCACCGCCGACGACCGCCAACTGCCGTCGACCGCCGAGTCCCACGTCGTCCAGCAGCACATCCGCGACGGCTTCCCGGGCAGCCCCGGCGGCGGCCTGGAGGTCCTCGCCGAGGGCCGCGCGACGCAGGCGCAGTACACCGCCTACAAGCAGCGGATCACCGAACTGCCGGACGTCCTGCGCGTCGAGGGCCCGCTGGTCAACGGCGACGCGGCGTACTTCACGGTCCTGCCGGACGGCGAGGCCGTCGACGAACCGGCCCAGCGCCTGGTGGACGAGATCCGCGCCACCGACGCCCCCTTCGACACCAGCGTGACCGGCACGGCGGCGGTCCTGGTCGACTCGAAGGCGGCCATAGCCGAACAACTGCCGTGGGCGGCGGCCTTCATCGCGGTCGTGACCCTGATCCTGGTCTTCCTCCTGACCGGCAGTGTGCTGATCCCCCTCCAGGCGATCCTGCTCAACGCGCTCAGCCTCACGGCGATGTTCGGCGCGGTGGTCTGGGTATTCCAGGACGGCAACCTGTCCGGCCTGCTGGGCTTCACCAGCCCCGGCTCCATCGAGACGACCCTCCCCGTCCTGATGTTCTGCGTCGCCTTCGGACTCTCCATGGACTACGGAGTGTTCCTGCTCTCCCGCATCAAGGAGGAGTACGACAGGACGGGCGACCACGAGGAGGCGATCCGCCACGGCCTGCAACGCACGGGCGGCCTGATCACGGCGGCGGCCGTCATCCTGGCGGTGGTCATGATCGCCATCGGCACCTCAAGAGTCACCAACACCAAGATGCTGGGCCTCGGCATAGCCCTGGCGGTCCTCATGGACGCCATGGTCGTCCGCAGCCTCCTGGTACCAGCGGTAATGCGCCTCACAGGCAAAGCCACATGGTGGTCCCCACCCGCCCTACGCAAACTCCACACCCACATAGGCATAACCGAATCCCCAGGCAACGCAACGCCCCCCGCCCCAGAGCCCCAAGAAACCCCAACCCCCCAGCACACATAACGAACGCAAGGCACCCCCACCCAGGCGCGCGGGAAACCGCGCGAAAAGCCACGACGCCGCCACACACACAACGAACGCGAGGCGACACCCACCCAGGGGCGCGGGGAACTGCGCGAAAAGCCACGACGCCCCCGCACACACAATGACCGCGAGGCGACACCCACCGAGGGGCGCGGGGAACTGCGCGAAAAGCCACGACGCTGCCGCACACACAATGACCGCGAGGTCCCACCCACCTAGGGGCGCGGGGAACTGCGCGAAAAGCCCCCGCACCCCACACCCCCGCACTGAACACTCAACCGGAATACTGCCCGCAAAGAAGGGAGCCCCCATGCGGGCAGTCGTCATCGAACGCCACTCCCACCCCCCAGAGATCCACGACATCCCCACCCCCACCCCACCCACCCACGGCGTAACCGTCCGAGTCCGCTCGACAGGCCTCTGCCGAAGCGACTGGCACGCCTGGATGGGCCACGACCCCGACATCAGACTCCCGCACGTCCCGGGCCACGAACTGGCCGGCACGGTCGAGACCGTCGGCCCCGCCGTCACCCACTGGCACCCCGGCGACCGGGTCACCGTCCCCTTCATCTGCGCCTGCGGCACCTGCCCCTCCTGCCGAGCAGGAGCCCACCAGGTGTGCGAACGCCAGACACAACCCGGCTTCACCCACTGGGGCTCCTTCGCCGAGTACGTCGCACTGGACCACGCCGACGTGAACCTCGTGGCCCTCCCCGACGACATGACCTTCGCGACGGCGGCATCACTGGGCTGCCGCTTCGCCACGGCGTTCCGCGCGGTCGTCCAGAAGGGCAGGGCTGCCGCGGGCGAGTGGGTCGCGGTACACGGCTGCGGCGGAGTGGGCCTCTCGGCGGTGATGATCGCGGCGGCGGCCGGCGCACGGGTCGTCGCGATCGATGTGTCCCCCCGAGCCCTGGAGCTGGCAAGGAAGTTCGGCGCGACGGAATGCGTGAACGCGTCCACCGTGCCGGACACGGCAAAGGCCGTCAGCGAGCTGACGCACGGCGGCGCGCACCTCTCCCTGGACGCCCTGGGTTCCCCCACGACCTGCGCCGCGTCGGTCAACGGCCTGCGCCGCCGGGGTCGGCACGTCCAGGTCGGCCTGCTCCCCTCGGACACCGGCACCACACCGGTCCCGATGGCCCGTGCCGTCGCCTGGGAGCTGGAGATCCTCGGCAGCCACGGTATGGCCGCGCACACCTACCCGGAGATGCTGGAGCTGGTCGCGTCGGGTGTGCTCCGCCCCGACCTGCTGGTGACGTCGGAGATCCCCCTGGACGCGGTACCGCAGGCACTGGAGGCGATGGGCACGGCCCCGGGCTCGGGGGTGACGGTGATCAACCCCTGGACCTGACGCCCTGGGGACGGGCACCCTCGGGCCACCCCCGATGCCCCGCCCACTCCCGGTCCAGCACCCCCATCAGCACCTCGTCCACCCACACCCCGTCCCGGAGGGACGCCTCCCGCCGTACGCCCTCCACCACGAACCCGACCTTCTCGTACACCCGCCGGGCCCGCGGATTGTCGCCGTAGACCTCCAGCGAGATCCGGTGCAGACCGAGTTCCTCGAAGCCGTGGCCCACGATGAGCCGGGTCGCCTCCGTGCCGAGGCCGCGGCCTCGGCCGCGGGGGCCCATCAGGGTGCGGAAGTTGCAGCCGCGCCGGTGCGGGTCCCACTCGTTGAGGACCACCTCGCCGACGACCTCGCCGGTCGCCCGGTCGGTGACGGCGAGGTCGAGCCGGTCGGGCTGTTCGGAGCGGGTGGCATACCAGGAACGCACCCGGTCCAGGCTCAGCTCGCTCGACGGCTCGAAGGTGAAGCGCAGGACCTCAGGGTCCTGGAGGATCTCCCAGACGGTATCCGCGTCGGCCGCGGTGAACGGCCGCAGCACGGTCTTCTCACCGGTGAGCACGGGCTTGACCAGAAAGCTCATCCGAGGATCCTGCGCACCACCGGTCGACCCCGGCAATCGAATAACGCCCCCCGCTCCCGGGGCGGGGAGCGAGGGGCGTCCAGGGCGCGCGAGCGGAGCGCACCCCCATGGCACCGGCGGAGCGGAGCCGGGGCGTGTTTCGCCCTAGTCCCGCCGGTTCCGGTTCCCGGGTCGGGCGGCGACCCAGGCGCGGACGGTGTCGGCGTACCAGTACGGCTTGCCGCTCTCGACATGGTCCGGCGGCGGCAGCAGCCCGTGCTTGCGGTAGGAGCGCACCGTGTCCGGCTGCACCCGGATGTGCGCCGCGATCTCCTTGTAGGACCAGAGCCTTCGGTCGGTCATGAGTTGCACCTCCCTGCGCGCGCCGCGGCGGCGGCCGGGAGCGGCCGTCGGGGGAGCCGTGCGCTGCGCTGGCGATCACCAAGCCTGTGCCCGTTGAACGACGCAGAGTGACCGGCGGGCAGGGGCTGTCGACCGGGTGTGACGGAGAGCCCGCGTACACGGGACAGATGTGACACGGAGGTGGTGTTTGTGACAGACGTGAAGCAAAGGCGTACGCGGGCCCGAAGGGGAGGCGCACTGGACCTCGGAAGGTTCTCTGGTCAGAATGTCCGGACAAAACATTGACAGGGTCACCGGCGCGGGACTAAAAACCGGAGTGGACCGACGCGAAGGCCGACCGGAGTGAGCCGAACCGACGGCACGAAGGGAACTCGATGGCGTACGACCTGATCACCATGGGGCGGATCGGAGTGGACCTGTACCCGTTGCAGACGGGCGTTCCGCTGCCGCAGGTGACGTCCTTCGGCAAGTTCCTCGGCGGTTCGGCGACCAACGTGGCGGTGGCCGCCGCCCGGCTCGGACGGGACGTCGCCGTGATCACACGGACCGGCGACGACCCGTTCGGCACGTATCTCCACGAGGCACTGCGAGGGTTCGGTGTCGACGACCGCTGGGTCACACCGGTGCCCGGACTGCCGACCCCGGTCACCTTCTGCGAGGTCTTCCCGCCGGACGACTTCCCGCTGTACTTCTACCGGCAGCCCAAGGCCCCGGACCTGGAGATCGACGCCCACGACCTCGACCTCGACGCGATCCGCGAGGCCCGGGTGTTCTGGGTGACCGGCACCGGACTGAGCGAGGAGCCGAGCCGTACGGCGACCCTGGCGGCGCTCGCCCACCGCGCCAAGGCCGGCATCACGGTCTTCGACCTCGACTGGCGCCCCATGTTCTGGCCCGACCAGTCCGAGGCCCGCTCCTTCTACGCCGAGGCCCTGCGCCACACCACCGTCGCCGTCGGCAATCTCGACGAGGTCGAGGTCGCCACCGGCGTCCGCGAACCGCACGCCGCCGCCCGCGCCCTCCTCGACGCCGGGGTGGAACTCGCCGTCGTCAAGCAGGGCCCCAAGGGGGTGCTGGCCGTCAACCGCGCCGGCGACTGTGCGGAGGTCCCGCCGCTCCCGGTCACCGTCCTCAACGGCCTCGGCGCGGGAGACGCGTTCGGCGGCTCCCTCTGCCACGGGCTGCTCGCCGGCTGGGACCTGGAGAAGATCATGCGGCACGCGAACGCCGCCGGTGCGATCGTCGCCTCCCGGCTGGAGTGCTCCTCGGCGATGCCGACGCCGGCCGAGGTCGAGGCCGCCCTCACCGCGGGAGCCGTCAAGTGACCCACCCGTCCGCCACCCCGAGCGACAACGACTCGCGCCCCGTCGTCGACATAACCGAACTGGTCCGCACCCGCACCGAGCACCCCGAGGCGATCGCCGAGGCCGCCGCCCGCCGCACCCGGCGCCCGCTGCTCGGCCCCTCCGGCCGGCTGATGATCGTCGCCGCCGACCACCCGGCCCGGGGCGCGCTCGGCGTCGGCGACCGCAAGTTCGCCATGGCCAACCGCGTCGACCTGCTCGAACGCCTCTGCCTCGCGCTCGCCCGCCCCGGCGTCGACGGGGTGCTCGCCACCGCGGACATCCTCGACGACCTGCTGCTGCTCGGCGCCCTCGACGGCAAGGTCGTCATGGGCTCGATGAACCGCGGCGGACTCCAGGGCGCCGCGTTCGAACTCGACGACCGCTTCACCGGCCACCGCCCCGAGGACCTCACGCGGCTCGGCTTCGACGCGGGCAAGCTGCTGCTCCGTATCGACTACGGCGACGCGGGCTCGCTCACCACCATGGAGTCCACGGCCCGCGCGATCGACGCGATGGCGGCCCGCCGGCTGCCGGTCTTCGTGGAGCCGTTCATCAGCCGCCGGGACGCCGACGGACGGCTGCGCAACGACCTGTCGGCCGAGGCCGTCACCCGTTCCGTCGCCATCGCCTCGGGCCTCGGCGGCAGTTCGGCCTACACCTGGCTGAAGGTGCCGGTCACCGAGAACCCCGACGACATGGCCCGGGTCATGGAGACCACGACCCTGCCCGCCGTACTGCTCGGCGGCGAGGTCAACGACGACCAGGACGGGGCGTACGAGAAGTGGCGCGGCGCGCTCCAACTGCCCACCGTGCGAGGGCTGGTGGTGGGCAGATCGCTGCTCTACCCGGCGGACGGCGATGTGGCCGCCGCCGTCGACACCGCCGTAGGACTGCTGTGAGGGCCGCATGAGCAACGAGTTGCACGTCCCGAAGGGCGCCACCGCCGACGCGTACTACACGCTCGACATCGACCCGAAGTTGGCCGGCTGGACGCACAGCGGTCTACGGATCGTCGCGCTGGAGCCCGGCGGCAGCCATACGTTCACCGCCGGCGACAGCGAGTGGATCGTGCTGCCCCTGGAAGGCGGATGTACCGTACAAGTTGAGGGCGAAACGTTCCAACTCCGAGGCCGGGAAAGCGTGTTCGCCTCGGGCACCGATTTCGCCTACGTGCCCCGTGACGCACGGGCACAGATCTCCTCCGACGCGGGAGGCCGCTTCGCCCTGGCAGGAGCGAAGTGCGAGCGACGACTCCCCGCCCGCTACGGCCCCGCGTCGGAGGTCCCCGTCGAAGTACGCGGCAGCGGCAACTGCACACGCCACGTCCGCAACTTCGCCTCCGCGGACGCTTTCGAGTGCGCCAAGCTGATCGCCGTCGAGGTGATCACCCCCGGCGGCAACTGGTCGTCGTACCCGCCGCACAAGCACGACGAGCACCGGCCGGGCGAGGAGTCCGAGCTGGAGGAGATCTACTACTTCGAGATCGACGGGCCGAACGGCATCGGCTACCAGCGGGTGTTCCCCTCGCGCGAGGGCGGATCCGACGTCCTCGCCGAGGTCCGCTCCGGCGACGCCGTGCTCGTACCGGACGGCTGGCACGGCCCGTCCATCGCCCAGCCCGGCCACGACATGTACTACCTGAACGTCATGGCGGGCCCGGGGGAGACCCGGGAGTGGCGGATCTGCTTCCACCCGGACCACGTAGAGACCACAGGGGGATACCGATGACGACCCCACAGAACCCGCAGACGCCCACCACGCGCCTCACCGTCGCCCAGGCGCTCGTCCGCTTCCTGGCGGCCCAGTACACCGAGCGCGACGGCGTCCGGCGCCGGCTGATCGGCGCGACCTGGGGCATCTTCGGCCACGGCAACGTCGCCGGGCTCGGGCAGGCGCTCGTGGAGTACGGCGACCGGATGCCGTTCCACCAGGGCCGCAACGAACAGGCGATGGTGCACGCGGCGGTCGGCTACGCCCGCCAGTCCAACCGCCTGTCCGCGCACGCGGTGACCACCTCCATCGGCCCCGGCGCGACCAACCTGGTCACCGGCGCCGCCCTGGCCACCATCAACCACCTCCCGGTGCTGCTCCTCCCCGGCGACACCTTCGCCACCCGCCCCGCGGACCCGGTCCTCCAGCAGCTCGAAGTGCCGTACGCGGGCGATGTGTCGGTCAACGACACCCTGCGCCCGGTCTCCCGCTACTTCGACCGGATCACCCGCCCCGAGGCTCTGATCCCGGCCGCGCTCCAGGCGATGCGGGTGCTCACCGACCCGGTCGAGACCGGCGCGGTCACCCTCGCGCTCCCGCAGGATGTCCAGGCGGAGGCGTACGACTGGCCGGACGACTTCTTCGCCGACCGCGTCTGGACCGTCCGCCGCCCCGGCGCCGACCCGACCGAGCTGGCCGAGGCGGTCACCGCGATCCGCGCGGCACGCAGGCCGCTGATCGTGGCGGGCGGCGGTGTCCACCACAGCCGCGCCGAGGCCGCGCTCGCCGAGTTCGCCGAGGCCACGGGTGTCCCGGTCGCCTCCACCCAGGCGGGCAAGGGCTCCCTGCAGTACGACCATCCGCAGGACGTCGGCGGCATCGGCCACACCGGCACCGCCACCGCCGACGAACTCGCCCGCACCGCCGACCTGGTGATCGGCGTCGGCACCCGCTACACCGACTTCACCACCGCCTCCGGCACCCTCTTCGCCGCCGACGGCGTCCGTTTCCTCAACCTCAACATCGCGCCCTACGACGGCCACAAGCTCGCCGGCCGCCCCCTGGTCGCCGACGCCCGCAGCGGCCTCGCGCAGCTCACCGACGCCCTGCTGCTGCACGAGTACCGGGTCGCCGAGTCCTACGTCGGCGAGTACACCGAGGACAAGGAGCGCTGGGAACAGCGCGTCGACGCCTGCTACGAGGCCGACGAGCCGGACGTACGCCCCACCCAGCCGCAGGTCCTGGGTGCCCTGGACGCCATCGTCGACGCCTCGGACGTCATCATCAACGCGGCCGGCTCGATGCCCGGCGACCTGCACAAGATGTGGCGGGCCCGGTCCTTCGACCAGTACCACGTGGAGTACGGCTACTCCTGCATGGGCTACGAGATCCCGGCCGCGATCGGCGTGAAGCTGGCCGCGCCGGACCGGCAGGTGTGGGCGCTGGTGGGCGACGGCACCTATCTGATGCTGCCGACGGAGATCGTCACGGCCGTACAGGAGCGCATCGCGATCAAGCTGGTGCTGATCCAGAACCACGGCTACGCGTCCATCGGCGGCCTCTCCGAGGAGACCGGCGCCGAGCGCTTCGGCACCGCCTACCGCTACCGCGCCGAGGACGGCACCTATGCGGGCGCCCCGCTGCCGGTCGACCTGGCCGCCAACGCCCAGAGCCTCGGCATGCGGGTGCTGCGCGCCCGTACCGTCGCCGACCTGCGCGCCGCGCTCGCCGAGGCGCGCGACGCCGACACCCCCACATGTGTCTACGTGGAGACCCAAACGTCCGACACAGTGTCGGGCGCGCCTCCGGCGCAGGCCTGGTGGGATGTACCCGTGGCCGAGACCGCGACCCGACCGTCCGCGGTGAAGGCCCGTGAGCTGTACGAACGGCACGTCTCCACCCGACGCCGCCATCTGTGAAGGAGCACTCGGTCATGACGAAGATCGTCAACCACTGGATCGGCGGCAAGACCGTCGACGGCGCGTCGGGCACGTACGGGCCGGTCACGGACCCGGCGACCGGCGAGGTCACCACGAAGGTCGCGTTCGCGTCGGTGGAGGAGGTCGACGCGGCGGTGCAGGCTGCCCAGGAGGCCTACGCCACTTGGGGCCAGTCCTCGCTGGCGCAGCGCACGTCCATCCTCTTCAAGTTCCGCGCGCTGCTCGACGCCAACCGGGACGCCATCGCCGAGCTGATCACCGCCGAGCACGGCAAGGTGCACTCCGACGCGCTGGGTGAGGTCGCGCGCGGCCTGGAGATCGTCGACCTGGCCTGTGGCATCAACGTGCAGCTGAAGGGCGAGCTGTCGACGCAGGTCGCGAGCCGCGTGGACGTCTCCTCGATCCGCCAGCCGCTCGGGGTGGTCGTGGGCATCACGCCGTTCAACTTCCCGGCGATGGTCCCGATGTGGATGTTCCCGCTGGCCATCGCGTGCGGCAACACGTTCGTCCTGAAGCCGAGCGAGAAGGACCCGTCGGCCTCCCTCAAGATCGCCGAACTGCTCGCCGAGGCGGGCCTGCCCGACGGCGTCTTCAACGTCGTGCACGGCGACAAGGTGGCCGTGGACCGGCTCCTGGAGCACCCGGACGTCAAGGCGGTCTCGTTCGTCGGCTCGACCCCGATCGCCCGCCACATCCACACCACCGCCGCCGCGAACCACAAGCGGGTGCAGGCCCTCGGCGGCGCGAAGAACCACATGCTGGTCCTGCCCGACGCCGACCTGGACGCGGCGGCCGACGCCGCCGTCTCCGCGGCCTACGGCTCGGCCGGCGAACGCTGCATGGCCATTTCGGCCGTGGTCGCGGTCGGCGCGATCGGCGACGAACTGGTGGAGAAGATCCGCGAGCGCGCCGAGAAGATCAAGATCGGCCCCGGCAACGACCCCACCTCCGAGATGGGCCCGCTGATCACGGCGGCCCACCGCGACAAGGTGGCGTCCTACGTCGAGGGCGCGGCGGCCGAGGGCTGCGAGGTCGTCCTCGACGGCACGGGCCACACGGTCGACGGCCACGAGAACGGCCACTGGATCGGCATCTCGCTCCTCGACAAGGTGCCGACGACGGCGAAGGCCTACCAGGACGAGATCTTCGGCCCGGTCCTCTGCGTCCTGCGTGTGGACACGTACGACGAAGGCGTGGCCCTGATCAACAACTCGCCCTTCGGCAACGGCACCGCGATCTTCACCCGCGACGGCGGCGCGGCCCGCCGCTTCCAGCTGGAGATCGAGGCCGGCATGGTCGGCATCAACGTCCCGATCCCGGTCCCCGTCGGCTACCACAGCTTCGGCGGCTGGAAGGACTCCCTCTTCGGAGACCACCACATCTACGGCAACGACGGCACCCACTTCTACACCCGAGGCAAGGTAGTAACCACCCGCTGGCCCGACCCGGCAGACGCCCCCACAGGCGTAGACCTGGGCTTCCCACGCAACCACTAGGTCACTTTCAGAGCCGCGGGGCCATGCCGATGTACGGCTCCGCGGTGAGGTGGCGGCCGGCCGTAGGCCTGGTCGGTCAGGGGCGCGGGGAACTGCGCGATCAGCCCCCACCGGCCCGCGCCCGGCGATCACCCACGAGCCACCCCGGTGATCACATCCCGCAACCGCTCCACATACAACCGCATCGCCTTGTGGGCAACATCCGTGTCCGGATACCGGCTGGCGAGCCACAACCCCTCGTGCAGCCGGTTCACCCACACGCACACCTGATCCCCGTAAGACACCCGCACCAGCCCGTACGCGTTCCACCGCCCCCACTCCCCGGCCCCGGGAATCCCCCGGGCGTCGACGAACGACACGATCGAGTACAGATCGGGCGACGTAGGCCGAAAGTCCTCGCCCAACAACGCGAGCACCCGAGCCAACGGCATCCGCGCAAGCGACCGATTCGCATGCATCTGCGCCCGCACAGCCCGCACCGCGGACGGAAAGTCGAGCTCGGCGTCCAGCGGCACCTCGATCGGCGCACCCCCGACATACCACCCCACCGACTCGGACCACTGCGACTTCACCCGGGTGTGGAACGGCAGCACGGTCCGGTACACCGACCGGTCCCCGATCTCCCGCAGCACAAGCGCCGTCGCGGCGAGAATCCCCACCAGACTCCCCCCGCTCCGCCGGCAGTACGCCTCGAACGCGGCCGCGGCCCCCGCGTCCACCAGCGGCTCCCGCATCAACCGCTGCGGCGGCAGCCCGGCCGCCGGATCCAGCCCGAGGTCGACGGGAAAACTCGGCAGCTTCCCGTCGCAGCGCCGGATGAACTCCCGCCACCGCCCCACGATCTCGTGACCCGCGTCGATCCGGTCCGCGTCCGCCCGCTCGATCTCGCAGAAGTCGACGTAACTGCTGACCGGCGGCTGCTCCACCCGCACCCCCGCGACCGCGGCCTCGTACAGCTCATGGATCTCGGCCGGAATGCGCTGGATCGAGTACGCGTCGACGTTGCTGTGGTCGAACGCCATGTACACGCTGGTGTCGTCGTCCCGCACGACCGCCGTGTAGATGAGATTCGGCCAGCGCAGCGCGTCCGCCGCCAGGTCGAACCGGTCCTGGAGGTGCTGGGCCAGCGCGCCCGCGTCGGGGAAGTCACCGACGACCTCGCGGTGCAGGGAGACGTCCCCGAGGGCGAGAGTGAACCGGCGGACCGTGTCGTCGGCCACCCGGAACCCACTGCGCAGCGTCTCGTGCCGCAGCGTCCAGCCGTACAGCGCCTCCTGGAGCGCGTCCAGGTCGACCGGCCCCGGCATGTCGAAGGCGATACCCAGCCAGGTCGGCACGAACAGGCCGTCCTCCCGCACCGATCGGGCGGTCCGGATGTGCGACTCCTGGATGTACGAGGGCGGCCGGGGGTCCTCGGGCAGTCCCGCCGCCGCCTCGACGCTCTCCGGACCGAGCGTCCACTCGACCAGCCGTCCCGGCCTGATCTCGCAGCGCTGGATGTCAGTCATGCGCACAGGGCGTCTCCGTTCACAGGGGGCAGACCTTCAAGGCAATGCCCCGGTCGGGCACGACATGCGGTGTTTGGCGATCTTTCAATGCATCGAGTGGACTGCCGAACAGCGGACCGAATGTGATCTCGGACATTCGACGGCCCGGCACCGGGGTCCGCGGCTCGCGGCGGGCTCCCGCGACGCCCCCGGACGGGACCGCCGCGGCCTGCCCGCATACCGCACTCGCGGTATGCGGAACGCGGCCCGTACGCCCCGAGGAGGGGCGGGGGTTCAGCCCTGAAGCTGTCGGTCGCCGACAGGTTCGGCCCGTACTGTGAACGCATGGATCTTCGACTGCCCCGGCCGGGTGGGATACGGCGGTCGCGGCGGCTGCTGGCCGCCGCTGCCGCCGTTGTCGTACTCGCCGCCGCCGGGACATGGACGGCCGTCGCCTCCGACGACGCGCCGGCGGTACGCGGCACCGACCGCGTTATGGACATGGGAGGCGGAGTACGGCTCGACACCTCGTACTTCACCGCCGGTTCCGACGGGCGCCGGCCCGCCGTGCTGCTCGGCCACGGCTTCGGCGGCAGCAAGGACGACGTGCGCGCGCAGGCCGAGGACCTGGCCCGCGACGGCTACGCGGTGCTGACCTGGTCGGCCCGCGGCTTCGGCGACTCGACCGGCAAGGTCGGGATCAACGACCCGCAGGGCGAGGTCGCCGACGTCTCCCGGCTCCTGGACTGGCTCGCCACGCAGCCGCAGGTCCAGCTGGACAAGAAGGGCGACCCGCGGGTCGGCATGGCGGGCGGCTCGTACGGCGGCGCGATCGCGCTCCTGGCCGCCGGGCACGACGACCGTGTGGACGCCATCGCCCCGGCGATCACGTACTGGAACCTCGCGGACGCCCTCTTCCCGAACGGCGTCTTCAAGAAGCTGTGGGCGGGCATCTTCGTCAACTCGGGCGGCGGCTGCGCCAACTTCGAGACCCAGCTGTGCGAGATGTACGACCGGGTCGCCGAGTCCGGTGTCCCCGACGACCGGGCACGCGCCCTGCTGGACGAGCGCTCGCCGTCGGCGGTCGCCGACAGCATCGACGTACCCACCCTGCTGCTCCAGGGCCAGACCGACTCGCTGTTCCCGCTCGGCCAGGCCGACGCGGCGGCCAAGGCGATCCGCGCCAACGGCGCCCCGGTCGACGTCGACTGGATCGCGGGCGGCCACGACGGCGGCGACATGGAGACGGCCCGCGTCCAGCAGCGCGTGACCTCGTGGTTCGACCGCTACCTCAAGGACGACAGGGGCGTCGACACCGGCCCCGCCTTCCGTGTCACCCGCACCGGCGGCGTCGACTCCACCGACGGCCAGGCCACCCTGCGCGGCGCCGACTCCGACAGTTACCCCGGCCTGGAGAGCGACACCCGCGACTTCGCCCTCACCGGCCGCGAGCAGCGCGTCACCAACCCGGCCGGCGCCAACCCGCCCGCCGTCTCCGCCCTCCCCGGCCTCGGCGCCGGCGGCGGACTCGCCTCGCTGGCCTCGCTCGGCGTCGGCATCTCCCTCGACTTCCCCGGCCAGTTCGCCTCCTTCGAGTCGGCCCCGCTCGCCGAGGATCTGCGCGTCACCGGCTCACCCACGGCGACGGTCCACGTCCGCTCGACGAGCGACGACGCCGTGCTCTTCGCCAAGGTCTACGACGTCGGCCCCGACGGACGCCAGCAGGTGCTCCCGTCCCAGCTGGTCACGCCCTTCAGGGTCGAGGACGCCAAGGCCGGCAAGGACGTCACCCTGACCCTCCCGGCCATCGACTACGAGGTCCAGCAGGGCCACACGCTCAGGCTGGTCCTCTCCTCCACCGACCTCGGCTACGCCTCCCCGGCCGCCCCGGCGACGTACACGGTGTCCCTCAAGGGAGACCTGAGCGTCCCGACGGCCCCCGGCGTGACGACCGCCGCCGCCGCGCTGCCCGCCTGGGTGTGGTGGATGCCGATCTCCGGCGCGGTGATCGCCGCCCTGCTGCTGCTCACCGCCCGCCGCCGCACCTCGGCCCCGGCCCCGGACCCGGCGCTCGCCGAGGTGCCGCTCCAGATCACCGACCTCGGCAAGCGGTACTCCAAGGCGTCGGACCGGTACGCGGTCAAGGACCTCTCGTTCCGGGTGGAGAAGGGCCAGGTGCTTGGCCTCCTGGGGCCGAACGGCGCCGGCAAGACCACCACCCTGCGCATGCTGATGGGCCTGATCACCCCCGACCAGGGCGAGATCCGGGTCTTCGGGCACGCGATCCGGCCCGGCGCGACCGTGCTGTCCCGGGTGGGCTCCTTCGTCGAGGGCGCCGGCTTCCTGCCGCACCTGTCGGGCCGGGAGAACCTGGAGCTGTACTGGGCCGCCACCGGCCGCCCCGCCGACGGCTCGCACATCGAGGAGGCCCTGGAGATCGCGGGCCTCGGCGACGCGCTCGCCCGCGCGGTGCGCACCTACTCGCAGGGCATGCGCCAGCGCCTCGCCATCGCCCAGGCCATGCTCGGCCTGCCGGACCTGCTGATCCTCGACGAACCGACCAACGGCCTGGACCCGCCGCAGATCCGCGAGATGCGCGAGGTGCTGATCCGCTACGCGGCCGCGGGCCGGACGGTCATCGTCTCCAGCCATCTCCTCGCCGAGGTCGAGCAGTCCTGCACCCACCTCGTCGTCATGGACCGCGGCCGGCTCGTCCAGGCGGGCCCGGTCGCCGAGATCATCGGCTCCGGGGACACCCTGCTCGTCGGCACCGGCAAGCCCCTCGACGGCCCGCTCGTCGAGAAGGTCGCCGCACTGCCGGGCGTCCTCTCGGCCGTCCGCACCGACGACGGACTCCTGGTCCGCCTCACCGCCGACGGCAGCGCGGCCGACCTGGTGCCCGAGCTCGTACGCCTGGAGGTGCCCGTCGAGTCGGTGGGCCCGAACCGCCGTCTGGAAGACGCCTTCCTGACCCTGATCGGAGGCTCCGCATGAGCCAGCTCGCCGAGCGCACCGGGGCCGACGACGCACCGGTCCCGGACGCCGAGGACGCCCGTGAAGAGGCCCGGCGCACCGAGACGGCCTCCGGCTACCGCGCGGGCCGCACGCTGCCCCTGCGGGTGGAGCTGATCCGCCAGCTCAAGCGGCGCCGCACGATGGTCATGTTCGCGATCCTCGCCCTGATGCCGTTTGTGCTCGCCGTCGCCTTCGCGGTCGGCGGCGGGGAGCAAAACAACAGGGGCGAGGTCGACGACCATCTCAACCTGATGGACACGGCCACCCAGTCCGGCGCCAACTTCGCCGCGGTGAACCTGTTCGTGTCGGCGGGCTTCCTGCTGGTCGTCCCGGTCGCCCTGTTCTGCGGGGACACCGTCGCCTCGGAGGCCAGTTGGTCCTCCCTGCGCTATCTGCTCGCGGCGCCGGTCCCGCGCGCCCGCCTGCTGTGGTCCAAGCTCACCGTCGCGCTCGGCCTAAGCCTCGCCGCGATGATCATCCTCCCGGTGATCGCGCTGGCCGTCGGCGGTGTCGTCTACGGCTGGGGCTCGCTCCAGCTCCCCACCGGCGGCGGGGTTACCCCGGGCACCGCGGCACAGCGGCTCGTGGTGGTTGTGGCGTACGTCTTTGTCTCCCAACTGGTCACCGCAGGGCTCGCGTTCTGGCTCTCCACCAAGACGGACGCCCCACTGGGCGCGGTCGGCGGCGCGGTCGGCCTCACCATCGTCGGCAACGTCCTGGACCAGGTGACCGCGCTCGGCTCCTGGCGGGACTTCCTGCCGGCGCACTGGAACTACGCCTGGGCGGACGCCGTCCAGCCCCGGCCGGAGTGGTCCGGCATGATCCAGGGCGCCGCGCTCTCGGTAACGTACGCGGTTGTGCTGTTCGCGCTGGCCTTCCGCGGTTTCGCCCGCAAGGACGTCGTCTCCTAGGTCAACGGAGGATCACCCACCGGTCTCGAAGCCCACCCCTCGTACCCACTTCGAGACCCTTCCGCAACCCCCCGTACCGCACGTTCGGGCCCTCGCCCCCGTCACAGTCACAGAGAGCCACGCAGCTGCGGGCACGCGAGCCGCCCCAACTGCGGGCACTTGTGCCGCTGGGGCGGCACGGGTGGGCGCAGCGGCACCCCGAACGCCGGGCCGCGGACCCACCCCGCAGCAACCGACACCGAGGGGGCCCGTGCAATGGACCGGTACCGAACACGCCGACTGCGCGCCGCGCTGCTCGCGTTCACGGCGACAAGCACCCTGCTGCTCACGGCGTGCGGCGGTGGCGGCTCCGCCGAGAGCAACAAGGCGGACCGCCGCGAGGGTATGCCCGCCCCCGCCCTCCCCGACGAGAACGGCCGGCCACGGCCCGACGAGAACAACACGGACAGCGAGGACCAGCGCAGGTTCGCCCCCGACGCCGACCCCAACCACCTCTCCACCTTCGCCCTGGACGTCGACACCGCCTCCTACGGCTACGCCCGCCGCTCCCTGGCCGACGGCCGGCTCCCCGACCCGGCCACGGTCCGCCCGGAGGAGTTCGTCAACAGCTTCCGCCAGGACTACGAGCGCCCCGACGGCGACGGCTTCACGGTCACCGTCGACGGCGCCCGCACCCGCGCCGCCGACTGGTCCCTGGTCCGTGTCGGACTCGCCACCCGCCCCGCCGAGGACGAGGGCGAACGCCCGCCCGCCGCCCTCACGTTCGTCCTCGACGTCTCCGGCTCCATGTCGGAACCGGGCCGCCTCGACCTCGCCAAGGAGTCCCTCGGCGTGATGACCGACCAGCTGCGCGACGACGACTCGGTCGCCCTGGTCACCTTCACCGACGAGGCGGAGACGGTCCTGCCGATGACCCGGCTCGACGGCAACCGCGACCGCGTCCACGGTGTCATCGACGACCTGGTGACCCACCAGTCCACCAACCTCGGCGCCGGTGTCGAGACCGGCTACGCCACCGCCGTCGAGGGCCTGCGCGAGGACGCCACCAACCGGGTCGTGCTGGTCTCCGACGCCCTCGCCAACACCGGTGACACCGACGCCGACACCATCCTGGAGAAGATCTCCGGGGCCCGCAGCGAGTACGGCATCACCCTGTTCGGCGTGGGCGTCGGCAGCGACTACGGCGACGAGCTGATGGAACGGCTCGCCGACCGCGGCGACGGCCACACCACCTACGTCTCCACCTCCGAGGAGGCCCGCGAGGTCTTCTGCGAGGAACTCCCGCGGAACATCGACCTCACCGCCCGCGACGCCAAGGCCCAGGTCGCCTTCGACCCGGAGAACGTCGAGGAGTTCCGGCTCATCGGCTACGACAACCGGCAGGTCGCCGACGAGGACTTCCGCGACGACGGTGTGGACGGCGGCGAGGTCGGCCCCGGCCACACCGTGACCGCCCTGTACGCGGTACGTACCGCGCCCGGCGCCTCGGGCCATCTCGCCACGGCCACCGTCCGCTGGCTCGACCCCGGATCCCGCGACCCGCACGAGGAGTCGGGCGAGCTGGAGACCGGCGCCGTCCAGGGCTCCGTGTGGGAGGCGGGCTCCCGCTTCCAGGTCACCGCGGTGGCCGCCTACTTCGCCGACGCCCTGCGCTCGGGCGACGACCGCTGGGACTCCCTCCCCGGCGACCCCGGCCTGGCCGAACTCGGCGACCGCGCCGGTGACCTGGCGGACCGGACGGCGGACGGCGAGGTGCGGCAACTCGCCGAGGCCATCGAGACGGCGGCCCGCATCACGCGCTGACCCGGCCGGCGCCGGGCCGCCGCCCGGCGCCGTACAGCAGTGTGTCGACGACGAGTGTCGCCCGGGCGTCGGGATCGGCGTCCGCCCCCTCGTCGTGGTGCAGGGCCTCGCCGATGAGGGCGTAGTAGACACGGCGGACCCACTCCAGGTCCGCGGCCGGGTCGAGCAGGCCCTCGGCCCGGGCCCGGCCCAGGAGTTCGACACAGCGCGCCCCGAGCCGCTCCCAGCCCGCGGCGGCCCCGCCGCCCTGATCGTCCGGCTGCCCCAGGGCATAGCTCCAGGCCCCCTTGATCCGCAGCACGTTCGCGGTGACGCGGTGCAGCGCGACCAGTGGCGGCGCGGTGTCGGGCCGCGCGTCCTCGATGGCCTGGGTGAGCTGCCGTACGGCCGACTCGGCCAGTGCCTCGATCAGCGCCTGCCGGCTCGCGAAGCGCCGGTGGACCGTGGTCCTGGCCACCCCGGCGGCCTCGGCGATCTGCTCCATGGACGCGTTCGGATCGACGGCGAGCACCAGCTCGGCCGCCTCCAGGATCGCGCGCACACTGCGCTCGGCATCGGCCCGCAGCGCTCGGCCCATGGCCACCTCCACTCCGTTGGTTCCTGCCCCCGCTCCCCACAGACGATACGCCTGGGTCGCCGTTCCCCATCTAACTGAGTCAGAGCTGTTGCAATTAAGGAAATAAGAGCTACAGTAATGTCTTAGTTAGTCGCTCGGCTCGTCTCACCTCGACGTTCTGAAGGGAACAGTCATGACGGCCACACCCACCGCCCTGATCACCGGCGCCTCCTCCGGGCTGGGCGCCGAGTTCGCCACCCAGCTCGCCGCCCGCGGCCACGACGTGATCCTCGTCGCCCGCTCCCGGGACCGCCTCGAAGAACTGGCCGACCGGCTGCGGACGACCTGCGGCGTCCAGGCGCACGTCCTGCCCCAGGACCTCGCCGAGCCGGACGCCGCGGCCCGCGTCGCCGAGACCCTCGCCGCCCGCGGCCTCACGGTCGACCTGCTGGTCAACAACGCGGGCTTCGGCACCTGCGGCCGCTTCGAGGAGATCGACCCGCGGCGCGAGCACGACGAGATCATGGTCAACGTCGTCGCGCTCGTGGACCTCACCCACGCCCTGCTCCCCGGCATGCTGGAGCGCGGCTCCGGCGCCGTCCTCAACGTCGGCTCCACGGCCGGCTACCAGCCGTCCCCGTACTTCGCGGTCTACGGCGCCACCAAGTCCTTCGTCCTCAACTTCTCGCTGGCCCTGCGCCGGGAGTACCGGGGCCGCGGCATCCGCGTCACGGCCCTGTGCCCGGGCTCGGTCGACACGGGCTTCTTCGAGGCGATCGGCACCCGCAAGGCCGCGATGGGCTCGGTCGGCACCTCGGAACCGGTCGTCCGCGCCGCCCTGCGCGCCCTCGACCGCGACCGCGCGTACATCACTCCGGGGCTGGGCAACGCGCTGGGCGCCCACCTCAACCCGCGCCGCCCCCGCACCCTGGTCGCGGCCATCGGCGAGCGCGTCACCCGCAAGGTGCTGGAGCCGGAGCAGCGGCCCGCAGGACCCGCGGCCGCCTGAACCGACCCCGCGGAACCCATTGAAATTTCCTTACGCACCGGTAAGTTGACCCCCGTTCAGCACCCTGCGACCGGGAGCCGCCATGGGCGTACGCAAGGATCTGAAACGGGCCAGGCGCCGCACCGACCTCGCGGCCCGTACCCGTACCGAGCTGGTCCGGGACGAGGCGGGGACGGTACGCGAGGTCCGCGTGGCGGCGCTGGCGGCCGTACCCACTACCGGCAGCACGGCCGACATCCCCTTCACCAACGCCGCCGAGGCGCCGGACACCGTGGTCCTGCACCGCGGTGCGGCGGCCGGCGGCTGGCAGCCGGTCACCGCGGCGGCCTTCGCCCGCGAGGTCACCGCGGTCGCCAAGGGCCTGATCGCGGCGGGCGTCGAGCCCGGCGACACCCTCGCCCTGATGTCCCGCACCCGCTACGAGTGGATGGTCGTCGACTTCGCGGCCTGGGCCGCCGGGGCGAGCACCGTCCCCGTGTACGCCACCTCGTCGGCCGACCAGGTCGAGTGGATCGTCCGCGACTCCGGCGCCCGCTTCGCGGTCACCGAGACCGCCGCCAACACCGCCACGGTCACCGCCGCCACGGCCGGCCACCCCGAGCGGCCCCGCGTCTGGGAGCTGGACGCGGACGCGATCGCCGAACTGACCGCCCTCGGCCGGGACGTCCCCGACGAGGAGGTCACCAAGCGCCGCACCGCCCTCACCCCCGACTCGGTCGCGACGATCTGCTACACCTCCGGCACCACCGGCCGGCCCAAGGGCTGCGTCCTCACCCACGCCAACCTGCACGCGGAGGCCGCCAACACGGTCGAGCTGCTCCACCCGGTCTTCCAGGCCGTCACCGGCCAGACCGCCTCGACCCTCCTCTTCCTCCCGCTCGCCCACATCCTCGGCCGCACCCTCCAGATCGCCTGTCTGATGGCCCGCATCGAGATTGGCCACTTCCCGAGCGTGAAACCCGACGAACTCCGCCCCGCGCTCAAGGAGTTCCGCCCGACCTTCCTGGTCGGCGTCCCCTATCTCTTCGAGAAGATCCACGACGCCGGCCGTGTCACCGCCGAGAAGATGGGCCGCGCCTCCTCCTTCGACCGCGCCGACCGCGTCGGCGTCCGCTTCGGCGAGGCCTACCTCAACAGGTTCCTCGACACCGGCAAGGGCCCCGGCCCCGCGCTCTACGCCGCCTGGGCCCTCTATGACCTGCTGGTCTACCGCCGCATCCGCAAGGAGCTGGGCGGCCGGATGCGCTACGCGATCAGCGGCGGCTCCCCCCTCGACCGCAACCTCAACCTGTTCTTCTACGCGGCGGGAATCATCGTCTACGAGGGCTACGGCCTCACCGAGACCACTGCCGCCGCCACCATCGTCCCGCCCCTCAAACCCCGCCCCGGCACCGTCGGCCTCCCCGTCCCGGGCACCGCCGTCCGGATCGCCGACGACGGCGAGGTCCTCGTCCGCGGCCCCATCGTCCTCGGCTCCTACTGGAACAACCCGGAGGCCACCGACGCCGTCCTCAGCGACGGCTGGTACGCCACCGGCGACCTCGGTGCCCTCGACGAGGACGGCTATCTCGCCATCACCGGCCGCAAGAAGGACATCCTCGTCACCTCCGGCGGCAAGAACGTCTCCCCGTCGATCCTGGAGGACCGGCTGCGCAGCCGCTCACCCGTCGGCCAGTGCCTGGTCGTCGGCGACAACCGCGCCTTCGTCGGCGCCCTCATCACCCTCGACCCCGAGGCCGTCACCCACTGGCTCGCCGTACGGAAACTGCCCGCCGACACCCCGCTCTCGGCACTCGTCCGCGACGAGGACCTCCGCGCCGCCGTCCAGCGGGCCGTCGACTACGCCAACGAGGCCGTCTCCCGCGCCGAGTCCATCCGCGCCTTCACCCTCGTCGAGGGCGAGTTCAGCGAGGACAACGGCCTGCTCACCCCGTCCCTGAAGGTCAAGCGCCAGGCGGTCATGACGGTCTACGAGAAGGAGATCGAGGCGCTGTACGACCGCTGAGACACCCGGGACCGACCAGGAACGGCCGGCGCACCCCGGACACACGACGACGGCGGGTCACCGGAGAACCGGTGACCCGCCGTCGCGGGTGGGGGGAACGGCTCAGCCGTTGCCCTCGCCGTTGCCGGACAGCGCCGAGATGTCGCTCAGGATGTGCGACAGCGGCTCGTCGCCCTTGGCCTGGGTCGAGTTCTCGACACACTGCTGGTTCTGCGGGGCCGACAGGATCGGGATGTCCTGGACGGCGACCGGCACGAGACCCACGAGCGAGCCGACGTTGGCCTTGAGCGGCAGACCGACACACGGCTTGTTGAGCGAACCCTGAACCAGCGAGAGCTGCGGGCTCATTTCACCGAACGTGGCCGAGTTGCCGAACTCCTGCGAAGCGCCGTTGCCGCTGGCGGAGGTCGTGCCGTTGTCGTCACCGATGGCAAGCGCCTGGGGGGCGGCCGTGGCGGACAGACCGGCGACGGAGGCGGCAATAGCCGCGGTCGCCCACAGCTTCTTCATGTTCGTTCCCTTCGAAAAGCGGACTCCGGTGGGGAGTTGCATGATCGTCAACGCTCGCACCGGGGTTTGGGTTGCGGGCTTTGCCCCGATTGGCCCAGTGCGTTCCCATGATGGGATGAACGCCCGGCGCGGAGTTCACGCGGGCAGTTCGGCCGCAACGGCAGCGGGCCGCCGGAGAACACCGGCGGCCCGCTGGTCAGGACTGGAGACACAGCCCCCAGGGCTCGGGGAGGAACCCGTTCAGAACGCGGAAGGCGTTCTGGGTCAGTGGTTCTCCTCGCCGTTACCGGCGAGCACGGAGATGTCCTGGAGGATGTGCGACAGCGGCTCGTCGCCCTTGGCCTGGGTCGAGTTCTCGACACACTGCTGGTTCTGCGGGGCCGACAGGATCGGGATGTCCTGGACGGCGACCGGCACGACACCGACCAGCGAGCCGACGTTGGCCTTGGCGGGCAGACCGATGCAGGGCTTGTTGAACGAACCCTGGATGAGCGCCATCTGCGGGCTCATGTTGCCGTGGGTCGCCGAGTTGCCGAACGACTGCATCGCGCCGTTGCCGCTGGCGGAGGTGGTGCCCTCGTCGTTGCCGATGGCGAGCGCCTGCGGAGCGACGGCAGCGGAAGCACCGACGACGGAAGCGGCGACCGCGGCGGTAGCCAGAACCTTCTTGATCACTTGCTAGTCCCTTCTGGAGAAACCCCGTCCACCGGAGCGTTCTGGTCAACTGCCGACAGCCCGCTTGGTTGCCCCCATTCACTCCGATGGCGCACAGTGCCCACCCGGTTCCGGGCCCCCGCGAATCCGGCCCCGGCGTGAATACGCCGAGGCCGCGAGCACCGTACGGGTGAAAGCCCGCAACCAAACGCCGTGCCCCGTGTTGATGCGGAGGCAGGAACACGCGTCGTGACCGGGCCGGAAAACGTGCGGCCCGGAACGGGTGTCCTCGTCGGAAAGGAAACGGAAATGCTGAAGAAGGCAATGGCCGTGGCAGCGGTCGCCGCCTCCGTGGTCGGAGCGACGGCCGTGGCCGCGCCGCAGGCGCTTGCCATCGGTGACGACAGCGGCACCACGTCCGCGAGCGGCAACGGTGCCGCCTCGTCGTTCGGCAACCAGGTGACCAAGGGCAAGATGAGCCCGCAGGCCACCCTGGTGCAGGGCTCGGTCAACAAGCTCTGTGTCGGTCTGCCGGCCAAGGCGAACGTCGGCCCGCTGCTCGGTGTGCTCGTGCCGGTCTCGGTCCAGGACATCCCCGTCCTGTCCGCCCCGCAGAACCAGCAGTGCGCCGAGAACTCCACCCAGGCGAAGGGCGACGAACCGCTGTCGCACATCCTGGACGACATCTCCGCGCTCTCCGGGAACGGCGAGGGCAGCGGCTGATCCAGCGCCGCACGAAATCCGTCCGGACGGTCCGTCAACTCTCCCCGCGGGCCGTCCGGGCGGATTCTGCTGAATAACCGTTCGCTGCTTGCGTTGTGCCAAACAGGCGAAGCGTTTCCGCTCTTCTGCGTCATTACGTCAATGCGGACAAGGCGTTCGAGTGAATTACCCCGCGACACACGTTCCGGAGTTTCCTGAACTGTCTATCCCTCGTTCTACAGCCTGCCGGTCATGGTGCGAGCCGCCCAGTTGTGCTCGCTCGGTTTCGGCCGTCAAAGGGGCATGACCGCAGAGAAGGGAAAGTCCATGAAGAAGACCGCTGCCGTGTTCGCGGGCGCGATCCTCGCCCTGGGCGGGGCCGCCCCGGCGTTCGCCGACTCCGGTGCCGAGGGCGCCGCGATCGGTTCTCCGGGCGTTCTGTCCGGCAACGTCGTCCAGGTACCCGTTCACATCCCCGTGAACGTGTGCGGCAACAGCATCAACGTCATCGGCCTGCTGAACCCCGCGTTCGGCAACGAGTGCGCGAACGACTGACGACGTAACGCACCAGCCTTCCGGCTGCGCCTCGGCCGGCCCTGGACCGCTCCGTTTCCGGTCCGGGGCCGGCCTTTTTCCCGAACTCTGCAAGCTCTGCGAGCAGGAAGAGAACGAGATTGCGACAGACCCTGAGCAGGTCAATGGTCGCGGCCGCCGCCGCGACCGGCATTCTGTCCCTGTGCGGGACCCCGGCCGTCGCCGACACCACCGTGGCCGGTGCCGCGGAGGGATCGCCCGGCGTGCTGTCGGGCAACAACGTCGAGGTCCCCATCACCGCCCCGGTGAACGCGTGCGGCAACAGCGTGGACCCGGCGGGTGCGCTGAACCCCACGTTCGGCAACTCCTGCGGTACTGAAGCCGGTTCGATCCGGCGTAGCGCCGCGGTGCCGTCGGCCTGGCACGACGGCGGCTTCCCGGGCGCCCCCGACGGCGACTTCGGCGACTTCGACATCGACTCCGGACACCAGGGCCGCGACACCGGGTACGGCCACGACTCCGGGCGGGACGACCGGGGTGCGCCCGGCCCGCAGGGCATGTCGGCGCATGGTGAGACCGAGGGCTCCCCGGGCACCGTCACCGGCAACAACGGCGGCGCCCCGGCCGACGTCCCCGTGCGGACGAGCGGCAACACCGCGAACCCGGTCAGCGGCCTCAACCCCGCGTTCGGGGGCGGGCGGACGCCGGAGAAGCAGCCCGCGGACGAGCCGGTCCGCGGCGGCGAGCGGCCTTCCGGCAGCCAGGTCGACGACCACCCGTCCAAGGAGGGCAGCGCCAAGCCCTCCAAGCAGGTCGACAGGCCCGCGGGCGGCTACGGGGACGAGCCGTCCCACAACGACGACGAGCCGTCCGGCGGCTACGGCGACCAGCCCCCCGGCTACGGCGACCAGCCCCCCGGCGGCGGCGAGCACCCGCCCGGCGGCGAACAGCCTCCTGGTGGCGAACAGCCCCCTGGTGGTGAGCACCCGCCCGGTGGTGAGCAGCCTCCTGGTGGGGAACACCCGCCTGGTGGTGAGCACCCGCCCGGTGGGGAGCAGCCTCCCGGAGGTGAGCAGCCCCCCGGTGGTGGCGAACAGCCGCCCGGCGGCGGGGAGCAGCCTCCCGGTGGGGAACACCCGCCCGGTGGTGGCGAACAGCCCCCCGGTGGTGGTGAGCACCCACCCGGTGGCGGGGAGCAGCCCCCCGGTGGTGGTCACCCGCCGAACGGCGGGGAGCAGCCTCCGAACGGTGGTCATCAGCCGCCCGGTGGTGGGGATCACGGGCAGCCGCCCTCCCTGCCGCACACCGGCAGCGAGGCCATGTGGGGCGCTTCGGCCGCCAGTGCCGCGCTGATCGCGGGCGGGGCCGTGCTGTACCGGCGAGGCCGGGCCGCGTCCCGTCGGTGACGCGCCGGGCGCGCGACATCGGAACCCGAGGGCATCCGGGCCCCGGACGACAGCGGATCGTCGTCCGGGGCCCTCGCATGTACTGGCTCGCATGTACTAGGTGGTCCGCGAGGCCGCCTCGCGGGCGGGCGTGCCGCCGGGGGCCGGAACCAGGCGCTCGTACGGACGCGCGCGCAGTCGGCGGTGGACGCCCCGGACCAGGGTGCGGGCCGTGAAGTGGGCGCCCTGGACGAAGCGCATCGCCGGGCCGAAGCCGGACGCGGTGACCAGGCCCGCGAGGAAGAGCCCGGGGTACGACGACTCGAAGTCCCGTCCGACCCACGGTGAGCCGTCGGGTGTGGTCGCCAGCGCGCCGCGAAGGTCGTCGCCGAGCAGGGTCAGCCGGTCGGCGCGGGGGCGGAAGCCGGTGGCGGCGACCACGTGCTGGGTGTCGAAGGAGTGGGACGGCGAATCGGCCCTGGGCGCCGGGTCGTTGAGGTGGCGCACCACCTCCAGGCGCACGCCGCCCGGTACCGTCCGCGCCGCCTCGATCTCGTGGCCGAGCAGCACCTCCACCGAGGGTTCCACCCGGCTGCGGACCCACCACGCGCCCGCCGGGCCCAGCGCGGTCGACGCGATCCGGGTCCGGGTGGCCTCCGGGAGGCGGCGGAAGAGGCCGGGGTGATCGGCGTAGAGCCGGTTGCGCCAGCCGCAGCCGAGGGCGGTGTGCGGGGAGCGGGCCGCCTCCCACCAGGGGCGGCGCAGCGGTGGCGGGACGTCGTTCCAGTGGAGCCGGTCCGCGCGGGCCAGGATCCGTACGCGGGTGCCCTGTTCGGCGAGGAGGGCCGCCGTCTCCAGGGCCGCCTGGCCGCCGCCGACGACCGTGACGTCCTGGCCGCGGAAGTCGTCGAGGTGGCTGTGGGCGCTGCTGTGCGTGACACGGGCGGGGTCGAGACCGCGCAGGGCCGCCGGGAGTTCGGCGAAGGGCAGCACACCGACCGCGAGGACGACCGTACGGGCGTACAGGGTGCGGCCGTCGTCGGTGACCGCCTCGAAGCCGCCCGGCGCGGATGTCAGCCGGACCACGAGGTGTTCGTCGACGTCCGGCACGGCGTTGCGCGCGAACCACAGGCCGTACTCGGCGAACGTCTCGACCGGGACGGGCTCGCCGTGCCGGGCCGTGCTGCCGTGGCCGGCGCAGTAGGTGCCGAGGCGCCAGCGGCGGGCCGGGTCGGAGAGGTCGGACGCCCACGGCTCGGACTTGAGGAACATGCCGCGCGGCATGTGGTCGCGCCAGGACGCCATGGGCCGGCCGAGGACCCGCAGGGACAGCCCGGCCGCGGCGGCGTGCGACGCGATGGACAGTCCGTACGGGCCGGCGCCCACCACCAGCAGGTCGTACCTCAACAGCTGCTCGCCTTCTCGTCGTCGGAGTGGTCGGTCAGGGTGGCCGGCGCGGTGGCCTGGCGGACGATGCGGGGGTGGGGCGGGTCGGGGTCCGGGGCGGTGACGCGGTGCCGGATCCTGCGGGCCACGTGCCGGCTCCACTGGGCCCACAGGGCGCGGCCCGGTGCCCGGTCGTCGGCGGCGTACCAGGCCTTCTCCCGTCCGGCGGGGGACGGGCGCAGGGCGGCGAGCGGGGCGTAGTTCTCCACCACGAACGTGCGGCCCGGCAGGGGTGCCGCCGCGGGCAGCGGACGGTGGGTCAGGTCCAGGTGCAGGGCGCGTACGACGTCCAGGCCGGTGCCGTCGGCGAAGAGCCGGAACTGGGCGCCGGGGCGCGGGTTGAAGTCGAGCAGGTGGTAGCGGCCGGTGCTGCCGCAGCGGCGGAAGTCGAGGTCGAGGATGCCGCGGTAGCCGAGCGCGGTCACCAGCCGGTCGGCGATCTCCTGCACCCGCGGGTTGGGCGTCCACTCGCCGACCGCCGTCAGGCCCGCGCCGCGCGGCCAGGCCAGGAGCTTGCGGCCGGTGCCGCCGCCGCGCAGCACGCCCGTACGGTCGGCGTGGCCGTGGCAGAACCAGTCGCGGTCCTGGCCCGGCGGCAGGAACTCCTGGAGCAGCAGCCTGCTGCCCGCCTCCGCCGCCCGCTCGTACAGCTCGCGCACCTCCCGCGGGGAGCGCACGACCACCGTGCTGCGCAGCCCGCCGCCGGGCGGCAGCAGCCACGGCCGGCTCCATTTGGCGACCACCGGAAGGCCCAGGCGCCAGGCGGCGCGGGCGGCCTGCTCGGCGCTGTCGGGGACCAGCGTCGTGGGGTGCGGGATGTCGAGGGCCGCGCACAGGGCGGCCAGTTCGGCCTTGTCGGCGACCCGTTCGGACAGCGCGCCGGGCAGCGCGGGCAGCAGACAGGCGGGCGCGAGCGCGTCACCGAGACCGCCCACCGCGACCGCGCTCGCGTCGTCCATCGGGATCAGCACGGCGGGCCGCGCGACCCGGGCGGCCACCCGGCGCAGCACCAGCGCGATGTCGTCCGGGGACGCGCCGGGCGCGGGGGGCGGATGGACCCCGGCGACAAACCGGGACGCGCCCACGGGACTTCCGGCACAGTCGGCCACCACGTGCACGTCCACGCCGGCCCGGCCGAGGGAACGGATCGCGCCGAGCGTTCCGTGGTGGAAGGGGTTCCGGTCGATCCGCAGCAGGACGGCGGGGACACGGGTGTCGAACAGCGACACGGGCACTTTTCCTTCGGTCGGTTTCACCCGTGCGGGCGAGCGGGGCACTCGGACGCCGCAACGGCGGTGGCGTGGGGCACTTTCATATGACTGAGTGTCAGTAGGCGTAATGCGGGCGGTATGAGAAAGCACGTCAGAATTCCGCGGCAGCGCGCGCGTGGAGAGAGGAGCAGGCATGGCCCCACAGCAGCAGCGACGGTCCCGGTCCCAGCGGCTGGCCCTCGTCGCGGCGACGGTCACCGCGACGGCGGTCCTCGCCTCCGGTCCGGTGTTCGCCGCGGGACTGGGGGTGGTGGTCGTCGCCGACCCACCCGCTCCGACGCCCGCCGTACCGGCACCCGAGGTGAGCGGACCGGCCCCGTCCCCGGGCGCCGCCGCCCCCGAACCGCCGGCCGTTCCCGAACCGCCCGCCGCGCCGGCCGTCCCGCCGGTGCCGGAGCCCGGGACACCAGCCGGCCCGGACCAGCCTGCGGGCGGTTCCGCCGTGCCGCCCGGCCTGCCGCCGGTCGATCCGTCCGCCGTTCCGCCGGCGAAGGACCTGCCGGCCTTCGGCGCCTATCTCGACTACGGGCCGCGCGGGGTGGCCCGCATCGCCGAACTCAGCCGCTGGCTGGGCGGCGCCGACCTGCGGGTGGGCCACACCTACCTGCCGGGCGACCTGTGGTCCAACATCGAGGGCCGGCCCGGTTTCCTCGACGTGTGGGCCGACTGGCGGCGCAAGAAGGACGACCGGATGTTCGTCCTCAACGTGCCGATGGCGGAACGCAACGAGGCGGGTGTCCCGGACGCCGAGGTGCGCCGGCTGCTGCGGCAGGGCGCGGCCGGGGAGTTCGACCACCACTACCGCGCCCTCGCCGAGCGTCTTGTCGAGCTGAAGGTGCCGGACACGGTGATCGTGCTCGGCTGGGAGATGAACGGCATCACCTACACCCACCGCTGCGGCCCGGACCCGGCGGCGTGGAAGCAGTACTGGAACCGGATCGTCACCGCCATGCGCGCCGTGCCGGGCCAGAAGTTCAAGTTCGACTTCACACCGACCCGCGGCCGGGACGCCGTCGCGTGGACCCGCTGCTATCCGGGCGACGACACCGTCGACATCATCGGAATGGACTCCTACGACCAGCCGTCGGGAATCACCTTCGACGAACAGATCAAGGAGCCCTACGGACTTCAGGCCCACGTGGACTTCGCGAAAGCGCGCGGAAAGCAGATCTCGTATCCGGAGTGGGGGCTGTTCCGCAACGGCGACAACGCCGAGTACATGCGGCGCATGCTGGCCTGGATGGACGAGCACAAACCGCTCTACAACACGCTGACCGACTACTGCCCGCACGGTGTGTGGCAGTGCGGGCAGAACCCCAGGGCGTCCGAGATCTACCGCAGTGTGCTCACCGGACGGGACGCCCCGGAGCCGACGCCGAAGCCGACCCCCGAACCGACCCCGAAGCCCGAGCCCACGCCCCAGCCCACGCCGACCAAGCCGGCGAACTGTTCGCCGCTGGAACTCGGCGACTGGGTCGAGCACTGGCTGGGCGGCAAGCTCTGCGTCCGTCTGGACTGGTGGTCGCGCGACAAGTGAGCCGTAGGTGAGCCCGCGGTGGCGGCAGGCCCGTTCAGGACCTGCCGCCACCGTCGCGCTCCTTCCAGCGCAGCAGCAGCTCCTTGCCGCGCCGGCGGGCGGTCGCGTCGGCGAGGGCCGCCGCGAGGAGCGGGGCGGTGTGCCGGCGGGCCAGCAGCAGCCGCCGGTTGACGACCGGCTGTGGCCGCCAGTGGTGCTTGTACGGCTCGTTGCCGCGCAGCAGGCTCAGCGTGGCCGGACCGCCCGCCGCCCGCAGGTGTTCGGTGCACGCGTCGAGCAGCATCACCGCCACGTCCGCCTTGCGTTCGCGCAGCCGGGGATGGGCGCCGTACAGATAGCCGCCGGTCAGCCGGCGGGACATCAGGGTCAGGTCGACGGCCACCACGTCGTCGTCGAGCCGGAACTCGGTGACGATCGCCTCGCCGGAGCGGACCATCGGCCCCACCGAACGCACCAGGTGCTCGCAGAACCGGGGCTGAAGATGCTCGGTGGTCACCTTGCGGCCCTGCCACTGGAGCCGGTGCAGCTCGATCAGCCGGCGCAGCGCCCCGTCCACCTCGTGCGGGTCGACGACATGGCGCCGGACGCCGAGCGTCTCCAGCTTGCGCAGCTTGGCGCGGGCCCGCTGCTGGGCCTTCGCGGACGGCAGCCGGGCGACGAGTTCGTCCATGGGTACGGCGGGCAGCTCCAGGCACACCGAGTCGTCGACCCGGCGCCGCGGGCCCGGCCAGCGGTCGTAGACCCGCTCGACGGCCGCCCCCGGGCGCACCTCACGGAAGTCGAGCAGCGCGGTCCGGGCGGCGGTGGTGAGCGCGGCGGCGAGGGCGTCCGCCGCGGCGGGCCCGTGCTCGTCGTCCAGCAGAACGTCGCCGTAGTCGGAGATGGCCCCGCCCAGCGGGACCAGGGCGGGCAGCGGCCGGTGGACGCGCATCAGGGGCGCCGCCCCGACCAGCCGGCCGCCGGTGCGCACCAGGACAAGGCGCAGCCGCCCCGGCCTGCCGTACGACAGCCACCACGAGTGCAGCCAGGCGTGACCCTGGAACGGGGTCGCCGAAGCACACCGCCCGTACAGTCCCCGCCAGTCGGAGGCCAGTGCGGCGAACGCGTCGGCGTCGGTGACCAGCTGGGTGGTGTACGCCGGTGCCACGGCGGGCGGGGCGTGGACGGCGCCCACGGGGGCCGTGTCGTACGTCGGCTTCACAGCCGCCCGTTCGCGTCCGCCGCCACCGCCGGGCCCGGTACCGCCGGGCGGCCGGTGTCCTCCGTCGCGCGCCGCGGCCGGACCAGCAGGGCGAGACCGCCGAGCAGGCCGCCCGCGCTCGCGCCCACCAGACCGGTCATGGTCGTCGTCGCCGAGGACGGCTCGGTGGGCTTCACCGCCCGCGCGAACTGCTGGAGTTCGACGTGTGTGGCGTTCTCGCTGTCGCTCGCGTGTCCGGTCAGCGCCCGCGCGACCGCGTTGGCCATGTCCGCGGCGGTGTCCGGGCGCTCCGAGGTGGCGGTGATCGCGACCATCGGCGCGTCCGGCGAGGTCGCCGTCGTCACGCTGTCCCGCAGGGTCCGCACCGGCACACCCGCCCACACCTGCGCGTCCCCGAGCACCGCGAGCTGGGTGGCGACCCGGCCGTAGGCCTGCGCGAAGCCGAGCGCGGACGCCGGGTCGGACTTCTCGGTGGGGACGGCGACGACGTAACTGGTCGCCGCGTACGTCGGGGTGCTGAGCACTCCGTAGCCGCCGCCGATCAGCCCGCCGGCCAGGACGCCGGCCGCGAGCAGGGACCAGGGCGGGAGCGCCCGGGTGCGGGCGAGGAGTTCGGTCGCGGGGCGCGGCCGGGTGGAGTGGTCGGTCATCACGGGCTGACTCCCTGGGCTGACGGTGACGAGGGGGACTGGAGCGGGGCGGCCACCGCGCCGGCGTACACGTCCATGAGCCGGTCGGCGCTGCGGGTGATGCAGTAGTGGCGGGCGGCGTCGGGCGTGGCGCGCGGTCGCGGGGGGTGCGTGCGGACCTCGGCGAGGGTGCCGGCGAAGGCACCGGGATCGCAGGTCACCCGCCGCACGTCGGCGGCGGAGTGCGCGGGCAGGTCCTCGATCGCCGGGCAGGACACGTAACGCACCGGCAGCCCGGACGCCAGCGCCTCCACGGCCGCGAGCCCGAACGCCTCCTCGGGCGACGGCGACACGAGCACGTCCATGGCGGACGCGAGGGACGGCAGGTCGGGGCCCGGGGTGCCGTCGGCGATGTAGGGGCGCTCGCCGGCGAACAGGATCCGGTCGGCGACGCCCGCCTCGTGCGCGGTGCGCCGCAGCACGTTCTCCTCCGGGCCGCCGCCCACGATCAGCAGCCAGCTGTCGCGGGGGAGCCGTGCCATCGCGCGGACGGCCACGTCGAAGCGTTTGCCGGCGGTGAGGCGGCCGATGGCGCCGACGACGAACGCGTCCTCGGGCAGCCCGAGGCGGCGCCGCGTCTGGTGGCGCCGGAGCGGGTCGAAGCGGAAGCGGTCCAGGTCGATGCCGTTGGGCACCACCTCGATCCGGGGCGCCGGCACCCCCCAGCGCATCAGCCGCTCCCGGACCGTCGGCGACACGGCGACGGTGGCCCGGCCGAGCCGCTCGCTGGCCAGATACAGCCCGCGCACCCCCGCGGTGAGCCGGCGGCCCTCCATCTGGGACTCGCCCAGGGAGTGTTCGGTCGCCACGATCGCGCGCACGCCGGCGATCCGCGCGGCGAGCCGGCCGTAGACACAGGCCCGGTACAGATGGGTGTGCACGAGGTCGTAGCCGCCGGAGCGGATCAGCCGGACCAGCCGGGGGAGCGCGGCCAGGTCACGGTTGCCGGCCATCCCGAGGTGGGTGACGCGGACCCCGTCGGTGACGAGTCCGTCGGCCACCGCGCCCGGGTTGGTGAGCGTGACGACGTCGGACTCGACGGGCAGATGCTTCAGCAGCAGTCGCAGCTGCTGCTCGGCGCCCCCGACACCGAGCCCGGTGATGATGTGCAGCGCCTTCACCTCAGGCCCCCGCCACCGGACGCCGGCGCAGCCCGTGCAGCCGGTACTTGAGGAACAGGCGTACGGCGTTGTCGTTCTGCCCCACGTGGGCGCGGGGCAGGGCGTGCGGGCCGGTGAGCGCGCCGGGGTCGATGGCACAGCCGTAGGCGTAGCCGGCCTCGCGGACGGCGTCGACCACGCGGGCGTCGATCGTGCCGTACGGGTAGCAGAACCCGGCGACCTGGGTGCCGGTCAGCTCCGAGAGCAGCGCCCCGCTCTCCGCGACCTCGGCCTTGAGGGTGAGGTCGTCGACCCGGGTGAGGTCGAGGTGGGTCAGGCCGTGCGAGCCGATCTCGACGCCCGCGTCGGCCGCGTGCCGGATGCCGTCCGCCGTCAGCAGCGGCTTGCGCGGTCCCAGCGGGTCCCAGGCGTTGTCGCCGCCGAGCCGGCCCGGCAGTACGAACAGCGTGGCGCCGAAGCCGGACCGGCGCAGCACCGGCAGGGCGTGGTCGAGGAAGTCGGCGTACCCGTCGTCGAAGGTCAGCCCGACCAGGTCCCGGCCGCCGCCCCGGGACCGCGCGGCGAGCAGCTCGGCCATGGACACCCCGCGCAGCCCGCGCCGCCGCAGCCACGCGAACTGCCGCTCCAGCCGGTCGGGGGTCACGGTGATGCGGTACGGGTCGTCGGAGCAGTCGCCCACGGAGTGGTACATCGCCACCCAGGGCAGCGGGCCGGGGCGCGGCACGGTACGCGTGCCGGAGTCAACGGGAGAGCGCATGTCGAAGCCTTCGGGTCGCGGAACGTACGGAACTCACTGCGGGTGCGCAGCCCTGGGCGCCCAGGGCCGCACCGATCAGGACGAAGACGACGGTGACGACCACCGCGCCGGCCAGCAGGCCGAGCAGCGGTGACCCGGGCAGGCTCGCCGCGAACGCCCCGGCCGCCGTCGCCACCAGCGCCGCGCGCACCGGCCGGCTCAGCTCGGCGAGCACCGCCCGCCGGCGGATCGGCACGACCCCGCGGGAACGGGTGCCGGCCAGCAGCAGTACGGCGGTGACGGTGATGCCGGCCGCGTTGGCGGCGGCGATGCCGGACACGCCCCACGGGCCCACCGCCCAGGCGCCGATCCAGGCGGTCGCGACGATGCCGAGGGCCATCGCGCCCAGCGGGTACCAGGTGGGGCGGCCCGAGGAGAAGTAGGAGCGGATCAGCGCGCCGACGAGGGTCTGGGCGAGCAGCCCGAGCGCGTACACCCGCATCACGGAGGCGGTGACCGCGGTGTCGGCGGCGGTGAACGCGCCGCGCTGGAAGAGCAGTTCGACGATCTGCGGGGCGCACGCGACGACCGCGGCGCCGCCGAACAGGACCATGCAGGTCGCCAGCGCCAGATCCCGCTCCACCCGCGAGCGGGCCCGCTCGGTGTCGCCGTCGGCCAGCGCCCGCGCGACCACCGGGAAGGTGACCGTGACCAGCATCAGCGACAGCGTCATGGGGATCTGCGCGACCTTCTGCGCGTAGTTCAGGTGCGAGATCGCGCCGGACGGCAGATGCGAGGCGAGGAACCGCTCGATGAGCACCTGCGACTGGCGGCACAGCGCGAACAGCAGGATCGTCGCCACCAGCGCCAGCCCGACGGCGGGCTCGGGCTCGGCGGCCCCGGCGGGCGGCCCGGCCGGCCTCCGCCCGCGCAACTGCCGTACCAGTGACGGCACCTGCACGGCCACCATCAGCAGGCTGCCCACCGCGACGCCGATCGCCGCCGACCGCACACCCCAGTGCCCGCCGAGCACGAACATCGCGGTGATGATGCCGGTGTTGTAGGCGACGTAGATCGCCGCCGGTGCCAGATAGCGTCGGTGCGCCCGCAGCGCCGCGCTGCAATACCCGGCCAGCCCGAACCCGATCACACAGACCGCGGCGAGCCGGGTGCAGTCCACGGCGAGCGCGGGGTCGTCCAGGCCGGGCGCGAGGGCCGCCACCAGATACGGGGCCGCGGCCACGACCACGGCGGCCACACCGGCCAGCACCAGCGTCAGCCGCGGCAGCGTCCGCGCGACGAGCGCCCGCACCGGATCGCCGGCCGCGCCCCGCGCCCGCCGGGCCAGCGCCAGACTGAACGCCGGGATCAGCGCGAACGCCAGCCCGTCCTCGATCAGCAGCGTCGACGCGAACTCCGGCACGGTCCACGCGACCAGGAACGCGTCCGTCTCCGCCCCGGCCCCGAACAGCCGGGCCAGCGCCTGGTCCCGGACCAGCCCGAGCACCGCGCCGGCCACGGAGAACGCGGCGGTGAGCAGGGCCGCCCTGGCGAGGAAGTTGCGGGGTTCCTTCGGGAGTTCGGCGGGCGGGGTGCGGGCGGCGGGTACGGCCGGCTGCTCCCCCTCGGCCAGGTCCCCGACCTGTTCCTCCGGGGGTACCCGGGGTGCGTCCGGAGGCGTCACCGTCATCGTGCCCCGGCCTCCCCGGGCCGGGCGGACTCCTCGCCGCCCACCAGCCCCCACCACGCCGCGAGGCCCAGGCACACGGCGGTCAGGACCGTCGAGGGGCCGCCGATGTCGGCGTACACGAAGTCCGTGAGCTGCCAGACCAGCAGGCCGCACGCGACGAGCGCGCAGTCCTGGCCGCGCCCCCGCCGCCGGGCGAGCACCAGCCCGCGCAGCGCGCACACCAGCAGCGCCAGCCAGCAGCCCGCGAGGGCGACCAGTCCGACCAGACCCTGCTCGCTGAGGACCAGGAGGTACATGTTGTGCGGGGAGAGCAGCGGCTGGCGGGTGAAGGACGCGCCGGCGCCGTCGGTGTCGCTGGCGGCGGACAGCGCGAGGGAGGCGTGCGCGTCGCGGTGTTCGGGGAAGCCCTTCAGCCCGACGCCGGTCACGGGCTGTTCGCGCCACATGCCGGCCGCCGCCGCCCACATCGTGTATCGGTCGGTGACCGACTGGTCCGGCGCGTCCGTGACCTGCGTGATGCTGCTGATCCGCTCCTGGAGCATCGTCGAGCCGACCCCGAGGCCGCCGACCAGGACGACCCCGGCCGCGAGGAGCACGGCGCCCACGTTCAGCGCCCGGCGCAGCCCGGAGAGCACCAGCTGGACCGTGCAGGCCACGGCCGTGGCGATCCAGGCGCCCCGGCTGAAGGACAGCGCGAGCGGCAGCAGCAGTACGAGCGCGCAGCCGGCGGCGAGGGCCCGCTGCCGCACCGGGCCGCGGCCCAGCGCGAGGCCGACCGCGCAGACCAGACCGAAGGACACCACGGTCGCCATTCCCATGACGTCCTGCGCACCGAAGGTGCCGACGGCCCGGATCAGCCGCCCCTGGTAGGAGGCGCCGGTGCCGGTGACGTACTGGTGGACGCCGACCGCGCCCTCCCACCCGGCGAGCGCGACGAACGCCCAGGCCAGCAGCCGGAAGTCGGACCGGTCCCGGATCAGCAGCGCGACCGCCGCCGGGACCAGCACGAACACCTGGAGATAGCGGCCGAACCCGGTCAGGCCCGCGCCCGCCGAGGACGCGCCGACCGCGGCCACCGCGAGCCCGACGACCGGCAGTCCGAGGACGAGGGCGGCCCTGCGGGACAGCGGGCGCCGGCGCTGCCGCAGCAGCCGGACCGCGCAGAATCCGACCACGAGCGCGGAGACCGCGTCGGCCGGGCCGGCGCCGCCCCCGGCCCCGGCCGCGACCGGCAGCCCGAGCAGGGCGACGACGGCCACCACCGGCCACACCGGCGAGACCGGCCGGCGTCCCGGCAGCGGGAGGGCGAGAGTCATCCGGTCAGCTCCCCGTCGGCTTCACGAGCGCGGCGGCCGTGCGCAGCAGGATGCAGACGTCCTGCCAGAGGGACCAGTTGTCGATGTACGCGTTGTCGAAGCGGGCCCGGTCCTCGATCGAGGTGTCGCCGCGCAGCCCGTGGATCTGGGCCAGTCCCGTGATGCCGGTCTGCATCCGGTGCCGGGCCGCGTAGCCGGGGTAGGTCTGGCTGAACTGGGCGACGAAATAGGGGCGTTCGGGGCGGGGGCCGACGAGGCTCATGTCGCCCCTGACCACGTTCCACAGCTGGAGCAGCTCGTCGAGCGAGGAGCGGCGCAGCACCCGGCAGAACCACGGCATGCCGTGCTCGTTCGCCACGCTCCACCGGGTCGCCGACTCGTGCTCGTCGACCGGGCGGTGGGTGCGCAGCTTCAGCAGGGTGAAGGGGCGGCCGTCCTTGCCGATGCGCTCCTGCCGGAACACCACACCGGGGCCCTCGCTGAGCCGCAGCACCACGGCGCACAGCAGCAGCAGCGGGCTGACCAGGAGCAGCGCGGTCCCGGACACGGTGATGTCGAGGGCCCGTTTGCCGAGGCTGCCGCGCCGCCCCGAGCCGAGCTCCAGGCGCCGGCAGGAGAACCCGGCGAGCTGCTCGCGCGCCTCGTACGACGGCGAGTCGGCGTCCAGCTCCCACAGGGCGCACCCCGACTCGGCGAGCGCCCGCAGCAGCGGCGCCTGTCCGGTGCGTACCGCCGGATCGACGGTGAGGATGTCCCGTACGCCGTTCTGGATCAGGGCCCGCTGCACCTCCTCGCCGGTGGTCAGCACCGGCAACCCCTCGGCGCTGTCGGGGAGTTCGGAGACGATGCCGACCGGGTGCACCCCGCATGCCGGGTGGCGCAGGACCGCGGCGGCGACCCGCTGGGCGGTCGGGGCGGGGCCGACGACGAGCGCGGCCCGCGGCCGTCTGCGCAGCAGTGTGCGGCGCCGCCAGTGCACCAGGGCGCGCCCGGTGCACGCCGCGGCCGACTGCACGGCGAGACCGAGGGCCAGGGTGCGGACGGACAGCGCGTGGTGCGGGGCGTAGGCGGCGACGGCGGCGGCGATGCCGAGCCAGGCGGCGGCGATCCGGCCGCAGACGAGGGGCAGTTCGTCGAGGACGCCCTGGAGCCGCCGGGGTGGCCGGTGCGGGCGCAGCAGCATCGACGCGGCGACCACCAGCGCGGGCAGGATCGGCCGGTGGCCGACGAGCGCGAGCGCGCCCAGCAGGGCGGCGGCGCCGTCCGTGAGCAGCAGCGGCACCGGGGCGAGCGGGCGGGCCGGGGGACGCCGGGCCGGCATCCGGAACCCGCCGTCCCTGCGGTGCGGCGACAGGACCGAGCCATGGGGGAAGCCGTGCTCCCGGGGCTGTGCGCCCGGGGAGGGGACAGGACTTTCGGCAGTGCTTTCGGCGGTCACGAGTGGATGGACTCCCTGTACTCGGGGGGAGCGACACGCTCCGCCTCACCGGTGCCGAGGAGTTCGCCGTACACCCGGGCGACCGTCTCGGTCATGTGGCGCACGTCGTGCGCGGAGAGAACGTGCCGGCGGCCGCGGGCGCCGAGGCCCTCGCGCAGCAGCGGGTCGCGCAGCAGCGCGGCGACGGCACGGGCGAGCGCGGCCGGATCCTCCGGCGGTACCAGACAGTGCGGGGCGAGGCCGGGCGGCAGGCTCTCCCGGGCGCCGTCGACGTCCGTCACCACCACGGGCCGCCCGCACGCCATCGCCTCCAGCGGCGCTAGCGCCATGCCCTCCCAGCGCGACGGCAGGACGACCAGGTCGGCGGCCTGGTACCAGGGCGCGGCATCGGCGACGGCCCCCGCGAACAGCACCGACTCCGGGGCGCGCAGCCGCGGCCGGTCGGGCCCGTCGCCGACCAGCACCAGCCGCGCTCCGGGCACTTCCTCCCGTACGGCGGCCCAGGCGTCCAGCAGGACGTCCTGCCCCTTCTGCCGGCACAGCCGCCCCACGCACACCACCAGCGGGGCGCGCGGGTCGTCGAGGGGCAGCAGCGCGGACCGTACGGTGTCGACGGCGGCGGGGTGGAAGCGGCCGGTGTCGACGCCGTTGGGGACGACCGCCCACTGGCCGGCGATCCCGGCCGCGACGCCGGTCTCGCGCTCGGCCTCGCTCACGCACACCGTGCGGTGTGCCCAGCGGGCCGCGTACCGCTCCCAGCGCAGCGCCAGCGCGGCGGTGGCGCCGCCGACGGCCTCGAAGGACCAGGCGTGCGGCTGGAACACGGTGGGGATCCGGCCGCGTACGGCCAGCCTTGCGGCGAGCCCCGCCTTGGCGCTGTGGGCGTGTACCACGTCCGGCCGAACACTTTCGATCAAATGAGCGACGGCGCGCACCTCACGCGGGAGCGCGGGCCCCGGCGCACGCGCGGCGCGCCAGGGGCGTAAGCCCGCGCCGAGCGCCCCCAGTTGAGCCGCGAGCGCCCCTTCCGGGCAGCCGACCGTGACCTGGAATCCGGCGGTCAGCTGAGCCCGCGTCAGATCTGTCACGACGCGGGCTACGCCGCCGTCCACGGGCTGCGTCAGGTGCAGGACGCGCGGCCGTCGGTCGGGTGCTGACTGGTGCATTGCGCGGTTTCCTCGCTCACGGGTGGCGCTGGGTACGGGCGGGAACGCGCCTCAGGCGTCGACGGCGACGAAGAGCACGCCGGCCCATGCCGCGTCCTGCTGGGAAACGAGCCGGAAGGCCAGCTGGTCACCACCCCGCCGCAGCGCCGCGCCGAGTTCGAACACGTCGGAGTCGTAACCGAGGGTCTGCGCGTACGCCGGAAGGCGCGCACCCGTCGCGCCGGTGACGGTGGAATTCAGGACGTCGTCACGCGGGTTGGCCCCGTCGGAGAGATGGCTCGGCGCCCGCCGGTCGGCGGAGACGGAGAGCGAGTCACCGGCCCGGCCCCGGTCGCCGTTGTAGGCCACGAGCCCCGCTTTCCCGGTCGCGCCCGCCGGGACGCGCAGCCCCCGGATCCGGATCTCGTGCCCGGCCCGGTCGAGCGCCTCGAAGCCGTCCCACAGGGCCAGCCGGCGCAGCGGCTCGGCCGCGTTCTCGTAGGCCACGACCAGCGTCCAGCCGCCCCACGCCCCGGCCGCCGAACGGCCCATCGCCACATTGACCTGAGCCACCGTGTACAGCCCCGCGCCGCTCTCGCGCACCAGCCGGGTGACGTCCGCCGAGGCCTGGAACGCGTCGGCCCCGTGCGCCACCCGGTGCCCCACGACGCTGTCGGCGAGCACCTCCTTGTAGGCGCCGCCGGGTTCCGCGACCAGCACCCGCCCGTTGTCCTTCGCCGGCTTCTGCTCGCCGACGCGCAGATTGCCGCCCCAGTACAGCCGCGCGTACGTCACCCGGCCGCCGGCGGGGAGGCGGACCTCGGCGCGGGAGGAGTTGTAGGTGTTGGGGTCGGTGTCGACGTCGACGTAGAACATGTCGAAGTCGCCGTTGGCGGCGGCCCGGCCGTCGCGGGCGCCCAGACAGGGGGCCGACGCCGCGGGTGCGCCGGACGTGCGGCAGCTGATGGAGGTGTTGGCCGCCCGGACGAAACCGCCGTGCTGTACGGCGCGGTGGCGTTCGGCGAAGGTGAGGCGCTCGGCCTCGGCGGCGGGCGGGACGACCGCGCGGGCGCCGCCCGGCACCCAGAGCGCGGCGAGGGCGAGAAGGCCGACCGTCGCACGACGCAGCAGCGGACCCGAAAACCCAGGGAGGGGGGACATGACCGCAGTGCCCTTTCATGCGATTTGCGTGCTATAGGGGTACGTCGGATGGTCCGCAACTCTAGCCGCTATCCGTATTAATCCATCGAAAGCCGACATGTGTGTCGGAACGGTGAAGCGGCCTCTTTGGTGACATCACTCCATTGGCCGCACAACCCGGGGGAGCGTGGTGCGTTGACACAGCGCCGGGCATCCCGCCCGGATGTTTGTGTCAACCCCAAGAGGAGCACCTCTCCATGTCGCGTATCGCGAAGGGCCTGGTCCTGACCTCCGTTGCCGCCGCGGCTGTCGCCGGTGGTGCCGGCGTAGCCGCCGCCGACAGTGGCGCCCAGGGCGCGGCCGCCCACTCGCCGGGCGTGCTGTCGGGCAACGTCGTCCAGGTCCCGGTCCACGTTCCGGTCAACGTCTGCGGCAACACCGTGAACGTCATCGGTCTGCTGAACCCGGCGTTCGGCAACACCTGCGTCAACGACTGAGGTCACGACGCGCCTTCGCAGCCGGCCGTGCTCCCCCTCGGGGGAGGGCGGCCGGTTCGCTTTTGCCCCGAATGGGGGCGGGCGGTTGCAGAGTGCGACGATCGCTCACACGGTGGAGTCAAGAGTCAAGGCTCGACGCACCATCGAAAGGAACCCCCATGCGTGGTCTGCCCGTACGGCGTATCGCGTCCACCGCACTCTGTGCCGCCCTCGTCCTCGGGATCGCCGGACCCGCGGTGGCCGCGGAGCGCGACTCCTCGGACGCGCGCGTCCATACGGCGTCCCAGGCGCCCGTCCCCGGCGCGGACGCGCTGCTCACCCAGACCAAGACCCTGGGCGACCTCGGTGGTGTGCTCACCCCGGTCACCCAGCTGCTCTCCACGGTGCTCAACGCCGACAACGGCCAGCTCACACCGGCTCAGGCGACCGACCTCGGCGACGCGGTGAAGGACGCCATCGCCCAGGTCACCGCCGCCGCCCCGGCCGCCCCCGCCGCGCCCGCCGCCCCGGCCGTCCCGCCGGTCGGTGCCCTCCCGGCCGCGCCGGCCCTGCCCGCGCTGCCCGGCCTCGGCGCCGCCCTCACCCGGGCCGCCGACGACGCCAAGGCGCCCGCCGACGTCACCGACGACGCGCTCGCCGCCCTTCAGAAGGCCGTCGCCGACCTGCTCGCCGCCGCCACCTCCCTCGACGTCGGCGCGGTACTGCCCGCGGCCACCGCCACCGTCACCGGCCTCGTCAACCTGGTCGCCGCCCTGCTGCTCGGCGGCGGACTGCCCGCCCCGGACCTGGCCGGCCTGCCCGCACTGCCGGCCCTGCCCGCGGGCGCGCCGAGCCTGCCCGTCGCCCCGCCCGCCCTGCCCGTCTCGTGACCCCCGTGTGCCGTCCTGGGATCAGGGGCGGCGCCTGAGGCGAAGCAGTCACCACCCCGGTCGTCGTGCCGGCCCCAGGACCTTCCTGGTGGCCGGCACGACGACCGTCCGCGTTTTCCGGAACACGCTCTCGCCGCGCACACGAATCCGGTCCGGTAATTCAGGCGGGCTCATATGACTTCTCCGGACGGAGTTTCCGCACCGGCCGGGGATCGTTGGACACGGTGTCAGAATTCCCTGTGGTGACCCGAGTTGCCCAAGAAAGGAACACGATGAAGTCCCTGAAGGCTGCCGCTGTCGTTGCCGGATCCGTGGTCCTCGCAGGTGCCGCCGCGCCCGCGTTCGCCCACAACACCGCCGACCTCACGCCCACCAGCCTCACCGGCGCGGTGAACACGCTCACCAGCGGTCGCCTGACGCCCGCCGACGCGATGCCGTTGCAGCACCAGTCGGACGCGCTCGACACCGAGAACAAGGACTCCGTGCTCAACACCGTGAAGGGCGCGACCACCACCCTCAACAAGGGCGGACTGCTCGGCGGACTTCCGCTCCAGAGCTGACCTTTCCGAAAGGCCGGCGGCGCGGGACGACGGCCGTACGGAGTCACGCAATTCACGAAAGGGCCGATTCCATTCCCCCGGAATCGGCCCTTCGTCATTCGCCCGCATATCCAACCGGCCGCCGGAACGGGCCTGTTCGAGCCCGGGGCGGCCGGCGTCCCTCGTTCGTGTGGAGCCGGGGCGGCCCATCGCCCGGTCGGGTGACAACCGGAGGGCCCCGTTCGGCTGCGTGGATAGGGTCGCGCGGTGACCACAACCCCCAACGAAACCCGCCCCTTCCGCCCCGCGGACCTCGGCACGCTCGTGGTGCTGGCCTGGAGCGGCGAGGCCCCCGACGGCGACATGCCCTATCTGCTCGCCTACTCCCTCGGCGACGCGGCCGACGGGCCCGAGGCCACCACCGCCGCCATCGAGCGGCTGCTCTCCGACAACGACATGCCCGTCGGCGGCGACCTCGTCGACGGCCACGCCCGGCCCAGCCTCGCGGTGAGCATGCTCGTCGAGGCCGGCCAGGCCGTCGTCACCATGCCGCACCTCAACGCCCAGGTCACCCCGCCCCCGGAGTGGCTCGCGGCGGTCGGCGAACGCGGCTTCGCCTACTTCGTGTTCACCACCCGCCCCTGGCCCGAGGCCGAGCCGGGCAAGCCCGTCGCACCCGAGGCGCTCGCCGCGTTCGCCGGCGCCGAGGAGACCCTCAACGCGGCCACCCACGTCGTCCTGCCGGCCCGCAGCCTGCGCAGCTGATGACCACGGCCGCGGGACGGCCCGCGTCCGCGGTGACGCGCGCCGCGGGCGCCGGCCGCGCACTCGCCCTGCTGCTGGTGCTGACCGGGGCGGCCGGGCTGCTGGCCTCCTGGGTCATCACCCTGGACAAGTTCAAGCTCCTGGAGGACCCGGACTTCACCCCCGGATGCAGCCTGAACCCGGTGGTGTCCTGCGGCAGCGTCATGGAGAGCGACCAGGCCGCGGCCTTCGGGTTCCCCAACCCGATGCTCGGCCTGGTCACCTACGCCGCCGTGGTCTGCGTCGGCGTGAGCCTGCTCGCCGGCGCCCGGTTCCCCGGCTGGTACTGGCTCACCCTCGACGCCGGCTGTCTCTTCGGCGTCGGGTTCGTGTCCTGGCTCCAGTTCGAGTCGCTGTACCGGATCAACGCGCTGTGCCTGTGGTGCGTCCTCGCGTGGATCGCCACGATCCTCATGTTCTGGTACGTCACCGCCTTCGCCGTGGACCACGGGTTCCTGCCCGCGCCGGGCTGGGCGCGGGCGGTGTTCGCCGAGTTCACCTGGGTGATCGTCGTGCTGCACCTCGGCGTGATCGGAATGCTGGTCCTGACCCGCTGGTGGGACTTCTGGACAAGCTGAGCGGCGCTCGGCCGACGAACCGACTATCCCCCCGTCCCACTACTGCGGCAGCCGGGGGATTCTTGCGCTGGTGGTGACGCCGGGATCGTTACGCGATACGGACGTTGAGCCCCCGAACCCGGAAAGGGACCGTACCCGACATGAAGCAGAGCACCCGAGGAACCCTTGCCGCCGTCGTCACCGGCGTGGCCGCCGTGGTGGGCGCCGCCGCCTCCCCCGCGGCCGCGGTCGAGACGGTGCCCGTACCCGTGCCGCTGAACGGCCTGGAGAACTCGCTGAACATGGAGCTGCCGAAGCTCGGCGGCGAGGTGCCGCTGCCGGTGCCGGGCGCCCCCGAAGGCCCGCGGTACGTCGAGGGCCGGCTGATCCCCGAGCGCACCCTGCCGCAGCTCCCGGTCACCGCCGGACTGCCCGGCGCCGGGCTGCGCGCCCCGCTGCCGCACATCCTCGGCGACGACTTCGACCACGTCGGCGTCGAGGCGCCCGCCGCCGACGTGCGGACCCTCGCCCCCGGCCTCAGCGTCGACGCCCCGCTCACCCCGCCCAACCCGGACAACTACGGCCTGCCCGGCGCCAAGCTGCCCCAGGTCGGTGTGCTCGCGCCGGTGCTCCAGACCGTGCCGGGCGCGGAGCTCGTGATGGGCCCGGGTCTGTAGCACCCGGACCCCTTCGCACGGCCCCCACGGTGACCGTGTGCCCCCTCGTGCGGTTAGCGGTACCGACACAGCCGTACAGCAACCGGACGAGGAGCACACCATGGTCGTCAGCGTCGGCGGGGTACCGGTCGGAGCGGAGCCGGGGCCGGCGAGAAGACACAGACCGGGGCGGGCGCGCGGGAGCCGGCGCGACCTGCTCCGGGCGCTGCTCGCCCCGGCCGGCGCCCTGGTGATCGCGCCCCTCGTGGCCGCGTCCCGGCCCGCCCGGCCGGGCGACCCGCCCCCGGACCTCGCCTTCGACGAGGTCCACCGGGGCCGCCGCATCCGCGGCGTCCGCACCAGCGCGGGCCGTGCGCTCGGCGCCGGTGACTGGCACGTCACCGTGGACGGCCGCGCGCTGCATCTGATGCGCCGGGCCGACGGCACCTGGCTGAGCATGCTCGACCACTACCGCTCGTACCCCACCCCCCTCGAAGCCGTCCGGGCCGCCGTCGACGAACTCGGCCCGGGGGAGCGGCTGCGCGAGAGCGGCCACGCATCGCAGGGGGGACACCATGGCGTACACGCGTAAGGACGTCAGCACCCTGACGGCCGGTGAGAAGCGGCGGTTCGTCAAGGCGCTGCTGGAGCTGAAGAGGCGCGGCGAGTACGACGAGTTCGTCCGCACCCACATCGAGTACTACGTCGCCGACGGCGACGGTGGACTGCGCACCGCCCACATGGCGCCCTCCTTCCTGCCCTGGCACCGCCAGTTCCTGTTGCAGCTGGAGGACGCGCTGCGCCGGATCGACGACTCCGTGTCCGTGCCGTACTGGGACTGGACGCGCGACCGAACCGCGAAGTCCGCGCCCTGGACGAGGGATCTGCTCGGCGGCACCGGGCGGGCCGGCGACCGGCGGGTCATGGACGGGCCCTTCGCGTACGGGGAGGGCAACTGGACCCTCAAGGAGGGCGTCACCGACGGCGCGTACCTCACCCGGGACCTCGGCCGGGTCAGGGAACCGCTGGAACTGCCCACCAGAAGCGATGTCGAGTGGGCCCTGAAGGACACCGCCTACGACGTCTCGCCCTGGGACTCCACCGTCACCCGCGGCTTCCGCAACAAGCTGGAGGGCTGGGGGACCGGGCGGGGCGCGCCCTCCTGGCGCAACCACAACCGGGTCCACCGGTGGGTCGGCGGGGCCATGGTCGGCGGCGCGTCCGTCAACGACCCGGTCTTCTGGATGCACCACGCCTACATCGACCTGCTGTGGTCGCGCTGGCAGCAACGCCACCGCGAGCACCGCTACCAGCCGGCGAAGCCACCCGCGCCGGGCACCGCGCAGTACCGCCGGGTCGTCGCCCGGCACGAACCGCTGCCGCCCTGGGACCTGACGCCGGACCAGCTGGAGGACCACGCGCGGATCTACCGCTACGGGTGAGCGGTCGGCCGGCTCGCGGGCCGCGCGGCCGGTTGCGGACAGGGGGAGAGCCCCGGCGCTCGGAGGTGCCGGGGCTCTCTGGTGCCGTACGGCCGGGGAGCCGTACTGGGCGGGGTACGGGCTGTTCAGCCGCCGTAGCCGTAGCCGCCGTGGTGGTCGCCGGGCTTGCCGTCGTCCTTGTGGCCGTCGCTGACGTTGGCGCAGGTGTTGCCGAAGGCCGGGTTCAGCAGGCCGATGACGTCGACCGTGTTCCCGCACACGTTGACCGGCACGTGCACCGGAACCTGGACGAGGTTGCCCGACAGCACACCCGGCGAGTGGGCGGCCGCGCCCTCGGCGCCCGCGTCCGCCACGGCCATGCCGGTTCCGCCGAGGACCACGGCACCCGCGCCGAGAGCGATCCCGGCGGCCTTCGCGATGCGAGACATCACGTTCTCCTTACTGACTCGGTGAGTACGGCGGCAGGACACGCCACCGGACTTCTCTTCAACGCCGGGGACGGGGGCTGGTCACGGCGGGAGCGCGCGGATCACCCTTTCCGAACAGCGGACGGCCCGTCCGGGGCCGCGGAAAACCCCTCGGCCCGCGGTGAACGGCTCGGCTAGCCTGCGGCCATGGCGACTTCAGCAGACGCGGACCGACTGATCTCCCTCCTCGCGGACGAGAGCCGGGCGCGCGCCTTCGCCGCCGTGGCGCTCGGCGCCGGCACCTCCGAGGAGGTCGCCGAGCGGGCCGGACTGTCCGCGCGGGACGCGGCCGCCGCCCTGCTCCGGCTGTGGATGCAGGGTGTGGTGGCGAACGGCGAGGACGGGCGGCTCGCGGTCGTGTACGAGACGTTCCGCGCGGCTGCGGCGGCCGGACGCGGCGGACAGGAGGCGGACGCGGAGTCCACCGAGGGCTCTGCGGGCGCCGGGGGATCCGGGGGTTCCGGGGGTTCCGGGGGTTCCGGGGACTCCTCCGGGGAGGACGCGAAGACCGTGGCCACGTTCGTCCGGGACGGGCGGCTGCTGCGGCTGCCGGCGCGGTGGACCCGGAAGAAGCTGGTGCTCCAGCACATCGCCGAGCTGGTCTTCGAACCCGGCGTCGGCTACCCCGAGCGGGAGGTCGACGAGCGGCTGCGGGCGCTGTGCGAGGACGGGGAGACCGACCATGTGACGCTCCGGCGCCATCTTGTGGACCTCGGTCACCTGGACCGCAGTGACGGGATCTACCGGCGGCCCGCCGAGCCCGGCGCGGCCTGAAGTCCGCTGTCAGGGCAGGCGGCGTACCGGCGCGCCCGCCAGATACGCCGTGATGTCCTCGACCGCGTGGCCGTAGTACGTCTCGTAGTTGGCGCGGGAGACATAGCCGAGGTGCGGGGTGGCGAGCAGGCGGGGGGCCGTGCGCATCGGGTGGCCGGCGGGGAGCGGTTCGACGTCGAAGACGTCGATGCCGGCGCCGGCGATCCGGCCCTCGTGCAGGGCCGCGAGCAGGGCGTCCTGGTCGACGATGGCCGCCCGCGAGGTGTTGACCAGGTAGGCGGTCGGCTTCAGCAGGGCGAGTTCGGCGGGGCCGAGCAGGCCGCGGGTGCGGTCGCTCAGGGCGAGGTGCACGGAGACGAAGTCGCTGCTCGCGAGGAGGTCCTCCTTGGACGGGGCGAGGTCGGCCCCGAACTCGTCCGCGCGCTCCTTGGTGAGGTTCTGGCTCCACGCCGAGACGCGCATGCCGAAGGCCAGGGCGATCGTGGCGACCCGGCTGCCGATCTTGCCGAGGCCCAGCAGTCCCAGGCGGCGGCCGTGCAGGTCGGCGCCGACGGTGGACTGCCAGGGGCCGCCCGCGCGGATCGCCTTGTGTTCCTCGACGAGGCCCCGCGCCAGACCCAGCAGCAGCGCCCAGGTCAGTTCGACGGGCGGCGCGGACGAACTCGCCGTACCGCACACGGTGACGCCGTGCGCCTCGGCGGCGGCGTAGTCGATGACCGTGTTGCGCATGCCGGAGGCGACGAGCAGCCTCAGACGGGGCAGCCGGGCGAGGACCGACGCGGGGAACGGGACGCGTTCGCGCAGGGTGACCACGATGTCGAAGCCGGCGAGCGCCTCGACGAGGGCGTCCTCGCCGTCGAGGTGGGTACGGAAGGACACCACCTCGACGTCGTCGGCGAGCACCGACCAGTCGGCGACCTCGGTCGCGATCCCCTGGAAGTCGTCGAGCAGGGCGCAGCGCAGACGCATGGCGGATCCTTCCGGTGCGGGCACGGGAAGCCGACTTTAAGGGGTGCCGGGTCGGCGGTGTCCTCGCGGGTCAGCGCATGTGGGTGCCGCCGTTGATGTCGACGGTGGTGCCGGTGACGTATCCCGCCTCCTCGCTCACCAGATAGGCGACCAGGGCGGCGACCTCCTCGGGGGTGCCGAGCCTGCCGACCGGGATGGACTTCGCCGCCTCGGACACCCGGGCCGCGCCGAGGTCCGCGACCGCCGGGGTCAGTACGGAGGCGGGGGCGACCGCGTTGACGGTGACACCGTGCGGCGCGAGTTCCCGGGCGAAGACCTTGGTGAGGACGAGGACACCGGCCTTCGCGGCGGAGTAGTGGGCGCCGGCAAGGGTGCCGCCCTGCTGGCCCGCCAGCGAGGAGAGGTTGACCACCCGGCCCCAGCCGCGGTCCCGCATCGGCGGTGCGCACAGCCGGGTCAGCGCGAGGACACTGCGCAGATTGGTCGTCAGTACGGCGTCCCACTCGTCGAGGCCGATGTCCCAGACGGATCCGGGCGCGGTGACGGCGGCGTTGTTGACCAGTACGTCGGGGGCGTGCCAGGTGTCGGCGACCGTGCGGAGCGCGGCCTGCACCGCGGTGATGTCGTCGACGTCGACCGGGAGGGGCAGTGCGGTGCCGCCCTCCGGGGCGAGGGTGGCGGCCAGTTCCGCCACGGCGTCCGCGTCGCGGTCCAGGAGGGCGACCCGGTGGCCGAGCCGGTGCAGCCGTGCGGCGACGGCCGCGCCGATACCGCGTCCGGCGCCGGTGACCAGGGCCACGCGCGACGCGCCGAGGATTGCCGGTTCCCGCATGGTGGGCTCCTCTCAGATCGCCGGGTTCGAGGGGAGCGGGGCGCCCAGGAGGGCGCGGCCGTAGAGCTCCTTGCTCGTCTGGACGCTCAGGGCGGCGTGCCGTGAGGCCGTCTCGATGTCGCGCCAGGCGCGTTGGAGGACCGAGCCGTCCGCGAAGCTGCCCGCGCCTGCCGTGTCGAGCAGCAGGCTCACCGCGTCCCGGGCGCAGCGCATGGCGTGGGCGGCGTCCATCCGCAGCCGGGCCCGGTCGGCGAGCGCGGGCCGGTCGCCCTCGCGGGCCCTGGCGTCGACCTCGTCGGCGGCGCGGCCCAGGTGCAGCCGGGCGGTGTCGGTCAGGGTCGCTGCGTCCGCCACGTTCAGCTGGTGCGAGGGGGCCTCGGCGACCAGGCGGTGCAGGGGTGAGACCGCCCGCTTGCCGCCGACCGCGGCCCGCACCACATGGTCCAGGGTCGCCGCCGCGATCCCCACCGCGGTCGCCACCAGCGGCAGGTTGATGGAGAGATGGAAGGTCAGCCGCGGCTCGCCGGGGTGGCGCAGGTGATAGGTGCCGTCGGCCATGTCGGCGAGGCCGATCGTGCGGGAGCCGGGCACGAACACCTCGTCCGCGACGGCCGTGTTGCTGCCGGTGCCGCGCATGCCCGCCACGTGCCAGACGTCGTCGACGGTCAGCTCGGACGTGGGGACCAGGCACATACCTCGCTGTGTCGCACCGTCGTCGTCGGTCCAGGCGTGGCCGAGCAGGGTCCAGGGGGCGTGGTGGATGCCCGATATCCAGGGCCAGTTGCCGGTCAGCACCCAGCCGTCGCCGGACCTGCGGGACGTGCCGGAGGGGTTGGCGGAGCCGCAGACGAACGTGTCCGGGTCGTGGGCCCACAGGGTCGCGCGCTCCGGGTCCGCGAGCTGCGAGGCGAAGAGGTTGCCGCCGTAGGCGATGCCCACGATCCAGGAGGCGGCGGCGCAGCCCCGCGCCAGCTCCTCGCACACCTCCACGGCCGTCCGCGCGCCCGCGCCGTGACCGCCGTACACGGCGGGTGTGCCCAGGCGGAACAGGCCGGCCTCCCGCAGGGCGGTCAGGGTGGTGTCCGTCAGTCTGCGGGCGTCCTCGGTGCGGGGGGCCTCCTCGGCGAGGAGCGGGATCAGCGACCGGGCCGCCTCGACGGGGTCGGGGGTGCCGGACGCGTGGGTCCGCTGCCCGGGATCGGTGGTGATGGTGCCCACGGCTGCTTCCTGCGCTTTCGGTCGTCCGTTCCGCCCGAGGGCGGTCGGGGTGGGGGAGGTGCGCGGTGTTCCGCGAGGTCAGGGGGCCACTATGTGGTCCAGCTCCTCGTGTGCGGCGAACCGCAGGAGCTGGCGTCGGATCAGCGCTTCGAGCCGTGGCCACATCGTGGGGGTGAAGGCGCCGACGTGCGGGGTGATGAGGACACCGGGCGCCTCCCAGAGGGGGTGGCCGGCCGGCAGGGGTTCGGGGTCGGTGACGTCGAGCGCGGCGCGGAGCCGGGCGCCGCGCACCTCCTCGACCAGGGCGTCGGTGTCCACCACGGCCCCTCTCGCCACGTTCACGACCAGGGTGCCGTCCCGCATGGCGGTGAGGAGTCCGGCGTCGACCAGATGGTGGGTCTCGGGGGTGAGCGCGGTCGCCAGCACCACCACGTCGGCGTCCGCGACGAGTTCGGGCAGCCGGGAGACCGGGTGCACGGGTCCGCGCGGGGACGTCCGGGCCGTGCGGCCGACCCGGGTCACGGCACAGCCGAACGGCACCAGCAGCTCTTCGAGGGCGGAGCCGACCGCGCCGTACCCGACGATGAGCACCGAACCGCCGTACAGGGACGGGAAGACCTCGGGCTTCCAGATCCCGAGGTCCTGTGCGTGGGTGAATCCGGGTATGCCGCGCTGTGAGGCGAGGATCAGGGTCAGGGCGAGTTCGGCGGTGCTCGGGGCGTGTACGCCGTCGGCGTTGCAGAGGGTGATGCGGCCCGGCAGGCGGGCCAGTTCGGCGCGCAGTCCGTCGGTCCCGGAGCTGAGCGCCTGCACGGCTCGCAGCCGGGTCATCCGGGCGAGCGGCCGGCTGATCGTGCCGAGGTCCTGTACCAGCGGCGGTACGTAGAACTGCACGTCCGCAGGATCCGACGGGAAGGGCGAACGGCCGTCCCAGTGTGCGTAACGCAGGTTCTCGGGCAGGTCGGCGAGGTTGGTGAACTGGGTGGGGAGCCAGACCTGACGGGGTGTCGCCGGCACGTCGGGTGCCCTCCTCGGACCGGGGGACACCGCCATCCCGCTCGGCGGAGTCCGTTTCCTCTTCCTGTACGACTTCCGTATACAACGACAGGTGAGCCTAGTCGGAGGCGGCCCGGATCAAAAGTTGTTGAAGGTGTAAGTTCCCCTGTTGTGTCCGCAGCCGATGATGTCCGTGCCCGGGTGCAGGCCCGTGTCGCCCTGTGCACCCGGCGCTTCGACGCGCTCTTCGCCGAGTACTTCGACACCTTGGACGAGGTGCTCGACATCCCCTCCTTCGGCCGCTTCACCCCCGAATGCCTCACGCTGCTGCGGGAGTTGTCGATGCGCGGCGGCAAGCGGATGCGGGTGGTGGTGCTGCACGAGGCGGCGCGGCTCGTGACGGACGGGGCGGTGGCGGGGCTCGACCGGGCGGCCCTGAGTGTGGAGTTGCTCCAGACCCACGGCCTGATCCACGACGACCTGATCGACGACAGCGCGACCCGGCGCGGCGGACCGTCGACGTACTACGCCTACCGGGACCGGTTTCCGGGGCATCCGCGCGCGGCGCTGGGGCTCACCGTGCTCGCGGGGGACCTCGCGCTCGCGCTGTCGCTGCGGGCGTTGCTCGACGCGGAGGCGGAACCCGGGGTGCGGCAGGCCATGGTCGAGGTGCAGACCCGGGCGGCGGCGGACACGTTCATGGGCCAGATCATCGACCTGGAACGGGACTTCGCGGCCGTACCGCCGGACCTGGATGTGCTGCACCAGGTCGCGGACTACAAGTCGGCCCGGTACTCGCTGCTCGCGCCCATGCAGCTGGGACTGCTGGCGGCCGGTGAGCAACTGAAGCCGTACGAGGGGGAGTTGCGCAGATACGCGCGGCTGGTCGGGATCTGCGGGCAGATGCGGGACGACTACCTCGACCTGTTCGGGGACGGTGAGGTGATGGGCAAGCCGACCGGGACCGACCTCCGTGACGGCAAGCACAGTTATGCCGTGGCCGCGCTGCTCGCCGTGGTCGGCGGGAGGGAGCGGGCCGCGGTGGAGTCGGCTCTCGGTGACGCCGCCTGCACCGCGGAGACGGTCGCCGTTGTGCGGGCGATCGCCGAGGAGCGGGGGGTGGCGGAGCGGCTGCGGGCCGACATGCGCCGGTACGCGCGGGAGGCGGCGCAGGTGGCCGCCGGGTGGCGGTCCCGCTGGCGGGGCGAGGCGGTGACCTTCTTCGAGGTGCTGCCGGGGTGGAGCGTGGAGCGGGCCCGGTGAGCCGGCCGCGGCGGTGAGACCATGGGGCCCGGCCGTGCAGCGGGGAGGATGGCATGAACCAGGACGTCGCCGACGCCGGACGCATCGAGGACGCCATGCTCACGCGGGCCGCCCAGGCGGGCGAAGTGGCGGCGCTGGGGCAGCTCCTGGAGCGGCACCGGGCGGGTATGCGGGCGGTGGCGCTCAGCATCCTGGGGCCGGGCGCGGACGCCGAGGACGTGTTGCAGGACGCGGCGCTGACCGCGCTGCGGCGCATCGGTGACGTCCGTGAGCCGGGGGCCGTGGGTGCCTGGCTGCGGATGATCGTGCGCAACGCGAGCCGGAACGTCCTGCGGGACTCCGTGCGGCTGCGTCCGCTGGACGAGGTGGAACTGCCCGCCGTGGACGACGGCCCCGAGCAGTGGCTGGAGCGCAGCGCCCTGCGGGACTGGGTGTGGGAGGCGCTGGAGGAACTCTCCCCGGCGCTGCAACTCCCCCTGGTCCTGCGCCACTTCACGCACGCGGTCACCTCCTACGAGCGGATCGCGCACGCCTGCGGGGTGCCGGTCGGCACGGTCCGCAGCCGGCTGAGCCACGGGCGGGCCAAGTTCGCGGCCGCCCTCGCCGCCACCGCGGACGCCGCGCACGCGGACACCGAGCAGCGGGTCAGGGCCACCCGGATCGAGGCCCGCGAGACCCTCGACGCCGCCGAGAACGGCAGCTTCGGCAAGCTGCTCACCGAACGCTGGGCGCCGGACGTCGCCCTGCTGCGGGGCATGGATCTGCTCGGCGGCCGGGACCTCCTCGTACGCACCATGGACCACGACATCGAGGACGGTGTGCGGCAGCGGCTGGTGCAGGCCGCGGCCGGGCGGTCACTGGCGGTCTGGGAGATGGAGATCCTCAACCCGGCGGACAACCCGGACCACTGCCCGCCCTCCGTGGCCTGGCTGATGACCCTGGACGACGCGGGCCGGGTGCGGCAGCTGCGGCTGTGCCACCCGAGGCCCGTCCAGAAGATCGAGGCGCTCCCCGCCCTTGTGGCCTAGATCACTTCGGCGGGGGTGAACTTCCCTCCCCGCCCCGTGTCTTGCCGGTGTTCCTGACACCCGCTGGATACGGAGATCACCATGACCGCCCCCGCGACCGGCCGTCTGTCGGCCGGTACCCACACCGTCGAGATCGACGGAGTCGAGCAGCGCTACCACGTCCACGGGACGGGACCGGTGTGCGTCGCGCACTCCGGCGGCCCGGGCATCGACTGGGAGTACCTGCGGATGCCCGCGCTGGAGGAGTTCCTCACCGTCGTCTACCTGGAGCCGGTCGGCTCGGGCGGGTCGGGCCGGCTCGCCTCCCACCCGAACGGCTACACCCGGTCGACGTACAGCCGTTTCCTCGACGGTCTCATCGGCCACCTGGGTGTGCCGAAGGTGTATGTGCTGGGCCACTCCCACGGCGGCTTCGTCGCCCAGTACCACGCCCTCCGTCACCCCGGGCGGCTCGCCGGCGTGATCCTCTACGAGAGCGCTCCGCTGACCGGCCCCGAGCACGGCGCCGAAGTCGGCCGCCAGGTGGGGCTGTTCGCCGAGCGCAACGCCGGCCGACCCGAACTGCCCGCCATCCTGGCCGGTTTCGGCGCCGTCGCGGACGCCACCGACGACGCGCGGTTCACCGCGCTGCTGCGGACGCTGGTCCCGGTGTACTTCGCCGACTACTGGGGGCGCGAGGAGGAGTTCGCGCCGTTCCGGGCCCGGGTGAGCGGCAGTTACGTCACCTCGCTGGACGAGGACCTGGTGGCGGACGTCGTCGACGACACCGGGACGCTCGGTTCGCTCACGGTTCCGGCGCTGGTCGTGGTCGGCCGGCACGACTTCATCTGCGGGGTGAGGTGGGGCGAGGAGCTCCACCGGCTCATCCCCGGCGCGGAGTTGGCGGTGCTGGAGAACAGCGGGCACTTCGGGCACATCGAGGAGCCCGCGGAGTTCGCCGCCGCGGTCGCCGGATTCGTGAACGCGACCGCGCCCGGCGCCGTCTGACGCGCGAAACTCCGGGCGGACCCGCCGAACACCGTGCGGCGGCCGCATCCAGTGGTACCTTTAAGTGGAGATTAGATCTCCACTTAAAGGGGTCCGGATGGCTGCACGCGATGCGTTCGGCGCATGTCCGCGGTGGGTCACCGTCCTGGGCGGGCCCCGGCGGCCGTACTCGAACCGGGTGCGTCCGACGGCCCTGTCTCCCCCGCGGAGTCCATGAGGGGACTGCCGGCGAGCTGTTCGGCGGCCCACTTGGCCCACTCCTGGTCGAGGACGCGCTCCCGCAGGCCGTACTCCAGGGCGAGCCTCCCGCAGGTGGTCAGGAGGTCCTTGTCCCAGTCGACCGAGTCCTTGATGGCCAGCATGGCGTCGTACTCCTTCGCCGCGGTGTCGGCGTAGCGGTGCAGCCGCTCCACGGCGTCCTCCCTGGATATCAGCCCCAGGAAGAAGGTCTGGAGCAGCATCGGGTTGCGCTGGGAGGTGGACGCCTCGACGTCGGTCAGCCAGCGCCGGATCTCGGTGTGGCCCTCGGGGGTGAGCGCGTACTCCTTGCGTCCGCGCGGGCCCTCGTCGGTGACCTCGATCAGGCCGGCGGCGTCCAGCTTCACCAGCTCGCCGTAGATCTGGCTCTGCTTGGCGGGCCAGACGTTCCCGAGGGACGTGTCGAAGATCTTCAGCAGGTCGTACCCGCTGCCGGGGCGGAAGACGAGGAGCCCGAGAAGGGCGTGGCGAAGGCTCATAACGGCCAGCCTAACTCTTGTCGCTCCAAAGTTGACAGGTCGAGAACTACCCTTTGGGGAAGACCTCACATTCCTATCTTGACATGTTGAGTTCAGAGCTTCTAACTTCCACATGTCAACATCGGAACATAAGAACTGAGGGCAAGCATCGTGGGTTACGTACGCGGTTTCATCCCCTGGATCGCATCAGGTGTTGTGTCGGGCTTCGACTGGCGCTGGGGTGCCGTCGCGGGCCTGGTCATCGGCCTCCTGCTGCTGGTGCAGGACCGGCGCCGGGGCGTGGCGCCGGACGCGCTCGTGCTGGAGGCCAGCAGCGTCGTCTACTTCGTGGTGATCGGCGCGATCGCGTTCGCCTCGCCCGACTCCCCGCTGGAGCGGTGGAACGGCGTGCTCTCCTTCGTCTGGCTGGCCGGCACCGCCTGGGGAAGCCTCGCCGTCAAGCGCCCCTTCACCCTCGGCATCGCCCGGCGGCAGACGCCCGAGGAGTACTGGGACCTGCCCGGCTTCGTCGCGGTCAACAACGTCATCACCGCCGTCTGGGCCGCCGGGTTCACCTTCATCGTCGTCGCCCTGGCCGTGTGCGAGGCGGCCGGCGCCCCCGAGTGGCTCGCCTGGACGGCCCGTGTCTCCGGCCTGGTCGCTCCCGCCGTCTTCACCAGGATCTACCCCGCCCGGGTGCAGGCCCGTATGGAGGCCGCGGCGGCGACCGACGCCGACGCCTGACCCCCACCGATGGAGCTCTCCGTGAGTACAGCAACGACCCCTCCCCACCTGGCCGGGAACCTCGCGCCCGTGCCCGACGAGGTCACGATCACCGGACTGGAGGTGACCGGATCCATACCGCCCGAGCTGACCGGCTGGTACCTGCGCAACGGCCCGGTCCGTCACGTGACGGACGGCGAGACCGTGCCGCTCGACGACGCGACACTCACCCGTGCCGCGCAGGAGGGAGAGGTCACCGCGCTGGGACTGCTCCTGGAACGGCACCGGGCCGGCATGCGGGCCGTGGCGTTGAGTGTCCTGGGCCCGGCCGCCGACGTCGACGACGTGATGCAGGACGCGGCCCTGACCGCGCTGCGCCGCATCGGCGACGTCCGCGAACCGGCGGCCGTGGGCGCCTGGCTGCGGATGATCGTGCGCAACGCCGGCCGATCCGTGCTGCGCGAGTCGGTCGTCCTGCGCCCCATGGAGGAGCTGCCGGTGACCTCCACCGACCTCGGCCCCGAGCAGTGGCTCGAACAGAACGCGGTGCGCGACTGGGTCTGGCAGGCCCTCGAAGAACTCTCCCCGGTGCTGCGGATGCCGCTGGTGCTGCGCCACTTCGCCACCGGGGTCACCTCCTACGAGGAGATAGCCCATGCCTGCGGGGTGCCCGTCGGCACGGTCCGCAGCCGGCTCAGCCAGGGGCGGGTCAAGCTGGCCGCCGCACTCGCCGCGACCGCCGACGCCCCGCACGGGGACGCGGCCCAACGCGTCCGGGCCAGCCGCAACGAGGCCGTCAGAATGCTCGCCGCGGCTCGGGAGCGCTCTCTTCGGCAGTCCACCCACCGGTCCTCGGCCGCCCGCAGCCGCCCGCCGCAGGGGGAACGCTCGGGCCGGACCGCGTACCGCTGACGACGGGGCGTTCGTGACGCTCACAGAACGCGCAAACGATCATAAAATTCGCCAAATGCAAGCCCATTGCATACACGCATAGGCCATTTGGGCGAAGCCTGAGCCGCTCAAGCGCTCTAGTCTGTATCCGCCGCGCAGGTACTCGCAGACGACAGGGGAGCCGGCAGATGAGCAGCGTGAGAAACATCGTCCTCGTACATGGAGGATTTGTTGATGGTTCAGGCTGGTGGGGCGTCCATGAGCGGCTCGTGAACGACGGCTACAACGTCAATATCGTACAGAACCCGACCCAGTCGCTGGCCGACGATGTCGCCGCGACGGCACGGGTCATCGCCCAGCAGAACGGCCCGGTGGTCCTCGTGGGGCACTCCTACGGTGGCGTCGTCATCACCGAGGTCGGCCGGGACCCCAAGGTCGCCGGGCTCGTCTACATCGCCGCCTACGCGCCCGACAAGGGTGAGTCGGTCAACTCCCTGATCTCCGACCCGCCGCCCGGTGCGCCCGTCGCCCCGCTGCTCCCCCCGCAGAACGGCTACCTGTTCCTCGACCGCGAGCAGTTCCGTGCCTCCTTCGCCGACGACCTGCCGCCTGCGCGCGCCCGCTTCATGGCCGACTCCCAGGTCCCGTGGGGTGTCGAGGCGCTGAGCGGGGTCGTCGGGGAGCCGGCGTGGCAGACGAAGCCGAGCTGGTACCTGGTCGCGGCCGACGACCGCATGATCCCTCCCCTGGCACAGCGGGCGATGGCCGACCGGGCGGGCTCCACGGTGGCGGAGTCGCCGGGCAGCCACGCGATCTACGTGTCCCAGCCGGACGCCGTCGTCGACCTGATCAAGCAGGCCGCCGCCGGCAGCGCGGAGGCGTAGCCCGCCGCAGGGTGGTTGTTGGTCGTCTGCGGGTGGTGGTGGGCTTGTCGCGCCCACGCGGCGGAGCGGCACATCGATGCGGAGCAGTACATGGATCCGAAGCAGTCCATGGATCCGGAGCAGTACATGGATATCGCCCCGCGCCCCTTCCGGGCGCGGGGCGATCGTCTTCCTCAGCGCTTGCCGAGTGTCCGCTCCACCGCCGTCGCCATGGCCGCGTGGCCCTGGGCGTTGGCGTGTACGGGGGCGGCCGGGGTGACCGGGGCCAGGTCCTCGACCCAGCGCTCCGCGGCGGGCGCGCACATGTCGTGGCCGATGGTCGGGGTGTAGGTGTCCACGTAGGTGGCTCCGGCGAGACGGGCCTCGTTGGCCAGCATCGCGTTGAGCGTCTTCTCGCTGTCCCGCATCCAGCGGAAGTCACCCGCGGCGAACGGCGCGGTCCGGCTGAAGCAGCCGCCGTCGTCCGACTCGGGGAACAGGGCCGGGTAGCCGACGACCAGCACGCGGGCGAACGGGGCGCGCTGCTTGATGCCCTTCAGTACGTCCGCGACCTTCGGTGCCGTCCGCTCGATGGCCGTGCGCACCTGGTCGGTGCCCGTCGCGTTGTAGTGGTCCTTGCAGGGTGACCCGGCGGGGTTGGTGCCGCCGAGCTGGGCGCAGGTGCCGATGGTCGAGGAGAACCCGATGTCGTTGCCCCCGATGGTGAGGGTGACCAGCTTCGTCGACCACTTGAGCGCGGTGAACTGGGCCGGGGCGGTGCCCTGCGGGGCCGTCATCTGGGCGGTCGTCGCGCCGGAACACGACACGTCGGTCAGTTCGGTGCCCAGCGTCGTCGACACGAGTGTGGGGTAATTACGGTTCGACCGGGCGCAGTTGGCGTCGATCTGGTCCGGTATCGCGGGACCGGACGCGGAGGAGTCCCCGAGGGCGACGTAGGACTTGGTCCAGGTCGTGTGGTGCTGCGGGGCGGCGGCGCTCACGGGTGCGGACGTGGCGACACCGGCCAGCGCCAGGACACCACCCGCGGCGGCCGTACGGGCGAGTCTGCTTCGGTGGGTGCGCGGGGTGCGCGGGGTGCGCGGGGTGCGCGGGGTGCGCGGGGTGCTCAGGGTGGTCATGTGTTTCATCCTTCGCTGTTCTCCGGCTGACACGGGCGTGGGGAGGGGCGGGGTTGTGGCGGGGAATCGTGTGTGGGGGGCGCGGGGGCTGCCGGGGCTGCGGGGACCCGCGGGGGTCAGATGACGCGGGCCGCGGCTTCGGCGGCGGCGTGCAGGGCGGTTGTCCCGTCCACGCGGACCGTCTCGCCGTCCACGACAACGGGCTCACCGGCCACCCAGACGTCGTTGACGGCACGGGAGCCGGCCGCCCACATGAGGTTGGCGACGAGGTGACTGTCCTCGACGTCCAGCCCGGCGGCGAAGTACGGCCCGTCCACGGAGATGTGTGCCATGTCGGCCCAGTTGCCCGCGCGCAGGGCGCCGATGTCGGTCCTGCCGAGCGCGGCGGCACCGACCGCCGTCGCCATCAGGAACGCGTCCTCGGCGCCGAGCGCCAGCGGGTCGGCGGTGGCCAGCCGGGCGAACATCATCGCCAGCCGGGCCTCCTCCCACAGGTCGAGGTCGTCGTTGCTCGCGGGGCCGTCGGTGCCGAGGCCGACGTTGACCGACGCGGCGCGCAGGGCCCGCAGCGGGGCCGTGCCGGAGGCGAGTTTGGCGTTGGAGCCGGGGCAGTGCGCGACGCCGACGTCCGCCGCGGCCAGCAGCGCGATGTCGCTGTCGGACAGGTGAACGGCGTGTGCGGCCAGCAGCCGCCCGTCCAACAGCCCGGTCTCCTTGAGCAGTTGGGGTACGGACCCGAACTTCTCGCGGGTCGTTACGTCCTCGGCGACCGTCTCGGCGACATGGATGTGGACCAGGGCGCCGCGCTGTGCCGCCTCCTGGGCCGTCACCCGCAGGGCCTCGGGCGGCAGGGTGTACGTCGAGTGCGGCCCGTAGCACAGCTCCACCCGGTCGCCGGGGCCGAAGCGCAGTCCGTCGGCGTCCATCCATCTGCCGATGGCATCGATGTCGGCACGCCAGTCACCGCCGGGCAGGTCGAAGTAGGCGGGCGCGATCAGCACCCGGCTGCCGGCCTCCAACGCGGCCTCCACGACGTGCTCCGCGTGCGCGTACATCTCGGCGCTGGTCGTCACCCCGAAGCGGAGCATCTCGACACAGCCGAGCAGCATGCCCGCGCGGGCGTCCGCCGGGCGCATCCGCGCCTCGGCCGGCCAGATGGCCTCCTGGAGCCAGCGCAGCAGCGGCAGATCACTGCCGAGGCCGCGCAGCAGGGTCATGGGCGAGTGGGCGTGGGTGTTGACCAGGCCGGGGGTGAGGATGCCGGTCAGGCGGGTCCGCGGGGCGCCGTCCGGGAGCGGGGGAGCGGTGTCGGCCGCGCCGCAGTAGGTGATGCGTCCGTCGGGGCCGACGTCGACGACGGCGTCACGGAGCACGGAACAGGACGGGTCGGCCGGCAGGACTGCGGGGGCGAAGAAGCGTCGAGTCAATGACATGTGACCGTGCGATTCCCATGGGGTGAGGGGGGTGAGGAAGGGCGCCCAAGTCATGTTACGGGTGACCGAATTGGCGACACCCGGGTGTGCGGCCGGGGCTCGGCCCCGCGCACACGGTCCTGATCGCGAGTGCCTTGCGCATCGCTCGCTCCCTCCGTTTGCGGTGGACGCACACAAGACGGAGGGCGGCGGGAGGAGTTCGCTCGGCGGCGGGTGATCCCGGTCACAACACACCCGTGCCCCACGGCGGTTCGCACCGTGGGGCACCGGCAGGTGGTGTGGTCCGGCTCAGTGGTCCGGGGCGGGGCCGTCAGCTCATGACTCGCGGGTGTCCTTGACCCGGCGCAGCTTGCCCAGTGACCGCTCAAGGGTCTCCGGGTCGACGACCACGACCTCGACGGTCACACCGACGGCGTCCTTCACACCCCGCACGATGTCCTTGACGGCGGCCTCGCGCCGCTCGGTCCCGGCGTCGGGCCGCGCCTCCACCCGTACGGTCATGTGGTCCATCCGTCCGCGCCGGCCGATCTGGATCTGGAAGTGCGGAGCCACTCCCGGCGTGCGCAGCACGATCTCCTCGATCTGGCTGGGGAACACGTTCACCCCGCGCAGGATGATCATGTCGTCGCTGCGTCCGGTGATCTTCTCGATCCGGCGGAACCCGGGCCGTGCCGTGCCGGGCAGCAGCCGGGTCAGGTCCCGGGTGCGGTAGCGGATGATCGGCAGCGCTTCCTTGGTGAGCGAGGTGAAGACCAGTTCGCCGCTCTCGCCCTCGGCCATGACGTCCTCGCCGAGCGGGTCGACGATCTCCGGGTAGAAGTGGTCCTCCCAGATGTGCAGGCCGTCCTTGGTGTCCACGCACTCCTGCGCGACACCGGGGCCGATCACCTCGGACAGGCCGTAGATGTCGACCGCGTGGATGTCCAGCCGCTCCTCGATCTCGCGGCGCATCTCCTCCGTCCAGGGCTCGGCGCCGAAGATGCCGACCTTGAGCGAGGTGGAGCGCGGGTCGACGCCCTGGCGCTCGAACTCGTCGAGCAGGGTGAGCATGTAGGAGGGCGTCACCATGATGATCTCGGGCCGGAAGTCCTGGATGATCTGGACCTGGCGGGCGGTCATGCCGCCGGACGCGGGGATCACCGTACAGCCGGCCCGTTCGGCGCCGTAGTGGGCGCCCAGGCCGCCGGTGAACAGGCCGTATCCGTACGAGACATGGATCTTGTGGCCGGGGCGGCCGCCCGCGGCGCGGATGGAGCGGGCGACCACGTCGGACCACATGGAGAGGTCGTTCTCCGTGTAGCCGACGACCGTCGGGCGTCCGGTGGTGCCGCTGGAGGCGTGCACACGCCGCACCTGGTCCATGGGGACGGCGAACATGCCGAAGGGGTAGGTGTCCCGCAGGTCGGCCTTGGTGGTGAAGGGGAAGCGGGCCAGGTCCTCAAGGGTGCGGCAGTCGTCGGGGGTGACTCCGGCGGCGTCGAACTTCCTGCGGTACAGCTCGACGTTGTCGTAGGCGTGCCGCAGCGTCGCGCGCAGTCTGGCGAGCTGGAGAACCCGGACCTCGTCGCGGGACATCCGCTCCGCGTCGTCCAGCAGCGCGTCCGGCAGCGGGTCGCCGCGGCGGACTGCGGTGGGTTCGGGCGCGATCACTTCGCTGGTCATTGCGGCTCCTCGTTCTGCACCGTGCGGAGGGTGCGACTGCGGCCCCGGAACTCCGCTATCACCTCGTCACCCCGCACGACGGTCACGTCGTAGATGCCGCTGCGCCCGAACCGGGTGCGCTCCCGCGCGGTGGCCACCAGGACGTCGCCCTCGTACGCCGGGGCGACGAAGTCGATGTCGGCGCCCGCGGCGACCGTCACGGGGCCGTAGCTGTTGCAGGCGCAGGCGAAGGCCGTGTCGGCGAGGAGGAACAGATAACCGCCGTGGGCGATCCGGTGCCCGTTGACCTGCGTGGAGGTCACGGTCATCCGCACCACGGCGGTCCCCTCGGCGTGGTGCAGCAACTCGATGCCGAGCCGGCGTGACGCCTCGTCCGCGGCGAACATCGATTCGACCGGGCTGAGCGTCGGATCGGGTACCTGAGTCGTCATCTCCACCACCTTGTGGACCGACCGAACATTCGGTTAGCGTGCGGCGTGGTCAAGTAATCCAGCAAGACCACTGCCTGTCAAGAGGTGGCTTGTATGCCGCACCGCGGCGTCCCTGTCGATCAGCACAGCGTCCCTGTTGAGGAGTCCTCCTGATGCCCGACGTCTATCTCGTCGACGGGGCCCGCACCCCGCAGGGCCGCTACGGCGGCGCCCTGGCCTCCGTACGCCCCGACGACCTCGCCGCCCTCGTCGTCGCCGAGGCAGTGCGCCGCTCGGCCGTCCCCGGGGACGCCGTGGACGAGGTGATCCTCGGCGCCGCCAACCAGGCCGGCGAGGACAACCGGGACGTGGCCCGCATGGCCGTCCTGCTCGCCGGGCTCCCGCACACCGTGCCCGGGTACACCGTGAACCGGCTGTGCGCCTCGGGTCTGACGGCGGTCGCCTCCGCCGCGCACACGATCCGCGCGGGCGAGGCCGACCTGGTGGTCGCCGGCGGCGTCGAGTCCATGACCCGGGCGCCCTGGGTCATGGAGAAGCCCGGCACCCCCTGGGCCAAGCCCGGCCAGGTGCACGACACGGCGTTGGGCTGGCGCTTCACCAACCCGCGGTTCGCCACCGCCGACCGGGCCGTCCCCGCGGGCGCCGGTCCCGGGACGTCGAAGACGACGCTGTCCATGGGGGAGACCGCGGAGGAGGTCGCCGCCCTGGACGGCATCACCCGCGCCGACTCCGACGCCTTCGCCCTCCGCAGCCACCAGCGGGCCGTCGCCGCGCAGGAGGCGGGCCGCTTCGACCGCGAGATCGTGCCGGTGCCGGTGAAGAAGGGCGAGGTGACCCGCGACGAGGGGCCGCGCCCCTCCACCACCCTGGAGAAGCTGGGTTCCCTGCGTACGGTCTTCCGCGACGACGGCATCGTCACCGCGGGCTCGGCCTCGCCGCTGTCCGACGGCGCCGCCGCGCTGGTCGTCGTCGGCGAGGAGACGGTCGAGCGCTACGGCCTCACCCCGCGCGCCCGGATCGTCGCCTCCGCGTCGGCCGGCGTCCAGCCCAACCTCATGGGCCTCGGCCCGGTGCCCGCCACCGAGAAGGCGCTGGCGCGCGCCGGGTGGCAGGTGGGCGACCTGGACGCCGTGGAGCTGAACGAGGCCTTCGCCGCGCAGGCGCTCGCCGTGATCCGCCGGCTCAAGCTCGACGAGGACAAGGTCAACGCCGACGGCGGCGCGATCGCCCTCGGCCACCCCCTCGGCTGCTCCGGCGCCCGCATCCTCCTCACCCTCCTCGGCCGCCTGGAACGCGAGAACGGCCGCCGAGGCCTGGCCACGCTGTGCGTGGGCGTGGGCCAGGGGGTCGCACTGCTGGTGGAGCGGATATGACGACGGGCACCGGACCCGCGCCGACCACCCGCACCTACGACACCCTCCTGGTCGAGGAGCGCGCCGACCGGGTGGTCGTCACCCTGCACCGCCCCGCGGCACGCAACGCCATCAGCGGGCGCATGATCAGTGAACTGCACCAGGTGTGCGAGCTGTTGGAGCACGATCCGAAGCTGCTGCTCCTGACCGGGCACGGGGGTGTCTTCGCGGGCGGTGCCGACATCGGCGAGCTGCTGGAGCGGGGCCGGGACGAGGCCCTTCAGGGCATCAACAGCCGGCTCTTCGAGCGGGTCCGCCGGCTGCCCATGCCGACCCTCGCCGCCGTCGAGGGCTGGGCCCTGGGCGGCGGGGCCGAGCTGGCGTACGCCTGTGACCTGCGGATCGCCGGACCCGGCGCGGTGTTCGGCAACCCCGAGCCCGGTCTCGGCATCCTCGCGGCGGCCGGCGCCTGCTGGCGGCTGCCCGAACTCGTCGGCGAGTCCGTCGCCAAGCAGATCCTGCTCGCCGGACGCAACCTCGACGCCCGTACGGCGCAGGCCGTCGGCCTGGTCATGGACGTCGTACCGGCCGAGGAGCTGCTGGACAGCGCCCACGCGCTGCTCGACCGTATGGCCCGGTCGTCGGCCACGGCACTGCGGCTGACCAAGCTCGTCGTCGACTCGCCCGGCGCCCACCCCGTCGCCGACGACCTGGCCCAGGCCGTGCTCTTCGAGGGTGAGGACAAGAAGCAGCGTATGACCCGTTTCCTGGAGAAGAGGAGCCGCGCATGACCTCGGCACCCCGGACCGTCGCGGTGATCGGCGGCGGCCGGATGGGCGCGGGCATCGCCCAGTCCTTCGCGTCCGCCGGCTCGGCCGTCACCGTGGTGGAGAGCGGCGAGGAGGCCGCCGCCGCGGCCCTGGACCGGATCGTCGCGAGCCTGACCCGCGCCGAGGCCCGCGGCCATCTCGCCGAGCCCGCCGCCGAGGTGGCCGGCCGGCTGGCCTTCGTCCACGCGGTGGACGCCCTCGACCCGGCCACCGAACTGGTCGTGGAGGCCGTCCCGGAGGACCCGGCGCTCAAGGCCCGGCTGCTGAAGGCGGCCGAGGCTGCGGTGGGCGGGTCCACCGTGCTCGCCACCAACACCAGCTCCCTCTCGGTCACCGACCTGGCCGCCGTACTGCACCGCCCGGCCCGCTTCCTCGGTATGCACTTCTTCAACCCGGTGCCCGCCTCCGCGCTGGTCGAGATCGTGGTCGCCCCCGGCACCTCCCCGGACGTCGTCGAGGCCGCCCTCGGCTGGACCCGGGCGCTCGGCAAGCAGGACGTCGTCGTCAAGGACTCCCCGGGCTTCGCGAGCAGCCGGCTCGGTCTCGCCCTCGGCCTGGAGGCCATCCGCATGGTGGAGGAGGGCGTCGCCGCGCCCGAGGCCATCGACGACGCCATGCGCCTCGGCTACAAGCACCCCATGGGTCCGCTGCGCCTGACCGACCTGGTCGGCCTCGACGTACGGCTCGCCATCGCCGAACACCTGCACAGCACCCTCGGTGAGCGCTTCGCCCCGCCCCGGCTGCTGCGTGACAAGGTGGCACGCGGCGAACTCGGGCAGAAGACGGGACAGGGCTTCTACACGTGGTGACGAGGGGGGCATCGATACGTGGTGGCGCGTGCGGAGCCTCGGTGCCGGCACCGGCGCGCGTACTGATGGGCGCCCGGCGCTTGCCAGGGCGGGGAGGCTGCACCGTATGATGGACCGAACGAATGGTCGGTTGGGTACTCTGGTGGGAAGGGATCGAGATGGCCACAGCACACTCCGCCGCGTCGTCCGGCAGTGACGCCGGTCAGGACCTGGAGGCCTACTTCGAGGCGACGATCGCCCGCGACCAGCGGATCGAGCCGCGCGACTGGATGCCGGACGGCTACCGCAAGACGCTGATCCGGCAGATCGCCCAGCACGCGCACTCCGAGATCATCGGTATGCAGCCCGAGGGGGAGTGGATCACCCGGGCGCCCTCGCTGCGCCGCAAGGCGATCCTGTTCGCCAAGGTCCAGGACGAGGCCGGCCACGGGCTGTACCTGTACTCGGCGGCCGAGACCCTCGGCATCGACCGCTCCGAGCTGACCCAGCGCCTGCTCGAAGGCCGCCAGAAGTACTCCTCGATCTTCAACTACCCCACCCCCACCTTCGCCGACGTCGGTGTCATCGGCTGGTTCGTGGACGGCGCCGCGATCTGCAACCAGGTTCCCCTGTGCCGCAGTTCGTACGGCCCCTACGCCCGCGCGATGGTCCGCATCTGCAAGGAGGAGTCCTTCCACCAGCGCCAGGGCTACGAGTTGCTGATGACGATGATGCGCGGCACCGACGCCCAGCGCGAGATGGTGCAGGAGTCGGTGAACCGCTGGTGGTGGCCGTCGCTGATGATGTTCGGCCCGCCCGACGACGACTCGCCCAACTCCGCCCAGTCGATGGCCTGGAAGATCAAGCGGCACAGCAACGACGAACTGCGCCGGCGCTTCGTCGACATGACCGTGCCGCAGGCCGCCAAGCTCGGCGTCACCCTGCCCGACCCGGAGCTGCGCTGGAACGAGGAGCGCGGCCACCACGACTTCGGCACCCCCGACTTCTCCGAACTCAAGGCCGTCATCAGCGGCGACGGACCCTGCAACGCGGAGCGCATGGAGTGCCGCCGCGCCGCCCACGAGGAGGGCGCCTGGGTCCGCGAGGCCGCCGCCGCCCACGCCGCCAAGCAGGCGGCCCGAGCCAAAGCCCGTCAGGAGGCCGCCGCATGAGCAGCCAGGAGAAGGACAGCTGGCCCCTGTACGAGGTGTTCGTGCGCGGCAAGCGCGGACTCAACCACGTACACGTCGGCTCGCTGCACGCGGCGGACGACGAGATGGCCCTCACCCACGCCCGCGACCTGTACACGCGGCGCAACGAGGGGGTCAGTATCTGGGTCGTGCGCTCCGAGCACATCGCCGCCACCACCCGCGACGAGAAGGACCCCTTCTTCGCGCCCAGCGCCGACAAGGTGTACCGCCATCCGACGTTCTACGACATCCCCGAAGATGTCCCGCACATCTAGGAGCCCCGGATGAGCGACGACCACGTGTACATGAGCCTGGCCGAGGGGCACGACGACAGTGACGCCCGCTGGGCGTTCGGCACCGGCTTCGAGGACCCCCTGCACGGTGTGGACACCACCGTCCCCGAGGACGTCGACGCCGCCGCACTCGCCGCGACCTGCGCGGCCCTCGGCGACGACGCCCTGGTGCTGTCCCAGCGGCTCGCCGAGTGGGTCACCCGCTCCCCGGAGCTGGAGGAGGAGGTCGCCCTCGCCAATATCGGCCTCGACCTGCTCGGCCAGACCCGGCTGCTGTACGCCCGCTGCGGCCAGGTCGACGGCACCGGCCGCCCGGAGGACGCGTACGCCTACTTCCGTGACGCCGACGACTTCCGCAACGTCCGTCTCGTCGAACTCCCCAACGGGGACTTCGCGTTCTCGATCGTGCGGCTCCTGGTCTTCGCCAGCTGGCGGCTCGCGCACTTCACCGAGCTGGCCGGCACCGCCGACCCGGTGCTCGCGGCCATCGCGGCCAAGGGCGTCAAGGAGCTGACCTACCACCGGCAGTACGCCGCCGAGTGGGCCGTACGGCTGGGCGACGGCACCGAGGAGTCGCGCGCGCGGATGCTGGTGGCGCTGGAGGCGGTGGCCCCGTACTGGGACGAGCTGTTCGCGGCGCACGACGCGCGGGACGCCGTAATGGCGGACCTGCGGCAGGTGCTCGACGCCGCCGGGCTGCCCATGCCGCGGGCCACACCGGTGCCCGGCGGTGGCCGGACCGGCGGACACACCGAACACCTCGTCCCGCTGCTGACCGAGTTGCAGAGTGTCGCGCGAGCCCACCCGGAGGCGACATGGTGACCGTACTGACCGACGTCCGGCGCGCCCGGCACCTCGCCGAGCAGGTGCCCGACCCCGAACTGCCCATGCTCACCCTGGCCGACCTCGGAGTCCTGCGGGACGTCAGGATCGAGCCGGACGGCACGGTCGTCGCCGACCTCACGCCCACCTACTCGGGCTGCCCCGCCATGGCCGAGATGCGCGCCGGGGTCGACGCCCGGCTGCGCGCGGCCGGCTTCGACCGGGTCGAGATCCGTACGGTCCTCGATCCGCCGTGGACCAGCGACTGGATCACCGACGCCGGGCGGCGCAAGCTCGTGGACCACGGCATCGCCCCGCCGGCGGCCGCACCCCGGCACCCGGCCGGACCCGTCCCCCTCAGTCTGTCGCCGACCCGGCGCACCGTTCCCTGTCCGCACTGCGGCTCGGCCGACACCGAGGAGACCTCCCGGTTCGCGGCCACCTCGTGCAAGGCGCTGTGGCGCTGCGTCAGCTGCCGCGAGCCGTTCGAGTACGTCAAGGAGATCTGATGGCAGAGGTGATGGCACCGGCCGCCGGTGCCCCCGCGACGCCTCGGCGCCGCCGCCCGGCGTTCCACCTGTTGCGCGTCGCGGCGGTGGAGCGTCTCTGCGAGGACGCGGCCGCCGTCACTTTCGAGATCCCCGACGCCCTGGCGGAGGAGTTCGCCTTCAGCCCCGGCCAGTCGCTCACCCTGCGCCGTGAGGTCGAAGGGCGCGACGAGCGACGCTCGTACTCGATCTGCTCGCCCGCCGGCAGCGCGCCCCGCATCGGTGTCCGTGAGGTCCCCGGCGGCCTCTTCTCGGCCTGGCTGGTGCACGACGTGCGGCCCGGCGACACCGTCGACGTGATGGTCCCGACGGGCGCCTTCACCCCCGACCTCACCGTCCCCGGCCACCACGTCCTGATCGCGGCCGGCTCCGGCATCACCCCGATGATGTCCATCGCCGAGTCCGTCCTGGCCGCCGACGACCGCTCCACGGTCACCCTCTTCTACGGCAACCGCCGCACCGACACCGTGATGTTCGCCGACGAACTCGCCGATCTGAAGGACGAGTTCCGTACGCGGTTCCAGGTGGCCCATGTGCTGTCGCGGGAGCCGCGCGAGGCCGAACTGCTCTCGGGCCGCCTCGACGACGGACGGCTCGCCGCGCTCGTCGAGGCCCTGATCGACGTCCCGAACGCCGACCACTGGTGGCTGTGCGGGCCGCACGGCATGGTGCGCGACGCCCGCGAGGTCCTCGGCCGGCTCGACGTGCCGCGCGAACGGATCCACCAGGAGCTGTTCTTCGCCGACGACGAGCCCGCGCCGCCGGTGCCGCGCCGGGCCGAGAAGACGGCCACCGGCCCGGTCAGCGAGGTCACCGTCACCCTCGACGGCCGCTCCACCACCGACGGGCTGCCCCGCGACACCACCCTGCTCGACGCGGCGTCCCGGGTCCGCTCCGACCTGCCGTTCGCCTGCAAGGGCGGGGTGTGCGGCACGTGCCGCGCCCGGATCACCGTCGGCGAGGGGGACATGCGCCGCAACTACGCGCTCGAACCGGCCGAGGTCGACGCCGGTTACGTGCTGACCTGCCAGACATACCCCGTGTCGGAGAAGCTGACGGTGGACTACGACGCCTGAGGCCGTCGGCGGCGACCCCGGGTGACGGAAGGGCCGGGGGGGAGCGGCGGTGTGCCGCTCCCCCCGGCCCTTCCGTGCTGTCACTCCGCCGCCGGTGGCCTCCGGAACCCCATGACCTGCTCCACCGTGTCGTCGGTCAGGCTCGGGGTCGACAGAGGGGGGTCCTCGGGGCGCTGTCTGAGCCCGTTCAGCAGGATCTCGATGTAGCGGCGCCAGATGTCCGGCCGCTCGCCCTGGGTGAACTGCGTGGCGGCGCTCAGCATGTGCGCGATGACCGGGAAGTCGGAGGGGGTCACCTCCGGGCGCAGTTGCCCGCTCTCCTGTGCCCGGCGCACCAGTTCACCGAGGAAGGGGCGCAGCCCGCCACGGGCCCGCTCGATGGGCTCGGAGCTGTGGCTGCCCATCATGATCACCTCGTGCAGGCCGCGGTTCTCGGCGAGGTCGCCCGTCATCGAGACGAGGAACTCGACGAAGCCCTCCCAGGGATCGGGGTTGGACAGGGCCTTTTCCGCGACCTCCTGGCGCCTCTTGAGGTCCTCCTCGAACAGGGCGCGCACGAGCGCTTCCTTGGTGGGAAAACGCCGATAGACGGTGCCGACGCCGACTCCGGCGTGCCGGGCCACATCGTCGAGCGTGACGCCCAGACCGCGCCGGCCGAAGATTTCGTGGGCCGCCTGGAGAATTCTTTCCCGGTTGAGCGCGGCATCCCGCCTCAGGGGCCGCCCTTCGTCCTTCGCGGACGTTCCCCGGGAAGTATCAGTCATGTCCTCATGGTAACCCCGCCGATTCGCTGTGCGGACCCGGGTGCGGCGCGGGCGGCGGGCCGCTCGCCGAGGTCGACGCGGGGGCACTGTCCGTGCCCTGTGCGGCTGTTGTGCCGCCGCTGTGCCGTCACCGGGGGGTCTCCGTGTCCGACGGGTGGCCTCGGACCCGGGTGCCGGAATGGAGAATTCGGCACGCTGCTCTCGGGTTGGTGGGAATCCGTGGGCGGGCGGTCGGAAATCTTCTGGTCGGCGTCGGGGATATTCCGCACCCTTTCGATATGTGCCCGGAATGGGTGACCGCGATACGTGGGCTGTGTTTCCGCTCTTGCGGAATTGCCGAGGGCGGGGAATTCCCGTCGGTAGAGGCTGCCGACGGCCCGTCAGCCCGCGTGTGCGGTACGGCTGTCGCCGGCCGACCCCGCAGATCGCCGCGGGTGGCCTCGCCGCGGCGCCGGGTGGGACGACTATTGGCATAACGGCCGAACACCGTTGATTTTGGCTGCCATGTATATGCCCGGGCCGGTGGTGCCGTCGAAATGGAGCTACCATCTCAACATAGCGGGGTTTCCTGGTCTCGGAGTAACGGTGACTGACGGCATGACCGATGTGAGCGCGTTCGAATCCGACGTGACCGCGGCACGGCTGCGGCGGGACGTCGAGTTCCTGAGCGACGGGCCACGCAGCCGGCTCCGGGCGCCCGCCGCCATGGACCGCGCCGAGTCCTACGTCTCCGGTGAACTGGCCGCCGCCGGCTGGCAGGTGGAGCGGCAGCCCTTCGACCTGCGCCGGCAGCTCGGCGCCACCGACGAGCAGGGCCACCGCGCCCTCGCCCTCAAGCTCCGGCTGCACCGCAGGCTCCGGGGCGCCAACCTCCTCGCGTCCCTGCCCGGCGCCGACCACACCACCACCGTGCTCGTCGGCGCCCACCTGGACAGCGTCAGCGGCAGCCCCGGCGCCGACGACAACGCCTCCGGCGTGGCCGTGGTGCTGGAGGCCGCGCGGCTGCTCGCCCGCCTGCCCGTACCGCCCGCCGTGACGCTCGCGCTGTTCGACATGGAGGAGCTGGGTCTCATCGGCGCCCGTCATGCCGCGCGCCAACTCGCCGCCGCCGGACGGGTCTCCGGGATGCTCTGCCTGGAGTCCGTCGGCTACTTCCTGGACGAGCCGGGCACCCAGCGGCTCCCCGCGGGCTTCGCGCGGGCCTTCCCCGACGCGGCCGCGGCGACCAGGGCCAACGACTTCCGCGGGGACTTCACCCTCGTCGTCCACCGGCGCTCCTCCGCGGCCGCCGCCGGGATCTGGCAGCGGGCCGCCGCGGCGACCTCGGCCGCCCTGCCGAGCATCCTGCTGCGCGACCCGAGGCCCGACGGCCCGCTCGGCATGCTCATCGGCCTGGCGGTCCCGCCGGTCAACCATCTCGGCCGCAGTGACCACGCGCCCTTCTGGAACCACCGCATCCCCGCGCTGATGGTTACGGACACCGCCAACTTCCGTAACCCGCACTATCACCAGCCCACCGACGTCGTGGACACCCTCGACTTCCGGCGTCTCGCGGCCGTGGCGGCGGCGACCGCCGTCGCCGCGGTGAACTGGCCCGCCGCCCGGGCATAGCGCCGACCTGACCTGACCTGACCCGGCCCGACCTGACCCGGCCCAACTTCTTGACACCGGTTGCAGGGCTGCCTTTACTTACCGAACACGAAACGACCAATCGTTCGGTCGGGAGCGTGGAGGGCGGTCAACCGGTCGTCCAGCCGGCGGGAGGGCCCCGGCGCCACCGTGCCTCCGCCCTCCGCTCATCACCGCGCCGGCCTCCCGGCGCCACACCTCCCGGCGCCGCCGGCCCGTCCGGCGCCGCCGGCTCTCCCGGTGTCCGCTCCTCGGCTGCTCCGACTCCCCAAGCCCGGCTGTACGGCTCCTGGGGCACCGCTCACCCTGTCAGGAGACAACGTGACCATCGAGAAAAACCTGTCCGAAGCGGCGGTCGCGCCGCCCCGGGTCCGCCCCCTGCGGGTGGCGACGGCCAGCTTCATCGGAACCGCCGTCGAGTGGTACGACTACTTCATCTACGGCCTGGCCGCGGCCATCGTGTTCGGCCCGCTGTTCTTCCCGTCGGTCTCCTCGGTCGCGGGAACCATGGCCGCGTTCGCCACGTACTCGGTGGGCTTCTTCGCCCGGCCGGTCGGCGGCATCGTCATGGGTCACTTCGGCGACCGGGTCGGCCGCAAGTCCATGCTGGTCGTCTCCCTGCTCACGATGGGTCTCGCCACCGTGGGAATCGGTCTGCTGCCCACCTACGACACGGTGGGTGTGTGGGCGCCGGTCCTGCTGGTCACCCTGCGCTTCATCCAGGGCATAGGCGTCGGCGGCGAATGGGGCGGGGCGGTGCTGATGGCCGTCGAACACGCCCCGGAACGCAAGAAGGCCTTCTACGGCAGCTTCCCGCAGATGGGTGTGCCGGGCGGCCTCATTCTCGCCAACCTGGTCTTCCTCGGACTCACCACCAACCTCAGCAGTGAGGCGTTCCTGTCGTGGGGCTGGCGGGTGCCGTTCCTCGCGAGCGCCGTGATGGTGATCGCCGGTCTGGTGATCCGGCTGACCGTCGACGAGAGCCCGGAGTTCAAGGAGGTCAAGCAGGCCGGGGCGGACCGGCGGATGCCGCTCGTCGAGGTGCTGCGCGACAACTGGCGCGAGGTGGCCCTGTCCGCGGGTGCCTTCATCGGCATCAACGCACTCGGCTACATCTTCATGGCCTACCTGCTGTCGTACACGACCGCGGTGCTCGGTCTGAGCAGGAACCTCGTCCTCACCTTCACCCTCGTCGCCTCCACCGTCTGGCTCGCGGTCATCCCCTGGGCGTCCGCGCTCGCCGACCGGCACGGCCGGCGCCGGGTGCTGATGACCGGCTCCATCGGCCTGGTGGCCTGCGCGGCACTGCTGTTCCCGGTCATCGACACCGCCGAACCGGCGCTGATCCTGATCGCCCTCCTGGTCACCGCGGTGTTCATGGGGATCGTCTACGGGCCGATCGCCGAACTCTTCTCCGGGCTCTTCAAGGCCGAAGTCCGGTACAGCGGCGCCTCCTTGGGCTACCAGGTGGGGTCCATCCTGGGCGGCGGTATCGCCCCGACCGTCGCCACCGCCCTCTACGCGAGCTGGTCGAGCACCACACCCATCACGCTCTATCTGGTCGGCGTCACACTGATCAGCCTCGCCTCGGTGTGGCTGGTCACCCGCAGACCGGGCTGACCTCCGCGGGCCGCGCCGACGCCCGCACCAGCGTGTCCGCCGAAATGCCGGGCGGAGTCGCGAAAGGCTGCCGGGGCTTCCCATGACATGAAAGCGGAGATAGTATCTCCACATACGAGAGGAGAACGTCATGTCGGCACCCCGACCGGCGGGCCGGCTCGCCCGGACGCTGGGAGTCCTCCAGGGGAGGGTGCTGGGCCTGCCCCCGGCCCGCACGCGCTACAGCGTGCACAAGGACCTGCGAGTGCCCACCCGTGACGACGCCGTGCTGCTCACGGACCACTACATCCCCGAGCGGGATCCCCGGGGCACGGTACTGATCCGCTCGGTCTACGGCCGCGGTCTGCCGCACTCGCTGTACGGCAGGGCGTTCGCCGCCCGCGGCTACCACGTGGTCCTCCAGAGCGTCCGCGGCACGGCCGGCTCGACCGGGACGTTCCGGCCGATCGTCCAGGAGGCCGACGACGCCCAGGACACGGTGGCGTGGCTGCGGACACGGGACTGGTTCGACGGCCGCCTCGCGACCTTCGGCGGGTCGTACCTCGGCTGGGCCCAGTGGGCCCTGCTCCAGGACCCCCCGCCCGAACTCCGCGCGGCGGCCGTGGTGGTGGGCCCGCACGACTTCCAGCAGGCGATCAACGGCACCGGGGCGCTCGCCCTCGCCGACTTCCTCACCTGGAGCGCCAACGTCGAGGCCCAGGGCCTGGGCGGCGTCCGCGGACTGCGGGCCATGCTCGCGGCGCGCGGCAGGCTGGCCGCGGCCTGGTCCGAGCCCACCGCCGCCGCGGCGGCCACGGTCGCCCTGGGCGGCTCGGCGCCCTGGTTCCGCGAGTGGCTCGACCACCCGCACGGGGACGACCCCTACTGGGCCGACTACCGGGCGGAACAGGCGCTGGAGCGGGTCGACGTGCCCGTGCTGCTCTTCGGCGGCTGGCACGACGTCTTCCTCGACCAGACCCTCCACCAGTACGAGGTGCTGCGCCGGCACAACCCGTCGGTCGCGCTGACCGTCGGGCCATGGACACACATGGACACCGCCGCGAAGGCGACCCGGGTCATCGACGCACAGGTGCTCAGGTGGCTCGACCTGCACATGGGTACGGAGGACACGTCCGCCGGCGGGACGGCGGCCGGACCGGGCGGGACGGCCGGAGTGACCGCCCCCGTGGAGATCTTCCACACGGGGGCCAACACCTGGCTCTCGCTGCCCAGTTGGCCTCCCGCCGCGACCGGGCACACCCTGTGGCTGCGGGCGGACGGCGGCCTGGGCCAGGACCCGGACGAGGGTGAGGTCGGCTTCCGCCACGATCCGGCGGATCCCACCCCGTCACTCGGCGGCCGGCACATGTCTCCCAAGGCGGGCCCGGCCGACGTCCGCAGTCTCGAACAGCGCGCGGACACCCTGGCCTTCACCGGAGCGGCACTGACCGAACCGGTTGATGTGATCGGCACACCCCACGTGGAGTTCGAGCTGACCGTGGACACCCCACACGCGGATGTGTTCGTCCGGCTCTGTGACGTGGACGGCCGCGGCCGGTCCCATGTCGTCACCGAACGGTTCGAGCGACTGAGTCCGGCACCGGTGGAGGCCACCACGATCCGCCTCGAACTGGGCGCGTGCGCCCACCGGTTCGCCGCGGGCCACCGGATCAGGCTGGACTTCAGCGGCGGCGCCCACCCCCGATACGACCGCGGTACGGGCACGGACACACCAGGTGTCCCCGCCCCCGTCGGCCACCGCATCGGCGTCGCCACCTCGCGCCTCACCCTCCCCGTGGTGGAGGACTCGGCACTGGATTCACCTGAAGGAGCTACCGAGGGAGTCACCCTCGCCGTACGGGGTGACCGCTGAACGGTCAGGCGGAGGGCTTGGCTTCCTCGGCCGGGGTGGCGTCCGAGGCGTCGGGGCTCGTGTAGTAGACCGACGAGCCCTGCTTGGAGCGCCGCGCCTGGCTGCGGGCCACCAGGCCTTCGAGCGTGGTGCGCACCACGGTCGTCTTGATGGACCGGTCCGGGTGCTGCTCGGTCAGGGTGGAGGTCACCTCGGCCGCCGACCGCGGCTCCTTCTGGGCGGCCAGGTGCTCGCGGATCAGGGTGACGAGCGTGGGCTGACCGGCCGCCGGGGCCGCCGGGCTCTTCTTGGCCGCCGGCTTGCGGGTGCTCTTGGTCGGCGCCGTCTCCTTGGCCTTCGCGGGTGCCGCGTCCTTGGCCTTGGCCGGCGTGGTCACCCTGGCCTTGGCGGCCACGGTGTCCTTGGGCTTGGTGGCCTTGGCCGACTTGGTGGCCGCGGTCTCCTTGGCCTTGGGCTTCGCGGCGGCCTTCTCGGTCCTCTTGCGCGGCGCGGGCACCACCGCAGCCGGCTCGGTGACGGGCTCGGCGGCGGTGGGAACCGGCGCGATCCCGAGGGCACCCTGAAGGCTGGTGAGGACGACATGGTCCTCCTGGAGCGCGGTCAACTGCTCCTGGAGCGCGGCGATGTCGACGCTGATGCGCTGCTGCTCCTTGAGGTTGTGTTCCAGGTCCTCGGCGACCTTGGTGGCGTACTGCGATGTGACCCCGGTGACTCCGGCGGTGGATTCGGACATTGAGCTCACGACCTTCCCGGGGCTCATGCCCCATGAGGGGCGAGCCCACAGCCTGTGCGGAACCAAACCAGCCTGCGTTTCGACCTGGTGTGGGAGGGCCACAGCAGTCACTGCTGTGTGCCTGTTGACCCGATAGTACGGAACAGTTGCCCATACTGACATCAGGGGGCCGATGCGGGAGTCAGGCGGGTAGGTGTTGTGGTAGGCGCCGGTTGACCTCCGGCGGACGGCCTACCTGCCCAGGACCAACCCAGGAGGCCGGGCCCGCGGACCCATGAACTCGGTCGGAACCAGCGTGGTGGGAACGTCGGTTGACTGTCCCAGCTCCGCCAGTGTGGTCCGGTCCAGCCACCCGCCGTGCGGGTCCGCCGCACCGGCGGCACCCGACTCCTGCGGGAACATCTCCCGCAGCACCACCACCGGCCGTCGGCCCCCTCGCACCTCCAGCACCTTGAACCGGGTGCCGGGCAGGAACACCAGCCGGTCAGGTGTGTACGGGTCCACCGCACCCGTACGCCGCCCGGTCAACGACCAGACCAGAAAAGCCGGTCCACCCGAACCCAGTGCCGCCGTCGACACCGACGCGCTCCAGAAACCCTGGTCGCGGACGACCTGGTTGCCGCGGAACCATGTCAGCACGTTGTCCGGCACATCAGTGCGTACGATCGCGGCACCGCGGTAGGGCGGCAGCCTGCGCAACGCCGCCCCGGCACAGCGGGCGAGGGGCAGATGGCCACCCATGTCTCCGTCGAGCAGCGCCGGTTCCACCCAGGCCCACTCCTCGGCCAGATACAGGTGCAGGGCCGCGAGGTCGGCGCGGGCCGCCACCCGGTCGTCGAGCCGGCCGCCGCCGGGTGCCGGGTCGTCCTGCGCGAGCGCGTTCGCCATGTGTGCCATGGCCGTGCGGTAGCGCCTGCCGTAGTGACTCCACAGCCGCATCCGGTCCCGGGCCACACCCCCGCCGCCCCGCGAGACCAGCCGGGCCACCGTGTGCGGCGCGGGCTGCACCCGCAGTTCGGGCAGCCGCGGGGGCGTACGCGGGAGGGACACCGAGCGCACCTCGGTGTCCGGGGGCACGTTGGTCACGTTCATCGCGCATCATCTCCTGGGAGCGTGGCGGTCCGGGAGCCCGGCACCCGATGCCCCGGCTCCGTCGAAGGTGACAGACATGTCCCACGACCAGGAAGAACCCACTACCGGGTCCGCGCGAAAGGGAACCGGCCCTGCCCGTCCGGACCCCGGCGTGAACCGGGTTGCGGGACAAGGCGGTTGAGCGGGACACGGCGGTCGAGCGGACCTATGAGACCTGTCGTGCCGCCTCCGCGGTGTGCGGCAGGTCCTGCGGGAGCAGCAGGGTGAGCGCCTCCAGGTCGGGACTGGCCACACTGCCGAGCCGGCCCGCCTGCCGGGTCATCATCGACTCGACCAGCTGACGGGCCAGCCGGGCGTTGCCGAACGAGCGGGTGCGGGGAATGCCGTCCAGGTAGGTGTGCAGTGTCTCCAGGGTGGCCGGCGCGCACTTGTAACCCGCGCCCGAGGTCATCTCCCCGATGATCTCGACGAGTTCGTCCGTGGAGTAGTCCTCGAAGGCGACATGGCGGGTGAAGCGCGAGGCCAGACCCGGGTTGGAGTCCAGGAAGCGGCTCATCTCCGCGGGATAGCCCGCGACGATCACCACGGTCTCGTCGCGGTGGTCCTCCATCAGCTTCAGCAGGGTGTCGACGGCCTCCCGGCCGAAGTCCTGCGGTGAGTTCTCCGGTGTGAGGGTGTACGCCTCGTCGATGAACAGCACACCGCCCGAGGCCCGCTCGAAGGCCTCGGTGGTCAGCTGGGCCGTGTGACCGATGTACCGGCCCACCAGGTCGGCCCTGGCCACCTCGACGAGCTGGCCGCGCTGGAGGATGCCGAAGGAGCGCAGCAGATCGGAGTAGAGCCGGGCCACGGTGGTCTTGCCGGTGCCGGGCGGGCCCGAGAACACCAGATGGTGACTGACCTTGGGGGTGGGCAGGCCGACCGCCTGCCGCTGCTGGGTGGTGGTCAGCAGATCCAGGATGCCGCGCACCTCGCGCTTGACCGCACCCAGCCCGATCATGCCGTTCAGCCGGGCCAGTACGTCCGAGTCGCCGGGCGTCGGGGCACCGCCGCCGCGCACCTCGGCGGCCTCCGCCTCACCCACGTCCTCCGGCAGGATCAGCAGCAGATCGGCCTCGGTCGCGTCGGGCACCGACGCGAGGCGGAACGACTGCCGGTCCACCATCTCCTCGAACACCCGCCGCGCGGCCCGGCCGTTGCCGAACGTGGCGTCCCGCTGCATCCGGTCGAAGTGCAGATGCAGCGCCTGCACGGCCAGCGGGTCGAGGACATAGCTGTGCGAGGCGCACATGTTCTCGGTGATGGTGACCAGTTCGTCCACCGAGTAGTTGGTGAACTCGATGGTCCGGGTGAACCGGGAGGCGAGGCCCGGGTTCGCGGCCAGGAAGTCCTGCATCTCCTTGGAGTAACCGGCCACGATCACCACGACCTCGTCGCGGTAGTCCTCCACCAGCTTCACCAGGGTGTCGATCGCCTCCCGGCCGAAGTCGGCGCCGGAACCCTTGCTGTCCGACAGCAGGGTGTACGCCTCGTCGACGAACAGCACACCGCCCAGGGCCCGTTCGAAGACCTCGGTGGTCTTGATCGCCGTACCGCCGATGACCTGGGCGACCAGGTCGGAGCGGGACACCTCGACGATGTGCCCGGAGGAGAGCATCCCGAGGTCGGCGAGGATGCTGCCGTAGAGCCGGGCCACGGTGGTCTTGCCGGTGCCGGGCGGGCCGGCGAAGACGAGGTGGCGGCTCATCGGCGGGGCGGGGATACCGAGCTGGGCCCGGCGCTGGGCCAGCCGGCCGAGGTTGACCAGGGTGTTGACCTGGTGCTTGACGCCGGCCAGGCCCACCAGGGAGTCGAGTTCGGCGAACGGGCCCTGCGGTTCGGCGGGCGCGCCGTCGCCGGTGGCTCCGGGGGCGGTGGTCTGCGCGGCGGGGTCGGCGCCGGGCCAGGCGTCCGGGGCGTGGTTGTCGGCGCTGATCAGCTCGGCGACGGACAGCCGCGGGCCCGGCCTGCCCGCCCTGAGTCCGGCGCCCCTGTTGCCGCGGGTGGCGCAGCCGGTCAGCGCGACCTGCTCGGCGCTGTCGATACGGATGCCGTCGCCGCCGTTCTCCGTGGCCTCGCAGCCACTGAGGGTGGCCCGGCCGCCGCCCGCGATCAGCACACCGTGCTTGCCCGAGCCGTTGATCCGCAGCCGTACCAGCGACACCTCGCCGCCGTCCTCGACACTCACCCCGCTCTCCGCCGAGCCGGACACCTCGCAGTCCCGGACCTGGCCGAGGCCGCGCGGGCCCACCGACACACCCGACTTGCCCGCGCCCCGGATCACCGAGTTGCCGACCTGCGGATTGCCGTGTCCCTCGGTGCGCAGCCCATGCCCCGCGGCGGACTCGACGGTGCAGTCCTCCACCCGGCCCCGGCCGTCCTCGGCGACCTGGATGCCGGGGCCGCGGCTGCCTGTGATCAGTGCGCGGCGCAGCAGCGGGTTGGCACCGGTGCGTATGGACACACCCATGCCGCCGTTGTCGGTGACGGTCAGCCGGTCGAACTCGGCGGACGACTCGTTGACCAGCTGGATCCCGATGCCGTCGCAGTCGGCGACCCGCGCCCCGGTCAGGGTGGGCGCGCTCGACTCGTCCACATGGATGCCGGCCTGGGCGGCGCCCGTGAACTCGCAGTCGGTGTAGGTGCCGCGCGACCGCTCGGTGACGATCAGCCCGCTGCCGCCGGTGCGGGCGGTGCCGCACGCGCGCAGCTGTGGATCACTCCCGTTGGCGACCACAAATCCGTGTCCGGTGGTCTTGCTGACCCGTACGTCCGTCAGTGACACCCGTGCCGTGGAGGCGAGATAGGCGCCGACGGCCCCGCCGTGCACCTCGGTCCTGGCCACCGTCACCGTCGTGGCGCCTTCGAGGGCGATCGCCGGCTTGTCCGTCGAGGAGATCTCGCACTCCTCCACCGAACCGCGTGAACTGCCGTTGGCCAGCAGCCCGTTGCCCCGTGCGTCGCGCATGGTGCAGCCGCGCACGGTGGCCCGGCCCTGCTCGCCGATCACCACGGCCGACGTGCCCAGGTGCTCGATCAGACAGTCCTCGACGATGCTGCCCGTGGTGGCGGTCTCGACGATGCCGGCGCCCACCGGGTTGGTGACCCGGCAGTTGCGCATGGCCAGTGATCCGTTGCCCCGGCTCAGTACGGCCGTCCAGCCGGCGCCGATCACCTCGCAGCCGTCCAGGGCCACTTGGCCGCGGACCGCGTCCACCACCGGCAGGTCACTCTCACCCGCCCGCAGTACCAGGTCGGTGAGCATCACGGCGTCCGCGGCGAGCGTGACGGCGCTGCCCCGCACCGGTTCGACGCGCACCGAGCCGCGGGGGCCCTCGGCGACGAGTGTCACCCGGGTGCGAACGGTCAGCGCCTCGGCGTAACTCCCGGGCTGGATGCTGATCACCGCTCCGGCATGTGCCCGGCTCAGTGCCTCTCCGATCGTCCGGAACTCGCCCGCGCCGTCCTGGCCAACGGTCAGAAACTGGCGTGCCACGGGCCGGTCCTCCTCAACTTGAGAGTGCTGCTCGTCGGGTGGGTTGTTGTGCAGGATACGGGTTGACTCCCCGAGTCAGTCCTTGATGTGAGGTCTTGTGCGGTCAGCGGGAGGTGTTCGGCGCCACGCTCTCACGCGGGCGGGCCGAGAGATAGTCGTCCCCCCGGTGGTACACGGTCACCCCGGGCCGCGGACCACTTGTGTGCGGGCGCGCACCTGAGTAGTGGGTGTGGGATCCGTCCTCCTCGACGACGGTGAGGTCGATGCCCAGGGCGGTCGCGGTGAGGGCCGCCGCCAGCGCGGCGGTTGTGGTGTCCCACCGCCGTGCGGAACGCAGGTTGACCCGCACCAGCTTGCGGCGCTCCTGCTCGGTGAGCCCCTGGTGCAGTGCGTCGGGGAGGCGTCCGCCGCCCTCCTCGATCAGGGCCGCCAGGGTGGGGTCGCGCCGGAAGTGCGACTCCAGTGCCCTGGCCAACTCCTTGGGTCGGAAACGGGCGTTGGGATCCAGGGTGACCTCGGCGGGCAGCGCGCCGAAGGCCACCACCCGGGACAGGTCGGACACCGCCGACGGGGTGGCGGCGCGTCCTCTCGCGTCCTGCACGGCCGCGTAGAAGTTGTTGCCGTCACCGTGCTGAACCCGCAGGTCGAAGAGTTGGCCAAGGCCGTCGGGGCCGAGGGCGGTCAGGGTGCGGTGGTCGGTCGCGGCGTCGAAGCGCGGCCTGCCGGGCTCCGGCGCGCGGCCGGGCAACCACGGCGGACCGCTGTGGGCGGGGCGTGCCACGGGGGTGGGCGGGGTGACGGGTGTGTCCTGCGGGACGTCCGCAGGATTCTCCTCCGGAATGTCCGTCGGGGCAGTCTTCCGGCTCCCCTTCGGGCCAACCTTCGGGACGGTCTTCAGGGTGTGTTCTCCTGACAGCATCCGCTCCACCTCCGCCGCCCTGCTGGGCACTTGGGCGGGCGGGGGGACCGGGAGTGGCCGAGCGGCCGGCTTCTTGCCCGCGGCCACCCGGCCGGGTGCGGGCGGCGGCGGAGTGAAGGTCACCTCGTCCGGCGCCGGGAGCCCGTCGAGCCGGCGGCGGCCCTCCTCCGTGGCGTTCAGCTGGTGCCAGCGGGTGAGCCGGTCGGCGCCCTCCCGTACCCGGGCGAGCTCGGCGGCGAGATGTTCGGCGCGCTCCCGGGCCGCACCCAACTCCTCGGCGAACGCCCTGCGTTCACGCTCCGCACGGTTCACGGCCTGGAGGTCGGAGGCCGCCGTCACGGCGTCGGCGTCGGCGCGGTCCCGCAGCACCTGTCCGGCCCGCCGCACCTCCGTGTCGTGCTGGTGGCCCCGGCCGCGGCGCAGGTCCCAGTACGCCCTGTCGGCCGCCGTCCACTCCTGGTCCGCCCTGGTGACCGCCTGCCACGCCCGGTCCACCGCCGCCGGAAACCGGGTGTCGTCGATCAGGCCCAGCTTGCGGGCGATGTCCTCACGGACCCAGGCCAGCACGGTGGTCCGGGTCTCCAACGCCTGTGGTCCGCGCCGCGCGTTGCCGAACGTGCCGCGCGCCGCCTCGAAGGGGCGCCGCACCTCGGCGACGGTCAGCCAGATGGTGGGGACGGCGAACAGGAACGTACGGCTGGTGTTGGGCTTGACGTTCACCGAGGCCAGCCGGTCGCCGCCGGCGCCCAGGGTGTCGGAGTCGGCGGAGAAGTCACCGGGTCCGTACGCGCCCGTCTGGTTGGCCCCGGTGCCCGGGGAGGCGATCACCGGTCCGAAGCCCACGGACACCTGGGTGGCACCGAGGTGGGTGACGGACATACCGCCGCCGTGCACATCACGCCGGGGTGCCTCGTGCTTCATCGCGTCCGCGACGGTGAGCAGTTGGGCCCGGGCGAGGTCCGGCCGGGAGTACAGGACGAGGTCGCCCTTCGCGCCCCGGAGGTGGCCGGGGGTCTCCAGGCCGGGCACCCGGTAGCCGTCCGCGGTCAGGGTGCGGTCGTAGAACGCGGTCAGGGCGGCGTTGCCGGTGCCGTCCTCCATGTTCTGCGCCGGGCCGCTGCCGGGTCGGGTCAGCCGGGTGTCCTTGGCCAGGTCCAGCAGCCTGGCGTGCCCGGCCGCGTCTCCGGCCGCTTCGTCGAGCCGCGGGAACGTGACGTCGTAAGCCGCCGCCATGGCAAGGGTGTTGGCCTTGTGGAGGCGGTCCAGGCCGTTGATCTGGCGGACCTTGAACCCGTCCTCGGGCATCTCGAACGGCTTGGTGGTGCGCTCGCCCGGGTGCCACACGGCGTGCCATCCGCCCGTCCCCACGGCCGGGACCGGGACCGGGCGCGGCTCGCCCGGCGGGTCCAGCTCCGGCGGATCGAGCCGGTGGTCCGCGCCGGCGTCCGCCCCGGTGCCCGCACCCCGCACCGGATCCGGACGCATCAGGCTGAGCGGGTGGTGCTCGATCAGCTCACCCACCTCGTCCTCGGAGACGATCCTGGTCAGCGACTGCTTCGCCGTCGCCCGCGGCCACCCGGCGGGCTGCCCGGCGGGCTGTTCGCGGATGTCGCGGGCCACGTCTCCGACGATCTCGGCGGTGAGCCGCAGCCGGTACGCGGTGACGTACTCACCATGGGCCTGGGTGGTCGTGGCGGTGGCGATCCTGACCCGGCCCTCCGAGTGGGTCTGCGCGGTGTTGCGCTGGGTCAGGCCCGCCTCCGTCACCGTGGGTCCGACGGACCTGGCCGTGTCGTTGGTCGTGTGGATGCCCATGGCGATGGTCGTACCGACGGTGGCGCTGGAGATCCGGTTGCTCTGGGTCTGGAACGTCTCCACGGCCTGGCGGTGCTCCTCCAGCTCCACACTGTGCCCGAGCCCCCCGAAGCCCGTCCGCCCCGCGTCGGCCGGATCGCGCGGCACCTGGACGGGGATCAGCTCGGCCCGCACCTGGACCAGCCGGTGGGTGAGCGGCAGCCGGCCGCTGATCCGCACGGGGACCGAGAAACCCGCGCCGGCCTGCTCCTTGCCGAGGGCCCGCACGACCCGGCCCGACACCAGCCGCTGCACGGTGTCCCAGTCGGTCCGCGACAGCCCGAGCGGCACGAGCTTCGCGTAGAAGTCGCGCAGTACGGCCGTACTGTCCAGGGAGTTGACCGGGAAGCCGCCGAACGGGGTGCCGGCCAGCCAGAGTTGCGGCGACCAGCCCCGGTCCGTGTAGAGGGGCACGTCGCCGTACGAGTCCTCCAGCAGGTTCAGCCGGTACGCGCTCTTCTCCGGGACATGGGCCCACCAGCCGTTGCCGACCGTCGCCCGCCGTCCCGCGACACCGGAGATGTCACTGGGCCCCGCGAGCACGTCCTGGCCGGCGGTGACGGAGGCGGCGACGAGTTCGTGCTGCACCTCGCCGCTCACCAGGACCTGACGGCCCATGTCCTTGCGGTTGATCTCCGCGACCACGGTCCGGGTGACCACCCGGCCGTCGGTCCAGTCCCGCCGGTAGGGGCTCGCGACCACGCCGTACCCGCCGGTCAGACCCGGGTTGGTGTTGTGGGAGTCCGTGTACACGGCCTGGAAGCCGGTGAACACGGTGACCGTCCGGGCGCTGCGGCCGCCGACCGTGGTGATGCCGCCGAGGGTGGTCTCGGCGTTCACCGTGGTGCCGCGCGTGACGGCGGTCAGGCTTCCCGGTGTGATCCGGGTGCGGTGCACGAAGTGCGACGACCGGTTGATGAACGGCCGTTTCGCCCACAGCCCGAACGCCCGCGACCCGGTGGGCGACGAACTCTGGTCGAAGTTGGCGGCCAGGTACTGGCTCTGGAACAGCCGCAGCGCCGCGTCGTGCGGGGGCGCCCCGTGCAGGGTCAGCTGCCACGAGCCGTCCGACGCGCTCGCCAGTACGTCCTCCGCCGCCTGGGCCAGCGCGGGGTGGGCGACCACGTTGAGCGTCAGGTGCGGGTGGCTCTCGTAGGGCTGCGCGGGGCGGCGCTCGGTGCCGGCGGCCAGCGCGTGCTTCGGGCGCGCGAGATCCAGGGCCGCCTCCTGGGCCATCGACCGGACGTCGACGGAGACCCGCGCGGGGTCCCCGGCGGCGTCGGAGGGAGTGTGCTCCACGGGCACGCTCAGCAGCACCCGGCCCACGACGGGCCCGCCCGTGGCGGGGGCGCCGGGGCCGATCAGGGTGGACCGCGGCTCCGACCTGACGAACGGCTGGGTGCCGAGCACCCCGAACAGGGCCGCGCGCAGCAGACCGCGGAACCGCCAGAAGCCACCGCGCCTCGCCGTCAGCGTGAGCCGGTAGCTGTACAGGTGCGCGCCCTTCGTGCCGATCGACATGGCCTCGTGGGTGACGGTGGCGCCGTACCCGCTCTCCGACTCGTGCCGTATGCCGACGTTGCCGCCCATGGACACCGTGCCCGCGTGCTGCGGGGCACCGATGCCGTCGATGGCCGTGTCGCGCACCGAGACCAGGCCCTCGACGCCCGCGTACACACCGCGGGACCCGCCCTGCCGGCCGGTGAGGGTCTCGGTGCCCGGCGCGCTGTACCGCAGCCGCAGATCGGCGCGTGTGCCCTCGTAGCGCCGCTCGGTCAGCTCCGCGTCCACCCACACGTACCGGCGTTCCCGGGTGGCGCGCCCCGAGCCGATCAGGGGGATCCGCAGACCCGTGGTCGTCATGGTCTCCAGGTTCCCCGCCATGTTCTGGGCGGAGAGGCTGTTGAGCACCTCCAGGGTGTTGCTGAGCGCTAGCTGGAAGTGGTCGGTGCCGCGCCAGCGGGGGTTGGCGGGGTTCAGCTCGCCGAGGGGCGCGACCAGGTCCGGATACGCGTCGGCGACCGCCCGCAGGACCTGGTCGGCGAAGTGCTCGGGGAGGGTGCGGACACGGCCGTCGGCGCCCGTGCGGGCGTACCGCCCGTCGTCGAAGCCGAACTCCTCCACCCGGCTCATGCCGAGCGTCGGCGGCCGGTCCTCGGACAGGTACGGCGGCACGGCCGGCGGCGGACTCAGCACCGCGGCCCCCGAGTCCAGCCCCGCCAGCCGCCGCGCCTCGGCGAGCGGCAGCCGCTCCAGGCTCCATGTCTCGAACTCCCGGGTGCGCGGCGGCTCGCTCCACTGCCGGGGCGAGTTCTTCACCAGCTTCCCGCTCTGCTGCCCGGGCGGCCGGGGACCGGGCTGTGGCGCCCTGGTGTCGGGCGGCGCGGTGACGGTCACGATCTTCCGGACCAGGTACAGGCCGGTGGTGTCGCCCTTGATCTGGGAGGCGGACCGCACCGAACCGGCCCCGCCGGTGGCGGACGTACGGCTGCGGGAGGCGGTGTAGCGGGCGCTCCCGCCGATCAGCAGACGGAGGTTGACCTGGCTGTTGACCAGGTCGAAGAAGTGGAAGCCGGGACCGCCGGACCCCGACACCTCGAAACCGCTGCTCTTGGTGACGGTCCGCTCGTTGCGCACGACGGTCTGCACGATGTTCCGCACCTCGGCCGCCCTGGTGGCGTCGAGCAGCACGGCCTCGCCGGACGTCACCCGCACCGAGAACACACCGAGCGGCCGGCGTCCGGCGTCGTCCCGGAAGAGCGGCGCCGTGGTGACCGGGCCCGCCGCGAGCGTCCCGCTCATCCGCTGGAAGCCCTCGCTGGAGAAGAAGTCGTTGAGCTGGGACACCGCGATGCGGTTGGGTTTGGCGCCCAACTGCTCGATCGCCCAGGCGCGGACGTCGGCCAGCGGGCCGTACCCCTCGGTGTTCATGGTCCGGTAGCCCTGCTCCGGACCGAACGTGATGGTGTCGGGCAGGCCCGCCCGCGTGGCGTCCGGCTGCCGGGTGGTCAGGCTCTCGGCGAGTCGTACGTACAGCCCGTTGCGTACCGCGAATCCGAAGTCCAGCGGCTCGGCACGGGTGTTGGCGCCGCGGATCGCGTCGCCGTTGTGGTCGACGGGCAGGCCGGCCCGGTCGGTGACCGTGAACCGGAGCCAGACGTCGGTGAGATGGGGGTGGGAGTCGTCCGTGGTGCGGGTCTCGTTCTGGACCGCCACGTGGTTCTGCATGGTGTACAGCACCCGCTTGCTCTTCACGAACAGGGCGGAGACGCGGCCCCAGCCGGTGAGCGGGTCGGCGGGCGGACCGATCGGCACGGTCGGCTGGATCGCCGTGGCCGAGCTGAACACGGAGTTGACCCCGGTGCTGCGGGTGTCCCGCACCATGGTGTCGACCTTCACCGGGTTGGCATAGCCGAACGCGAACCTCGTCCAGTCCTCGTACGGGCGGGCCGTGACGGTGAGGATCCGCGACCTGCCGTTGCCGGTCCGGTAGCCGAACTGCTGGCCGTCGCCGAAGAAGTTCTGCGGAGTCCGCTCCAGCCGGTTCCGTACGTCGTCCAGGAGACCGGTCCTGCCCGGGAAACCCCGCGACGACGGAACGGGACGTACACCCGCGGACACGTCGAGCCGCCGGCCCAGCTCCTCCACCACGAGCCCCGCACCACGCAGCGCCCGCTCGGACTGCCCGAAGGAGTACGAACTCTCCCGCACCCGGTGCGGCAGCTCCTTGAGCAGCCGCCCCACACCGCCCATGTACACCGGCAGGGTGCGTCCGTCGGTGAACTCCACGGCCCGCGCGGGCCGTTCCGGCGGCGGCAGGTCCCGGTCGAGCCGCGGGGGCCGCCGCTCGTCGAGATCCTGGCCGACCCAGGAGGGGCCAGGCGCGGGGGCGGGAGCGGGCGCGGGGGCTTCCGGGGGGAGGTCGTCCTCCATGACGGGCGGCAGGGCGAACGGCCGCGCCCCGTACGGCGGTGCCTCCTCCGGCGGTACGTGGTCGAGCCGGGACGGACCGGCCTCGCCGCCCGCGTGGCTCGGGGCGGGCCGGGCGCCGGCCGGCACGAAGGCCGGGTCGGTGACCTTCGTACCGAACTCGTCGGCCAGCCGGTTGGACAGGTCCTTCGCACGGGACACGGCGATGTCCATGGCCTCGCCGCGGAACGCCTTGTCGGACCGGACCCGTCCCAGTTCCCGTGCCCTGTCCAGGTGTTCGTTGTAGACCTGGGAGCCTCGGCCCGCGACCAGGTCGATGATCTTCGAGAACACCTGCTGGTACGCCCGCTCCTGCGGCGAGGTCGGGTGCGGCGAGGGAGCCTGGTGGACGGAGCCCGTGATCCTCGCGGCGTGCGCCCGCCACAGGTCGGCGTGGTCCTGACGCATCTTCGCCAACCGTGACCGGGCCTCCGCGATCTGCCGCTCCCGCCCGGCCACCGCCTCGTGGTGCACCACGGGGTACCGGGTGAGCGCCGACAGATTCCCCGTGGTGGGGCGCCGGGGCTGGAGCTGGGGGTCACGGCGGTCGCGGGGGCCGGGGGGAGCCGAAGTCAGGTTCTGTACGCCCTCGGTGATCTCCTCCACGCCGGCGCCGGGGCGGGAGCGCTGCCGGTCCGCCCTGGTCTGCCGGTCGGTGATCTCGTCGACGAGCACGAGGGCGTCGTCCACGACGTTGCGTGCCCTGCGCACGGTGTCGAGGTCGACCCTGTCCCCGTCCCTCCGGGCGCTCCGGCCCCTCTCGACGGCCGCGTCCAGACCGTCGTAGAGGGCGACGAGGAGCGGCCGGACCTGCGCCGACGCCAGGCGGCCGTCCGTGGCGTACGCCCGCACGAGGTCGATCAGCGTGCCGCGGTCCGCCAGGGGCAGGACGGGCAGATGGCGGTGGTGGACCTTGACCGTCAGGGTGTCGGTGCGGTTGAGGATCGACGCGAGGTGGTCGGCCAGCCGGTTCGCCACGATCTTGCGTGCGGACTCGGGGGTCAGGGATGTCGGCACCTCGGTGAGTCGCTGCGCCCATTCGTAGCCCTGGACCGCGACTTCGTTGATCTCGTCGAACGAGGCTTCCACGGCCGCGTCGGTCATGATCGCGTCGCCCTGGCGATGGCGCAGGCTGTGGTCCACGTCGAAGTAGCGCACTTCGATCAGGGCGAGACCAGGGGTGTACCGGCCCTCGTTCACATCGAGGGGGTAGTCGTCCATGCCGACCGCGTCCCACTGGTTGACGGCCTCTCCCTCCAGGTGGTCGCCCAGCACTGTCTTGAGGTACCTGCGCGCGCTGACGTGGTCCTCGTTGACCAGTCTCATGAGGTCCTTCACGGGCTCGGGGCGCGGGTGGCCCTCCTTGACCGCGTATGCGTGCGCGACGTCCTCCAGGCTCCGCTCGAATGTCCTGGTGATCGACTTCCGGTTGTTCCGCAGGAAGGCCTGGACCCGAGGGCTGAGGGTGCCGCGCATGTCGGCGAAGGATGTGCGGGACGCTGCCGGAAGGAGGTGCTTGATCAGCCCGAAATCGAAGTTGAACGTCATGGGGATGGCGATGACATGGGAGTGGGCCAGCCACAGGTAGCCGCGGAGTTCGGACAGTCCGGGGAGTTCGAGCAGGAAGGGGAGATGCGCGGCCTGGACCGTGGCGCCGACGAGCTGGGTGGCGTACTCCGCGGCGACGGTGTCGGCGAAGGCACGACCGGCGGCGAACACCTCGGGTTCACCGTCGGGGGAGAAGCGGGCGAGGGCCAGTTCCAGGATGTGTGTGAGCCCGGCAACGGGGACGCCGGTGGTGAACTGGACGTAGGCGGCGTCCCTGTTGTCGATGGGAGCGGGATCGACCTCCGCGTCCTTGAACCTCGGATCCACGGTCCAGTCGTCCTGCTCCCGGAGGAGGTCGGTCAGCCTCATGGACCCGGAGCGGCGGTTGACTTCCGACAGAAGGTGCCGGGTTTCCCTGTACAGCTCCAGGCCGCGGCTCGCGTCCAGTCGTCCGTCGTCCTTGGGCAGCGCGGCCAAGGGCGGTAGGACCACTTCCGGAATCAGTCTGGACTCGGTGGTGTAGTGCCTGCTCCTGCTCCTGGCCGTGTGCTCACTCTCGTACAGCTTGCCCTTGGCCCGGAAGAAGGTGCTCTTGTCGAGGGTGATCTCCAGCTTGTCCTTGTGGCGCGCGATGACGTCGCCGTACGAGGCGCCGTTCGGCAGATTGCTGAGCGGCAGCCGCAGTTCGGCCTCGAAGCCCGTGGCCGCCGACTCGTGGTTCACGGGCGGGTCCACGAGGGTGTCCGTGAGCCGGGGGGTACCGGCGTCCGGCAGGGCGTCGCGGACGACCTGGCCGGTGTGGTCGACGATGACGGCACGGGTGTGGAGCGGGCGGGTGTTCAGCGGGTCGGCGCCGGGGAAGGCACGGGCGTCGAGAAGGTGCGGAATGGCGGGCTGCGGCTTCTTGGTGATGAGCGGGCCCTCGGGCGTCCGCATCTCGATCCAGCGCAGCCCTTCGGTCGTCTGGTGGGCGGCGTAGGCGTGGCCGGGGAGATCGGGGTCGGTACTGGCGCGCTGGGTCAGGATGAGCGCGGTGGTACCCGGGCCCGCCCTGTGCAGGGTCTCGGTCAGCGTCTGCCACGACGTGACCGGGGCCCAGCCGGGACCGGGGGCGAGCAGCCGCTCGGCGCTGGGGGAGCGTACGCCGAGGTCGTCCATGGTGACCGCGGCGCGGACGCCGACGGGCCCGAACCGGGCAGGCGCCGCCTGCGAGTTGTCCGCGTACAGCTCCGCCGTCAGATGCCGGAGCAGGATGACGCAGTTGATCAGCCAGGTCGATCGGTCTGCCGGGTCGGCCCTGTCGATGCCGCCTTCCTCCGCCGCTGCCCGTGCGGCCCGTTCCGCGGCCCGGTGCAGTGTGTCCGGGGTGAAGTGCCGGGTGTCGGTGCGGTCCCCGCGGGGGAAGGTGGCGGGACCGGGTGTGGCGCCGGGATCGAGAGGTGTGCCGAGCAGCCGGGAGACCCGGGCGTCCGCGGCGAGCCGGTCGAGGCGGTGGAACATCGCGCTGTCGGGCTCGAACCGGCGGACGACGGGATTGCGCATACTCCTGATCTCGGCGGCCACTTCCCGGGCCTCGTTGACGACGGCGGCTTCCGAGCGGTCGGGTGCGGGGAAACTGCCGGGCCTGGGCACGGTGTCCGGGCGCGGCGGCACGCGTCCCTCGGCCTCGTCGACGACGTCCCTGGACTCCTCGAGCCGCGGATTGTGCGTCACCAGGTCCACCGGCGGGGGGCCGGCCATGGACCTGTTGCTGATGTTCCAGCGGTAGTCGTTGCCACGGCGGTCCGTGCTCATCGCGTGCACCACGAGATCGACCCTGCCGTCGTCGGCGAGGGTGTAGAAGAAGGCGACACCACCACTGCCACCGTTCAGATGGGCGTGGAGCGCGCGGTTGATCAGGGGTTTCGTCTCCTCCACGCTCTGGCCCCTGCTGACTGCCCCGATCACCTTCATATGGGCGGCGGTGAAGCTCTGTTCGCTGACGGTCTCGGCGAAGTGAATACGGCCGCTGTACTCCCAGGTGCCCCTGTCGTTGCTGCGGAAGCGGGCCAGGTTGGCCGTGCGGTGCGCTTCCTGCGCCGACAGTTCGACCAGGTGCTGGTCGGCCACGGCCCGCCAGGTGTGCCGCGCCCCGTCGCTGATGAGGTCCCGGTCCCGTGTTGTGTAACTGATGGCGATGGCGTCCAGATAGAGGGCGAAGCGCCGGTTGAAGGCGGCCTCCTCGGTCAGCCAGGTGTGGTCGTCGAGGGTGGGGGTGGGCAGGTGCTCGTCCAGGTACGCGCGGAAGGTGTAGCCCTTGAGTCCGTCGGGGTTCTGGCCGATCTCGTCGACCACGGTCGGGTCGGCCTTGAGCAGCGGCAGCAGTTCCGGGCTCTCGGACATCCGGGCCAGCACCGCGGGGCCGTGCGGGCCGACAAGGAGGTCGACGAGGTCGGGGGAGAGGCCGGCCGGCACCGAGGGCGGCGGTCCACCGGGGGCGGTCCGCTCCCCGGCCCGGGTTTCGGCGCGGACTTCCGTTCGGGCTTCCGTTCGGGGCTCGGAGCGGGAGGACGCCGACGGGTCCGCCAACGCGCGTACCCCTCGGGTCCTGCGTGTTGCCCGCTTCGGTGCGGGACGCTCCGAGGCGGCGGCCCTGGCGGCGATGTCCCGGTCCACGGCGTCCAGCAACTGCCGGGGTTCGGAGTCGGCGATCAGCCCGGCCGCGAGGTCGGGATCCGCCGTGAACAGCCGGCGCGCCGCTCCGGCGAACTCCGCGTCGCCGGCGGCCCGTTCCTGCCACGACGGCCGCCGCAGGAAGGCGGAGGAGAAGCCGGCGTGGGACGACAGGAGGCCGAGTACACCCGGGCTCCGGAACGCCCGGTACAGCGACGCGACGGAATCGGGCGCCGGCGGGTCGGACAGGTTCTTGAGCTGGTCCGCCAGCCAGGGGTTCTGTTCCAGGATGCCGCGGATCCTGGAGTTCAGTCCCCGGGCGAGCACGGGGTGCGTGCTGACCACGTCCCAGATCGGGTTCCCCTGCCCGGCATACGAGATGAGGGCCCGGTTGGCCCGGACGGCCTCGGCCAGTTCCGGGCGGTCGAGCAGCTGCCGACGCACCACGGGATCCGTCAGCATCAGGTTCGCGAGCGCGGGCCGCTCGGCCAGGGCGGTGCGCAGCCCGTCGTTCTCGAGCAGTCTCGGGACGAGCTCCGGGTTGCGCACGATGAGCTGCCGTACGGACTCCCTGGTCAGTCCCGTTCGCGAACCCTCTGGCGTCCGGGCCAGGACGGTGACGAACTCGGGGGCGGCCCGCACGACCGGCAGCAGGTCGGGCCGCATGACGCGATGGGGCAGTTCGTGATCGCTCTCGTCCAGCGCCATCATGAGCCGCACCAGGTGGGGGACGGACGCGGCGGCCTCCATCCGTTCCCGTGTGGCCACCAGGGCCGACCGCACGTTCTCGTCAGCCGCGAGCAACTCGTGTACCAGTGCGTGCGACTCGAGCAGCATGCCGAAGGAGATGACACGGGCGCCGAAGGCCCGCGCCACGGCGGGACTCCCCTGAAGCAGGTCCTCGATGTGCTTGATACTGCGCTCGCCCAGCCGCGTGCTGTAGTCCCCGATGCGCAGCGCGGTGGCGTATGCCGGGTTGTTGATGAATGTTCTTGGATATATGGATATGTGGAAGTTCGAGCGTGCCCACGGCTCCGCGGCGAAGAGGGTGAAGACGGGATCGAGGTGGGTCAGCAGAAGCGCGATACGCGGGTCCTGTCGCAGGATGCCGAGCGCGTCCGGCTGAAGCAGCAGGTCGAGGGCGGAGGGCCGACCGGCCAGCAGGTCACGCAGGTGCGGATCGAAGAAGAGGCCCTCGGCGAGGTAGTGATGGAGGATCGCCTGCCGACGTATCTCGTCGTTCCCGGCGACGAACCGGTACGCGTTCAGCAGGTCCGGGGTGAGGTCCGTGCCGTCGACGTCCCACCGGCTTCGGAGCTGGTCGGCTGTTTCCCCGCGCTGGAGACCTTGCAGCAGCCTGGCCCGTGCCGGGGCGAGGTCGCTGCGCAGTTCGAAGCCCTCGGGGGTGAGGAGGGAGTCCGCGGCGGAGGTGATCGCGTGCGACAGCCCCCGGACGGCGGCGGGCGTCAGGGAGGAGGCGGCACGCCGGTCCGGGGAGTCCAGGGCGGTGAGGGCCGGCCCGGACAGGGCGTCCCAGACGGCCTGGGCAGGGCGGGCCACGGCTTCCCGCAGTAGCCCGGGGACAGCGGTCAGCACCTGGGCCGCGGGCTCGGTCTGCCGCTCCTGGAGCAGCGTCAGCAGTTCCCCGTTGATGAGGAACCGCTTCCACTGGGCCGAGGTCAGCTCGCCGAAGGCGGACGTCAGTGGGCCCAGCACGTCCGGGGCGGCGCGGACCTGCCGGACGAGCGTGGACCACGTGTCGGTCGTCATGCCGTAGAGGATCTCGGGATGGCCGTGCAGCAGTCGTAGCAGCGCGGAGTCCCCGTTCGCGAGGACATCGAACGAACCGGGCTCGTGCTTGGCCAGGTCGAGCAGCATCCCCCTCTTGACCAGACCGCCGCCCAGCAGTGGGTTCTGGCGCAGCTCTTCGAGAGAGAGACCGACCAGGGGGCGCAGGTCCTGCAACGCGATGGAGCCGACGAGCGGGAGTTCGTAGAGAGCCGTCCTGTGTTCCCGCGAGTCCTCGAGGATCCGGCTGGTGCCGGCACTGAGGACAATCGAGTCCGGTTCCGCGTAGAGGTCGGCCACTGTCCGATGCCGTGCGGCGGACACCATCACCGTGAGCGACACTTCGTCGTCCACGGGCAGCCGCAGCTGTGCGGTCAACGGCCGGGCGAGCACCCGGCGCAGTTTGTGCGGCATGTCGATCACATGGGGCGAGTGCGCCATGCGCTTGAGCACGTCCGGGCGCTGGAACAGGGAGAGAATGGCCTGCTGGTCGGCCGGGTGCTCGTGCCGTCGGGCGAACAGGGCGGCGACCGGCCCGCTGTGAGCCCGCAAGTGGTTGATCAACAGGCGCTTGTCACCCGCGTCAGTGCCGTCCCCCGCGAGTTGCGGCGGTGGCTGGAGGGCTGGTGGCGTGAAGGGCGGGGGTGCCTCGTCGCGTCGCAGCTTCGCGGTCAGTTCGGGGCCTGACAGACCGTCGTAGCTCTCCGGGGCGTACGACAGCGTACGGGCGACGTTGGTGTTCTCCACGGCGGCGAGGAGCCGTTCCTCGTCGGTCAGCAAACTGTGCGCGAGACCGGGAAGGTCCTCCAGAACATCCGTCAGCTCGGGGGAGCGGTCCAGAACGGACAGCACCTCCGGACGGGCCTGGACGGCTCGAAGCACCTCCGGCGACGACAACGCCACGTTCTGCTGCGCCGGATGGCGACTCAGCAGACCCCGGAGCTGCCGATCCCCGAGTACCTCGCGGACCAGCTCCGTGGCCGTCCGCGGGGCGCGGTGCACCACCATGTTCTGTAGAGCCGCCGCGAGGCCGGAGTCCAGGGCCAGGTCGGCCACCAGGCGCAGCGGATCGGCCGTGGCCAGCAGCTCGGACGTGAACACCCTGCTGAGCAGCAGGGCGTGCAGGGTTTCCCCGAACATGGAGGCCCGTCGAAGGACGTCCAGTCTGGTGTGGCCGTTGATCAGAATGTGCGGATTCCTGAGGGTGAAGTTCAGCAGGCTGGTGTCCGCTTCCAGCGTGCGGGTGACGTCTCCGTGCAGCAACGCGTGTGCGAGAGCGGTGCCGTTGCGGGGAAACCAGGTGTCGGGCACGCTCAACAGGACCTTCAGCACCTCGGGTGACTCGGCGAGCACCGGCATGAGGCGTGGCGTGGAGAGCAGCATGCCGGGCACCCCGACCCTGTTGAGGACGGAGTAGAACAGGCCGGGATGGTTCAGCGACTGTTCCCGGGCCGTGTCGGGGAACCCGCCCCGGAAGGTCGCGGCGACCGCGGCGGCGAGATCCCTGACCGGCCGGCCCTGCGGAAGGGGTTGCCTCTCCAGGAACGCGAGGGTCACTCCCCGGGCGCTCGCCCGGTTTCCCGGGGTGAGATCCCGCCCCACGTCCTGGACGGCTCGCTGTATCTCCAGCCGGGTGGCGTCGCTGACCGTGGCCTGGACCGCCGGCACCCGGGTCCGGCCCTGCCGGGAGGTCTCCCCGGCGGTCTGCGGCTGTCCGTCGCCGCGCTGTCCGTCGCCGCGCTGCCCGGCGTCCGGCTGCTCCTTCGCGACGCGGTGCTTCTTCTTGGCGCCGCCGAGCGTCTCGGTCGGGCTCCCCGTCAGGATCGACTCCGCGATGGCCGCTCCACGGCGGTGCAGGGGTTCGTAGTTGGTGACCGGCAGCTGGGTGTCCCAGCGTGCCACCTTCTGGGCGTCGACCGTCCGTGGCCTGCCCTCGGGCGCACCCGGAGATCCGCTCCGGCCCTCGGTCAGCCTCTTCACTTCCTGACGGACCTCCGTGGCCAGGTCGCGCTGCCGCTGGACACTGTCACCGGGCCGGCCCGTCGGGTTCAACGAGGACTGCAAGGGGATGTGGACGGCCGTGCCGGGGGCGCGGCCGGGGGTCTGCGCCGCCGGGGGGTGTGCGAGGGGCTGAGCGGTGGACTGTGCGGTGGGCTGTGTGAGCGGGTCCACTTCGGGGACGAAGTGCAGGCCGGTGGGTCCGGCGTATGCGGAGTACCTGGTGAGGCTGTCGAGGTCGAGCCGGGTCCGTTCGGTGTCCCAGTTGTCGATCGTGCCGATCCAGCCGGAGTCGCCGTACAACATCGAGCCGGTGGGGAGGTGGATGAAGTCGCTGCCGAAGCCGGCCCAGTCCTCCGGGCTCAGCTCCAGCCCCTCGGGGAGGCGCACCACTCCGTTCGAGGTGGCCTGGTAGCTCAGGGCCGGTGCGATGTCGTGTGTGTCGGGGCTCAGGGGTGTCAGCGTGTACCAGACCTCACCTCCCTTGCCCTTCCCCGCGGTCGGGCCGACGTTCTGGAGGTGCGACGGGGTGGGTGCGTCCGTAGTGAGGAGGGGTACGGTCCGGGGGTCTCCCGTGAACCGGACCGGACTGCCAATGGGTCCGAAGCCGTCAGGTGTGTCCGAACGGGCAGAGTTGATGACGTCCGGACGCCCAACTCCCCCATTTCTGTTCACCTGTTGGTCGCCTGATGTAGCGTGAGGCGTCGTCAGGGTCGTGTCGGTATCGGCGTTGACGTCAACGTGAGCATCAACGTTGACACTGACGTCGACGTCAAAGTTGGTGTCGACGTCGACGGAAGAACTGACTCGCGTGTTGATGTGTGTCGGCGTCAACGGGACGATGTTGATGGGTGGGTTGGGGCTGGTCAGGAATGCGTCGGCGTGGTTGAGGGGGCCGGACGTGACCGGTGAGTGATTCGACGTGCCGTTCGTAGACGTCGTGTCCGTGGTCGACGGTGTCGAGGATGTCGACGTGGTGGACGTCGGTATGGGCGAGGGCGGGGTGCCGAGGAAGTTCGTGGAGAATTTCTGGACGTCGGTCATCAGGCCTTTGATGACGCTGCCGTTCCATGACCCGAAGGTTTCGAGTCCGCCGCTGACCCGGCCTC
>NZ_JBIVNC010000010.1:0-335365 GCF_044753385.1 Streptomyces sp. NPDC088387
ATGATCGAGATCCGCAAACAGAACCCCGCCTTCGGCCTCGGCAGCTACACCGAGCTCCCCTCCTCCAACCCCGCCGTCCTCGCCTTCCTGCGCGAACACGGGGACGATCTGGTGCTCTGCGTGAACAACTTCTCCCGTTTCGCGCAGCCGACCGAGCTGGACCTGCGATCCTTCTCCGGACGGCACCCGGTGGAACTGATCGGCGGGGTGCGTTTCCCGGCCATCGGCGAGCTGCCGTATCTGCTGACCCTCGCCGGGCACGGCTTCTACTGGTTCCGGCTCCGCAAGGACGCCGCGTAGAACCCGTGGCGGGGCGGTTTTCACCGCTCCGCCAGGGGCACGCATACGTAACACCCCGCACAACCCCGGGGAAAGGACGCACTCCATGTCGGAAGCCGTCACCCGTACCGCCTCGATCAGCCCCGGCCTCCTCGCGTCGCTGGACCCACTCCTTCGGGAGTGGCTGCCACGGCAGCGCTGGTTCGCCGGAAAGGGGCGCCCGGTCGTCGGCTTCTCCCTGGTGGCGGCCACCGAACTGCTGCCGCCCGGCGGCACCCTCGGCCTCTACCACCTGCTCGTACAGGCCCATCAGCCCGCGCTCGCCCCACACCAGGGCACGGCCCCGGGCGACTGCTACCAGCTCCTGATAGGCGCCCGCGAGGCGCTGCCGCCCCGGCTGGCGCCCGCACTGATCGGTCACCCGACCGAGGGCCCGCTCGCCGGACGCACGGTGTACGAGGCCCTGCACGACCCCCGGCCCGCCGAGGTGCTCCTGGAAGCCCTGCGCTCCCAGGCCCGCATCGGCGGGCTGCGCTTCGAGCGGGACACCGGACAGGAGATCGGCACGGGCCTGGTGCCCCGCCTGATCACCGCCGAACAGTCCAACTCGTCGGTCGTCTTCGGAGATACGTTCATCCTCAAGCTGCTGCGCCGGGTCGTGCCCGGCGTCAACCCCGACCTGGAGCTGCCGCTCGCCCTCGCCCACGAGGGCTGTGCGCGGGTGCCGGCGCCGACCGGCTGGATCCGCGCCGAGCTGGGCGGCGGCGAGCCGTACGTCCTCGGGGTGCTCCAGCCCTTCCTCCAGGGCGCCGCCGACGGCTGGGAACTCGCGCTGCGCGAACTGGCCAAGGGCGAGGACTTCGGCGCCGAGGCCCGGGAGCTGGGCCGCGCCACCGCCGAGGTGCACACCGCCCTCGCCCGCGCCCTGCCCACGGCGACCCTCGGCCACGCCCAGCTGACACCCCTGGTCGACGGCATGCGGTCGCGGCTCGAAGCGGCGGCCCGCGCGGTACCGGCGCTGCGCCCGTTCGAGCCCGGCCTGCGCACCGCCTTCGACGCGCTCGCCGAGCGGTCCGCCGCCGGGCACACCTGGACCGCCCAGCGCATCCACGGCGACCTGCACCTCGGCCAGTGCCTGCGCTCACCGGCCGGCGACTGGTCCCTCATCGACTTCGAGGGCGAACCGTCCAAGCCGCTCGCCGAGCGCCGGATGGCACAGCCGGTGGTCCGCGACATCGCGGGCATGCTGCGCTCCTTCGACTACGCGGCCCACTCCGCCGAGCCGCCCGCGCCCGCCTGGGCGGCCGCCTGCCGGGCCGCGTACTGCGCCGGCTACGCCGAGGTGTCGGGCGAGGACCCGCGCGCCGACGCCGTACTGCTGCGCGCCCACGAGACCGACAAGGCGGTCTACGAAGTCGTCTACGAGGCCCGGCACCGCCCCGACTGGCTCCCGGTGCCGCTCTCGGCGGTCCACCGGCTCGCCGCCCCCGATCCGTCCTGAACCCACGAACCACGCGCAGGAGGCCCACTCCGTGACCCCCCGTCCCCAGCCGAACCAGCCGACCGAGGAACAGAGCGCCGACCGCACCGACCAGTCGGCGGTCCCCCCGCGGCAGAGCACCACGAAGAAGGCCCCCGCCAAGAAGGCACCGGCCAGGAAGGCACCGGCCAAGAAGGCCGCGCCCGAGAAGGCCACGGCCGAGAAGAGCGCGGCCGTGAAGAGCGCGGCCGTGAAGAGCACGGCCGTGAAGAGCACGGCGAAGAAGGCACCCGCGAAGAAGAGCCCGGCGAAGAAGAGCGCGGCCACGGAGGCCGCCACGAAGAAGGCCGTGGCGAAGAAGGCCGTGGCAACGAAGGCCGCGGCCAAGAAGACGGTGACGAAGAAGGCGGCCGCGAAGAAGGCGGTGACCGTCGAGGGGACGTCGGCGAAGACCGCGGACGCCGCCGGGGCGGCGGTGCCCGAGAAGGCGGCGGCATCGAAGACGACGGCGAAGAAGACGGTGGCCAAGAAGACGGCCGGCGCGGCCGAGAAGACGGCGGGTGCGGTCAAGAAGACCGCGGCGAAGAAGGCACCCGCGACCAAGGCCGCCGCCAAGTCCGTCGCGAAGAAGACGACGGCCGAGAAGTCCACGACCGCCAAGAAGACCGCCTCGGCGACCACGACGAAGACGGCCGCCAAGAAGGCTCCCGCCAAGACGAGTGCCGCCAAGAAGGCCGTCACCAAGAAGACCGCGGGCGCGAGGAGGACGACCGCCACCTCCTCCCTCCCGCAACCGGATCACACCGTCACCCCGGCCGCCTCCCCCGCGCTGGACGCGTGGGACCGCGAGCGGCTGCTGGCCGGGACGCATCACGCGCCGCACTCGGTGCTGGGGGCGCACGAGGCGCCCGGCGGAGTGGTGTTCCGCGCCTTCCGCCCCTACGCGCTGTCCGTCACGGTCGTCGCCGGTGAGCTGCGGGCCGAGCTGCACGACGACGGGGAGGGCCTGTTCTCGGGGCTGCTGCCGCTGCGGGAGGTGCCGGAGTACCGGCTGTCGGTGACGTACGAGGGCACGGTCCTGGACACCGAGGACCCGTACCGTTTCCTGCCGACGCTCGGCGATCTCGATCTGCATCTGATCGGCGAGGGCCGGCACGAGGAGCTGTGGAAGGCGCTGGGCGCCGAGCCGCTGACCCACCAGGGCGTGGCGGGCACCCGCTTCACGGTCTGGGCGCCGAACGCCCGGGGCGTCAGCGTCGCCGGCACCTTCAACTACTGGGACGGCACCGGCTTCCCGATGCGCTCACTGGGCGGTACGGGTGTCTGGGAGCTGTTCGTGCCGGGGGTCGGCGACGGCGAGCTGTACAAGTTCGAGCTGACCCGCCCGGACGGTTCGAAGACCCTGCGCGCCGACCCGCTGGCCCGCCGCACCCAGGTCCCGCCGGAGACGGCGTCGGTGGTGACGTCGTCGGCGTACGAGTGGGACGACGCGGCGTGGATGGAGCGGCGGGCGGAGGTGCCGGTGCACGAGGCCCCGTTCTCGGTGTACGAGCTGCACCTGGCGTCCTGGCGTCCCGGGCTCACGTACCGGCAGCTCGCCGAGCAGCTTCCGGCGTACGTCAAGGACCTCGGGTTCACGCACGTGGAGCTGATGCCGGTCGCCGAGCATCCCTTCGGCGGCTCGTGGGGCTACCAGGTGACGGGCTTCTACGCGCCGACCGCCCGGCTTGGCACGCCGGACGACTTCCGGTTCCTGGTGGACGCGTTCCACAAGGCCGGCATCGGTGTGCTGATGGACTGGGTGCCCGCGCACTTCCCGCGCGACGACTGGGCGCTCGCCGAGTTCGACGGGCGGCCGCTGTACGAGCACGAGGACCCGCTGAAGTCGGCGCACCCGGACTGGGGGACGCTGGAGTTCGACTACGGCCGCCGCGAGGTGCGCAACTTCCTGGTGGCGAACGCCGTGTACTGGTGCGAGGAGTTCCACATCGACGGCCTGCGGGTGGACGCGGTCGCCTCGATGCTCTACCTGGACTACTCGCGCGAGCCGGGTCAGTGGACGCCGAACGTGTACGGCGGCCGGGAGAACCTGGACGCGGTGGCATTCCTCCAGGAGATGAACGCGACGGTGTACCGCAGGGCGCCGGGTGTGGTGACGATCGCCGAGGAGTCGACCGCGTGGGACGGCGTCACGCGCGCCACCCACCACAAGGGCCCGAGCGGCTTCGGGGGCCTCGGTTTCGGACTGAAGTGGAACATGGGCTGGATGCACGACTCGCTGGAGTACGTGGCCCACGAGCCGGTGCACCGCCAGTACCACCACCACGAGATGACGTTCTCGATGGTGTACGCGTACAGCGAGAACTACGTGCTGCCGATCTCGCACGACGAGGTGGTGCACGGCAAGCGTTCGCTGGTGTCGAAGATGCCGGGCGACTGGTGGCAGCAGCGGGCGAACCTGCGGGCGTACCTGGCCTTCATGTGGGCCCACCCGGGCAAGCAACTGCTCTTCATGGGGCAGGAGTTCGCGCAGGGCGCCGAGTGGTCGGAGGCGCACGGCCCCGACTGGTGGCTGCTGGATCCGGCGTACGGCGCCGAGGCCGACCACCGGGGTGTGCGGGACCTGGTCCGTGATCTGAACACCGTCTACCGGCACACGCCGGCCCTCTGGCAGCGGGACACCGAGCCGGAGGGGTTCGAGTGGATCGTCGGGGACGCGGCCGAGGACAACGTCTTCGCGTTCCTGCGCCGCGCGGCCGACGGCACACCGCTGCTCGCCGTCAGCAACTTCTCCCCGGTGGTCCGCCAGGACTACCGCGTGGGCGTCCCGGACGACGTGCCGGCCTGGCACGAGGCCCTCAACACGGACGCCCTCCCGTACGGCGGTGGCGGCACGACCCACCCGGACCCCACCAAGCCGGAACCCACCCCCTGGCACGGCCACCCGGCCAGCATCAGGCTCACCCTCCCACCCCTGGCGACGGTCTGGCTGCGCCCGGCATAAGGTGCGGAGGCCGGGGGCCGGGGGGCGAAGCCCCCCGGCCCCTCACCGCAACGCCGGCGGCAGTGCTCCCGAGTGCAGCACCCCCAGGCGCTGGGTCGCCCTTGTCAGGGCGACGTACAGGTCGCTGGTGCCGTAGTCGCCGGGTTCCACCACCAGTACCGAGTCGAATTCGAGGCCCTTGGCCTGGCGCGGGTCCAGCAGGACGACCTTCCGCGTCAGGTCGGGCTCGGCGCCCGCCGTCACGCCGTCGAGCCCCGCCGCGAGCCTGCGGTGCAGCCGGGCGGGTGCGATGACCGCCAGCCGCCCCTCGGCGGGGGCGAGTTCCTCGACCGCCTTCACCACCGCGCCCGGCAGATCGTCGGTGGCCCGGATCCACGGACGTACCCCTGTGGACCGTACGGAACTCGGCGGTTCGAAGTCCGGGTCCCCGGCCCGCACCACGGCAGCGGCGAGTTCCATGATCTCGGCCGGTGTCCGGTAGTTGACGCCGAGCCGGGTGTGCTCCCAGCGGTCCTCGACATAGGGCGTGAGGATCTCCGACCACGAGCCGACGCCCGCCGCGTCCGCGGTCTGCGCCGGATCCCCGACGAGCGTCATGGAGCGCGTCGGGCTGCGCCGCATCAGCAGCCGCCACGCCATCGGCGACAGCTCCTGCGCCTCGTCGACGATGATGTGCCCGAACGCCCAGGTCCGGTCGGCCGCCGCCCGCTCGGCCGCGCTGCGGTGGTCGTCCTCCTCCTGTCGTTCGGCGAACCGCTCGGCGTCGATGATGTCGTGCGCGGACAGCACCTCGGAGCTCTCGGGGTCGCTGTCCTCCTTGTCCTCGAACTCGTAGGTGCGGGACGCGAACGACACGTCCAGCACGCCCTGCGCGTACGCGATCTGTGTCTCCCGTTCGCGTTCCGCGCGCGCCCGCGCCAACCGGTCGTCCTCGCCGAGGAGTTCGGCCGCCTCGTCGAGCAGCGGTACGTCGCCCGTGGTCCAGGCCCGGGTGACCGGCCGCCGGATCGCGGCCGCGTCGGTGGCGTCGACGTAGGCCTCGGGTGCGGCGAGGAAGTCGGCGATCAGCCGCCGTGGGGTGATCCGGGGCCACAACCGGTCGATGGCGGACCAGACCTCGGGGTTCTCGGCGAGGTCGTCGCGGATCTGGGTGAGGTCGCTGTCGTCGAGCATGCTGGAGCCGTCGTAGGGATCGGTGCCGATGCGTTCGGCGTACAGCTCGGTGAGCGTGTTGAGGATGTGTCCCTCGAAGTGCTCACGGGACTCGTTGTGCGGCAGCTTGGCCGCACGAGTGCGTTCGCGGGCGACGCCGACGAGTCCGTCGTCGAGCATCAGGATCTCGCGCTCGTGCTCGATGGTGATCACCGGGTCGGGCAGCGCCTGCCGGTCGCGCACCACGGCGACGAGCACGTCGGCCATGTCCGCGCGGCCCTTGACCACGGCGGCCTCGGGGGTGTCGGTGGCCGTCGCCTTCACACCGGGGAACAGTTCGCCGACGGTCGCGAGGAGTACGCCGGTCTCGCCGAGGGAGGGCAGCACCTCGCCGATGTAGCCGAGGAAGGCGGGGTTGGGTCCGACGATCAGCACGGCGCGTTTCGCGAGGAGTTCGCGGTGCTCGTAGAGGAGGTAGGCGGCCCGGTGCAGGGCGACCGCCGTCTTTCCGGTGCCGGGGCCGCCCTCGACGACCAGGATGCCGCGGTGCGGGGCACGGATGATCTCGTCCTGCTCGGCCTGGATGGTCTGCACGATGTCGGTCATCCGGCCGGTGCGGGCGGAGTCCAGCGCGGCGAGCAGCACGGCGTCGCCCGACGGGTCCTCGTGGCCGGTGCGGGTGGCGTCGCCGACGTCGAGGAACTCGTCGTGCAGGTCGGTGACGCGGCGGCCGTCGGTGGTGATGTGGCGGCGCCGGCGCAGCCCCATCGGGGTGTGGCCGGTGGCCAGATAGAAGGGACGGGCGACCGCGGCCCGCCAGTCGATCAGGATCGGGGTGCGCTCGGCGTCGGCGGCGCGCAGTCCGATACGGCCGATGTGGTGGCTGGCGTCGGTGGTGAGGTCGATCCGGCCGAAGCAGAGCGAACCGTCCACCGCGTTGAGCGCGGCGAGCAGTCCCGCGCGCTCGGCGACCAGGATGTCCCGTTCGAGCCGGGCCTGCATCGGCTTGTCCGCCTGGGCGAGCGCGTCCGTGACGGACTCCTCGGCGTCACCGCGCAGGACGTCGACGCGCGCGTACAGCCCGTCGATGAATTCCTGCTCGCGGCGCATTTCATCGTCTGGAAATTCGCTGTTTGACAATTCCGCTCCCGCACGGATATACTGTGCCCACTGGACTTATTCGTGACCTGATTTCCTCAAGTCGCGAATCATTGAATATACGCAGAGAAATCCCCCGAGCGCAATTGCTCGGGGGATTTCTCTGTCTGCGGCCCCGTGCGGGGGCGTGCGGAGGCTCAGAGGACTTCGGCGAGTTCCTCCAGCAGGCGCCGCTTGGGCCTGGCGCCCACCATGGACCGGACCGGCTCGCCGCCCCGGAAGACCATGAACGTGGGCATCGACAGCACTTTGTAGGCGTTGGTCGTCTCCGGATTGTGGTCCACGTCCAGCTGCACCACCTTCAGCCTTTCCCCCTCCTCCGCCGCCAGCGCGCGCAGCACGGGCGCCATCTGCCGGCAGGGCGGGCACCAGTCGGCCGTGAACTCCACCAGCACCGGCAGCTCGGAGCCCAGGACCTCCGTCCCGAAGTCCGCGTCCGTCACGTTGTCCACCACTAGGGTCCTCCCAGTTCGCACTTCGGATCCTCGGCGAGTGCCAGCCGTACGCCGATCTGCGCCCGGACCGCCTGCAACTCGCCGATCAGCGCGTCCAGTTCGCCGAGCTTGCGCCGGTAGACGTCGAGCGAGGCCGGGCAGCGGTCGCCCTCCGGGGACCCGGCCCGCAGACACTCCACGAAGGGCCGGGTCTCCTCCAGCTCGAACCCGAAGTCCTGGAGCGTCCTGATCTGCCTCAGCAGCAGCAGATCGCCCTCGTCGTAGGTCCGGTGGCCGTGGGTGTCGCGCCGCGCGGGCAGCAGCCCCCGCGACTCGTAGTACCTGAGCGCACGCGTGGTGGTCCCGGCCCGTTCGGCCAGCTCGCCGATTCGCATGTCCACGAACGTATGCCCTGACGCCGACGTCAGGGCAAGAGCGGACGCCGGCCGGCTCGGACGGCGGCCGGCGCACACGGGTGGACCCCGGGTGGCTGAGCGACGGGGGGAACGTCAGCCACCCGGGGTCCCGGGACGGGCGTCCGGCCCCGGTTCAGGCGGGGAGGGGCGCCCAGGTGCGTGGGGAGGGGACAAGGGGCACGGGCCCCTCCCCACGCGGGTGGAGGTCAGGCCTTCGCGAGCTCCTTGTCGCCCTGGTCGCGCTGACCGGGCACCTCGGCCTCGTCGTCGTCCGAGCCGCCGTGGCCGTCGTCCAGGAGCGTCTTCTCGTCGAAGGGGAACCCGCCGGCGAGAACCTGGTCGACGCGTTCCTTGTCGATCTCCTTGGTCCAGGTGCCGATCAGGACGGTGGCGACCGCGTTGCCCGCGAAGTTCGTCAGGGCGCGGGCCTCGCTCATGAAGCGGTCGATGCCGACGATGAGACCGATGCCGTCCACCAGGGCCGGCTTGTGCGACTGGAGACCGCCCGCGAGGGTCGCGAGGCCGGCTCCGGTGACACCGGCGGCGCCCTTCGAGGCGACCAGCAGGAAGAGCAGCAGCGGGATCTGCTCGCCGACCGACATCGGCGTACCCATGGCGTCGGCGATGAACAGGGACGCCATGGTCATGTAGATCATGGTGCCGTCGAGGTTGAAGGAGTAGCCGGTCGGGACGGTGATGCCGACCACCGGCTTGCTGACGCCCAGGTGCTCCATCTTCGCGATGAGCCGCGGCAGCGCGGACTCGGAGGAGGAGGTCGACAGGATCAGCAGGAACTCGCGGCCCAGGTACTTGAACAGGCTCAGGATGTTCATCCCCGCCACGATCCGCAGCAGCGCCGCGAGGACGATGAAGACGAACAGGAAACAGGTGGCGTAGAACCCGAGCATCAGTACGGCGAGGCTCTTCAGCGCGTCCACACCGGCCGAGCCGGTCACCGCGGCCATCGCGCCGAACGCGCCGATCGGGGCGGCCCACATGATCATGGCGAGGATGCGGAAGACGAGCCGCTGGATGTGCTCGACACCGCGCAGGACCGGGCGGCCCGCGTTGCCCATGGCCTGGAGGGCGAAGCCGGCGAGCAGGGCGATCAGCAGGGTCTGGAGGACCTCGCCCTCGGTGAAGGCCGAGACGATCGTGGTCGGGATGATGCCGAGCAGGAACTCGGTGGTGTCCTTCGCCTCCGCGTCGACCTGCGCCTGGCCGGTCTCCTTGATCGCGTCGGTGACGGCGAGGCCGGTGCCCGGCTCCAGGATGTTGCCGACGACCAGGCCGATGGCCAGGGCGACCAGCGACATGATCGTGAAGTAGAGGAGGGCGATACCGCCGACGGCGCCGACCTTGGCGGCCTTCCGTACCGAGCCGATGCCCAGCACGATGGTGCAGAAGATGATCGGCGAGATCATCATCTTGATCAGGTTCACGAAGCCCGTGCCTATGGGCTTCAGCTCGACCGCGAAGTCGGGAGCGACGAGGCCCACGGTGATACCGAGCGCCACCGCGACGATCACCGCGATGTAGAGATAGTGGGTGCGGTCCCGTTTGGCGGGTGCGGCGGATGCCGTTTCGGGTGTACTGCTCACGGCAAGCCCTCCTTGACGACGTCATCGGCATCACCGGCGTGCGGCTCACGTCCGGGGGTTATGGGGATTGCCGTGACTATGTCGCGCCTTGTGAGGGCGGTCACCCTTCCGTTCATTTAGTACATGGACGACCGGTGCTCACACACAGCGCTGCGCAGGATCAACTACGTCCAGACCTCGGCGCTGCTGACCGAATGGAAGAAGGCCGAGGAGTACGCCTACCTGACCCATGTCTCGTCAGTCCCGCTGCAACAGGCGCTACGGCATCTTCAAGGCGCCTTCACCAACTTCTTCGAGAAGCGCTCCGCCTACCCCCGGTTCAAGTCCCGCAAGAGGTCCCGCAACAGCGCGGAGTACACCCGCTCCGCGTTCACCTACCGCGAGGGTCGACTGACGCTGGCCAAGATGCGCGAGCCGCTGCGGATCGCATGGTCCAGGCCCCTGCCGCAGGGGCAGGTGCCGTCGACAGTGACCGTGTCACGGGACCGCGCGGGACGTTGGTTCGTCTCGATGCTGTGCGAAGACGCTTCGGTGAAGCCGCTGCCGGCTGCCGACACCGCAGTGGGCGTCGACGCCGGCATCACCTCGCTGGTGACCCTGTCGACGGGAGAGAGGGTCACCAATCCGAGGTTCGAGAAGAGAGAGCGGGCAAGGCTCGCCCGTGCCCAGCGAGAAGTGTCCCGCAAGCAGAAGGGGTCCAGAAACCGAGACAAAGCTCGCGCCCGGGTCGCCCGTATACACGCCCGGATCGCCGACCGACGTCGGGATCTCCTGCACCAGCTGTCCACGCGTCTCGTTCGTGAGAACCAAACGATCGTGATCGAGGATCTTGCTGTCCGGGGCGTGATGAAACGCCGCACACTCAGCCGTGCGATCTCCGACGCATCGTGGGCCGAACTGCGCCGCATGCGGCGCGACCCACGACCGGGACGGGAACGCAGCGAAGAACATTCTGGCCGCCGGGCTGGCGGTGTCTGCCTGTGGAGCCGGCGTAAGACCTCAACGGAGATCCTCCGGGCGGGCAGTCGGCGGTGAAGCAGGAAGGCTCCGAAGGAGCGCCGAATAGCGGCGCAGAGTCGGAGCATCCCTCCTCTTCGGAGGGGGAGACGTCAATTAGTTCACGCTTCACACATGCGCGGACACTCACGGTGAATGTCATGGTTCGCGCAAACATGGTGGCAGGAACCTGAGGGGTGGGCGACGAGCAGGAGCGAGGCACACTGGCGACATGCGCATCCCCGTCCCCCGGCCCCGGAGCCTCGCAGGCCAGCTCTTCACGATGCAGGCCGTGCTGATCGCCGTGCTCGTCGCCGGGTACGCGCTGTTCACGTACATCAGCGACCGCAGCCAGGCCGAGGACGCGGCCCGGCGGCAGGCCATGGCGGTGGCCCGTACGGTGGCGGACGCGCCCTCGGTGCGCACCGCGATCCACACCGAGGACCCGACGGCGACGCTCCAGCCGTACGCGGTGGACGTGATGCGGGACGCCGGGATCGACTTCGTCACAATCATGAGCCCGCAGGGCATCCGCTGGACGCATCCGGACGTGAACCAGATCGGCAAGCCCTTCCTCGGCCATATCGAGGCGGCCCAGAAGGGCGGGTCGTTCGCCGAGACCTACACGGGCACACTCGGCCCGTCCGTCCGGGCGGTCACCCCGGTCATGGAGGGCGGGCAGGTCATCGGCCTGGTCAGCGCCGGGATAAAGGTCGACGCGATCAGTCAGCGGGCGCAGGAGCAGGTCGCCGCGCTCGTGGGTGTCGCGGCCGGCGCCCTCGCCCTCGGCGCCATCGCCACCTACGTCGTCAACGCCCGGTTGCGCCGCCACACCCACGGGATGAACGCGTCCGAGCTGAGCCGGATGCACGACTACCACCAGGCCGCCCTGCACGCGGTGCGTGAGGGGCTGCTGATGCTGGACGGGCAGTACCGGGTGGCGCTGATCAACGACGGCGGCCGGGAGCTGCTGGGCGTCTCGGGCGAGGTCGTGGGGTGTTCGGTCGCCGACGTCGGGCTGCCGGCGCCGCTGACGGGCGCGCTGCTGTCGTCCGAGCCGCGCGTCGACGAGGTGCATCTGACGGCGGACCGGGTGCTGGTGGTGAACACCTCGCCGGTGTCCGGCGGTGAGCGGCGCGGCACGGTGGTGACCCTGCGGGACGTGACCGAGCTCCAGTCCCTGATGGGCGAGCTGGACTCCGAGCGCGGTTTCTCGGAGGCGCTGCGGTCCCAGGCGCACGAGGCGGCCAACCGGCTGCACACCGTGGTGTCGCTGATCGAGCTGGGCCGCGCGGACGAGGCGGTGGCGTTCGCGACGGCCGAGCTGGAGCTGGCGCAGGACCTCACCGACCAGGTGGTGGCCGCCGTCAGCGAACCGGTGCTCGCGGCGCTGCTGCTCGGCAAGACGGCCCAGGCCAACGAGCGGGGTGTGGAGCTGGTGGTGTCGCGGGAGAGCGGCGGCCTGGACGACGGACTGCTGCCGCAGGCCTTGCCCGCGCGGGACCTGGTGACCATCCTGGGCAACCTCATCGACAACGCCGTGGACGCGGCGCAGGGCAGCGTCGGGGCCCGGGTGACGGTGGCGGCGTACACCGCGGCGGGCGCGGCGGCGGAGGACGAGGGCCCGGGCGCGGAGCTGGTGCTGCGGGTGTCCGACACCGGCTCGGGCGTCGACCCGGCCCACGCGGACCTGGTGTTCCAGCGCGGCTTCTCCACCAAACCGGCCGGGCCGGGCGGCCGGGGTCTTGGTCTGGCCCTGGTGCGCCAGGCGGTCCACCGGCACGGGGGGACGCTGACGGTGGCCGAGTCGCCGGACGGCGGGGCGCGGTTCGAGGTCCGGCTGCCGCTGAAGCCCGCGGTACACGACGCGGTGACGGGAGGACGGGTATGACGGGGACGACGGGCGAGGACGGAAGAGCGGGCGCGGCCGGGGGGCAGCCGATCCGGGTGCTCGTGGTGGAGGACGACCCCGTCGCGGCCGACGCGCACATGATGTACGTGGGCCGGGTCCAGGGTTTCGTCGCCGTCGGCAAGGCCCACACGGGCGCGGAGGCCCGGCGTGCGCTGGAGCGCAACCCGGTGGATCTGCTGCTGCTAGATCTGCATCTGCCCGATGTGCACGGTTTGCAGCTGGCGCGTTCGCTGCGGGCCGCCGGCTATCACGCGGACGTGATCGCGGTGACGTCCGCCCGGGACCTGACGGTGGTCCGCGAGGGTGTCTCGCTCGGTGTCGTCCAGTACGTGCTGAAGCCGTTCACGTTCGCGACGCTCAGGGACCGGCTGGTGCGGTACGCGGAGTTCCGGGGCGCGGCCGGGGAGGCGAGCGGTCAGGACGAGGTGGACCGGGCGCTGGCGACCCTGCGGGCGCCGGGTCCGGCGGCGCTGCCGAAGGGGCTGAGCGGGCCGACGCTGGAGCGGGTCACGGGCGCGCTGCGGGAGGCGGGCGAGGGGCTGACGGCGGCGGCCCTCGCCGAGGCGGTGGGCATCTCGCGGATCACGGCCCGGCGCTATCTGGAGCATCTGGTGGACGCGGGCCGGGCGGGCCGCAGTCCGCAGTACGGGCAGGTGGGGCGGCCGGAGCTGGTCTACCGCTGGGTGAGCGGGGCGGCCTCGGGGCGCTGAGGGCTGCGTCCCAGGTCACGGCGGAGAGGCAATCGCGGCAGACTTATTGACCGGACATGACCGGCGCTCTTAGGTTCACCGGGCAGTCATCTTCCGGCCACACCCCGCCGTGCGCCCGCAGGAGGTCATGCCCGTGCGCCCCACAGCCGTCCTGCTCACTTCCGCCCTTGTCCTCACCGCCGCGACCCTCACCGCCTGCGGTGGTGGTTCCGGCAGTGATCCCGACACTTTGAAGGTGTCCTACAAGCAGTCCACGGACAACTCCATCAAGGTGATGGACAACTATCTCGCGGACATCAAGAAGCAGTTCGAGAAGGAGTACCCGGGCAAGAAGGTCGAGTTCGTCCCGATCAAGGCCCCGGACGCCGAGTACTACACCAAGCTCCAGCAGATGCTCCGCTCCCCGAAGACCGCGCCGGACCTGGTCTACGAGGACACCTTCCTGATCAACTCGGACATCACCAGCGGTTATCTCACGCCCCTGGACCCCTATCTGGAGAAGTGGGCGGACTGGGACCAGTTCGTCGACACGGCGAAGGCCGCGGCCAAGGGCGAGGACGGCAAGACGTACGGCGTCCCGGACGGCACCGACACCCGCGGGCTCTGGTTCGACAAGGGGATCTTCGCCAAGGCGGGGCTGCCCGCGGACTGGCAGCCGAAGACCTGGGACGACGTGCTGGAGGCGGCCCGCACCATCAAGGAGAAGGTGCCGGGCGTCACCCCGCTCAACGTCTACACCGGCAAGCCGGCCGGCGAGGCGGCCACCATGCAGGGCTTCGAGATGCTGCTCTACGGCACGGGCGACGGCAGCGCCGACCCGCTGTACGACAAGGCGAGCAAGAAGTGGGTGACCGGGAGCCCGGCCTTCAAGGACGCCCTCGGCTTCGTCGAGACCGTCTACAAGGAGAAGCTCGGGCCGGACGTCGCCGACGCCCTCGACCCCAACTTCGGCACCCGGGTCCGTGGTGAGCTGCTGCCCGAGGGCAAGCTCGGTATCGACCTCGACGGCTCGTGGCTGCCGCAGGACTGGCTGCCGGGCAGCGGGCACGAGTGGCCGGAGTGGTCCGAGAAGCTGGGTCTGGCCGCGATGCCGACGCAGACCGGGCAGGCGCCCGGCAAGGTGAGCATGTCCGGCGGCTGGACCTGGTCCATCCCCGACAAGGCCGCCAACCCGGATCTCGCCTTCGACTTCATCAAGACGATGCAGACGAAGGACAACGCCCAGAAGTGGTACATCGCCAACTCCGGTATCGCGGTGCGCGAGGACGTGGCCGCCGACCCCGAGTACGTCAAGGCGCAGCCCGGCATCGAGTTCTTCACCGACCTGGTCGCCACGACCCACTACCGGCCCGCCTACCCGGCGTATCCGAAGGTCTCGGTGGCGATCCAGGAGGCGATGGAGGGTGTGACGACCGGCGATCTCTCGGTCGACGAGGCCGCGAGCGGATACGACGACACCCTCAAGGACGTCACCGACAACCAAGTGATCGAGAAGTGACGTGAAGAGTCCGTCCGTGAACGGGCCGTCCGCTTCGGGCGGCCCGGTGCTCAAGGCCCCGCCGCCGCCCGGTCCCGCGGCGCGCCCGGAGCCGTCCCACCGCACCGCCCGCTCCCTCACCCGCCTGCTGCCGGTCTCGCCGGCCCTGGTCCTGATGGTGCTGTTCCTCGCGGGGCCGATCGCCTACTGCGCGTACATCGCCTTCACCGACCTCCAGCTCACCGGTCAGGCGGAGTCGTCGTTCGTCGGGTTCGAGAACTTCACCCGGGCCTTCCAGGACGAGGCGTTCCTGAACGCCGTGTGGCTGACCCTGGTCTTCACGGTTCTGTCGTCCCTGATCGGCCAGAACACCCTGGGTCTGGCGCTGGCCGCGCTGATGCAGCGCGCCTCGAAGCCGGTCCGTACGCTCACCGGCGGCATCGTTGTCACGGCCTGGGTGCTGCCGGAGGTCGTCGCGGGTTTCCTGCTCTACGCGTTCTTCCGCCGGGAGGGCACGCTCAACGCCATCCTGGACTTCCTCCATCTGCCGTCCCAGAACTGGCTGTTCACGCTGCCGATCCTGGCGGTGTCGTTCGCGAACGTGTGGCGCGGCACGGCGTTCTCGATGCTGGTGTACTCGGCCGCGCTGAACGAGATCCCGAAGGAGATCACGGAGGCCGCGGAGATGGACGGCGCGGGCGGCTGGCGCCGGATGTGGCACATCACGCTGCCCATGATCCGGCGGTCGATCGGCACCAACCTGATGCTCAACACCCTCCAGACGCTCTCCGTGTTCGGACTGATCTGGGTGATGACCCGCGGCGGCCCCGGCGACAAGAGCCAGACACTGCCGCTGTTCATGTACGAACAGGCCTTCCAGAACAGCATGATCGGCTACGGCACGGCGGTGGCCCTGCTGCTGCTCCTGGTCGGCTCGCTGTTCTCCGTGGTCTACATGCGCCTGCTGCGGACGGAGGTGTGACACCCGCATGACCCGAACCCGTACCCGCACCTCGCGCCGGTTCGCGGCGGACGCCGGACTGCTCTTCGCCGCGGCGGCGTTCGTGCTGCCGCTCGCCTGGGTGCTGCTGTCCGCGGTGGACCCGCGCGCCGACCTCAGGGTGAAGGTGCCCGACGGCCTCACCTTCGACAACTTCGACGCCGTGCTCAACGAGGACGTCACGTTCCGGCCGCTGCTCAACAGTCTGATCCTGTGCGGCGGCGCGACCGCGCTGACCGTGGTGTGCGCGGCGCTCGCGGCCTATCCGCTGTCCCGGTTCCGCTCGCGCCTGAACCGGCCGTTCCTGCTGACGATCCTGTTCGCGACGAGTCTGCCGATCACCGCGATCATGGTGCCGGTGTACGCGCTGTTCGTGCAGGTCGACCTGATCGACACCATGCAGGGCACGATCTTCTTCTTCGCCGCCTCCCAACTGCCGTTCGCCATCTGGCTGATGAAGAACTTCATGGACGGGGTGCCGAAGGAGCTGGAGGAGGCCGCGTGGACGGACGGCGCGTCCTCGTTCCAGTCCCTGCTGCGGATCGTGCTGCCGCTGATGGGGCCGGGGGTCGCGGTGGTGACCGTCTTCTCCTTCGTGATGATGTGGGGCAACTTCTTCGTCCCGTTCATGCTGCTGCTCACCCCGGACCAGATGCCGGCGGCCGTCAGCATCAACGAGTTCTTCGGCAACCGGGGCATGGTGGCGTACGGGCAGCTGGCCGCGTTCTCGATCATCTACTCGACGCCGGTGATCCTGCTGTACGTGCTGGTCGCCCGGAAGCTGGGCGGCGGGTTCGCGCTGGGCGGGGCGGTGAAGGGGTGAGCCTTTGGGCGGGGACGGGCTGAGCGGCCGGGGCAGCGGCCGAGCCACCGGCGGCCCGGGTGGCCGAATCCGTATGTTCCTACAATCCGTGATTGTGTCCGAACCGACCGTGGTCCTCAGGTGCCCGCGGGCCTAGCTTGTCCCGCGTGCACCGACGATCGGCCCAGCCACCCACGCCCGGCCCGCCCTTCAACGCCCCCGCCGCCCGAAGGCTCCGTGCCGCTCTCGGCATGGGGCCCGAGCATGTCGCCCACGGCCTGCGTACCTCGTACGGACTGCCGTATGTCTCGCCCGATCTCGTGGTCGCCTGGGAGCGTGGGGCCGCGACCCCCAGCAACCCCGAGATCACCGCGCTCGCGGGGGTGTTGTGGTGCTCCGCCGGTGAACTGATCGGCCGCCCGCGGACCCTGCGCGAGCACCGCATCGCCCGCGGGCTCGCCCCGGAGGACGTCGCCCGCGGGGTCGGCCTGGAACTCCCGGCGTACCAGCGGATGGAGGAACGCGACGAGTGGCGCGGCACCGAGCGGCAGTCGGCCGCGCTGGCCGACGTACTCGGCCTCGGACTGCCCGACCTCGTCGCCGTCACCGGGCGCGAGGACCGGCTCGCGGAGCTGCTGCGCAGCGCGGTGACCACCCGCTGGCAGGCCTACGCCCGTCCGGTGGCCAAGGTGGTGCCCCTGGAACGGGCCCTGCTGGACGCCGTTCTGCAACGGCTCCACGAGGAGTACCAGGGGCAGATGGTCGCCACCCTCAGCTGGGGCGGCGGCAGCGAGGACTCGGGCGACAAGGGCCGGGAGTTCCTGGACCGGATCGTGGAGCACTTCTGGTCGGGGGTGGAGTCCTCGCCGTAGCCGCACGCCACCGAGGTCTAGAAGACCGACTCCGCCTCGTCCATCCGGTCCTTGGGGACCGTCTTCAGTTCGGTCACGGCCTGCGCGAGCGGCACCATCACGATGTCGGTGCCGCGCAGCGCGGTCATCCGGCCGAACTCGCCGCGGTGCGCGGCCTCGACGGCGTGCCAGCCGAAGCGGGTGGCGAGCACCCGGTCGTACGCGGTCGGGGTGCCGCCGCGCTGGACGTGGCCGAGGATGACCGGCTTGGCCTCCTTGCCGAGCCGGCGCTCCAGCTCGAACGCGAGGGCGGTGCCGATGCCCTGGAAGCGCTCGTGGCCGAACTGGTCGATCTCGCCGTGGCCGTAGTCCATGGTGCCCTCGCCGGGGTGGGCGCCCTCGGCGACGCAGATCACGGCGAACTTCTTGCCGCGCGCGAACCGCTCCTCGACCATCTTGACCAGGTCGGCCGGGTTGAACGGCCGCTCCGGCAGACAGATGCCGTGGGCGCCGGCGGCCATGCCGGACTCCAGCGCGATCCAGCCCGCGTGCCGGCCCATCACCTCGACGACCATCACCCGCTGGTGGGACTCGGCGGTGGTCTTGAGCCGGTCCATCGCCTCGGTGGCGACGCCGACGGCGGTGTCGAAGCCGAAGGTGCGGTCCGTGGAGGAGATGTCGTTGTCGATGGTCTTCGGGACGCCGACGACCGGCAGGCCCGCGTCGGACAGCATCCGGGCCGCGGTCAGCGTGCCCTCGCCGCCGATCGGGATCAGCGCGTCGATGCCGAAGTCGCGCACGATGTCCGACGCGTTCTCGCAGGCCTCGCGGAGCCGGTCGCGCTCCAGGCGGGAGGAGCCGAGGATGGTGCCGCCGCGGGCGAGGATGCCGCTCACCGCGTTCAGGTCCAGGCTCCGGTAGCGGCCGTCGAGCAGACCCGCGTAGCCGTCCTCGAAGCCGATGACCTCGTCGCCGTACTGCGCGACGGCCCGGTGCACGACCGACCGGATGACGGCGTTCAGGCCGGGGCAGTCTCCGCCTGCGGTGAGAACTCCGATTCGCATCGTGCTGTGTCTCCTGGTCGCTGTTGACACCGGTGAGCCGGATCCGATTGTTTCATGTCGCCCGGACCGGTGCCGCACCCCTCTACTGACGGGCGCCTTATCCATCGGCAGAGGTATTGTCAAGAGGGTTCCGCCGATCCAAGTGAGTGATCTTTGTGGGCCTCCCCGGCAGGCGGGCCTTCCGGACACCGGCAGAGCGGCCGAGACTCCCCCACCCCCGACATGAAACGGAGAGCACGCGTGACGCGCAGCGTGTACGTGACCGGTATCGACCGCGGCGACGGCCGGCAGGTCGTCGAGCTGGGAGTCATGGAGCTGCTGACCCGGCAGGTCGACCGGGTGGGTGTCTTCCGGCCGCTCGTCCACGACGGTCCGGACCGTCTCTTCGAGCTGCTGCGCTCCCGCTACCGGCTCACCCAGGACCCGGCCACCGTCTACGGCATCGACTACCACGAGGCCGCCGCGCTCCAGGCCGAGCGCGGCACCGACGAACTGGTCTCGACGCTCGTCGACCGCTTCCACCTGGTGGCCCGCGACTACGACGTGGTCCTGGTCCTCGGCAGCGACTACGCCGACACCCAGCTCCCCGACGAACTGGCCATGAACGCCCGGCTCGCGAACGAGTTCGGCGCCTCCGTGATCCCGGTCGTCGGCGGCCGCGGCCAGAACACCGAGTCGGTGCTCGCCGAGACCCGCAACGCGTACCGCGCCTACGACAGCCTGGGCTGCGACGTCCTCGCGATGGTCGCCAACCGGGTCGCCCGCGAGGACCGCGACGCGATCGCCGGGCAGCTCGCGGACCGGCTACCGGTGCCCTGTTACGTCGTACCCGACGAGCCCGCCCTCGCCGCGCCCACGGTCGCGCAGATCGCGCACACGCTCGGCGCCAAGGTGCTGCTCGGCGACGACTCGGGGCTGGCCCGCGACGCCCTCGGTTTTGTCTTCGGCGGCGCCATGCTGCCGAACTTCCTGACCGCCCTGACCCCGGGCGCGCTGGTCGTCACCCCCGGCGACCGGGCCGACCTGGTGATCGGCGCGCTCGCCGCGCACAGCGCCGGCACCCCGCCGATAGCGGGCCTGCTGCTCACCCTGAACGAGGTGCCCAGCGACGAGATCCTCACCCTCGCCGCCCGGCTCGCCCCCGGCACCCCGGTCCTCTCGGTGTCCGGCACCAGCTTCCCGACCGCCGAGCAACTCTTCTCCCTGGAGGGGAAGTTGAACGCGGCCACCCCCCGCAAGGCGGAGACCGCCCTCGGTCTCTTCGAGCGGTACGCGGACACCGCCGACCTGAGCCGGCGGGTCAGCGCCCCGAGCACCGACCGGGTCACGCCGATGATGTTCGAGCACAAGCTTCTTGAGCAGGCCCGCTCCGACAAGCGCCGGGTCGTGCTGCCGGAGGGGACCGAGCCGCGGGTGCTGCACGCCGCCGAGGTGCTGCTGCGCCGGGGCGTGTGCGACCTCACCCTGCTCGGCCCGGTCGACCAGATCCGCAAGAAGGCCGCGGACCTCGGCATCGACCTCGGTGACGCCCAGTTGACCGACCCGGCCACCAGCGAACTGCGCGACGGCTTCGCGGAGAAGTACGCGGCGCTGCGCGCCCACCGGGGCGTGACCGTCGAACTGGCCTACGACGTGGTCTCCGACGTGAACTACTTCGGCACGCTGATGGTCCAGGAGGGCCTCGCCGACGGCATGGTCTCGGGGTCCGTGCACTCCACGGCCGCGACGATCCGCCCCGCCTTCGAGATCATCAAGACCAAGCCGGACTCGTCGATCGTGTCGTCGGTGTTCTTCATGTGCCTCGCCGACAAGGTCCTCGCCTACGGCGACTGCGCGGTCAACCCGGACCCCAACGCCGAGCAGCTGGCCGACATCGCCATCCAGTCGGCCGCGACCGCCGCGCAGTTCGGGGTGGAGCCGCGGATCGCGATGCTGTCGTACTCGACGGGTACGTCGGGTTCGGGCGCCGACGTCGACAAGGTGCGCGAGGCGACCGGGCTGGTGCGCCGGCGCCGCCCGGACCTGCGGATCGAGGGGCCGATCCAGTACGACGCGGCCGTCGAGCCGACCGTCGCCGCGACCAAGCTCCCCGACTCCGAGGTCGCCGGGCAGGCCAGCGTGCTGATCTTCCCCGACCTCAACACCGGCAACAACACGTACAAGGCCGTGCAGCGGTCGGCCGGGGCGATCGCGGTCGGCCCGGTACTCCAGGGGCTGCGCAAGCCCGTCAACGACCTGTCCCGGGGCGCGCTCGTCCAGGACATCGTCAACACGGTCGCCATCACGGCGATCCAGGCCCAGACGTCCGCCGACACGTCCGCGGACACGTCCACCGACACATCCTCCGACACGTCCTCCGAGCAGAAGGCATCGCAGCTGTGAGCCCGTCCCGTGTCCTCGTCCTCAACTCCGGCTCCTCGTCGGTGAAGTACCAGCTGCTCGACATGCGCGAGCACAGCCGGCTCGCGGTGGGCCTCGTCGAGCGGATCGGTGAGGAGACCTCCCGGCTCAAGCACACACCGGCCGACGGGGAGACCCGCGAGTGGAGCGGCGCGATCGCCGACCACGGGGCCGCGCTGAAGGCCGTGGCGGCGGAGCTGGCCAGGGACGGTGTCGGCGTCGACTCCCCCGAGCTGGCCGCGATCGGCCACCGGGTGGTGCACGGCGGCCAGTCCTTCACCGAGCCGACCGTCGTGGACGACACCGTGCTCGCCGAGATCGAGCGGCTGATCCCGGTGGCGCCGCTGCACAACCCGGCCAACCTCACGGGCATCCGTACGGCACAGGCGCTGCGGCCCGACCTGCCGCAGGTCGCCGTCTTCGACACGGCGTTCCACACCACGATGCCGGAGTCCGCGGCCCGCTACGCGATCGACGTGGCCACCGCCGACCGGTACCGCGTCCGGCGCTACGGCTTCCACGGCACCTCGCACGCCTATGTCTCCCGGGCGACCGCGGAGCTGCTCGGGAAGGCGCCGGAGGACGTCAACGTGATCGTGCTGCACCTCGGCAACGGGGCGTCGGCCTCGGCGGTGCGGGGCGGGAGGTGTGTGGACACCTCGATGGGCCTGACGCCTTTGGAGGGGCTGGTGATGGGTACGCGTTCCGGTGACCTGGACCCGGCCGTCATCTTCCATTTGATGCGTGTTGGGGAAATGTCCGCCGACGAGATCGACACTCTTCTCAACAAGAAGAGCGGACTGATCGGTTTGTGCGGGGACAACGACATGCGGGAGATCCGCCGCCGTGTCGACGAGGGTGACGAACAGGCGCGACTCGCCTTCGACGTCTACATTCACCGCTTGAAGAAGTACATCGGCGCCTATTACGCCGTGCTCGGCACGGTGGACGCGATCGCGTTCACGGCCGGGGTCGGCGAGAACGCGGCGCCGGTGCGCGAGGCGGCGATCGCGGGCCTGGAGGGACTGGGTCTCGTGGTGGACGGCGAGCTCAACGCCGTACGCGGTGACGGGCCGCGGCTGATCTCGCCCGAGGACGCACGGGTCGCGGTCGCCGTGGTGCCGACCGACGAGGAACTGGAGATCGCCACACAGACGTACGCGCTGGTCGGGCGGTAGCAATATGCGACTCCGCGACGGAACGGGCCGAGCGAAATACTCGGCTGAGCACCGGGCCGCCCATTTGTATCTCCCCTGCCTTCCGCCAGACGGAATATTCCGCAGCGAAACAAACCGATAGGATCGCCCCCATGCGCCGTTCGAAAATCGTCTGTACTCTCGGCCCCGCGGTCGACTCCCACGAAAAGCTCGTGTCGCTGATCGAGGCCGGTATGAATGTGGCCCGCTTCAACTTCAGCCACGGCACGCACGCCGAGCACCAGGGGCGGTACGACCGTGTCCGGGCCGCGGCCAAGGAGACCGGCCGGGCCATCGGGGTCCTCGCCGACCTCCAGGGCCCCAAGATCCGTCTGGAGACCTTCGCCGAGGGGCCGGTCGAGCTGGAGCGCGATGACGAGTTCGTCATCACGACCGAGGACGTGCCGGGTGACAGGACCATCTGCGGCACGACCTACAAGGGTCTGCCCGGCGATGTGAACCCCGGCGACCAGGTCCTGATCAACGACGGCAACGTCGAGCTGAGGGTGCTGGACGTCGAGGGCCCGCGGGTCCGCACCGTGGTCGTCGAGGGCGGTGTCGTCTCCGACCACAAGGGCATCAACCTGCCGGGCACGGCCGTCAACGTGCCGGCGCTGTCCGAGAAGGACGTCGAGGACCTGCGCTTCGCGCTGCGCATGGGCTGCGACATGGTCGCGCTGTCGTTCGTGCGGGACGCCAAGGACGTCGAGGACGTCCACAAGGTGATGGACGAGGAGGGCCGCCGGGTCCCCGTCATCGCCAAGGTGGAGAAGCCGCAGGCGGTCCAGAACATGGACGACGTCGTGATGGCCTTCGACGCCATCATGGTCGCGCGCGGCGACCTCGCCGTGGAGTATCCGCTGGAGAAGGTCCCGATGGTGCAGAAGCGCCTGATCGACCTGTGCCGGCGCAACGCAAAGCCGGTGATCGTGGCGACCCAGATGATGGAGTCGATGATCACCAACTCCCGGCCCACCCGCGCCGAGGCCTCCGACGTGGCCAACGCGATCCTGGACGGCGCGGACGCGGTGATGCTGTCCGCGGAGTCGTCGGTGGGCGCGTACCCGATCGAGACCGTCAAGACGATGTCGAAGATCGTGCAGGCGGCCGAGGTGGAGCTGCTCTCCAAGGGCCTTCAGCCGCTGGTCCCCGGCAAGAAGCCGCGGACGCAGGGCGGTTCGGTCGCGCGCGCCGCCTGCGAGATCGCGGACTTCCTCGGCGGCAGGGGCCTGATCGCCTTCACCCAGTCCGGCGACACCGCGCGCCGGCTGTGCCGCTACCGCGCCGAGCAGCCGATCATCGCGTTCACCACGGACGAGGGCACCCGCAACCAGCTCACCCTGAGCTGGGGCGTCGAGCCGCACGTGGTGCCGTTCGTGAACAGCACCGACGAGATGGTCGACCTGGTCGACCAGGAGGTCGTCAAGCTGGGCCGGTTCAACGACGGCGACGTCATGGTCATCACGGCCGGCTCGCCCCCCGGCGTCCCCGGCACCACCAACATGGTCCGGGTCCACCACCTGGGGGAGACGGTCCGCGGCTGACCGGCAGCCCCTTTCACGACGCCGAAGGGCGCCCCCCGAACCGGGGGGCGCCCTTCGGCGTCGTCACGGCCGGCTCAGCCGTCCGTGACGAGTGCCTCCACCGCTTCGACGACCTGACTCGCGCGGTAGCCGAACCGTTCGCCCAACTCCCGGTACCGGGCGTACCGCGACCGCGGGACGGGGATCCCGTACGCCTCCACAACGCGCAGGAGGAGACGGAACCCCAGGTCGGGGTCGACCGAGGTCACGATCTCCTGGAGCGGCGCGGCCGTGCCGTCGCCGTCCGTGGCAGCGGACAACGGTGCGATGACCTCCTGGACCTCCCGCCCCACCCGGGCCGTGAGGTCCGTGCGGGGCGGCGACATGTACGGCGTGTACGCGGGGTCAACCTCCGCCAGCCGCTCGGTGCACACCTCGGCGATCTCCCGCAGCCACGCCCGTCCGTCGGTGTCGAACGCGTCGGCCGCCCGCTGTCTCCTCGCGGCGGTGCGCCACAGGGCCGTGACCTCCTCGTCGGACAGGCCGGAGACCAGCAGGCGGGTCACGTCCTCCCACAGCACGGCCGCCTGCACACCCGGGGGCATGCCGGCGTCCGCGCGGGTGAGCCGTTCCACGTGTTCCCGCGGGGTGCCCGTGCCCTCGTGCTTCCAGGCCTCCCACTCCCCGTCGAACATCGCGCACAGCCCGGGCAGCCCGAAACCGAACTCGAAGTCCCGCCGTCCGGGGTCGAGCGGCGGCCACCGCACGGCCAGTCCTTCGAAGACGGCGGTGTGCGGGTACGCCAGCCGGTCGCCGAGGGCCAGCAGCCGCCGGTACCGCACCTCTTCCACCGGTACGGCACAGGCCTTGAGGGCGCGCAGCAGCAGGCGCAGGCTCAGGTCGGCGTCGGCCTCGGACACCACCCGTTCCAGGGAGCGCACGACGTCCCGCCCGGCGCCGGCGCCGGTCAGCCCGGGGGTGGCCGACCGGATCTCGGCCAGCACGGCCGCGGCCAGTTCCTCCTCCGGCACCGCCTGCTCCGTCTCCGTCCGCTCCAGCGGGTCGTACGGCGGGCACAGCTCCGCGACCGTGTGCAGCCAGGTGGGTACGTCCGTCCCGTGGGCGGCCGGGTCGAAGCGCCCGCCCACGGCGGCCAGCCAGACCGTGCGGAGCACCTCCTCCGGCAGCCCGGACGCCAGCAGGAGCCGTACGTCCTGGCCGAGCTGGACGTCCCCGTCGTCGAGGGCCGTGCGTGCGACGAGGGCCGGCTCCGCCCGGGCACCGGGTCGCGGTCCGGGGTCCGCGCACAGTCGCGCGGCCAGCCCCGTGAGGCCGAAGTCGCCCCCGTACTCGACGTAGTACGCCTCTCGACGCCTTGTCACTTCGGCCTCCTGGACCATGAGGGAGGACACGGGCGGCCGCGTGGGGTGCCCGTGCCCTCCTGGTGGACGGGTGCTACGGCTTCGGCAGCGGGTACGACGTGTAGACCACGAACTTCGTCGGCTTGTGGTTCTTCACATACCGCAGCACGATCTGCACCTCGTTGCCCGCGGCCTCGCCCGCCCGCGCGCCGCCCCTGGTGTACACGGTCCCCAGCGATCCTTCGCTGCGCACCTGCCACTTGATCTTCAGACAGTCCCGCTCGGCGACGAAGCTGTAGCCGCTCTTCCCCTGCTTCTGCGCCTCCGTCGTCTTCCACTTCGTCAGTCGCTGGGCGTTGCCGGGGGCCATCTCCCACTCCTGGAGCGCCTTGGCGACGGCCCGCTCCGCGGTGGCCTGGTCCTGCCAGATTCCCACAAGACCACCGCGGCTGGACTGCGCCTTGTCCCAGGCCCCCGCACGTGCGGCGGCCGAGACGTGGTCGGAGATCGTGTGCGCGCCCTGGATGCCCTCGTCGGCCCCCAGGTTCGTGCAGTTGTGGACCAGGACGTCCGTGGCATCCGCGCCCTGCGGACGGACGAAGAAGGTGTGCAGTCCGTCGACGGTGAGGTCGTACACCTCCCGCGCGTCCCGGCCGGGCCGGTCCACGAGGGCGGTGACCGTACGGACCGAACCTTCGGGGGTCACCAGCCGGTCACCCGTCCGCAGGTCGGACACCACGGTCCAGCCACGGCCGACGACGTACATCCGATGCCCGGCCGTACTGGTCAGGACACCGCCGTCCACCGTGATGTCCACCAGGTGCCGGGTGCCGTGGCGGAAGGTGTCCGTGACCTCCTGCGGGCGGGTTCCGCCCGTGCCCGGGTCGGCGGCCCGGACCACGTCGCCGACGCGCACGTCACGGATCGGCCGGTGGGTCCCGTCGGCCATCAGCACCTCGGTCCCGCCGGGGAAACTGTTGGCCCGGCAGGCCGCCGTGAGGACCTGGTAGGTGGTGACGGTCTCCTCGATCTCCGCCATGGCGCGGGCGTCGAGGTTGAGGGCGCGCAGCGCCTGGAAGGCGTCGCTGACGCCCACCCCGGTGTGCAGCGCGGCGTTGAGCGCGTGGATCCCGTCGGCGATCGCCTGGAGCGTCTTGCCGCCGACGAACCAGCTGGCCGCCCAGAGGCAGGCGGTGGCGCTTCCGCCGTCGACGCCCGGAGCTACCTTCTTGGCGCACTCGATGAAGTCGCCCAGCAGGATCTTGACGGGGTCGATGCCCTCGTTGAACTCGGCCATCGAGATGGTGTGGGTGACCTTGTGCTTCTGGCCCTTGAGCACCTGCGGGCCGAGGTAGAGCGTGGCCGAGGCCGGGCACCCTAACTGCGTGGCGGGCATGTCCTCGGCCGTGCAGAGGTAGAGGTCCACGTACGCGTCGAAGGTGATGACCGCGGTGATCACACAGTCACCGATGTGGATGATGACGTTGCAGTTGTCCTTCTTGATCACCTCCGGTTCACCAACGGGTTCGAGGTGGTCGACGACGTAGAAGACGTTGCCCACGCCGGTGTTGGCGCCGGACGCGATCTGGTCGTTCTTGCCCTGGGTCTCCGTCCGCTCGGCGGCCTCCTGGGCCTCCTGTGCGTACTTGTCGGCGTCCTTGGCCGCCTCCTCGGCCTCGGTGGCCGCGGTGTCGGCGCGGTCCGCCGCCGCGCGGGCGTCCTTCGCGGCCTCCTCGGCCTCGGTCGCCGCCGCGCGGGCCGCCGCCGCGTCGAGGGCCGCCTCGTCGGCGGAGGCCCGGGCGTCGGCCGCGTATCCCTCGGCCCGTCCGGCCGCCGAGTCGGCGGCTGCCGCGTCCTCGGTGGCCTGCCGCTGGTACTCGACGGTGCGGGCCAGCGAGGCCGTGGCCGACGCGGCCGCCTTGGCGGCGTCGGCCGAGTAGCCGAGGGCCTCCTTGGCGTAGGTGCGGGCGTCGGACGCGTACCCGGCGGCGCTCGCCGCGTAGACGTACGCCTGCTTGGCGTCACCGCTGGCCTGGTCCGCGAGGGCCTTGGCGGCCGCGGCCTCCTCCTGCGCGTTCTTCGCGTGGGCGTCGGCGACGGCCTGCTGCTGTTCGGCGATCGTCTTCGACCCCTGCCCGGTCAGCACGACCAGGCCCGCGGCCGAGTCCGTGGTGGCGTAGGCGGAGCCGAGCTGGATGGCGTCGTTGGCGGGAGCGGCGACCTGGACGGCGGCCTTCCCGGCGTCCTCGGCGGCCTGTGCGGTGACGTACGCGAATCCGGCGGCCTTCGCCGAGGCGACCAGCGCCTTGGCGGCCTCCGCACGGGCCCCGTCCGCCTGGGTCCTGGATTCCTTGGCCTTCGCCTCGGCCTCGTCGGCCAGCGCGACGGCGTCCTTGGCCTCCTGGGCGGCGTGCCGGGCCGCGGCGATCGCGTCCGCCACGGCGGCGGTCGCGGTCTTCACCGCGGCGTCCGCCCGCAGCTTGGCCGCCTGTGCGGCGTCCGCGTCGGCCCGGGCCCGCTTGGCCGCGGCCTCGGCCCGGGTGGCCGCCGCGTCCGCCTCGGCCGCGGCCTCGGTCGCCGCGTCCGCGGCGGCACGGGACCGGCCCGCGGCGGTCTCGGCGTCGGTGGCGTGCTGGTCGGCCTCGTCGGCCGCGGTCCGGGCGGCGTCGGCGGCGCTGCCGGCGTCCAGCGACTGGGCGTAGCTCTCGCTCGCGTCCGCCTTGGCGCGCAGGGCGTCGGCCTTCTGCTCGGCCTCCCAGGCGTCGTCGCGCTTGGCCTTGGCGTTGTCGCGGGCCTTCACGGCGTCGTCCTTGCGCGCCACCGCGGTCTGCTCGGCGGTCTCGGCCTTGTCCTTGGCGTCCTTCGCCTTGCCGGCCTCGTCCTGGGCGGTCCGCTTGTGCTCGGCGGCCTCGGCCTGCTTCGCCGCGGCGGTCGCCTTCTCGGCCTTGGCCGTCTTCTCCTCGGCCTCCGCGTCGAGCCGTCTGGCGTGGGCGTCGGCCGCGGCCGACTTGGCCTCTCCCTCGGCCTTCACCGCGACCTGGAGCTTGGCCTCGGCGGTCTCCTTGTCGGCCTTGGCGTTGTCCCGGTGGACCTTCGCCGCGTCCGCCGCCGCCTTCGCCTGGAGTTCGGCGGTGTGCGCGGCCTCCTTGCGGAACTCGGCCTTGGCCTGGGCGGCCTGGGCCAGTGCCCGCTGGGCGATGGTGGCGCTGTCGGCGGCGGAGGCGCGGGTCGCGGCCTCGGCGGTCTCGCCCGCCTTCACCATCGCCTCCAGCGCGGCGGCGGCGCCCTTGGTGACCTGTGCCTTCTGCTGGCCGACGAGCAGACCGCGACCGCGCGGGGCGCCGTTCTGGTCGGCGGTGGCATAGGCGGCCTGGACCGCGGTGTCCGTGGTGGTCGCGGCCTTCTGCGCCGCCGTGAGCTGGGACTTGAGGTCCGTGAGCTGCTTCTTGGCGGCTGCCTGGGCGCCGGCGATGCCCGCCGCCGCCTTGGCGGTCTGCGCGGCCGACGGAACGATGCCGGTGTGCCCGGAGGGCTTCACGGTGAGCTTCTGGGGTGTGCCGCCGGAGCAGGTCCACAGCCGGGAGTCCTGGCTCGCGTCGTAGGTCGGCAGGTCCAGGCACTTGCCCGTGCCGACGTTCTTCAGCGGCGTGGTGGCCCGGACGTTGTACTCCCAGGTCTGCGACGGAGCGCTGTTGCACGTCCAGAGCTGGATCTTGGTGCCATTGGCCGGGTTGTTCCCGGAGACGTCCACGCACTTGGCGGACTTGACGTTCCTCAGGTGCAGGCCCTTGTCGTCGCCCTCGACCGTCCACTGCTGCCCGGCCGCGCCGTTGCAGGTGTAGATCTGGACCACGGTGCCGTTGGCCGTGCCGCCGCCTGCCGCGTCGAGGCACATGCCCTTCTTGCCGGCCACCTCGATGGTCGTCGGGGCGTCACCGATGTAGCCGACGCCGCCGGCGGACCAGTAGTCCTGCCAGCGGGCGAGATGGTCGGCGACCCAGGACTGGCCGATCAGGTCGCCGAGGGTCTTCGCGCCGGCGGCGAGGGACTTGGTGGCGTCCTTGTTGGCGGTCAGGATCTGGTTGCGCTGGGTGGCCTGGGAGGCGATCTCCTGCTGCCACTCGGCCGCGGCGGTGGCGGTGACGTCGCCGAGCGCCTGTCCGGGGTCGAGCGGGTCGCGCCAGGCGCAGGCCGCGAAGCGGGACTTGAGGTCCTCGACCGCGATGCGGTACTCGGGGCTGTCCTGCTGGGGTGCGGTACGGGGGAAGCCGCCGGAGGCGAGGAAGACACGGGCGTCGTCGGCGCCGGCGGGGTCGGACGCGCTCGCGGTCAGCCACTGGAAGGCGTCCCGCTCGGCGAGGGCCCGGTTCCACTGGTCGCTCGGCAGGCTCGGGTCGGGGTCCTTGCCGTAGAGCGGGGTGCCGAGGTCGGTGACGGCCTTGCGCGTGGCCGCGTCGGCCAGGGGGGTGGGGTCCTCGTAGAAGTCCTCCTCGCTCTGCCAGAAGCGGTCGGAGGTCCACTGGGACAGTCCGGTCTGGGTGTAGAAGCCGGGCTTGCCGTCGCTGCCGTCCGGCGGCCACTGGAATCCGGTGACCGTGAAGCCGGCCGGGTTGGGCATCCCGGCGAGGGGCTTCGCCCAGGCGTCCCGGAGGGCGTTGAGGGCGTTCAGTTCCTTGCCGGCCGTGTCCCGGTCGCCGCTGTACGCCGTGGCCAGCGGGGTCGCCTCCCAGACCTTGCGGTCGGCGAGGGTGTGCAGCTTGTCCGCGGGCTGGTTGAGGGCGTCCTGCGCGGTGGCCGCCATGGCCGGACCACCGAGGCGCAGTACGTCCGTCATCAGGCACTGGTCCTGGCGCAGTTGCTCCGCCGGGGTGTCCTCGAACCACGGCCGCGAGTCGCTCACGGGCGTCGCGTCGAGCGGGGCGGCGGGTGCGGGAAGCGAGTCGGGGCCGACGGCGATGCCGGTGACGAGGACCGCGCTGAGGGAGAGGGGGAGGAGACGGGTCAGGCGGGCCTGCCCGCGTATCGGTCCCGGTCTGCGGAAACCTGAGGGTCTGGAGCGCAAAGGGGGTGCGTTCCTTCCTGGATGTGGAGGGAGACCGGAGGGGGCCGGGGCACCTGGGAAGGAGCGAGAAAACATCCGAAGCGTGACGAAAGGGGCATGCGAAAGCCACAGGGCTCTGCCCGCTACGTCAGCAACTCCCCCGGTCAGAAACAGTCACGTGCAGACACGGATGGCCAAACCCGAACATGCACCGGGCAACTGTAGCCACTGGCTGGGACTTTGAGTGGAGGCTGTGGATAAAGCGTGAGCAAAGGGGAGGGCATGTGTCCACAACGCACAGGGCTGTGGCCCGGCCCTCCGCGGATCGTGCGAAGGACCGGGCCACAGCCCTGGTGTACGTGTGCGGAACGGACTCCGCGGCGGCTCAGTCGGTGACGAACTGGTGCAGCCCCGGGACGGTCAGCGTGCCGCCGAACTGGCCGGCCTGGGTGACCTTGACCTTCGTGAAGTAGATCAGCGGGATGTTCAGCGGCGGCGGGTGCTCCGGGTCGAACGTGACCGGGATCAGGCCGAGCAGGTTCCCGGAGATGGACTCGGTGTACATCACCGTCTTGCCGTCACGGATCGTGGACGTCGAGCCGCCGGCCGCCTGCACGTGGTGCGTCTTGCCGGACTGTTCGTCCTTGACCGTCTGGTGCAGGTCACCGATGTCGGTGCCGTCCGAGATGACGTACTTCAGCACCTTCTTGGTGGTGCCGCTCGCGGTCTTCACCTCGACGACGCCCTGGTAGTCGGCGCCCTTCAGCAGCAGCGAACTGGCGTCCAGGTACCAGGGGTTGTCGGGCACCAGGACCTTGTTGTCGATGCCGCTCTCGGCGTCGGTGGCGATGGGGCAGCCGTCGGGGTCGACGGTGGCGCTCTCGGACGGACTGACCGAAGGGCTCGGTGAGGCGGTGGCCTCGCCGGACGGCTCCTCGGACGGCTCGGACGGTTCCTCGGACGGCTCGGTCGGCTCGGCCGTGGGTTCACCGGCGGGCTCGTCCGCGGCGTCCGTGCTGTCGTCGCCGCTCGTGCCGTCCTTCTCGTCGGCCTTCGCGTTGTCCTTCTCGTCGGTCTTCTTGTCGTCCGGCGACGCGGCCTCGTCGTCGCCCGTGGCGGACGGGGTCGGGGTCGCCGTGCCGTCGGCGCCGCCGCCGGTGATCCCGTCGACCACACCGTCGACGACTCCGTCGATGGCGTCGCCGATCGTGCCCAGCAGCCCGCCGTCCCGCGAGGGTGTCGGCGTCGGCGACACCGTGTCCTGGTCGCCTGATCCCTCCGCGGGCGGGGGCTCGGGAGTGGACGCGTCCTCGTCGTCGGAACCTGAATCCGAGGAGGAGTCGCCGTCCGACGACCCCGAAGAGCCGGGCGCGGGCGAGGAGTCGGCGGCGGGCGACGAGACGGACGGAGTCGGCTCGGCCGCTTCGCCCTGACCGTCCTGATCGCCCTTGTCCGTCTTGTCGGTCGTGTCGCCGGACTCACTGGCACTCGGCGACGGCGAGCCGGACGGGGCCTCGGCCAAGGCCTCCACACAGTCCTTGTACTCGTCGGCCGTCAGGCTGTTGGACACCGACGGCGTGGAGTCGTCGGCCAGGGCCAGCCTCGGCGTGAACCCCATCCCCATAAGAACCGCGGTCGGCATCGCCGCCAGGGCTATCGCCTTGCCGGCGGGCACCTGGATCCTGGTGAACAACGGCTTCTTGGGCGCCGCGTGGCGCGGTCCGGTTCGCACGCGGGACACGTTCGCCTCCGTCCCGCGAGCCACCTCGTCAGCCGGCACGGTGCCCCCCATTCGCCCCGTTCGCCGGGCTCGTTCCTGACAGTTGGTCCGGTTCGGCGACCTCGGCCCCCTTCCCGGGGGTGCCGCCCTGGCCCGTGTTCGGCTCGGGCACCGGCTCCGTCTCGGGCGGCGCACCCGGTGCCCAGGAGACGGCCATCGCTCCGCCGATCATCGAGAACAGGAAACCGATGATGAAACCACCGAAGTTGGACACCGGGAGGGACACCAGCGCCAGCAGAATCGCCGCGACGCCCGCGAAGGTGCGGATGTGCTTCTGGAACCAGAGACTGATGCCCAGCACTACGAGCAGGACACCGATGATCAGCGACCCCGCGCCCGCGGTGGTGGACATCGCCAGCGTCAGGTGGCCGAGCTGAAGATGTGCGTACGGGAAGTACATGATCGGAATGCCGCCGACCAGGACGAACAGGCCTGCCCAGAAAGGGCGACTGCCCCGCCAGGCACGGAACTGCAACCTCCGGCGGGTGAACTGACCGGACGCGGCAGGAGTCTCGGCGCTCATGGAAAACAGCTCCCTGGTACGGCGTTTGTGCAGTGATGATCTGTGCTGCCCGTGAAGGGCCGGCCTCCACGGAGGACGGGTGGGGGCGTCTCGCGACTCCCCCGACCCGTCACCGAGTGCCTAGTAGCACTCCTTGGCTCCCGTGGACAGCTTCATGCTGAGGCCGGGAAGCGTGAAGGTTCCTGCGGTGGTCGCCCACGCCGTCTGCTTCACGCCGTACAGGTCCACCGAATCGGCCTGCTGGGCGAAGCCGTTGGGGTTGGCCTGCTCCTTGCCGCCCTTCATGCCGGGGCCCTTGGTCGCCGAACCGGCGGCCACACCGATGTCGATGCCGTTGAACACCGCCTTGTCGGACCCGAGGTCCTCGACGTCGATGAACAGGTTCGACGCCGTGACCTGCTTCTTCTGGTCCTGGCTGTCACCCGCCTTCAACGTCAGGGTGACGGACCCGAGCAGCGGGATGTTCGGCGTGACAACGGACTGGCACATGTTCTGGATACGGGCGTCCGTGAACGCCGACACCGCGACAGGGTGTGCCGTCTTCTTGCCGTCGAGGGTGGTACCCGCGTCAATGGCGCCGTACTGCGTGAATCCCTCACCGTGGAGGTAGTCCGCAGAGACCTTGAACGACTGACCGGAAACGCTGAACGACGCGGCGAGAGCACCCTGAGCGAGGGCGACACCTATCGCTGCCGTGGCGGCCACGCTGGGCACCATGACCACGGCAAAGCGCTTCCATCTGGTCCCACCACGCACCTGGGACTCCATATTTCCTCCTTCTCGGACGTACATCTCCTGACCCCGACTCGCCCCTGAGGGCGAATCAGCCGGGCAGGGATGGGAGAAGTGCTACGTCCTCGGGAAGGAGAGCGCCCGCGCCCGGAAGCGCGAACCGCGCCTCGATCACCGGCGATCACCCCCGAGCGACAACCACTGGTCGCGCCTGACACGCATCACGCACAACCTTGCTGGACAGGCTTCACCCGCAGGCGAAGACCCCCCTGCCCAAGAGCCGGCGGCACTGCCGTCGGCTCTGCTCGGTGGGGACCCAGGAAGTGCCGTGACCCGACCGGCTGTCGGGGAACGGGCAATGGACCGAGCGTCGCCGATCGTGGTGCATTCTGGCCGCCGACACAAGGGGGTTCGTTACTGGCTAGTAACGACGCGATAACCGAACAACGACCCAGGGATCTCGGCCGACAACGCTGGGTGTCATCGAGGGGGAGGACATAGTCATTGATCGTCGGACACATTCCGACAGAACGACCGCCCTGACTTACTCGCAGTAACAGCGGCCGCCATTGCCAAGTTTTGGCAAAGCGCGGCCGCTTTACGCCACCCCCGGCAGCCGGAGCCACTCCGGCCCCACCCGCCCCGGGCCCCCCGGGAACCGGCCGGAGCACGGTTCCCGCAGGCGGGAGCCTCAGAACAACGCGCGGGCCAGCGCCCGTCGTGCGGCGGCCACGCGCGGATCGTCCGCACCGACCACCTCGAAGAGTTCGAGCAGCCGCACCCGTACGGCGTCCCGGTCGTCGCCCGCCGTACGCCGCACGGTGTCGATCAGCCGCCCGAAGGCGTCCTCGACATGGCCGCCGACGAGATCCAGGTCGGCCGCGACGATCTGCGCCTCGGCGTCGGCCGGCCGGTCGGCGGCGTCCTTGCGCACCTGCTGCGGGTCGAGCCCCTGCACCCGCTGGAGCAACTCGGCCTGGGCGAGACCCAGTACGGCCTCGGGGTGGGCGGGGTCGTCGGCGAGCACGTTCTTGTACGCCTGCACCGCGCCGCCGAGATCGCCGGCGTCCAGCGCCTCCGCGGCCGCGTTCAGCAGCGTCTCGTAGGGGCCCGCCGGGACCTCGGGCTGCGCGCCCTGGTCGGCGCCGCCCGGCTCGGCGTCGGGGTCGACGGTGAGGCCGGTCAGGCCGAAGCGCTGCTCGGCGACCTGGACGAGCTGGTCGAGCGTCTGCCGGATCTGGGCCTCGCCGGCGGCGCCCTGGAAGAGCGGCAGCGCCTGCCCCGCCACCACGGCGAACACCGCGGGAATCCCCTGGATCCCGAACTGCTGCATCAGCATCTGGTTGGCGTCGACGTCGATCTTGGCGAGCAGGATGCGCCCGCCGTACTCGACGGCGAGCCGCTCCAGGACCGGGCTCAGTTGCTTGCAGGGCTCGCACCACTCGGCCCAGAAGTCGAGGACGACGGGTACCTCGGCGGAGCGCTGGAGGACATCGCGCTCGAAGCCGGCCTCATCGACGTCGATGACGAGGTCGGCCGGTGAGACGGCTCCGCCGCCGCCCTGCCGGGCCGCTTCGGCGCGGGCCTGCTCCGCCTTCGACTTGGCCTCCTGGGCCGCCTTCACCGCGGCGAGGTCGACGACGCCGCTCATGGACATGTTCCGTGGCTGCATGCGCCTATCCTCCCCCGTTCCCGCGCCTGTGGGAAAAACGATGTGGAAAGCCGGTCCCGCCCGGGGTGGGGCCCGGCGCCGGGTCCCCACCCGCGCCGCGCGTCCGCCGCCCGTGTACGTCCTTCACGAGCCGCGTCCGAGCCGTTGTCCGAGCCGTTGTCCGAGCTGTTGCACGGGCCGCTGTACGGGGACTCCGCCGTAACCCAGGCCTTGGTCAGCGCTTTCGCTACGAGTCGTAGCGTAATAGTACGGGTGGCGCCCGCGGAAGGACCCCCGGGTGATCTCTCTCACTCGATACCCCGCGTCAACCCCCGGCTATGGTCGGGGAATGCAGAGCCGCATCCCCGCCGCCACCCGTGGCCGTCCGCGCAGCACCGCCGCGGACACCGCGATCCTGTGCGCGACGCGTGCCGCTCTGGTCGATCTGGGCTGGTCGAAGCTCACCCTGTCCGACGTCGCCACACGCGCCGGGGTTGCGAAGACGACCCTTTATCGCCGCTGGGCCGGCAAGAACGAACTCGTGGTCGACGCGGTGGCGGAGCTCTTCGACGAACTGCGGCTCCCCGACCGGGGCAGCCTGGCCGCGGACATCGAGGGTGTAGTGCTTCAGTTCGCGGCGATCCTGGCCCGCCCGGAGGCGAAGAGCGGCCTGATGGCGGTGGTCGCCGAGTCGGTCCGCGACGACGCGCTGCGCGAGCGGATCCGCGCCTCCATCGTCGACCGCCAGAAGTGCCTCGTCCTGGAGGGCCGGGACCGGGCCGAGGCCCGGGGTGAACTGCCCCCGGAGACGGACCCGGTGGAGGCCGCCCGCACGGTCGACATCATCTTCGACATGGTCGCGGGGGCCGTTGTGCACCGCACCCTGGTCAGCGCGGAACCCGCCGACGCGGAGTGGGTCCGCGACTTCACGCAGATCCTGCTGACCGGCCTGGCGGGCGCCCGCCAGGCCTGACCCCGGGCGTCGAACATCAGGTGCCGGGCCCGGCGCCTCCGGCGTCGACAGAAGTTCATCCGCCGAACCGCGCCCCACCCTTGCCCGATATGACATGTCACCGACATCATTTCAGCAGCGTTCTACTCGCATAGACATCGCAGCTCCTTCCTGACTGTGCTCGCACCACCGCTCCACCCCCTCGTCACCGGGTTCGGGCACGACGGCAAGGTCCGCGTCGACCCCGTGGACATGCCGTACCTCGACAACGACGGCACGTCGTACCACCCCAACCAGATCCTGGTGAACTGGTCGTCGTACAAGTACAACCTGGCCGACGTCGTGATGATGGAGGAGGACGGCTCCACCAACTACCTGGAGCTCGCCAGGGCCATCGCCGCGATCCTGCTCACCGTCACCGACCAGGGCGCGTACATCCCGCTGGTGAACGCGGTCCTCGACGCCATCCCGGCCGACTGGTGGACCGACGACCCGGACTACACCGACTCCTGGTACACGCTGGCGCAGAACAGCAGCGGCACACTGCCGGGCGCCCGGGGCAACGGGCAGCTGACGTTGGAGCCGTACTTCGTGCAGGAGTTCTGAGCCGCCGCCGACCACGGCGGCACAGCGGGCCGGCGGGACATCCCGCCGGCCCGTTCGCGCACACCCGGGGGCGCCTCGCCCGGTCAGAACCCGGCCGGCTCGGTGTACACCCCCCACTCGTCCCGCAGCACCCCGCAGATCTCGCCCAGCGTCGCCTCGACGCGTACGGCGGCGATCATCGGCTCGATCATGTTGGAGCCGTCCCGCGCGGCGGCGAGCATCGCGTCCAGCGCGGCCCGTACGGCCGCCTCGTCGCGCCGGCCCTTGCGCGCCGCCAGCTCCCGGACCTGCTCGCGCTCCACCTCGTGGGAGACGCGCAGGATCTCCAGGTCGCCGGTCACCGACCCGGTGTGGACGTTGACTCCCACGACCCGCTTGTCGCCCTTCTCGACCGAGCGCTGGTACTGGAAGGCGGACTCGGCGATCTCGCCGGTGAACCAGCCGTCCTCGATCCCGCGCAGGATCCCGGAGGTGACGGGCCCGATCGGATGCAGCCCGTCGGGATGCGCCCGCAGGCCCCGCTCCTTGATCTGCTCGAAGATCTTCTCGGCGTCGGCCTCGATCCGGTCGGTCAGCTGCTCGACGTACCACGAACCGCCCAGCGGGTCGGCGACGTTGGCGACGCCGGTCTCCTCCATGAGGACCTGCTGGGTGCGCAGCGCGATCTCGGCGGCCTGCTCGCTGGGCAGCGCGAGGGTCTCGTCGAGGGCGTTGGTGTGCAGCGAGTTGGTGCCGCCGAGCACGGCCGCGAGCGCCTCGACCGCCGTACGCACCACGTTGTTGTACGGCTGCTGCGCGGTCAGCGAGACGCCGGCGGTCTGTGTGTGGAAGCGCAGCCACTGCGCCTTCTCCGTCTTCGCCCCGTAGACGTCCCGCATCCAGCGGGCCCAGATCCGGCGCGCGGCACGGAACTTGGCGATCTCCTCGAAGAAGTCGACGTGCGCGTCGAAGAAGAAGGACAGGCCCGGTGCGAAGACGTCGACGTCGAGGCCGCGGCTGAGCCCCAGTTCGACGTACCCGAACCCGTCGGCCAGGGTGTACGCCAGCTCCTGCGCGGCCGTCGAGCCGGCCTCGCGGATGTGGTAGCCGGAGACGGACAGCGGCTTGTAGGCGGGGATGCGGTCGGCGCAGTACTCCATGAGGTCGCCGATCAGGCGCAGATGGGGCTCGGGCTGGAAGAGCCACTCCTTCTGCGCGATGTACTCCTTGAAGATGTCGGTCTGGAGGGTGCCGTTGAGCACGCCCGGGTCGACGCCCTGGCGCTCGGCGGCGACGAGGTACATGCAGAAGACGGGCACGGCGGGCCCGCTGATGGTCATGGACGTGGTGACGTCACCGAGCGGGATGTCCTTGAAGAGGACCTCCATGTCGGCGGCGGAGTCGATGGCGACACCGCAGTGGCCGACCTCGCCGAGCGAGCGCTCCTCGTCGGAGTCGCGGCCCATGAGGGTCGGCATGTCGAAGGCCACGGAGAGTCCACCGCCGCCGTTGGCGAGGATCATCTTGTAGCGCTCGTTGGTCTGCTCGGCGTTCCCGAACCCGGCGAACTGCCGGATGGTCCATGTCCGCCCCCGGTAGCCGGTCGGATGCAGGCCCCGTGTGTAGGGGTACTCCCCCGGCCACCCGATCCGCTCGAAGCCGTCGTAGATGTCGCCGGGCCGTGGCCCGTACACCGGCTCCACCACGTCCCCGGAGAGCGTGGTGAAGTCGGCCTCGCGCTTGCGAGCGGCGTCGTACCGGGCCTGCCAGCGACGGCGGCCCTCCTCGATGGCGTCAGCGTCCATACCATCGAATTTACTAGGACGTCCAAGTAAATGTCGACGGTTTACTTGGACGTCCTAGTAATCGGGGGAAACGATCCGCCGTACGCGTGTGCGTACGGCGGGGTCCGGTCAGGCCTTCGCGGCCACCGGGACGTCCTGCGCGACCTTGGCGTCCAGCTCGCGGGTGACCTTGCGCTCCACGAAGAACGCGGCCGTCGGAACGGTGCCCGCGAGCAGTACCCAGAGCTGCTTGGCGACCGGCCACTTCGCCTTGGAGCCCAGGTCGAAGGCGAAGACCAGGTACACGACGTACAGCCAGCCGTGCGCGATGGAGACCACCCGGGTCGCGCCGTCGGCGCCGTCGATGTCCAGCACGTACTTGCCGATCATGCACAGGCACAGCAGGACCAGGAGCACGCCGGTGACGTAGGCCATGACGCGGTAGCGGGTCAGCACGCTCTTTTTCATGCCGTCGAGCGTAACCGCCGGTTCCGGGCGATCTTCCGGCGGGTCACTGCTCGTCGAAGTCCTGTGCCGCCACCCTCAGCGGGCGCAGCATCGCGAAGATCTCCGCGCATTCCTCGGCGTCGTAGGCGCCCAGGCCGAAGTCCATCGACATCAGGTCGCGGGTGGCGGACTCGACGACCTCGCGGCCCTTCCCGGTGATCACGGCGAGGGTGCCGCGGCCGTCGTTGGGGTTGGGGCGCCTGGCGACCAGACCGGAGGTCACCAGCCGGTCGACGGTGTTGGTGACGGACGTCGGGTGGACCATCAGACGCTCGCCGATCTTCGACATCGGCAGTTCGCCCGCCTTGGAGAAGGTGAGCAGGACCAGCGCCTCGTACCGCGCGAACGTGAGCCCGTACGGCTTCACGACCGCGTCCACCTCGGCGAGCAGAATCTGGTGCGCCCGCATGATCGAGGTGATCGCGGCCATCGACGGCACCTTGCCCCAGCGCTGCTTCCAGAGTTCGTCGGCGCGGGCGATGGGGTCGAACGGGAGACTGAGCGGCTTCGGCACGGCACCAGACCCTACCCGTCGGTCATATCGCGGTCAGCCCTGTCTCGCCTTTTGATCCGCCCCGCCCGAGAGGCGGCTCCCGGACCCCTTCCCGGGCCGAGCAACGCCCCCCACTCGCACCCGCCCCCCGCGCCCGCTGACCCGTACGGCCGAGCCCCCCACGCCCCTTCCTGCACCTTTTGCCCACCTATGCGACCATACTGACGTTTCGTTACTGACCGTCACCTCCGCTCCAGGGAGCAGCATGTCCCGGCCGATCCACCCCCTCGCGGCACTCGCGGTGCTCGGACTAGCCGCAGGCTGCGCACTCGTCCCCGGCGTCGACGAGGCCTCCGTCGCCGGCGCCCCGTCCAGGAAGGCGAGCGCCGCCCCGGACTCCCCGTTCTGGGTCGACCCGGAGAGCCCCGCCGCCCGCCAGATCCGCACCTGGCAGCAGCAGGGCCGTACACAGGACGCCGAAGTGCTGAAGCGGATCGCCGAGCAGCCGACCACCCTGTGGCCGGCCGGCGAGATCGACCCCACCCCGCTGGTCGGCGCGGCCGCCACCGCCGCCCGGGAGGCGGGAAAGACGGCACTGCTGACGGCGTACAACATTCCGCACCGCGACTGCGGACTGCACTCCGCGGGCGGCGCCGCGGACGCCACCGCCTACCGGGACTGGATCGGGAGGTTCGCCACCGCGATCGGCGACAGCAAGGCCCTGGTCGTCCTGGAGCCGGACGCGATCGCGCACCTCGTCTCGGGCTGTACCCCGCGCGAACTGGAGCCCGAGCGCGAGCAGTTGCTGCGCGAGGCGATCGCCCGGCTGAAGCAGCAGCCGAACACCAGGGTGTACCTGGACGCGGGCAACCCGGCCTGGATCAAGGAGCCGTGGAAGCTGGTCGAGCCGCTCCGACGCGCCGGTGTCGCCACCGCCGACGGGTTCGCGCTCAACGTCTCCAACTTCCAGACCGACGAGGTCGCGCGGACCTACGGCCTCGAACTTTCCAAGGGCCTCGGCGGCAAGCACTTCGTCATCGACACCAGCCGCAACGGCAAGGGCCCCCTGGACGGCGTCTGGTGCAATCCGCCCGGCCGCGCACTCGGCACCCGGCCCACCCTGGACACCGGCGTGCCGAGTCTCGACGCCTATCTGTGGATCAAACGGCCCGGCGAGTCGGACGGCACCTGCGAGGGCGGCCCGGACGCCGGCCGCTGGTGGCCGGAGTACGCCCTGGAGCTGGCCCGCAACTCCAAGGCGTAGAACTCCGGCGTCCGGGGCGGCCGTTCAGCGCTCCACATGGATCCACTTCGCCTCGGACGGGGTGCCCTCGGCGTCCGTCACGAACAGCATGTACCAGCCGGGCGGCACCAGCGCCGGGTCGTCGGGGATCGTGACGGTCACCGAGCCGCCCTTCTTCGTCACCTTCAGCTCGATCGAGCGCTGCTCGACGTCGGTGGTGTGGGTGACCGCGCTGGGGCGCATCAGCCGCGCCTCGGCGACCCGTTCGGGCCGGTCGGTCGCGTACGTCACCCTTCCGTTCGTGGGGCGTTCGGGACCGTCCTTCAGTACGGGGCGGTCGGCGCCCGCGCGGTGCAGCGAGGGCGGGGTGAAGATCTCCATCCGCTGCTCGAAGTGGCCGAGCTTGGTGTTCTGCTGGTCGTCGAAGAGCGGGTCGGAGCCGAAGGTGGCGACGCGGCCGTCGGGCAGCAGCAGGCCCTCCGAGTGGTAGTTGCGGCCGACCTTGGGCGCCGCCGCCTCCCGGAAGGCGTTGGCCTTCGGGTCGTAGAACTGCGCCTTGAGGATGTTGCTGGAGCTGCGGCCGCGGTAGTCCGAGGAGCCGTTGGACGTGAAGACGGTGTCGTCGGGCATGATCACGCTGTTCAGATAGCGGGTGCCCTGCGGCAGGTCGGGGCCGTCCCGGAAGACCGGGTTGTCCTCCTTGAGGTCGACGACCGCGGTGCGCGGGGTCGCCTCGTCGGACTCGCCGACGCCTCCGCCGCCCAGGATCATCACCTTCTGGTCCTGCGCGGGCGGCAGCAGCAGGGAGGCCGCCGTCTCCGTCTCGTCGGCGTCGGTCAGCCCCGGCACCTTCTGGAAGCGGTTGGTCTTCAGGTCCCAGATCCCGGCTTCCCGGCCCCGTTCGGCGGGCCCGTACCCGGCGTTGGCCGCCGAGTAGAAGAGCTTGCCGCCCTTGGTGAGGAAGAGGGCGGGATAGGTGGGGAAGTACCGCTGGGGGCCCGGCGTCCACTTCTTGGTCCTCGGGTCGTAGATCTCGTTGTCGCCGGGGTCGATCACACCGACGTCGTCGAGCCCGGAGACGGCGAGGACCCGTCCGTCGTCGAGCCCGACCAGCGTCGGGTACCAGCGGGCCTTGTCCATCGGGTCGACGGGGATGTACCGCTCGGCCTTCGGGTCGAACTCGTAGGCCGCGCGGATGCCCTGGAAGTCCTGCTTCTCCAGGGTGATCTTCTCGCTGAGGCCGTAGGTGTTGTCCGCGTCCTCGCCCTTGAGGCCGACGATCTCGTACTGGGTCTGCTTCTCGGTGACCGACAGCGGCCCGTCCTCGACGGCCTCGACGAAGACGCGGGCCTCCTGGGCGGTGACGTTGGCGCCGCGGGTGTTGGCGGTCTTCTTCGCGCGGGGGACGGTGACGTCGAAGCGGGTGACGTACTCGACGCCGGCCGGGGAGCGGAAGCGGGTGCCCTTCTTGAGGAAGACCGCCTTGTCGGGGTTCTCGTTCTTCACGCGCATTCCGCCGCCGGCCCGGTCGACCTCGCCGTCGAGCAGCTCGTAGCGGGCGGTGCCGCCGGCCACCAGGAGCCGGCCGTCGGGGAGTTGGGCGTGGCCGGCGCAGAAGAAGTCGTCCGGGGTGGGGATCTTCTTGAACTCGTTGGTCTTCGGGTCCCACAGGACGGTGTCGAAGTCGCCCTCGTCGAACTTGCGCTGCTCGTTGCCCGACCCGGCCACGATGAGCACCTTGCCGGTGTGCAGCAGCGCCGCGTGGATGGCGTTGGTGCGGTACTCGTCCGGGATGTCGAGCCCGCTCCACGAGCCGTACTGCGCCTGGTAGGCGGGCCGGGAGATCTTGTACTCGTGGTACTTCTCCCCGGCGAAGTCCAGCGCGGCCGGGGCGTTGAGCCCCAGCAGGATCGCGACGCCACCCACGCCGAACACGGTCTTCTTGGTCTTCTCGGAGGGCTGGTAGGCCATGGTCTAGTTGCCTCCTGTCGTGCCGTGCGGAGTGCCGCTCGTGGCGAGGGCGGGTTCGGACGGGTCGGTGACGCGGGCCGGCTGGGTCAGCTCCCGGCGTTCCCGGCGTTCCTTGAGGAGCGTCGCGGCCCATACGGCGACCGGGGCGAGGGAGATCGCGGTGGCGAGGACGGCCCAGGTGCGCATGGCGACATGGGTGTGGCCGAGGATCACGGACGCGGTCAGCGAGGTGACGAGCAGGATCGCCCAGCCCAGATGGATCCGGAACGTCATCAGCCGGTCGGGGCTGGCGTCGCCGCCCTTGGGGGTGACGACGAACCGGCTGGGCCGCCGGATCACGGCCTCGCCGAAGGACTTGAGGTAGATGGGCGCCGACAGCGCGGACATCGCCATGCCGGCCAGTCCGCCCGAGCCGGTCGGTTCGTGCGGCGAGACGTTGTGCCGCCGGTTCCAGAGGTAGAGGCCGATCTGGAGGGCGGCGGCGTCGCTGTAGAGCATCAGCCACACGGACGCGGCGACCTGGGTGCCGGACGCGCCGAACCACAGGAACAGCACACAGCTGAGGATCCCGAGGAACCAGTTGACGGCCGTCATCGGGTAGTAGACGAGCATCAGCGTGTACGAGAACAGCCGCCCGGCCGGCATCCTGAACGGCGCCTTCCAGTACTGCTGGAACAGCGTCTCGTAGGTGCCCCGCGACCAGCGCATCTGCTGGGTGAAGAAGTCGGTCCAGGAGGCCGGCCCCTCACCGACGGCGAGCACGTCGGGTGTGTAGACGGAGCGCCAGTGGTGGCCGGTGCGCGGGTTCTTCGTCCGGTGCAGCTCGAAGCCGGTGGCCATGTCCTCGGTGATGGAGTCGTACAGCCCGCCGATCTGCCGGACGGCGGCGATCCGTACGACGTTGTTGGTGCCGACGAACATCGGCGCCCGGTAGCGGTTGCCGGCCCGCTGGATCAGCGCGTGGAAGAGGAACTGCTGGGACTCGGCGGCCTTGGTGACCGGGGAGTCGTAGTTGCCGTACACCTGCGGTCCGACGACGAAGGCGACGTCCGGGTCGCGGAAGTAGCCCATCATCCGCTCCAGGAAGTTCGGGAGCGGCACATGGTCGGTGTCGACGGAGGCGAAGAACTCGTACGCGTCGCCGTGCATGGCGATCCAGGCGTTGTAATTGCCGTGTTTGGTACGGGCCTTGTGGACGCCGGACTCGCGGTTCCACTCGGGGACGCCGTGCCGGGTGAAGTGGCGGACGCCGAGTTCCGCGCACAGGGCCTTGGCCTGGGCGTCGTCGCCCTCGTCGAGGAGCCAGACGTCAAGGGGGCCGGTGTGGGTGATCCTGGTGGCGCCCTCAAGGGTGGCGCGGACCATGGAGAGGGGTTCCTTGCCGGGGACGTACGTCGTGAGGAAGGCGACGCGGGTGCCGGGCTGGGGGAACACCGGGACCGGGTCGCGGGCGACGAGTGTGGCGTGCGCGACGGACGCGACGTTGACGACCATGAACAGCTCGATCAGCCCGATGGATATGAGCATCAGGACGTCGAGCCAGACCAGCCAGCGGTCGCCGCCCTCGCGCTCCACCCAGTGGCTGGGCCAGACGAGGTAGACCAGCAGGATGCCGGTGAGGACCGGGGCGAGGGTCATCAGGAGGATCGCTCGTATTCGGTGCGGCTCCTGCGCGAGCAGCGACGTGTACCGCACCTGGTACGCGCGGCGGGACGGCTCGGTGAGCGGCCCGGCCAGTCGGCTGTGGGTGTCGTAGTCGTAGCCCTCCGGCCGCACAGCGCCCTCCATGTGATGTGGGGTGATCGAACGAGTCGATACCCACACAAAAGTGCAGTTTCCGGGGCGTGTCGAACTGGGGGCGTCCAGGTGGGTGGGCATATGCGCGGTCGGGTGCAAACGGCGGTACGCAGGGTTGGGGCGGCCCGGACCTGCGGCTGTCCCCGAAGGGGCGCGCGGGGCGGGCTGCGACGGCCGGAGCCCGGCGGGCCCCGCCCCTCAGCGGCGGCTCGTGCGGCGCAGACGAAGACGGACGGCACGCTGGGCGACCGGGCCGAGGTCCTCCAACGCGGCCACGAGGGCGCCGAGTTGTTCGAGGGCGTCGAGCGCGGCGGCGGCGCCCTCGCCGTCCACGCCCTCGTAGAGCTCGATGCCGACGAAGGACGCGGCGACCACGCGGGCGAGTCCGGCCGGGTCGGCGAACTCGCCGAACGGGGTGGCCGCCAGCACCCGGACCAGGACCCGCTCGATCTCGGCGATCCACAGTTCCAGGCCGGCGGCGGTGGCCGGGCCGAGGCTCTCGTGGGTCTGGGCGCCGGCGAGCAGTTGGCCGAGCAGGGCCACATGGCCGCGGGTGCGTTCCTGCTCGTGGATCGCGCGGCCGACGGCGAGCAGTTCGGACAGCGAGGTGACGGCGGCGAACCGGTCGCGGTAGCGGGCGACCGTGCGCTCGGCGCCGTAGCGGCAGGCCGCCGCGAGCAACTCGTCGACGGAGCCGAAGTGGTAGAAGACCAGCGCCTGGTTGACCCCGGCGGCCGTGGCGACGGTACGGGCGGAGGTCTTCGCGATGCCCTGTTCGGTGAGGACGCGCAGGGCGCCGTCGAGCAGCTTGGTCTTGGTCTCCAGCGACTTCGCCGTCTCGGGGCTCACGCGCGGGCCTCCTCGCGCACCGGACGCAGTCCGGGCCTGACGCCGCGTCGGCGGACGTCGGTGTAGGTGGCCCGGAAGGAGCCGTCGTAGCCGAAGAGCGGCCCGAAGTGCTCGTTCACCACCCGGACCCGGATCCGGAAGCGCCCCGAGATGTCGTCGTAGGACTCCCGCACCTCGGCCGTCGCCCCGATCAGGGCGGGCACCCGCACGTCGACCGGGCCCTCGCGGAACCGGTGCTCGCCGGAGCGGATCAGCAGCGAGCCGTCGGGCTCCGCGCTCGGGTGGAGGTCGGTGGCGAGGTGCTGGTGGGTGCCCAGGTAGTCGAGGATCCGGTCGCCGCGCGGGCCGAGCACCATCTGGGCGTCGAAGCGGCGGGGCCGGCCTGGCAGGTCGAAGGTGCGCACGAAGGTCACCGTCTCACGTCCGAAGGTGTCGGCGTACGGCACGTTCTCGATGGTGAAGGGGACATCGCGGCCCGCGCGCGGGACCAGGATGTTGCGGGTGGTGCCGAGCGCCAGGAACGGCTTCACCCACGGGCCGCCGTGCCAGATCCGGTCCATGACACCCCGGCCCGTGCAGGCCTCGCCGCTGTCCAGTCCGACGGAGAACCGGCGTCGCAGCTCGGGGTGGAGGCGGTCGAAGTCGGCGCCCATGGCCCGGCGGAAGATCGAGGCGCGGGCGGGTGCCGGTGTGGTGGTCATCGCGGGTTCTCCAGGGTGCGCAGCAGACGGGGGGCACGCGCGCGGGTGGGCGGGGTGCGCAGACAGCGCCGGGCGGCGGGGGTGGCGGCCCGGGGCGGCAGGAACAGGGCCAGGGAGAGGGCGACCAGGAGCAGCAGCGGGGACAGGTAGGCCATGGGTGCGGCGAAGGGGCCGAACAGCCGCAGGAAGGACTCCAGGCCGAGGCCGGTCACGGCGACTCCGGCCACGAGCACACGTACGGCGATCTCGGTGAGCCAGTTGAACAGGGCGCGCTCCGGCGTGATGCCCCGCTCCAGCCAGAGCCGGAGCCGGTCGAAGGACCAGGCGGTGGCCCAGCCCATCAGCGGCCGGAACAGCAGCCGGTCGGCGACCGCGCCAAGGCGGCCCCAGCGCGGGCGGTAGTCGTAGCCGGTGAGGAAGCGCACGCCGTCGCCGTCGGGGACGTAGCGCCAGTAGCCGCTGCCCTCGGCGAGCAGGGAGAGGGGGTGCGGAGAGGCGAAGCGCAGGGCGGAGGTGCGGGAGCCGTCCGGGCGCTGCGTCTCGCCGGCCGAGACGCCGGTGCCGGCGACGGTGAGGAAGGGCAGCACGCGCGTGGCGTACCGGAAGTGCTGCGGTTCGCCCTCCGCACGGGGGAGGTGTTCGATCTCGGTGAAGCGGAGGTCCCAGCGCTGGTGCCGGGACGGTTCCTGGGAGGCCGACCACAGCTCGTCGAGGTCGGCACGGATACGTGCCTCTATGTAGAGCCCCATGGCTCGTCCCCCACTTCAGCAGCGTGTTTGAGCGATCGCTCAAACTCTCGGGGGAGACGGTATCTCGTTTTGAGCGATCGCTCAAAGGGTGGACGCGAAAAACCCCGGTCCTCTGCGGACCGGGGTTTCGCGGTGCCGGGGTCGGCCGTGCCGATGCGGGCCTAGTCGGCCAGGTGGCGTTCCACCGTCTCGACCTTCGAGGTGAGGCCGTCGGTCACGCCGGGGCGGATGTCGGCCTTGAGGACCAGGGACACGCGGGGTGCGCGCTCCTCGACGGCGGCGACGGCCCGCTTGACGACGTCCATGACCTCGTCCCACTCGCCCTCGACGGAGGTGAACATCGCGTCGGTGCGGTTCGGCAGCCCCGATTCACGCACCACGCGGACGGCGTCGGCGACGTACTCCCCCACGTCCTCGCCGACACCCAGCGGCGTCACGGAGAAGGCGACGATCACGCGTTCACGATCCCCTCGTTGCGGGCGCGCGAGGCGATGAGCGCGTCCTCGGACTCACGCCGCAGCCTGCGCTCGGCGAAGAAGCCGCCGGTGGGCAGGATCGAGAGGACGAAGTACAGCGCGGCCGTCTTCAGCGGCCACTTGGCCTTGTTCCAGGCGTCCGCCCAGAAGATCACGTACAGGATGAACAGGACGCCGTGGACCGCGCCCATCACGGGCACCGCGTTGAAGTCGGTCGTCCGCTTCAGTACGGAGCACAGGAGCAGGACGAGGAACGAGACGGCCTCGGGGGCCGAGACCAGGCGGAGGCGGCGCAGCGCGCCGGCGGTCTTGATGTCCACGGGTCACCTTCGCTGGGGGTGTCGGGGGCTCCGGCGACCGGTCCGCGACGGGCCGACCGCTTTGTGAACGGAAGCACAAACGTTCACCCATTGTGGCAGGCGACGGGGGCGGGGTGGGCACGGGGGCCGGATCGGGACTCTCAGCAGGTGCGGCGCAGGTGTCCCGGCCGGCCGGCCGGGACGACGTCCAGATCGCGCAGGACGACGGACAGTCTGTCGCCCCAGCGGTCGCAGGCGGCGGCGAGCCCCGCCTCCGTGTACTCGATGTCGAGGACCCGGTCGTCGTAGACGTCGGCGTAGACGTCACATTCCTCGTACTGGCCGCACTCCTCGGCGACCGCGAAGTCGAAGCCCAGGGCGCGGCCCCTGGAGGCGAGTTCGGCGGCGTTCTTCTGCCCCATCGCGAGCCCGTCCGCGTGCGCGCGGTCGACGAGCAGCCCGGCGAAGGCGAGGTCGTCCTCGGCGGTCAGCAGCCCGTCGGACCGCAGGTGCGAGTCGAGGTTGTCGGCCTCGACGGCCTGGTACCCGGCGTCCGCGCAGCCGTCGATCCACTCCCCCACGACCTCCGCGAGACGCTCGCGCCTGGCCGGGGTCGAGATGTCCAGGAGCGCCTCGTCCCAGTCCCGGTCGACGACGAGCCCGCCGTCGCCGTCGCGCAGCAGCAGGTCGGGGTGGTGCTCCTCCCACCAGCCGGTGGCGTCGGGCTGGGCCTGGAAGGCGTTGACGTAACAGATGTTGTAGAGGCCGGGCGCGGGCTTCGCACTCCGGTCGCGCGAGACGGCACGCACCCCCTCGGGGGCCGGGTAGGCCCCACCGATCTGATAGTCGAACCCGACCCCGGCCGGGGGAAGCAGCACCTCGGGCCCGTCACCCCCCGAACACCCGCCAAGCACCCCGACCAGAGCGAGCACCACCAGCACACGAGAGGGCCGGCCCATCACAAACGACTCCTGAGCAGTCACGACACGGACAACAAATCATGACCACACCCGCACCCGAACACGAGCCCCCGCCCCCACCCCCCAGGGGCGCGGGGAACGGCGCGACAAGCCACAACGAGGCCGCACCAACCCCCGAACACCAGCCCCCGAGAGGGGCGCGGGGAACTGCGCGACCGGCCACAACGGCGCCGCAGCCGGAATGATCACCGCCGTCCGGGCACCCCCTAGGGGCCCGCTCAGGGCATTTGTCCACCCGTAGGCACTGTTCGTGGAGGTCCCCCGGGAGCTACCTTCACCTGCGTGGCGATGTTTCGACTCCAAGGCAGCAAGGTGCTGGCCGTCGACATGACCGGGGACGCCGTGAAGGCGAAGAACGGCGCGATGGTCGCGTACGACGGCCGGATGGACTTCAAGAAGCTCAGTGGCGGTGGTGAGGGCATACGCGGAATGGTCACCCGCCGGATCACCGGCGAGCAGATGACCATGATGGAAGTGAAGGGGCACGGGACCTGCTGGTTCGCGGACCGGGCCTCCGAGATCAACCTGGTCGGCCTCCAGGGCGACAAGCTGTACGTCGAGTCGAGCAACCTGCTCGCGACCGACGGCGGCCTGCGCACGGGCACGTCCTTCACGGGCATGCGCGGCGCCACCCAGGGCAACGGCCTGTTCACGACGACCGTCGAGGGCCACGGCCAGGCGGCGATCATGTCGGACGGCCCGGCCGTACTGCTGCGCGTGAGCCCGCAGTTCCCGCTGACCGTCGACCCGGGCGCGTACGTCGCGCACCAGGGCAACCTCCGGCAGTCCTTCCAGTCGGGCGTGACGTTCCGCACGCTGCTCGGCGAGGGCGGCGGCGAGGCCTTCCAGATCCGCTTCGAGGGCGACGGACTGGTCTACGTCCAGCCCAGCGAGCGGAACACGATCGCGGGGGATGTGTGACATGGCCTTCCGTGAGATCAACTCCAAGATGGTCGAGGCGACCGTCGGCCCCGGGCAGCGGCTGTTCAGCCAGCGCGGCGCCATGCTCGCCTACAAGGGCGAGGTGAGCTTCACGCCCAACATGGCCGGCGGCCAGGGCGGGATCATGTCGATGATCGGGCGCCGGGTGGCCAACGAGGACACCCCGCTGATGACCGTCGAGGGCAGCGGCACCGTGCTCTTCGGGCACGGTGGCCACCACGTCCAGGTCATCAACCTCACCGGCGAGACCCTCTGTGTCGAGGCGGACCGGCTGCTCGCCTTCGAGGGCACGCTCCAGCAGGGCACGCTGTTCCTCGGCTCCCAGGGCGGTGTGATGGGCATGGTCCGCGGCCAGGTCAGCGGTCAGGGCCTGTTCACCACGACCCTCAAGGGCCACGGTTCGGTCGCCGTGATGGCGCACGGCGGGGTGTTCGAGATCCCGATCACCCCGCAGCAGCCGGTCCACGTCGACCCGCAGGCGTACGTCGCCCACCACGGCGACGTCCGCAACAAGCTGTCGACCGCGCTCGGCTGGCGGGACATGGTGGGCCGCGGCTCCGGCGAGGCCTTCCAGCTGGAGCTCAGCGGCAACGGCGCGGTGTACGTCCAGGCCTCGGAGGAGAAGCTTTGAATCCTCCCTTCCCTGAAGGACCTAAAGGGAGGGGATTCCTGGCTCACGTTGGCTGCGGGCCTGCGGTCCGGCAGCTCTTACACGATCAGCACCAGCCGGGTTGAGACCAGCCCGGACGAGCATCACGCGGGCAGAGTTCTTGTCCCTGGGGGACACGGCTTTGCACGCGGTGCAGGCGTAGGTACGTTCCGAGAGGGGCAGTGCGTGCTTGGTTCTCGCTCCGCACTGTGCGCAGTCCATGGTGGTGTGCGCGGGGTTGACGAGGTGCAGTTCACGGCCGTGCTTGCGGGCCATGTGGATCAGGGCTTGTTTCGTCGCGCCGATCGCTGCGTCAGCGGCTTTGCGAGCCATGGTGGACTTGGCGAGGAACTTCGGCCGGAAGTCCTCGACCGCGAGGCGGTCGTGGTCGCGTACGACCTTCTTGGCCCACTTGCGCCCGGCGTCCTCACGCTGCCGAGCGACCTTCTTGTGCAGCTTCGCGGTCAGCCTCTGCGCCCGGCGATAGCCCTTCGAGCCGCGCTGTCCGCGCTTGGGTTTCCTCCGGGCAGTCATCCGCTGGCGGTGGGCGAGGCGCTGGGCGGCATTCTTGCCGTGCTGAGCGTGCGGGAGGTCATGGGTGTCCGATGTGGTGGTCGCGGTTTCCCTGATACCCCAGTCGATGCCGATGTCCCGCCCTGTGGCAGGCAAGGGCTCGGTGGCCGTCACGACGACGAACGAGGCGTACCAGTGGCCGAGGTTGTCACGGTAGATTCGCACCGACGACGGCGGCGTGGGCAGATCCCGCGACCACACCACGCCCAGGCTGATTCCGCCTGCAACATACAGTCGCCCGCCCTTCAGGCGGAAGCCACGCTGGGTGTAGTTCAGCGTGGGATCCGCCGCATGCTTCTTCTTGTACCCGGGCATCCCTGCACGCTGACCCATCGGCAAGCGGGCCTTGATGTCCTTCAGGGCTTTGGCACGGGACTTGGCGAAGTCCCGGATGATCTGCTGCTGCGGAACCGAGGATCCCTGGCGCAGCCATCCGTTCGCGGTGCGGGCCACGGTCAGCATCTTGTCGAGGCGGGCCGGGCCGCACTTCTCGCCTGCGGCATGCGCCTTCTTCGAGCGGGCGCAGCACTCGTTCCAGAGCCACCGGCACCGCGCCCACTCCGCTTCCAGCTCGGCGCGGGCGGTCGACGACATGCGCAGCCGGTAGGTGTACCGGACACGACCGGCGTCCCCAGTCACCTCTAGGGTCGTCATGCCACCACTTTACCACTACATTAGGGGCATGGATGCAGAAACAAAGATCACTCTCAGGCTCCCCGCGGACCTTCACCAGTGGCTGGCTTCTCAGGCCAAGTCCGCCCGCAGGTCCCTCAACTCCGAGATCATCTACCGACTGGAGGGCGAGCGCGCCGCCGACAAGGCGGACAGCAAATCGCCCTGACGGCGATGCGACTTTCCCTGCCCTGCTCCACAGCAATCCGATTTCCTCCCGAATCGAGGGTCAAAGCATCCCGAGAGGAGCCCGATGACCGCCTACCCGGGTGCGGGTCCCGTCGCGTACGACCCGATGACACTCCCCGTCGACGACAACGTGAACTCGTACACCTTCTGCGTGGAGCTCAAGGGCTCCCAGTGGTTCTTGCAGAAGGGGAAGATGATCTCGTACTACGGGTCGATCGAGTTCAACGGCATCGGGCACGGCCGGCTCGACCGACTTGTCCGGACCTCGTTCCATTCGCCACTGCACGCCTCGGACTGGGTCGTGGCGGAGGGCAACGGCAAGATGCTCCTCGCCGACCGGGCCTTCGACGTGAACTCCTTCGACCTGGAGAACGGCAATCTGACCATTCGCTCCGGCAACCTGCTCGCTTTTCAGCCAACTCTCGCGCTGAAGCAGTCGATTGTGCCGGGTTTTCTGACCCTTATCGGAACCGGAAAGTTTGTGGCCGCCTCGAACGGCCCGGTGGTGTTCATGGAACCCCCGATCCGGGTCGACCCGCAGGCCCTCGTCGGCTGGGCCGACTGCCCGTCGCCGTGCCATCACTACGACCACGGGTACATGACCGGCCTGATGGGCGGTCTACGTGCGATGACGGGCATGGGCGGGGCCTCCGGGGAGGAGCACCAGTTCGAGTTCGTGGGGGCCGGCACGGTCCTGCTCCAGTCGTCCGAGGCGCTGATGGCGGAGCAGGCCACGGGGATGGTTCCGCAGCAGGCCGGCGTGCCGGGTGGCGGTGGGGTACCAGGTGGGCACGCGCCGCAAGCCGGCGCACCGCGTCTTCCCGGACAGCTGGGAGACCTCCAGCGTCGCTTCGGGCTGTGAGCGGTAGTCTGCGGAGTGTGACATCGAACGCGTGCGCACCGTCACACCGCCCTCACTAGTTCACCTTTCAACCTCTTAGGTAGACTTCATTTATGGAGACCGAGACGGCCACGCGCTGGCTGACCGATGCGGAGCAGTGTGCTTGGCGCACCCATCTGGAGGTCAACAAGCTGTTGACGTATCAGCTCGAAAAAGATCTACAGCCGTTCGGCCTGACGATGAACGACTACGAGATCCTCGTGAACCTCTCCGAGTCCGAGGACCTGCGGATGCGGATGAGTGATCTCGCCTCCGCCACCCTCCAGTCCAAGAGCCGCCTCTCGCACCAGATCACGCGGATGGAGAACGCGGACCTGGTGCGCCGGGAGAACTGCGAGTCCGACCGGCGCGGGCTCTACGCGGTCCTCACCCAGCACGGCCTGGAGACCATGAAGAAGGTCGCGCCGCATCATGTGGCGTCCGTGCGCAGGCACTTCATCGATCTGCTCGCGCCGGACGCGCTGACGGAGCTGGACAAGGGCCTCAAGCCGATCGCGGACCATCTGCGGGGGCAGCGCGGCCGCCCCTGACCGGGCTCAGGCAAGCGGCAGGCGGAGTTCGAACAGGGCTCCGCCCGCCGGTGCCGTCCCCACGGTGAGCGTGCCGCCGTGCCGGACCGCGACATCGCGGGCGATGGCCAGACCGAGCCCGGCGCCGCCGTCGTCCCGGCTGCGGGCGTCGTCGAGCCGTACGAACCGCTCGAAGATCCGCTCCCGGTCCGCCTCCGGCACCCCGTCCCCGTCGTCCGCGACCTCGACGACGGCCAGACCGCCCGACCCGCGCACCGCCACCGTCACGGCACTGTGGGCATGCCGCCTGGCGTTGTCCAGCAGATTGCCCAGCACCCGCTCCAACTGCCCCCGGGACCCGGCCACCTCGACCACGTCGTCCGCCGTCACCCGCACCCCCGGGCGCCCCTCGGCCGTGTCCCGGGCGAGGGCGGCCAGATCGACCCGCCCGTCCTGCGGCCGCTCCCCCGCGTCGAGCCGCGCGAGCAGCAGCAGATCCGCGGCCAGATGCTGGAGCCGTACGGTGTCCGCGACCGCGCCCGGCACGTCAAGGAGTTCGGGGTGGGCGGCGCCGACCTCCAGCTGGGTGCGGAGCGAGGCGATCGGGCTGCGCAGCTCGTGCGAGGCGTCGGCGACGAACCGGCGCTGGCGTTCCACCGAGGTCTCCAGCGCGGCCAGGGTCTCGTTGGTGGTGCTGGCCAGCCGGGCGATCTCGTCGTGCGTCTCCGGCTCCGGGACCCGGCGGCTCAGATCCGCGGAGGCGGTGATCTCCGCCATCTCCCGCCGGATGCCCTCGACCGGGCGCAGCGCCCGCCGCGTCACCAGCCAGGTGACGGCGGCGACCACGCCGAGCAGCAGCGGGAAGCCGATCAGCATGACCGTCATCGCGGTGTTCACGGCGCTCTGCTCGGCGGCCAGCGGCGCGCCCGCGTAGACGGTGAAGGTGCCCTGGTCGCGGACGTCCACCTCGACCCTGGCGAAGCGGTAGTCCCCGGACTGACCGTCGAGGGTCGCGGAACCCTGGCTGAAGCCGGTGTCCTCGGAGATCTCGCCGGGCCCCGTGGACGCGCCGGCGCCGCTCCCGGAGTCCTCGGCGTCGTCGTCATCGTCATCGTCGTCGCCCTGGCCGGCGCTGGGCCGCGGAGTGGGCCGCTGCCCCGGGTCCGCCGGGGTCGCCGGATCCGGCCGGTTCACCGGCCTCACCTGCGAGGTCGACGTGCCGCTGATCCGCTCCAGGTCCCTGCTCGCCGCCACCAGCGTGCCGTCCTCGGACAGCACCTGGACGGGCTGGTCCTCGTCGTCGAGGTCCAGCCCGCGGGAGGGCACGCCGACGGAGAGATCGGCCGCGACCTGGCGCGCGGTCCGCTCGGCCTGCGTACCGGCCTCGCCCGTCAGGTTCGAGTACAGAGACAGCAGTACGGCGGCCCCGGCGGCGGCCAGCGCGATCGCCACCACCAGCGTCGCGCCGAGCGTGGCCCGCGCCCGTACGGAACCGAACAGCCGGCTCACCGGGACGCCTCCAGCCGGTAGCCGGCGCCGCGGACGGTCCGGATCAGCCCGGCGCCGAGCTTGCGGCGCAGTGCGCTGACGTACACCTCGACGATGTTCGGGTCGCCCTCGTACGCGAAGTCCCAGACGTGCTCCAGGATCTCGGACTTGGACACCACCTCGCCCGAGCGCAGCACCAGCTGCTCCAGGACGGCGAACTCCTTCGCGGTGAGCGCGATCTCGTCCTCGCCGAGCAGCACCCGCCGGGCACCGGTGTCGACCTTCAGGTCGCCGACCGTGTGCACCGGGGAGGCGCCGCCCGCGCTGCCCCGGCGGCGCAGCAGCGCACGGACGCGGGCGACCAGGACGACGTAGGAGAAGGGTTTGGTGAGGTAGTCGTCGGCGCCGGTGTCCAGGCCCTCCGCCTCGTCGTACTCGCCGTCCTTCGCGGTCAGCATCAGGATCGGTACGTCGTGGCCGGCGGCCCGCAGGGTGGAGCAGACGCGGTAGCCGTTCATGCCGGGCAGCATGATGTCCAGCACGATCAGGTCGTACGGCGACTCGGTCGCCCGGTGCAGGCCCTCCAGGCCGTCGTGGACGACGTCCACCGCGTATCCCTCCGCCGTCAGGCCCTTGGCCAGGGACAGCGCGAGACGTTTCTCGTCCTCCACGATCAGCAGCCGCATGGGTAACAGGGTCGCAAACGGAAGCTGAAGCGACCTTCAGGTGGTTTCAGCGTGGCTTCAGGTGCCGCCCGGCAGCGTGGTGGTTGTCGGAACGACCGACAGCCCACCTACGGGGAGGTACTTCTTATGAAGCGCAACATCGTCATCGCCGCCGTCACCGCTGCCGCTGTCGTCGGAGGCGGAACCACGCTGGCGTTCGCCGGGGGCGGGAGCGGTTCCGGTGCGCCGGCCGCGGCGCCCGCCTCTTCCGCCTCGTCCGCCGGCCCGGCCACGGCCGCACAGACGGACGACCGGGACGACGACGGCGACGACCGCAGCGACGACCTCCGGGACGACCGCGACGACGACCGCAACGACGACCGCGGTGACGACGGGACCCAGGCGCGGACCGCGAAGGTGACCGCCGCCCAGGCCATCGAGGCCGCCCTGAAGCACCAGGCGGGTACGGCGGTCTCCGCCGACCTGGACAACGACGACGACGGTGACGACGCCGGGCCCACCGGGCGCCACTGGGAGGTCGACATCCTGGGCAAGGGCACGACGTCCTACACCGTCTACGTCGACCCCACCTCCGGCAAGGTGCTCGACACCCGGAGCGGACAGGACGACGACGACGACCGTGAGGACCGGGCCGCCGTGCGGGGCGCCGGGGTGAACGCGGCGGACGCCGCCACCAAGGCCGCCGCCAAGGGGGTCGTCACGTCCATCGGTCTCGACGACGACTCGCGGACCGTGAGCTGGGACGTCGAGGCGGTCGACGGGAACGGCGTCGAGAAGGACTGGAACGTCGATGTGAAGTCCGGTGCGGTGACCGTGGACCGTGGGGACGACGACGGTCAGCGCGACGACTGACGGACGCGGTGGTGAGGGGGCGGGCCGCCTTGGCGGTCGCCCCCTCCGCCCTTTCCCGTCCCGCCCCCGGGGGCTGTGCCCCCGGACCCCCCTTCGGCCTGGACGGCCTCGTCCTCAGACGCCGGAGGGGCTGGTGTGGGTCAGGCCCGATACGAGTTCGTCCGCCGCGCCGTACGGGTCCAGTTCCCCCGCGACGATGCGTTCCGCCAGTGTGCTCAGCCGCTGGTCGCCGTGGAGGTCCGCGATACGTTCCCGCAGCGTCGTCACGGCGATGGACTCGACCTCGTGGGACGCCCGGCGACGGCGGCGTTCGGCGAGGACTCCGTGCTCCTCCATCCAGGCGCGGTGCTTCTCCAGGGCCTCGACCATCTCGTCGATGCCCTCCGCGCGTGCCGCGACCGTTCTGACGATCGGGGGGCGCCAGTCGCCGGGGCCCCGGGACTCGCCGAGGCCGAGCATGTGGTTGAGTTCGCGGGCCGTGGCGTCGGCGCCGTCGCGGTCGGCCTTGTTGACGACGTAGACGTCGCCGATCTCCAGGATTCCGGCCTTGGCCGCCTGGATGCCGTCACCCATGCCGGGGGCGAGCAGCACCACCGAGGTGTCGGCCTGCGAGGCGATCTCGACCTCGGACTGGCCGACCCCGACCGTCTCCACCAGGATCACGTCGCAGCCCGCCGCGTCCAGGACGCGGATCGCCTGCGGTGCCGCCCAGGCGAGGCCGCCGAGGTGGCCGCGGGTCGCCATCGAGCGGATGTAGACACCGGGGTCGGAGGCGTGGTCCGACATCCGGACCCGGTCGCCCAGCAGCGCGCCCCCGGAGAACGGGGAGGACGGGTCGACCGCCAGCACACCGACCCTCTTGCCCTGCTTGCGGTAGGCCGTGACCAGGGCCGACGTCGTGGTCGACTTGCCGACGCCCGGTGAGCCGGTGAGGCCGACGACGTACGCCCCGCCGGTGAGCGGGGCGAGCGCCGCCATGACCTCGCGGAGCTGCGGGGACGCCCCCTCCACCAGGGAGATCAGCCGGGCGACGGCCCTGGGCCGCCCCTCCCTGGCCTGGGTCACCAGTGTGGAGACGTCCTGCATCACAGCTCCGTTCCGTTCCTCGGTCTACCGGCAGGGTGCCCGGTCAGGGCTTGGGGACCCGCACGATCAGCGCGTCGCCCTGGCCACCGCCGCCGCACAGCGCGGCCGCGCCCACACCGCCGCCCCGCCGCTTCAGCTCCAGCGCCAGGTGCAGCACGAGCCGGGCGCCGGACATCCCGATCGGGTGACCCAGGGCGATGGCACCACCGTTGACGTTCACCATTTCCGAGGACACGCCGAGGTCCTTCATTGACTGGAGGGCCACGGCGGCGAAGGCCTCGTTGATCTCGATGAGGTCCAGGTCCCCGACGCCGATGCCCTCCTTCTTCAGGGCGTGCGCGATGGCGTTGGAGGGCTGCGACTGGAGGGAGTTGTCCGGCCCGGCGACATTGCCGTGCGCGCCGATCTCCGCGATCCACTCCAGGCCCAGCTCCTGCGCCTTCGTCTTGCTCATCACGACGACCGCGGCGGCGCCGTCGGAGATCTGCGAGGCCGAGCCCGCGGTGATCGTGCCGTCCTTGGCGAACGCCGGGCGCAGCTTGGCCAGCGACTCCGCGGTGGTGTCGGGCCGGATGCCCTCGTCCTTGCTGAAGACGACGGGCTCGCCCTTGCGCTGCGGAATCTCGATCGGCGTGATCTCCGCCTCGAAGGTGCCGTTCTTCTGGGCGGCGGCCGCGCGCTGGTGGCTGAGGGCGGCGATCTCGTCCTGTTCGGCGCGGCCGAGGCCGAGCCGTGTGTTGTGCTTCTCGGTCGACTCGCCCATCGGGATGCTCTCCCAGGGGTCGGTCAGACCGTCGTGGGCCATGGCGTCGAGCATCTCCACCGCGCCGTACTTGAAGCCCTCGCGGGACTTCGGCAGCAGGTGGGGGGCGTTGGTCATGGACTCCTGGCCGCCCGCGACGATCACGTCGAACTCGCCGGCGCGGATCAGCTGGTCCGCGAGCGCGATGGCGTCGAGGCCGGAGAGACAGACCTTGTTGATGGTGAGCGCCGGGACGCCCATCGGGATTCCGGCCTTGACGGCGGCCTGGCGTGCCGGGATCTGCCCTGTCCCGGCCTGGAGCACCTGGCCCATGATCACGTACTGCACCTGGTCGCCACCGATACCCGCACGGTCGAGGGCGGCCTTGATCGCGAAGCCGCCGAGATCGGCTCCGGAGAAGGACTTCAACGAGCCGAGCAACCGTCCCATGGGCGTACGCGCGCCCGCAACGATCACCGAATTTCCAGAAGACATGAGGTGCGATCCCCTTCCAGCCTGGAGGGCCGAGGAGTGAACGAGGGTTTACTTCGAATGTACTGAGCGGTAGTCCACCCCGTCATCGGGCCGTCGGTGTGATCGCGCGCACGTTGCGTAACCACCCCGGGACCGCTGCACTGTCTGCATGCTGACGCGAATCGACCACATCGGGATCGCCTGCCACGACCTCGACGCGACCGTCGAGTTCTACCGGGCCACCTACGGTTTCGAGGTTTTCCACACCGAGATCAACGAGGAGCAGGGCGTACGCGAGGCCATGCTCAAGATCAACGATACGTCCGACGGAGGAGCTTCGTACCTTCAGCTCCTCGAACCCGTGCGCGAGGACTCCACGGTCGCCAAGTGGCTCGCGAAGAACGGCGAGGGCGTCCACCACATCGCTTTTGGTACGGCGGACGTCGACGGCGACGCGGCCGCCGTCAAGGACAAGGGCGTACGCGTTCTGTACGAAGAGCCCCGACGCGGCTCCATGGGGTCACGGATCACCTTCCTGCATCCCAAGGATTGTCACGGCGTACTGACAGAACTGGTCACTTCGGCGCCTGTTGAGTCACCTGAGCACTGACCCCCGTACATATGGGCCGGTAGGGTTGGCTGCGGTCGCCGCTCCTTCCAGGGCGACCGGAGCCCTGCCGGTTGTGGCGGCAGGGCCGTACCGGGGTGCGGGTTTGTGGGGGCGAGCGTCAGGGCGGCAGCCCGTGCTCCGCCGTTGATCTGACACCATTCCCCGGGGGCCCCGTCCGGCGGACGGACGGAGCTCGTACGGAGAGACTTGCGACCAGGGGACGGATGGGACCGCGCAGTGCGGGGCTACGAGAGCCAGGAGCGAGAGCCGGCGGCTGACGTCGACCACCTCTCTCGGTTCGAGGCCGAGATGAAGCGGCTGAAGACCGAGCGGGAAAAGGCGATCCAGCACGCCGATGACCTCGGCTACCAGGTCGAGGTGCTGCGCGCCAAGTTGCACGAGGCGCGGCGCACCATTATGTCCCGGCCCGCCTACGACGGCGGTGATCTCGGCTACCAGGCCGAGCAGTTGTTGCGCAACGCGCAACTTCAGGCGGACCAGTTGCGGGCCGACGCCGAGCGCGAGATGAGCCAGGCGCGGGCGCAGACCCAGCGGATCCTCCAGGAGCACGCCGAACAGGCGGCCCGGCTCCAGGCGGAGCTGCACCAGGAGGCGGTGACCCGCCGCCAGCAGCTGGACCAGGAGCTCGCGGAGCGCCGGCAGAACGTCGAGTCCCACGTCAACGAGAACGTGGCCTGGGCCGAGCAGTTGCGCGCCCGCACCGAGGCGCAGGCCCGCCGGCTCATGGAGGAGTCCCGCGCCGAGACCGAGCAGGCCATGGCCAAGGCCCGCGCGGAGGCCGAGCGGCTGACCGGCGAGGCCCGTCAGCGGCTCCAGAGCGACGCCGAGGCGGCGCGCGCGGAGGCGGAGCAGCTGCTGCGCCGGGCCCGCACCGACGCCGAGCGGCTGCTGAACGCGGCCTCGACGCAGGCCCAGGAGGCCACGGACCACGCCGAGCAGCTGCGCTCGTCCAGCGCCACGGAGTCGGACTCCTCGCGCCGCCAGGCCCAGGAGCTGAGCCGGGCCGCCGAGCAGCGGATGACGGAGGCCGAGGAGGCGCTGCGCAAGGCGCAGTCCGAGGCCGAGAAGGTGCTCGCCGAGGCGAAGGAGGCCGCCGCCAAGGCGCTGTCCGGCGCCGAGTCGGCCAACGAGCAGCGCACGCGTACGGCCAAGGAGCAGGTCGCCCGGCTGGTGACCGAGGCCACCAAGGAGGCCGAGGCCACCCGCGCGGACGCCGAGCAGGCCGTCGCGGACGCCCGCGCGGAGGCCGAGCGGATCGTCGCCGAGGCCTCCGAGAAGGCCCGGACGCTCACCGCCGAGGAGAGCGCGACCCAGCTGTCCAAGGCGGCCAAGACCGCCGAGGACGTGCTGAACAAGGCGTCCGCGGAGGCCAAGCAGACCACCAAGGCCGCGACCGAGGAGGCCGAGCGGATCCGCCGGGAGGCGGAGGCCGAGTCGGACCGGCTGCGGGCCGAGGCGCACGATCTCGCCGAGCAGCTCAAGGGCGCGGCGAAGGACGACACCAAGGAGTACCGGGCCAAGACGGTCGAGCTTCAGGAGGAGGCCCGCCGGCTGCGTGGCGAGGCCGAGCAGCTGCGGGCCGACGCGGTCGCCGAGGGCGAGCGGATCCGGTCCGAGGCACGCCGTGAGGCGGTCGCCCAGATCGAGGAGGCGGCCCGGTCCGCCGAGGAGCTGCTGTCCAAGGCGAAGGCCGACGCGGACGAGCTGCGGCAGAAGGCCACGACCGACAGCGAGAAGGTCCGCACCGAGGCCATCGAGCGCGCCACGACGCTGCGCCGGCAGGCCGAGGAGACGCTGGAGCGCACCCGCAAGGAGGCGGAGCGGCACCGCGCGGAGATCGTCGAGCAGTCCGAGGGCATCAAGGCGGACGCCGAGCGCGCCGCGCGTGAGCTGCACGAGGAGACCGAGCGGGGCGTCGAGGCCCGCCGCGCGGAGGCCGCCGAGGAACTGACCCGGCTGCACACCGAGGCGGAGACCCGGCTCACCGCGGCCGAGCAGGCGCTGTCCGAGGCGCGTGGGGAGGCCGAGCGGATCCGCCGCGAGGCCGCCGACGAGTCCGAGCGGCTGCGCGCCGAGGCCGCCGAGCGGATCCGTACGCTCCAGCAGCAGGCGGAGGCCGAGGCCGACCGGCTGCGCAACGAGGCCGCGTCGGACGCGTCCGCCTCCCGTGCCGAGGGCGAGGCCGTCGCCGTACGGCTGCGTTCGGAGGCCGCGGCCGAGGCGGAGCGGCTGAAGGTCGAGGCGCAGGACACCGCGGACCGGGTGCGGGCGGAGGCGCAGGCCGCCGCCGAGCGGCTGGGCACGGAGGCGTCGGAGACGCTGGCCGCCGCGCAGGAGGAGGCCGTCCGGCGCCGCCGCGAGGCCGAGGAACTGCTCGGTACGGCACGGCAGGACGCGGGCCAGGAGCGCGAGCGGGCCCGCGAGCAGAGCGAGGAGCTGCTGGCCTCGGCGCGCAACCGCGTGGAGGAGGCGCAGACCGAGGCGGTCCGGCTGGTCGAGGAGGCGGACCGACGGGCCGGCGAGATGGTGTCGGCCGCCGAGCTCCACGCGCAGCAGGTGCGGGACTCGGTGTCGGGGCTGCACGAGCAGGCCCAGGAGGAGATCTCCGGGCTGCGTTCGGCCGCCGAGCACGCCGCGGACCGTACGCGGCGCGAGGCGCAGGAGGAGGCCGACCGGGTCCGTGCGGACGCCTACTCCGAGCGGGAGCGGGCCTCCGAGGACGCGAGCCGGGTGCGGCGCGAGGCGAGCGAGGAGTCGGAGGCCGCCAAGGCGCTCGCCGAGCGGACCGTGGCGGAGGCGATCGCCGAGTCCGACCGGCTGCGGTCCGACGCGGCCGACCACGCCCAGCGGGTGCGTACGGAGGTGTCGGACGCCATCGCGCAGGCCGACCAGGACGCCACCCGGACCCGGGCGGAGGCCCGGGAGGACGCCAACCGGATGCGGTCGGACGCGGCGACGCAGGCCGACACCCTGATCACCGAGGTCCGCAAGGAGGCCGAGCGGCTCACCGCCGAGACGGCGGCCGAGGCGGAGCGGGTGCGGGGCGAGGCGACCCGGGCGGCCGACCGGCTGCTTTCGGACGCCTCGGGCGAGGCGGAGCGGCTGCGGGCCGAGGCCGCCGAGACGGTGGGCTCCGCGCAGCAGCACGCCGAGCGGATCCGCACCGAGTCGCAGCGGGTCAAGGCGGAGGCCGCCGCGGAGGCGGAGCGGGTCACGTCGGCCGCGCGCGAGGAGGCCGAGCGCACGCTGGACGAGGCGCGCAAGGACTCCAACAAGCGGCGCTCGGAGGCTGCCGAGCAGGTCGACACCCTGATCACGGAGACCACGGCCGAGGCGGACAAGCTGCTGACGGAGGCTCAGCAGCAGGCGCAGAAGACCACGGCGGACGCCGAGGGACAGGCCGACATGATGGTCGGCGCGGCCCGTACGGAGGCCAACCGGCTGATCGCCGAGTCGCGTGTCGAGGGCAACCAGACTGTGGAGAAGGCCCGTACGGACGCCGACGAGCTCCTCGTCGGGGCCCGCCGGGACGCGACCGCGATAAGGGAGCGCGCCGAGGAGCTGCGCGACCGCATCACCTCCGAGATCGAGGAACTGCACGAGCGCGCCCGGCGCGAGTCCGCCGAGACGATGAAGTCGACCGGTGACCGCTGTGACGCGTTGATCAAGGCCGCCGAGGAGCAGCGCGCCAAGGCCGAGGCCAAGGCGAAGGAGCTGGTGACGGAGGCCAACTCCGAGGCCGGCAAGGTCCGTATCGCCGCGGTGAAGAAGGCGGAGGGCCTGCTGAAGGAGGCCGAGCAGAAGAAGGCCGCGCTGGTCAAGGAGGCCGAGGAGCTCAAGGCCGAGGCGGTCCGCGAGGCCCGGCGCACGGTCGAGGAGGGCAAGCGGGAGCTGGAGGTGCTGGTGCGCCGCCGCGAGGACATCAACACCGAGATCTCGCGTGTGCAGGACGTGTTGGAGGCCCTGGAGTCGTTCGAGACGCCGGGTGCGGGGAAGGACACCGGCGTCAAGGCGGGCGCCACCGTGGGGGCCCCTCGTTCGGGTGGCAAGTCGTCGGACGGCTAGTCGCCGTCCGCCGGGCGGTGACGGCGTTTCGGGTCGGCATCAATGGCCCGATCCGCCCCTTCGGCCCTTGCGCTTCACGCCGACTTCCGTGTCTGCTGGGGCCTTTGCGCAGCCCTTTGGCAAGCCGTCCGACGGTTAGCCACTCAAAAGGGGTGTCATTCTCCAGATCAAACACGCATCCGCTCGATGACACACCGCTTAGGCCCCTAGGATTCCCCCTATCACCTCACCGGTCTCATTCGACAGGAACCCCATGAGCGACACTTCCCCCTACGGCTTCGAGCTTGTGCGGCGTGGGTACGACCGCGCTCAGGTGGACGAACGTATCTCCAAGCTCGTCTCCGACCGTGACAGCGCTCTCGCCCGCATCACCGCTCTGGAAAAGCGCATCGAGGAACTCCACCTCGAAACGCAGAACGCCCAGGCGCAGGTGACCGATGCCGAGCCCTCGTACGCCGGCCTCGGCGCGCGCGTCGAGAAGATCCTCCGCCTCGCGGAGGAAGAGGCGAAGGACCTGCGTGAGGAGGCGCGGCGAGCGGCGGAGCAGCACCGCGAACTGGCCGAGTCCGCCGCGCAGCAGGTGCGCAACGACGCCGAGTCGTTCGCCGCCGAGCGCAAGGCCAAGGCCGAGGACGAGGGCGTCCGGATCGTCGAGAAGGCCAAGAGCGACTCCTCGCAGCTGCGCTCCGAGGCGCAGAAGGACGCGCAGTCCAAGCGCGAGGAGGCCGACGCGCTCTTCGAGGAGACCCGCGCCAAGGCCGCCCAGGCCGCCGCCGACTTCGAGACGAACCTCGCCAAGCGCCGCGAGCAGTCGGAGCGCGACCTGGCGTCCCGTCAGGCCAAGGCCGAGAAGCGCCTCGCGGAGATCGAGCACCGCGCGGAGCAGCTCCGCCTGGAGGCCGAGAAGCTGCGTACCGACGCCGAGCGCCGCGCCCGCCAGACGGTGGAGACCGCGCAGCGCCAGGCCGAGGACATCGTGGCCGACGCCAACGCCAAGGCCGACCGGATCCGTTCGGAGTCCGAGCGCGAGCTGGCCGCCCTCACCAACCGCCGCGACTCCATCAACGCGCAGCTGACGAACGTCCGCGAGATGCTCGCGACGCTCACCGGCGCCGCGGTGGCCGCCGCCGGCACCCCGGCCGAGGACGAGCCGATCTCCCGCGGAGTCCCGGCGCAGCAGTCCCGGTAACGGTCGGAGTACAACTGCTGAAGGAAGTGCAAAGCCCTCTGCCGTCGGGTGGCAGAGGGCTTTGTCACGTTCTAGCGTTGGCGCATGATCGAGCTTGAGGGGCTGACGAAACGGTACGGCGAGAAGGTCGCGGTCAACAACCTGACTTTCAAGGTACGCCCGGGCATCGTCACGGGGTTCCTCGGTCCGAACGGCGCGGGCAAGTCGACGACGATGCGGATGATGCTCGGCCTGGACCGGCCCACCGCCGGCGATGTGCGGATCGACGGAATGCGCTACGACCAGCTGACGGACCCGCTGACGTACATCGGGGCGCTGCTGGACGCGAAGGCGATGCACGGCGGGCGCAGCGCGTTCAACCATCTGCTGTGCCTGGCGCAGAGCAACGGCATTCCGCGCAGCCGGGTGTCCGAGGTGCTGGACACCGTGGGTCTGACCGCGGTGGCGAAGAAGAAGGCCAAGGGGTTCTCGCTCGGTATGGGGCAGCGGCTCGGCATCGCCGGCGCGCTGCTCGGCGACCCCCGGATCCTGATGTTCGACGAGCCGGTCAACGGGCTCGACCCCGAGGGCATCCACTGGATCCGCAACCTGATGAAGTCGCTCGCCTCCCAGGGCCGTACGGTCTTCGTCTCCTCGCACCTGATGAGCGAGATGGCGCTGACGGCCGACCACCTGGTGGTGATCGGACAGGGCCGGCTGCTGGCCGACACGTCGATGGCCGACTTCATCGAGCAGAACTCGCGCAGTTACGTCCGGATCCGCTCCCCGCACCGCGAGCGGCTCCTCGACGTGCTGCACCGCAACGGGATCACGGTGGTGGAGACCGGCAGCGGGGTCCTGGAGGTCGACGGCAGCAAGGCGGAGCAGATCGGTGAGCTGGCCGCGCAGCACCAGGTCGTGCTGCACGAACTGAGCCCGCAGCAGGCTTCCCTGGAGGAGGCGTTCATGCAGCTGACCGCGGAGTCGGTGGAGTACCACGCGCATGACGGGACGCCCGTGAGCGCCGCCCCGCAGCAGTGGGGCGACGAGTGGAACAGCGGCAGGAAGGGCTCCTGATCATGGCGGGCACACAGGTCATCAGGTCCGAGTGGACCAAGATCCGGTCAGTGGCGTCCACGGTGTGGACACTGGGGCTGGCCGTGGTCGTCACCGTCGCCCTCGGCATGCTCATCGCGGCGCTGTCCAAGAACGACTTCGACAATCTGAGCCGGCAGGACCAGCTCTCCTTCGACCCGACCTACATCAGCTTCGCGGGGACCAGCCTCGGTCAGCTGGCGATGATCGTGTTCGGCGTCCTCGTGGTCTCCAACGAGTACTCGACGGGCATGATCCGCACCTCGCTGGCCGCCGTGCCGAAGCGGGCCACGTTCCTCTTCAGCAAGGTCGCCGTGGCCACCGCGCTCTGTCTGGTCGTCGGTATCGCCACCAGCTTCGTCACCTTCTTCCTCGGGCAGGCGATGCTCGGTGACCTCAAGGCGTCGATCGGCGACCCCGGGGTGCTGCGCGCGGTGATCGGCGGCGGCCTCTACATGACGCTGATCGCGATGTTCTCGATGGGCGTCGCGACGATGCTGCGCTCGCCGATGCTGTCGCTGGGCATCCTGATGCCGTTCTTCTTCCTGATCTCCAACATCCTCGGCAACGTCAGCGCGACGGAGAAGATCGGCCGGTACCTGCCGGACCAGGCCGGCAGCAAGATCATGCAGGTGGTCACGCCGGTCGACGACGACACCCCGTACGGCCCCTGGGGCGGGCTGACCATCATGGCGATCTGGGTGGCCGCTTCCCTTCTGGGGGGTTACATCCTGCTGAAGCGCCGGGACGCGTAGACAACGACGCAGACCCGTAACCTTTTACCTCTCCTTGGCCGGAACCGTCAGACCCCCGATATCCTCCTAACCCTTACGGGGGCGTGTGCCCCGCTGTCCTGAACCTTTGATGGGTGCGGAGCATGATCGAGGCAGTCGGCCTGACCAAGCGCTACGGCGACAAGACCGCTGTGCACAACCTTTCCTTCCAGGTCCGTCCCGGCACGGTCACCGGCTTCCTCGGGCCCAACGGCTCGGGCAAGTCGACGACCATGCGGATGATCCTCGGCCTGGACAATCCGTCCGCCGGTCATGTGACGATCGGCGGCTTCCCCTACCGCAAGCTGCCGAACGCGCCGCGCCAGGTCGGCGCCCTGCTGGACGCCAAGGCGGTGCACGGCGGGCGCTCGGCGCGCAGCCATCTGCTGAGCCTGGCCCAGCTGTCCGGCATCCCGGCCCGCCGGGTCGACGAGGTGCTCGGCGTGGTCGGCCTCCAGGAGGTGGCGAAGCGGCGCTCCAAGGGCTTCTCCCTCGGTATGGGCCAGCGGCTCGGCATCGCCGCCGCGCTGCTCGGCGATCCGAAGGTGCTGCTCTTCGACGAGCCGGTCAACGGCCTCGACCCCGAGGGCATCCTCTGGGTGCGCAACCTCATGAAGTCGCTGGCCGCCGAGGGCCGTACGGTCTTCGTCTCCTCGCACCTGATGAGCGAGATGGCGCTGACCGCCGAGCACCTCATCGTGATCGGCCGCGGCCAGTTGCTCGCCGACATGGGCGTGCAGGACTTCATCGCGGCGAACTCGGCCGGCTTCGCCCGGGTGCGGACGCCGGACAGCGACCCGCAACTGCGCGAGAAGCTGGCGTCCGCGCTCGCCGAGGCGGGCGGCCAGGTGCTGCCCGAGCAGGACGGCGCGCTGCGGGTGATGGGGCTGCACCTGCCGCAGATCAGCGACATCGCGCACCACAGCGACGTACGCCTGTGGGAGCTGTCGCCGCACCAGGCGTCGCTGGAGGAGGCGTACATGCGGATGACGCAGGGCGCCGTCGACTACCGCTCGACCATCGACCAGAAGGCCGGTCTCCAGCAGCAGCTGCCGCCCGGCGCGCAGCCGCCGATGCCGGTGCCGGGACAGGGCCAGCCGGGCTGGTACGCCCCGCCGCCACCGCAGCAGCAGGGCGGCCAGGCCTACCCGCCGCCGCAGGCACCCCAGGCGATGCCGCAGATGCCCCAGGCCCCTCAGGGGGCCAACCCGTATCTCCAGCAGCCCCAGGGCCCCGCTCCGGTGCCGCAGGCACCGCCGGTACAGCCGCCGCCGGCGCCCGCCCCGGCCCCCGCGGCATCCGCCCCGTCCGCCGCCGCCGACCCGACCAAGCCCGAGGACGCCCGATGAGCACGCCCCAGCCCTCCATGCCGCAGGCCGCGCCGAACTGGCAGGCGGCTCCCGGCGCCGCGTACCCCGACTACACCTCGCCGATCCCGGTGGTCCGTACGCACCTCGGGCACGCGCTCGCCTCGGAGTGGACGAAGATCAAGTCGGTCCGCTCCACGGTGTGGACGCTCGGTGTCTTCGTGGTGCTGGTGGTCGGCATCGGCCTGCTCGCCGGCGCCCTCGTCGGCAACTCCTCCGAGTCCGACCTGGGCGGCGAGAACCCGCTGGCCCTCGGCTTCTTCGGCCTGCTGCTCGGCTCCATGTGCCTGATCACGCTCGGTGTGCTGACCACGGCCTCGGAGTACGGCACGGGCATGATCCGTACCACCATGACCGCCTGCCCCACCCGCGGCCGGGTGCTGGCGGCCAAGTCGATCGTGTTCTTCGCGCTGGCCTTCGTGGTGACGCTGGTCTCGTCCGGCCTGGTCGCCGTGGTGCAGCTGGCCCTGCTCGACGGGGCCCGCGAGCCGTCCGGCGGAGAGTGGCTGAAGGGCACCGTCGGCATCTCGCTCTACATCGCGCTGCTCGGCCTGCTGTCCCTGATCATCGGCTCGGTGATCCGGCACTCCGCGGGCGCGATCACCATCATGATCGCCGCGGTCCTCGCGCCGCTGGTGATCGCCCTGTTCATGTTCTCGGAGTCGCTCCAGGGCGTGCGCGACGCGCTCTTCGAGTACTCGATCCCGAACCAGATGAGCGTCTTCTACGCCAACTCCCTCAGCGAGACCGGCCCGTCCGGCTGGGACCCGCTGTGGATCGTCCTCGGCATCACGGCCGTCGCCTTCGCGGGCGCGTACGCACTGCTGGAGAAGCGGGACGTCTAGGTTGCCGGAGAGACGGGGGTCAGAACCTCGGCGCGTTGCGGGACCGCTGCACCCTCGTGGTGCGGCGGTCCCGTGCGTTCCAGCACGCCTTGTGCCAGTGGCGGCGCTCGTCGACGCCCGAGTGCTCGGGCCAGGCGACCACATGCGGCACACCGTCGGGGATCAGCTGGTCGCAGCCGGGACAGCGGTACGACTTGCCCTGCGCACTGGACCCGGCGACATGCCGGATGCTCCACACCTCGCCCTGCCACTGCACCGAGGACTGCCAGCCGCCGTAGCGCCCGGAGCCGTCGTCCTCGGCACCGGGGCCGGAGGAGGCGGCACCCTTCGGGCCGTTGGGTCGGTTGCGACGCGGGGACACAGGACACCTCACGGGGCTATACAGGAAGCACGGTCCACGTCCAGCCTACGCGGAGCGGACAGGGGTACGCGGAGTACGCAGGGTCCGCACGTGCCGCTTCGAGTCCGCGCATTCTCCCGACTATCCGCAAATCTCTTCGCCAAGCCGTGTCCTCGGCACGTGTCAGACGGTTATGCCGGGTGGGGGAGCTCCGCGTCGGAGCCGAGGAAGCAGGAAAGACAATGCGCGTTGGAAGTTTCGTGTTGGCGGCCCAGTTCCCGGGTCAGGGCCAGGGGGAGGCGCTGCACCGCGCGGTCCGCTCGGCCGAGGTCGCCGAGGAGGCCGGGCTGGACTCGGTCTGGCTGGCCGAGCACCACTTCGTGCCGTACGGCACCTGTCCGTCCGCGATCACACTGGCCGCGCTGCTGCTCGGCCGCACCCGCCGCATCCGGGTCGGCACGGCGGTCAGCGTGCTGCCCACCACCCACCCGGTGGCCCTCGGCGAGCAGGCGGCGCTGCTTCATGTGACGAGCGGCGGCCGGTTCTCCCTCGGCGTCGGCCGCGGCGGCCCCTGGGTCGACCTGGAGGTCTTCGGCGCCGGCCTGGAGGCCTACGAGAAGGGCTACCCGGAATCACTCGATCTGCTGGTGCGCTGGCTGCGCGACACGGCCGTCTCGGCGACCGGCGAGCGGTACGACTTCCGCGAAGTGGCCGTCGTACCCAGGCCGTCGGAGGCGCTGTCGGAGACACCGGGCCCCGAGCTGCTGGTCGCGTGCACCTCGCCGGGGAGTGTCCGGATGGCGGCCGAGCGGGGACTGCCGATGCTGCTCGGTATGCACATCGGCGACGAGGAGAAGGCCGAGATGGTCGCCCTGTGGCGAAGCTCCGCTCTCGCAGCCGGGCGGTCGGGGGACGAGATCCGCGACCCCGGCCATGTCTCCGCGGGTGTCTGCCAGGTCGGCGACCGGCGCACCGAGGCGGAGGAGACTCTGCTGAAGGCCATGCCGGGCTGGCTGAAGCAGGGACTCGACGCCCATGTGACGGTCGACGGCCGGGAGCGCCGGATGCGCGATCCGCTGGCGTACACCGAACTCCTCTGCGGGCTGCACCCGGTGGGCACTCCGCGGCTGTGCGCCGACCGCCTCGCGGCGACCAGCGAGCGGACCGGCATCTCCCGCTTCGCGCTGCTCGTCGAGGGCTCCGGCGACCTCGCGGCCACCGAGGAGAACGTCCGGCGGCTCGGCACCGAAGTGCTGCCGCAACTGCGCTGAACGCTCATGGGCCCCGCAGGACTTGCCGCTCCGGTACTGATGCACCTCCCGCGTACGGAGCGGCAAGCTAGCTGCTCACTGCCTCAGCAGTCCCTGAACTCCGGGGACTGGTTCAGCAGTTGACTGCGGACCGAGGTGAAGCGGGCCAACGTCTGGTCCACCGAGTCGTCCAGCGGGAAGACCGCCACCCGGTGGCAGTTCTGGAAGGCCAGCCGCACCCCGAAGTGCCGTTGCAGCGCACCGCGTATCGCGTCACTCGCGAGCGCACGCAGCAGCTGACCGCGTGCCTGCTCGTCCGGCGGAGGCGTCTGGTTGTCGGCGAACTGGCCGCCGTCCACCTTCAGCTGGGCCACCAGGGAGCTGATCATCTCCCACGCATAGGGCAGGGAGGTCCGGACGCAGTCGACGAAGGCTGCTTCGTCGACCTCGCCTCGCTCGGCCTGTTCGAGTAGGGCCGGTGAGACGTCGAGCGACATGGGTTCTCCTCTCGCACCCCCGCACTGCGGGGGTTGCCGGACAGATGAGGGAGTTCGCGATACCGAACACGGTGCGTACACACATCGCGACCTCCCGTTCATACGGTAGGCAACTGTTGGTGACGGCACCAGGCGAATGCGCACACCCGGCGGACCCTTTACGCCCACTATCGGCCAAGGACGAACAGGAGTGATCCGGAGGAACTCGGGCAGCCTTCCGGGCGCTTGCGGACAGTTGTGGCGAGCGGGATCCACGCGAATCGCGCGGACCCATGGGCGTCGAGTAGCGTTGCCGACCATGCGTCTCGTCATCGCCCGGTGCTCCGTCGACTACGCCGGCCGGCTCACCGCTCATCTGCCCACCGCCCCCCGTCTGATCCTGGTGAAGGCGGACGGCAGCGTCTCGATCCACGCGGACGACCGCGCCTACAAGCCGCTGAACTGGATGTCGCCGCCCTGCACCCTGAAGGAGGGAGCCGGGGAGGAGGACGGCGTCTGGACCGTCACCAACAAGACTGGCGAGAAGCTGATCATCACGATGGAGGAAGTCCTCCACGACTCCTCGCACGAACTCGGCGTCGACCCCGGTCTGATCAAGGACGGCGTGGAAGCACATTTGCAGGAGTTGCTGGCCGACCGGATCGAGACCCTCGGCGAGGGCTACACCCTGATCCGCCGCGAGTACATGACCGCGATCGGACCGGTGGACATCCTGTGCCGTGACGCCGACGGACAGACCGTTGCAGTCGAGATCAAGCGACGCGGCGAGATCGACGGCGTCGAGCAACTGACCCGCTATCTCGAACTGCTCAACCGCGACCCCCATCTCGCCCCGGTCCGCGGCATCTTCGCCGCGCAGGAGATCAAGCCGCAGGCCCGCGTCCTCGCCACCGACCGGGGTATCGGCTGCCAGGTCCTGGACTACAACGCGATGCGCGGCATCGAGGACGACAAGCTGCGGCTGTTCTGAACGCCGCCCCGGCGCATCCCGCTCGGGGACACAGGAAGGGCCGGGTCCGACGTGCGGACTCGGCCCTTCGTGCGTACTGCCGGCGGGTCAGATCCCGGTGACCGGGTCGGTGGCGCCGGGCGTGACCGCCTCGCCCGGCTCCGGGGCGCTCGCGGAGGCGCTGGGGGCGGGTCCGCTGGCGGAGTTGGACGCGGGCGGCGTCTCCGTCGGAGTGCCGCTCGGCTCACCCGTAGGTCCCGTGGGCGAGGGCGACCCCGACGGAGTCGGACTGCCCGACGTCGAGGGCGACGAAGACGTCGGCGGCTTCGAGGAAGTAGGCGGCTTCGAGGGCGACTTGGACGGCGAACCCGACGGCCCCCCACTCCCCTGCGTCCCGCTCGGCTCGTCCGTCGGCCCGTCGGTCCCCGCCCTCGTAGGCGTCGGATCGTCCTCCGTGCCCAGTGTGCCGTCCGGGCCCGGGTCCGTCGGCTTGGCGGGCGACTCACCCGGGTTGTCGTTGCCCGCCTCGTCGGCGCCCAGGCTGTCGTCGCCGATGCCCTGGCTCGCGGTCGGGTTGACGCCGACCTGGTCGGATGGCGGGTCGGTGTCGTTGTTGGACGTCGCGCCAAGGGTGACGACCGTGCCCAGCACCACGGCGAGCAACGCGCCCGAGCCGGCCGCCACCAGATTGCGCCGTGCGAAGCCGCGCAGACCGCCCCGCGCCTTGCGTGAGGGCGCGCCCGGCCCGCCGCGGCCGGTGACGAACATGCCGTCGTCGGCTGAGCGCTGCAACGCCGGGAACGGGGTGAGCGCGGCCGGTGCGCCGCCGGACGGCGACGCCGGCTCCTCGTGGCGGGCGTACGGCAGTTCCTCCCCCGCGAGGGCGCCGATGCCGAGCGCGCCGATCGCGGCCGTGCCGATGCCCGGTGTGGTGCCGGCCCGGTCGTCGACGAGCGCCAGGGCGCGGCGGCCCGAGACGGTGCCGCGCTTGTCGGCGAGCGCGGCGCGCAGGCCGATGGACGTCTCCAGTTCGGCGCGGGCCCGGTCGAGTTGTCCGCCGCACAGGGCGAGCACACCCAACTCGTGGTGGAAGTAGGCCTGTTCCGTCACCTCGCCGGAGAGCCGGGAGGCCTCGCCGCCGGCTCGCAGGGCCCGCTCCCAGGCGCTCCAGTGCAGTCCGGCGGCGAACGCGGGCGCGGCCGTGCGGGCCAGGTGCACGGTGGCGCTCTCCTCGCCCTCCCCGGGCGGGGTGGTGGCCGGCACCAGCACGGCGAGGGCGGCGAGCAGGGCGTCGGCCTCGGCGCAGACACGTTCCGGTGTCACCGAGGGGTGGCCGGCCCACCAGGAGTAGTGCAGGGCCGCTTCGAGCGCGTGGGTGTCGAGGTCGTCGGCGTATCCGGCGGCCACCAGCTGGGTGCGGACGCCCGCGGCGAGCCGGTAGCGGGAACCGGCGGGGGCGACCAGCGCGCAGCTCAGCAGCTCGCCGAGGGCGGCGTCGGCGTGGGTGTCGCCGACCAGTGCGGGCAGATGCGCCTGGTGCGGCACCTCGCCGCCGAGTGCGACGGCGAACCGCAGGGTGGCGCGGGCCGATGCGCTCAGCCGGGAGGCCAGCAGTTCGGCGGGCGCGGCACCCTCGGCGAGCGAGGGCAGTGGTATCTCGTCGGCGACGAGGTCGGGGCCGGGTGCGGGTACGGCGTCGAAGGGCGCGTCGACGGGGAGCTCCGCGGGGTCCTGGAAGACGCCGAACTCGTCGAGGGCGTCCACGCCGGCCCGCAGCCGGTCGCGCTGGCGCAGCAGGGCGCCGGCCTGGACGAACCGCAGGGGCAGTCCCTCGGACTCGAACCAGAGGTCGCCCGCCCAGTTCGCCTCGTCGTCGGTGAGCGGGCGGCCGACGGCCAGCTCCAGCAGTTCCAGGCCGCCGGACCGGTCGAGGCCGCTGAGGAAGACCTCCTCCAGGGCGGACTCGGCGGACGGCGCGGGGACGTCCGGGGTCGCGGCGATCACAAAGGCGCACTCGGGGGTGGCGTCGAGCAGTTCGTCGAGGGCGGCGCCGCCGAACTCGATGTCGTCGATGACGACGACCGCGCCGACCTGGCCGAGCAGAGCGAGCAGTTCCTCGCGGTCGGGGCGGTGCAAGGGCGCGCTGTGCACGGCGTGGAAGAGGTCGCGGAGCAGGTCGTCGGCGGAGCGGTTGACGCCGCTGAGCCGGACCACTCCGTCGGGTGCGAGGTCGGCGCAGTCCTTGGCGACGATGTCGAGGAGGCTGCTGCGGCCGGATCCGGCGGGGCCGGTGAGACGCACGGAACGGCCGCGGGCGAGGAGCCGGACCAGTCGTTCCTGTTCCTCGCGGCGGCCGAGGAGCGGCAGTACGGGCCGGGCCGGGCCGGGTGGCACGGGTGCGGCGGCGGCGCGGGCGACCTCGGCGCGGGCGGCCGGGCCGAGCTTCTCGGGGCGGGCCGGGCGCTCGCCGGGCGGGCAGATCTCGATCTCACTGCCGTCGACCGGGTTGACGGTGAGCAGCAGATCGCCGGTGACGAGTTGCACCGTACGGGCCAGTGCGGGTGTGTGCTGGCCGAAGTCCTGTGTGAGGGAGTCCCGGGGCGGGCGGGGGCGCGGCGTGCTGCCGTCGTCCTCGTGGCCGTACTCCTCGGGTCCCCGGTTGATCGGGTCCATCGGTTTCAAGCCCCCCAAAAGCGTCGTGTGGCTTCAGCCCCTCCCGGCCTGCTGCACACCGCGCTGTCGCTTCTGGTCCGGTGCCCGCGTCAGGGTGTCTACGGGCGGCGGGCAGTCGAACCGTAAACCTTGGGTCAGTATCTACGACAGCCCGGGGTGCCGAGCAGTCCGAGAGGTCACGGTCTCGTGAGGATTGTGCGCGTGGTACGCGCTCGGCGCACCGCCCTTGCCAGGTCGCGCCCTGTGGTGCGGCGCCGCACCCGGTGGTGCCGCGCCGTGTTGTGCCCGCGGTCCCGCCCGTCCGGCCGGGCGTCGTCGCTTCCGGTGTCAGACCCGGGGCAGCGACTCCACACCGATGCCGCCCTCGATGGCGAGGATCCGGTGCAGTCGGGTGGCGACCAGCAGGCGCTGCATCTGCGGCGGTACGCCGCGCAGCACCAGTCGGCGGCCGCAGCGGCCGGCCCGCCGGTGCGCACCCATGATCACCCCGAGTCCGGTGGCGTCCCAGGAGTCCAGTTCGGACAGGTCCAGGATCAGGTCGCCGACACCGTCGTCGACTGCCGTGTGCAGGACCGTACGGGCGTCCGCCGCGCTGCGTACGTCGAGGCGGCCCCCGACGACCAGCTCGGCGTGGTCGCCCCTGATGTGCATATGCGCTCCCCGTGGTGCGTCTGGTGCTCCGCAGTGGTGATGTCCGGTGATGCAACCTCTGACTGCGCGAAGCGCTCCCAGGTTGCCGTCTGTAAGCGAACCGATACCGAATTCACCCCGAGGTGTGATTCCTGCGGGGTTTGTCGGGCCCGGTACCTGTGCTCAGTGCTTGTAGAACCCCTGCCCGCTCTTGCGCCCGATGTCACCGGCGTCCACCATCCGGCGCATGAGCTCCGGCGGCGCGAACTTCTCGTCCTGGCTCTCGGTGTAGATGTTGCTCGTGGCGTGCAGCAGGATGTCGACGCCGGTGAGGTCGGCCGTGGCGAGGGGGCCCATGGCGTGTCCGAAGCCCAGCTTGCAGGCGAGGTCGATGTCCTCGGCGCTGGCGACGCCCGACTCGTAGAGCTTGGCGGCCTCGACCACGAGGGCGGAGATGAGCCGTGTGGTCACGAAGCCCGCGACGTCGCGGTTGACGACGATGCAGGTCTTGCCGGTGGACTCGGCGAACTCCCGCGCGGTGGCGAGCGTCTCGTCGCTGGTCTTGTAACCGCGGACCAGTTCGCACAGCTGCATCATCGGCACCGGCGAGAAGAAGTGCGTGCCGACGACCCGCTCGGGGCGGTCGGTGACGGCCGCGATCTTGGTGATCGGGATGGCGGAGGTGTTGGACGCGAGGATCGCCTCGTCCTTCACCAGCTTGTCCAGGGTGCGGAAGATCTCGTGCTTGACGTCGAGCTTCTCGAAGACCGCCTCGACGACCACGTCCGCGTCGGCCGCGGCGTCCAGGTCCGTCGTGGTGGTGATCCGGGCGAGCGCGGCGTCGGCGTCGTGCGCCTCCATCCGGCCCTTGCCCACGAACCTGTCGTACGAGGCCTTGATGCCGTCGGTGCCGCGCCTGAGCGCCTCGTCGGTGACGTCGCGCAGGACGACGTCCCAGCCCGCCTGGGCGGAGACCTGGGCGATCCCGGAACCCATCAGACCGGCTCCGACGACGACGAGCTTCCGTGCCACTGTGCGACTCCCCTGATACGCGCTGTCGGTGTTCCTGGCCGGACCTTAGCGGGCGTGACGGGCTGTGTGGCGGGTAAGTAACGCGCGTCACGTCTCACATGACGGACATCACACCGGCACGGGTCACGCGGGGCCCCGTACGGCGTAGTTGAGGGCCTTCCCGCTCAACAGACCCTCGGTGTCGTCGATGCGGACGGGCGCCTCGCGGGAGCCCTCGCGCGGCCGGCGGCGGGCTGTCGTCTCACGGCCGACGGTGGTGGAGAAGGCGCCTTCCGCCCAGCGGATCTGAGCGGCCGTCAAGCCAGTGGCGGCCGGCGAGGGCCGGCCGTGGTCCTCCTCTCCCCGGGACCGTGACGGTGGGCACACGGGTGTTCCGCACGGCCGGAGCCCGGCAGGTGCCCGGCGGCCCTACGCTGGGCGCATGGTCAATCTGACGCGTATCTACACGAGGACCGGGGACAAGGGCACCACGAACCTCGGTGACATGAGCCGGGTCCCCAAGACCGACCCCCGGATCGCCGCCTACGCCGACGCCAACGAGGCGAACGCGACGCTGGGCACCGCGCTCGCGCTCGGCGGGCTCGACGAGGAGATCACGGCCGTCCTCGTCCGCGTCCAGAACGACCTGTTCGACGTGGGCGCCGACCTGTCGACGCCGGTGGTGGAGAACCCGGAGTTCCCCCCGCTGCGGGTCGAGCAGTTCTACGTGGACCGGCTGGAGGCCGACTGCGACCGCTTCAACGACCGGGTGGAGAAGCTCCGCTCGTTCATCCTGCCGGGCGGAACGCCGGGCGCCGCCCTGCTCCACCACTCCTGCACCGTCGTACGGCGGGCGGAGCGGTCGACCTGGGCGGCGCTGGAGGTGCACGGCGAGGCGATGAACCCGCTCACCGCGACCTATCTCAACCGGCTCTCCGACCTGCTGTTCATCCTGGCCCGGGTGGCCAACAAGGACACGGGCGACGTGCTGTGGGTGCCGGGCGGCGAGCGGTGATCCGCCGCCCCCGCGTGCACTGAGCGGGCTCAGTGGTGGATCCGCTCCTTCGCCGGTGCCTCCTCGACGCCCGCGGGCGCCTTCTTCGGCCAGATCGAGTAGCTGAGGGCGATCAGGCCGTGGATGCCGGCGGCCCGCCAGGCGATCCAGATCCAGCTCTGGAGTGAGCCGGTGCTGCCCGGGTCGTCGACGTACCAGATCGCGGCCAGCAGCAGCACCGACGCGACCGCGGCGGCCGTCACCGTGCCCAGCCAGACCTTGCCCTCGTAGCGGGCGCGGGCCATGCCGTAGCGCGGCGGCTTCACCGGCGGCGGGGCGCCGCCGTAGCGGTGCGCGGCGTGGCCGTCGAGCCACTTCACGGTGCGGTGGCCGTGGCCCACGGTGTATCCGATGTACAGCGCGGCCAGACCGTGTTTCCAGCTCGGGTCCGCGCCGTTCTTGAGGTCGATCGCCGTGGCGACCAGCAGCACCACCTCAAGCAGCGGTTCGATCAGCAGCAGGCCAAGACCGGTGCGGCGCATCTTCAGCACGTAGCGGAAGAACAGCCCCGCGGCCAGCAGTACCCAGAAGCCGACCTCACAGACGATGATCAGTGTGACGATCACGGCTCGCGCTCCTCCCTACGGATCCCGGTGGATCCCTGCGGATCCCGGTGGATCGGGTCACGTCTCAAGAGTCCCGTCGCCGTCGGCGCGATACGTCGTCATCGGTGACGAAGTCGCCCTACATCGAAAGATGCAGCGCCGGACCATTCCCTGGAACAAGGCGCCGGGGGCCCGTGCCGTGTTGGATGGTGACATGGCCCGACGACTCCCCCGCCCGCACCCGTTCGACGTGCGGATCGCCGTGGGCGGGCTGCTGGGCGGGCTGCTGCTGTGGGGGGTCGGGCTCGGGATGCGGCCGGCCTCCGAGGCGACCGTTCTCGTGCCGGGCGCGTGGCCGCTGCTGCTGCCGCTCGTTGTGATGTCCGCCTGCGAGCTGCTGCGCCAGTCGGCGCCGCACATCGCGCTGCCGGTCGCGACGCTCGCGCTGGTCGCGGACCTCTTCACCCAGGGCAGCCTCGCCACCCTCCTGATGTTCACGGACGTCATGTACGCGGCCGTGCTCTACGGCACCCCCGCCGCCGCCCGGCGCATCCCCTGGGTCACCGGCATGCTCACGGTCGTCGCGACCGTTGTGCCGTACGCGCTGCTGCGCACGTCGGAGGCGCTGCTGATCGGTGTCGCGACCGGTGTCGTCTCGTTCGGGCCCGCGTCCACCGGCCTGATCGTGCGCAACCACCGCGAGGCAGCCGTCTCCGCGAGACTGCGCGCCGAGCAGACCGCGCTGCTCGCCGAGATGGACCGCACCCAGGCGGTCGTCGCCGAGCGCGCCCGGGTCGCCCGCGAGCTGCACGACATGGTCGCCAACCATCTCTCCGCGATCGCCATCCACTCCAGCGCCGCGCTCTCCCTGGACAACCCGCAGACCTCCCGGGACGCCCTCGCGGTGATCCGTGAGAACAGCGTCGAGGGGCTCTCCGAGATGCGCCGGCTGATCGGCATCCTGCGGGACGACAGCGGCGACAGGGAACCGTCCGCCGCCCCCACCCTGGAGGGCCTCGACGCCCTGGTCGCCACCGCCCGCGCCAACGGCCTCGACGCCACGCTGGACGCCGGGTACGGCGAGGGGCTGCCCGCGCCGGTCGGGATGGCCGCGTACCGGATCGTCCAGGAGTCGCTGACCAACGCGCTCAAGCACGCGGGGGACGGGAGGGTGACGGTCACCCTGGAGCAGGACAGCCACTCGCTGCGCATCGCCGTGACCAGTCCGTACGGCGACCGGGACGGGCCGCGCGCCCCCGGTTCGGGGGCCGGTCTGGTGGGCATGCGGGAACGGGCGGCGCTGCTGCACGGCACCTTCGAGGCCGGCCCCGAGGACTCGGAGAACGGCAAGATCTGGGCCGTACGCGCGTCCCTGCCCGTAGCCGAAGGAGAATCCGAATGATCCGTGTCCTCGTCGCCGAGGACCAGTCCGCCGTGCGCGCCGGGCTGGTGCTGATCCTGGGCAGCGCGCCCGACATCGAGGTGGTCGGCGAGGCGGCGGACGGCGAGCAGGCGGTGGCGCTGGCCCGTGAACTGCGGCCGGACCTGGTGCTGATGGACATTCAGATGCCGCGTCTGGACGGGGTGTCGGCGACCCGGCTGGTCGTCGAGGAGGGCACGGCGGACGTGCTGGTGCTGACCACGTTCGACCTCGACGAGTACGTCTTCGGGGCGCTGCGGGCGGGTGCGTCGGGGTTTCTGCTGAAGAACACGGACGCGCGGGACCTGCTGGAGGCGGTACGGACGGTGGCGCGCGGCGAGGGACTGATCGCGCCGGCCGTCACGCGCAGGCTGATCACGGAGTTCGCCGCGAAGCCGGTGCGCGAGCCGAGTGTGGATCCTGCCGTGCTCGACCCGCTGACCCGGCGGGAGCGCGAGGTGCTGTCGTGTCTGGGCGAGGGGCTGTCCAACGCGGACATCGCGACCCGCCTGGACATGGCGGAGGCGACGGTGAAGACGCACGTCAGCCGGTTGCTGGGGAAGCTGGGACTGCGCAGCCGGGTGCAAGCCGCGGTGCTGGCGCAGGAGTTGGGGATGTAGTCAGACCTTATGGGACATTCACTGACAGTGGTCCAGACCTATTGACCGATGGTCCAGACCTTTCTATTCTCGCGGCACTGCGCCAAGCCCCATCAAGGCTCAGTTCCGGCCCCCGACAACTCCACAAGGAGGCGCTCCACATGCGCTTCAGACACAGAGCCGTGGCAGGACTCGCCACCCTGCTGCTCCCCCTGGCGGGCCTGGTGGGTCTCGCGACCCCCGCCCAGGCCGCCACCGAAGCCACCGCCACCTTCGCCAAGCCCCAGGACTGGGGCAGCGGCTTCGAGGGCAAGTGGACCGTCAAGAACACCGGCACCACCTCGATCAGCTCGTGGACCGTCGAGTGGGACTTCCCCTCCGGTACCTCCGTCAGCTCCGGCTGGGACGCCGACATCACCTCGTCCGGCACCCACTGGACCGCCAAGAACAAGTCCTGGAACGGCACGCTCGCACCCGGCGCCACCGTGACCTTCGGCTTCAACGGCACCGGCCCCGGCAGCCCCAGCAACTGCAAGCTCAACGGCGGCAGCTGTGACGGCGGACCCACCGTCCCGGGCGACGCGGCCCCCTCCGCGCCCGGCACCCCCACCGCCTCGGGCGTCACCAACACCTCGGTGAACCTGTCCTGGGCCGCGGCCACCGACGACAAGGGCATCAAGAACTACGACGTCCTGCGCGGCGGCACCGTGGTCGCCACCGTCACCGGCACCACGTACACCAACACCGGCCTGACCGCCGGCACGGACTACTCCTACACCGTCCAGGCCCGGGACACCGCCGACCAGACCGGCCCGGTCTCCGGCGCCGTCGCGGTCCGCACCACCGGCGGCGGCACCAACCCGAACCCGGGCGCGAAGATCAACCTCGGCTACTTCACCGAGTGGGGCGTCTACGGCCGCAACTACCACGTGAAGAACCTGGACACCTCGGGCTCCGCGTCCAAGATCACGCACATCAACTACTCGTTCGGCAACGTGACGAACGGCCAGTGCAAGGTCGACGACACCTACGCCGCCTACGACAAGGCCTACACCGCCGACCAGTCCGTCAGCGGCGTCGCCGACACCTGGGACCAGCCACTGCGCGGCAACTTCAACCAGCTGCGGCAGCTGAAGGCCAAGTACCCGCACATCAAGGTGCTGTACTCCTTCGGCGGCTGGACCTACTCCGGCGGCTTCGCCCAGGCGGCGCAGAACCCGGCCGCGTTCGCCGCGTCCTGCAAGGCCGTGGTGGAGGACCCGCGTTGGGCCGATGTCTTCGACGGCATCGACATCGACTGGGAGTACCCCAACGCCTGCGGCCTGACCTGTGACACCTCCGGCCAGGCGGCCTACAAGAACCTGATGTCGGCGCTGCGCACCGAGTTCGGCTCCAACTACCTGGTCACCTCGGCCATCACCGCCGACGGCTCCAACGGCGGCAAGCTCGACGCGGCCGACTACGGCGGCGCCGCCCAGTACCTCGACTGGTACAACGTGATGACGTACGACTACTTCGGCGCCTTCAACGCGCAGGGCCCGACCGCCCCGCACTCGCCGCTCACCTCGTACGCCGGCATCCCGCAGGCCGGCTTCAACTCCGCGGACGCCATAGCCAAGCTCAAGTCGAAGGGCGTACCGTCCGCCAAGCTGCTCCTCGGCATCGGCTTCTACGGCCGCGGCTGGACCGGCGTCACCCAGTCCGCCCCCGGCGGCACGGCGACCGGCGCGGCACCCGGCACCTACGAGGCCGGCATCGAGGACTACAAGGTCCTCAAGAACACCTGCCCCGCCACCGGCACCATCGCGGGCACGGCCTACGCGCACTGCGGCACCAACTGGTGGTCCTACGACACCCCGTCGACCATCGCCGGCAAGATGACCTGGGCCAAGAACCAGGGTCTGGGCGGCGCGTTCTTCTGGGAGTTCAGCGGCGACACCACCAACGGTGAACTGGTGACCGCCATCAGCAACGGGCTCAAGTAGCCCCTGCCGAAGTACCCATCAGCTAAGCAACGTTGACGCGCTGACCGGGCGGGGCTGCCTCAAGCCACGCGAGAAACCCGGTCAGCGCGTCTTCGCTCATGGCGAGTTCAAGACGCGTGCCCCGGTGCACACAGGCGAGGATCACGGCGTCGGAGAGCAGCGCCAGTTCCTCCTCGCCGTCGGGAAGACGGCGGCCGGCCACCTCGATCGACGCGCGCTCCAGAACGCGGCGCGGACGGGGCGCGTAGGAGAAGACGCGGAACCACTCGATGCGGTCGCCGTTGTAGCGGGCGATGCCGTACGCCCACCCTTTGCCACTGGTGTCACCCTGCTCTGGTGCGTCCCAGCGCAGGGAACAGTCGAACGTGCCGCCCGAACGCTGGATGAGCCTGCGCCGCAGACCGAAGACGAACAGCCCCACCACCACCAGGGCGACGACAATTCCGCACACAGTCAGAGCGAGGACCATCGGCACCGACCTCCTCGTCTCCTAGGTAACGGAACGGAAAAAACTGCCATATCTGCCTCAGCCGCGACCGGCACCGGATCACTCCGGTTCCAGCCGCGGCTGAGTAACGTCGTAGCACGGGCTCTCTCCCAGATCTTAAACGGCCTGGGAGGTGCCCGGGTCAGCGCGCGGTCGCCGCTCGCAGGCGGACATCCGCGCGACGCTCGGCAGAGGCGTCGTCGTCCGACTTCGCACGCTCCAGCGCGCGCTCGGCACGCTGGACATCGATCTCGTCCGACAGCTCGGCGATCTCGGCCAGCAGCGACAGCTTGTTGTCACCGAACGAGATGAAACCGCCGTGCACCGCGGCGACGACCGTTCCACCATCACTCGTACGGATGGTCACCGGGCCCGACTCCAGCACACCGAGCAGCGGCTGGTGACCGGGCATGACGCCGATGTCGCCGGACGTGGTGCGCGCGACGACCAGCGTGGCCTCGCCGGACCAGACCTCTCGGTCGGCCGCGACCAGCGCGACGTGCAGCTCAGCAGCCAAGGGTGGCTCCTCGGGTCACCACCCGGCGGATCTGCCGGGTGTTGGGGTCAATTCTAGTAGGCGTAGGAAGAGGGGCAGGACACACCCGGTCCGGGCGCACCCCGCCCCTCCACTCGAACATCGCTCAGCAGCGAGGCGTCAGGAGACGCCGAGCTCCTTCGCGTTCTTCTTCAGGTCCTCGATACCACCGCACAGGAAGAACGCCTGCTCGGGGAAGTGGTCGTACTCGCCGTCGCAGATCGAGTTGAAGGCCGCGATGGACTCCTCCAGCGAGACGTCCGACCCGTCGACGCCGGTGAACTGCTTGGCGACGTGGGTGTTCTGGGACAGGAAGCGCTCCACACGACGGGCACGGTGGACAACGAGCTTGTCCTCCTCGCCGAGCTCGTCGATACCGAGGATCGCGATGATGTCCTGGAGGTCCTTGTACTTCTGGAGGATGTTCTTGACGCGCATCGCGGTCTCGTAGTGGTCCTGCGCGATGTACCGCGGGTCCAGGATGCGGGACGTGGAGTCCAGCGGGTCCACGGCCGGGTAGATGCCCTTCTCGGAGATCGGACGGGAGAGCACCGTCGTCGCGTCGAGGTGGGCGAAGGTGGTGGCCGGGGCCGGGTCGGTCAGGTCGTCCGCGGGGACGTAGATCGCCTGCATCGAGGTGATCGAGTGACCACGGGTCGAGGTGATGCGCTCCTGGAGGAGACCCATCTCGTCGGCCAGGTTCGGCTGGTAGCCCACCGCGGAGGGCATGCGGCCGAGCAGGGTCGAGACCTCGGAACCGGCCTGCGTGAAGCGGAAGATGTTGTCGATGAAGAACAGCACGTCCTGCTTCTGCACATCGCGGAAGTACTCCGCCATGGTCAGACCCGCGAGGGCCACGCGCAGACGGGTGCCCGGCGGCTCGTCCATCTGACCGAAGACCAGCGCGGTCTTGTCGATGACGCCCGACTCGGACATCTCCTCGATGAGGTCGTTGCCCTCACGGGTGCGCTCGCCGACACCGGCGAACACGGAGACACCGTCGTGGTTGTTGGCGACGCGGTAGATCATCTCCTGGATGAGCACCGTCTTGCCGACGCCGGCACCGCCGAACAGACCGATCTTGCCGCCCTTGACGTACGGGGTCAGCAGGTCGATGACCTTGACGCCGGTCTCGAACATCTCGGTCTTCGACTCGAGCTCGTCGAAGTTGGGCGCCTTGCGGTGGATGGACCAGCGCTCGCCCTCGTACTGCTCGTCGACGTTCAGCACCTCACCGAGGGTGTTGAACACCTTGCCCTTGGTGAAGTCGCCGACCGGGACGGTGATGCCGTCGCCGGTGTTGGTGACGGCGGCCTGGCGGACCAGACCGTCGGTGGGCTGCATCGAGATGGCGCGGACCAGGCCGTCACCCAGGTGCTGGGCGACCTCCAGGGTCAGCGTCTTCTTGGCGCCGTCCTGGGCCGGGTCGGCCACCTCGACGTGCAGCGCGTTGTAGATCTCCGGCATCGCGTCGACGGGGAACTCCACGTCGACGACCGGGCCGATGACCCGGGCGACGCGGCCCGTGGCCGTCGCGGTCTCAACAGTGGTGGTCATTAGCGGTCACTCCCCGCGGTCGCGTCGGCCAGGGCACTGGAGCCACCGACGATCTCGCTGATTTCCTGGGTGATTTCGGCCTGGCGGGCCGCGTTGGCAAGTCGGGAGAGCGTGTTGATCAGATCTCCCGCGTTGTCGGTGGCCGACTTCATCGCGCGCCGCGTGGCGGCGTGCTTCGAAGCGGCCGACTGGAGCAGCGCGTTGTAGATACGACTCTCCACGTAGCGCGGCAGCAGGGCGTCGAGGACGTCCTCCGCCGACGGCTCGAAGTCGTACAGCGGAAGGATCTCGCCCTTGGGCGCTTCCTTCGCCACCTCTTCGAGGCTCAGCGGCAGCAGCCGGTCGTCCTGCGCCGTCTGCGTCATCATCGACACGAACTCGGTGAAGACGATGTGGAGTTCATCCACGCCGCCGTCGGCCGTCTCCGTCTCGATCGCCTCGATCAGCGGCGCCGCGACCTTCTTGGCGTCCGCGTACGTCGGCTCGTCGGTGAAGCCGGTCCACGACTCCGCGATCTTGCGCTCACGGAAGTTGTAGTGGGCCACACCGCGCCGGCCGACGATGTACGTGACGACTTCCTGGCCCTCGCGCTCAAGGCGCGCGGTCAGCTGCTCCGCGGCCTTGATGGCGTTGGAGTTGAAGGCGCCGGCGAGACCGCGGTCGCTGGTCAGCAGCAGCACCGCGGACCGCGTGACCGTCTCGGCCGTCGTCGTCAGCGGGTGCTTGGTGTTGGAACCGGTCCCCACCGCCGTGACCGCGCGGGTGAGCTCGGTCGCGTACGGCGTGGAGGCCCGCACCTTGCGCTGCGCCTTGACGACACGCGAGGCGGCGATCATCTCCATCGCCTTGGTGATCTTCTTGGTCGCGCTGACGGTTTTGATGCGACGCTTGTAGACCCGGAGCTGGGCTCCCATGAGTCAGGTCCCTTCCGTCGTCACTTCGCGCCGGCGGCAGGAGTGTCCTCGCCGAGCAGCTTGCCGTCCGACGTCTCGAACTGCTTCTTGAACTCCGCGATGGCGTCGTCGATCGCCTGGATCGTGTCGTCCGACATCTTCGCGCCCTCCTTGATGGAGGTCATGAGGCCCTGCTCCTTGCGGTGCAGGTACTCCAGGAGCTCCTTCTCGAAGCGCCGGACGTCGGGAACCGGGACCTCGTCCATCTTGCCGTTGGTGCCGGCCCAGATGGAGACGACCTGGTCCTCGGTGGCCATCGGCTGGTACTGAGCCTGCTTGAGCAGCTCGACCATCCGCTGACCCCGCTCCAGCTGCGACTTCGACGCCGCGTCCAGGTCGGAACCGAAGGCGGCGAACGCCTCCAGCTCGCGGTACTGGGCGAGGTCGAGGCGGAGTCGGCCGGACACCTGGCGCATCGCCTTGTGCTGCGCGGAACCACCGACCCGGGAGACGGAGATACCGACGTTCAGCGCGGGGCGCTGACCGGCGTTGAACAGGTCCGACTCCAGGAAGCACTGGCCGTCGGTGATGGAGATGACGTTGGTCGGGATGAACGCCGAGACGTCGTTGGCCTTCGTCTCGACGATCGGCAGACCGGTCATCGAGCCCGCGCCCATGTCGTCGGAGAGCTTCGCGCAGCGCTCCAGCAGACGGGAGTGCAGGTAGAAGACGTCACCGGGGTAGGCCTCGCGCCCCGGCGGACGGCGGAGCAGCAGGGACACGGCGCGGTAGGCGTCGGCCTGCTTCGAGAGGTCGTCGAAGATGATGAGGACGTGCTTGCCCTCGTACATCCACTGCTGGCCGATGGCCGAACCGGTGTACGGCGCCAGGTACTTGAAGCCGGCCGGGTCGGACGCCGGGGCGGCGACGATGGTCGTGTACTCCAGCGCGCCGGCCTCTTCGAGGGCGCCACGCACGGAGGCGATGGTCGAACCCTTCTGACCGATGGCGACGTAGACGCAGCGGACCTGCTTGTTCGTGTCGCCCGAGCGCCAGTTGTCACGCTGGTTGATGATCGTGTCGACGGCCAGGGCGGTCTTGCCGGTCTGGCGGTCACCGATGATCAGCTGACGCTGGCCGCGGCCGATCGGGGTCATCGCGTCGACGGCCTTGTAGCCGGTCTCCATCGGCTCGTGCACCGACTTGCGGGCCATGACGCCCGGAGCCTGAAGCTCCAGGGCGCGGCGGCCGGACGTCTCGATCTCGCCGAGGCCGTCGATCGGGTTGCCGAGCGGGTCGACGACGCGGCCGAGGTAGCCCTCGCCGACAGCCACGGAGAGGACCTCGCCGGTACGGGAGACCGGCTGACCCTCCTCGATGCCGCTGAACTCACCGAGGACGACGCAGCCGATCTCGCGCTCCTCGAGGTTGAGGGCGAGACCGAGGGTGCCGTCCTCGAACTTCAGCAGTTCGTTGGCCATGGCCGAGGGAAGACCCTCGACCTTCGCGATGCCGTCGCCGGCAAGGGTGACCGTACCGACCTCCTCGCGCGAGGCCGCGTCCGGCTTGTACGACTGGACAAAGTTCTCCAGCGCGTCCCGGATCTCCTCCGGCCGGATCGTGAGCTCCGCCATCTGGGTTCCCTGCTCTCCTTGTTGGGCCCGAAGTTTCACTTGGGGGGATGGGGACTCCCCCCTGAAAGAGGTGAATCCTCTGCACGGCCCAACCGGGCCGTCATTACGTACTACGTGTTCAGTTGGCGCGCGGCTGTGCGTCAGCCCGCCAGCCGACGGGCGGCGTCCTCGACACGGTCCGCGATGGAGCCGTTGATCAGGTCGTCACCGATCAGCACCCGGATCCCGCCGACGACCCCGGGGTCGACGTCGAGGTTGAGGTGCATCCGGCGGCCGTAGAGCTTGGCCAGGGCGTCGCCCAGGCGCTGCTTCTGCTGGTCGCTCAGCGGGACGGCCGACGTGACGACGGCGACCATCCGCTCCCGGCGGTCGGCGGCGATCTTGGACAGGTGTTCCAGTCCCGCTTCCAGGCTACGTCCACGCGGCGCGGTCACAAGACGCGTCACCAGACGCTCCGTGACGGCCTCCGCCCGGCCGCCGAGCAGGCTGCGCAGCAGCTCGCTCTTGGCCGCGACGGTCGCCTTGCGGTCGGTCAGCGCGGCGCGCAGTCCGGTGCTCGAGGCGACGATCCGGCCGAACCGGAACAGCTCGTCCTCGACGCTGTCGAGCGCGCCCGCCCGCTGGGCGGCGGTGAGGTCGGCGGTGGCCGACAGCTCCTCCAGCGCGTCCACCAGATCGCGCGAGCGCGACCAGCGGGAGCGCACCATGCCGGCCACCAGGTCCGCGGTCTCGCCGCCGACCTGGGCGCCGAACAGGCGCTGGGCAAGTTCGGCCTTGGCCTCGCCGGCCTGCGCCGGGTCGGTGAGGACCCGACGCAGCGACACCTCGCGGTCGAGCAGCGCGGTGACGGCGGCCAGCTCGTCGGCGAGCCTGCCGGCGTCGACGGACGTGTTGTCCGTCAGCGCGTCGAGACGCTCACGTGCGGCTGCCAGGGCGTCGCGGCTCGCTCCGTTCATCGAGACGCCTCGGCCTTCTCCTCGAGCTCGTCGAGGAAGCGGTCGATGACGCGGCTCTGGCGGGCGTGGTCCTCGAGGGACTCGCCCACGAGCTTGCCGGCCAGGTCGGTGGCGAGCTTGCCGACGTCCTGGCGCAGCGCGGACGCGGCGGCCTTGCGGTCGGCCTCGATCTGGGTGTGACCGGCGGCGACGATCTCCTCACGCTGCCGCTGGCCTTCCGCGCGCATCTCGGCGATGAGCGTGGCGCCCTGTTCCTGCGCCTCCTGGCGCAGACGCGCGGCCTCGTGCCGGGCCTCGGCGAGCTGCGCCTTGTACTGCTCAAGGACGCTCTGGGCCTCGGTCTGGGCAGCCTCGGCCTTCTCGATACCGCCCTCGATGGCCTCGCGGCGCTCTTCCAGAACCTTGTTGATGTTCGGGAGGAGCTTCCAGGCGAGGAAGCCGAAGACGATGACGAAGGCGAGCAGGCCGATGACGAGCTCAGGGATCGGCGGGATGAGGGGATTTTCCAACTCCCCCTCGGCCGCGATGATGAGCATCTGGCTCATGTCAGTGCCTTTCGTCTAGTGGGCTGGTCGGGATCAGATGATCACGGGCCGTAGACGAACGGCATGACCAGACCGATGAGGGCGAGCGCCTCACAGAAGGCGAAGCCGAGGATCTGGTTGGCGCGGATCAGACCGGCAGCCTCGGGCTGACGGGCCAGGGCCTGCGTGCCGTTACCGAAGATGATGCCGACGCCGATGCCGGGGCCGATGGCGGCGAGGCCGTAACCGACGGAAGCGATGGAGCCTTCAACAGCAGCAAGAGTCTGGGACATGCCAGTTCTTCCTTTTCTTTACGGACCGATGGGGGTTGGCCACCGGACGTCTAGGGGGTGCAGTGCGGGACGCTCAGTGGTGCTCGGCGAGCGCGCCCTGGATGAAGGTGCAGGTCAGGAGTACGAAGACGTACGCCTGAAGGGCCTGGATGAAGAGCTCGAAGGCCGTCATCACGATGACCATGATGAAAGAGACACCCGCGTAGGCGATCCCGATGCCGTTGAGCAGGTACCAGCTGGCGATCGTGAAGAGGAGCAGCAGCGTGTGACCCGCGAACATGTTCGCGAAGAGTCGCACCGCGTGAGTGAAGGGGCGGACGATCAGGTTCGAGAAGAACTCGATGAGCATCGCCAACGGCAGAACCGGGCCGAGTTCCTTGTTGTAGCCCGTGAAGTTCTTGAACGCCCCCACGAAACCGTGCCGCTTGAACGTCAGCGAGACCCAGAGGACGTAGACGATCGCGGCGAGCACGGCCGGGTAGGCGATGATCGAGGTGACCGGGAACTGGGCGACCGGAATGATCGACCAGAGGTTCATCATCCAGACGAAGAAGAAGAGCGAGACGATCAGCGGAACGTACTTCTCGCCCTCCTTCCGACCGATGGTCTCGTAGACCACGCCACGGCGGATGAAGTCGTAGCCCGCCTCGGCGACCATCTGGAGCTTGCCCGGGACGACCTGCGGCTTGCGGAACGCCGCCCAGAAGAACCCGATCACGATGATCGAGCCGAGCAGCGCCAGCAGCATCGTCTTGTTGAAGTACACGTCACCGTTCGCGTCGCCCCACAGGGGCTCGAACAGGAACGAGTGCAGGCCGGGAGCCGGGAAGCCACAGCCGTCGAAGATATGGCAGTCGGTCTCGAAGGCGAGCACCTGCGTCGGGTCAGCACTCACCGCGGGCTCCTTCAGCGTGGCGCATAGGTACGGCAACCTCGTTGTGTCGGCGCGGCGCGCAGCCGCGGTTCGGCACTGGACTGGTGTTTCGAATGTGGGGGCGGCGGTTCGGCATCGAGCCTCGCGATGGAACAGGCGTCAGCTCGGATGCCCGCGCCCGCTGTGCCGCAGTTGGCACCGGACGATAGCAGCTTGTCGAACGCGCATTTATCCCGGCCCTACCCCTCACGACGAAGGGCCCGTCTTCTCGCGCTTGGCGCCCTCGGAGGACTCCGGTTCGACGTAAAGAATCTTGGACTTCATGGTCGCGTAAGTCTGCGCACCGATCCACACCACGGTCGTCGCGATGAGTGTGAACGCGAAGGCTCGCGGGTGGAACAGCGTGGTGTTCTTGAACGCGGCGACGAAGACGAAGAGCAGCAACAACTGTGCCGCGTAGAGCATCAGGCCCATCGCCTGGAAAAGGTGCGGAAGCGATTTGGCAGTGCGTTGGAGCACCAGCATTCCGAGGCCCATGAAGACGGTCGTCACCAGTGCGGCAACGATCGATCCGATCGCCCCCTTGCCGCCGACCACCACCCCACTGACAACAGCGGCAACCACACCCACGGCAATCGTGGGTACAGCTGCCTGGGCCAGGATCCGGGCGTCATTGGACGGCATGGCGGCAACTCCGCTTTCGCAGTGGGGCAGGGGTGTCGTCATGGACGAGCGTAGTCCCGGGCCGAGGGGGAAACTCACGCCAATGGACCGTCGCACTGCGGTCCTTCGGCCGTACCCGGGGTTCTCGTGAACGGTATCACAAACTATTTGATGAGGTCTTTACCTGCTGGGTGTGCCCGGTGTCACACATGAGGGTGAACCTGCGCGTCTGTGCAGATCGGGCGCCGACTTGTCTGGTATTGCGGCGCTTCGCTCTCCCATGACTTGGCAATGCTCTAGTCAGATTCTTACCTTCGGCGTCAGCGCGACGACTCCGCCTTGCGTCGATCCAGGAGCCGCGAACGGGCGCTCAGCGCGGTCGCGCCGTTGACTCCGGAGACCCCCGCGGCGACCGGCGTGCGGTGCTCGCCGGCCTCCTCCTCGCCCGCCGCGGACTCGTCCGCGTACGCGTGCCCGGCCGGTCCGCCCTCGAACACCGGCTCCACCGCCCGCCTCCGGTACCGCGGCGGCACGAACCGCTGGGCCCACAGCGGGGCGCGCGGGGTGAAGCGCGGCAGCAGAAGCAGGGCGAGGCCGATCGCGCTCAGTACCACGACACCGAGCACAATCCACATGGACGCCGAGTTCACGGAGTACGTGAGCGCCCCGAAGGCGATCAGCGCCGACCAGAAGTACATGATCAGGACGGCCCGGCTGTGCGAGTGGCCGATCTCCAGCAGCCGGTGGTGGAGGTGACCGCGGTCCGCCGCGAACGGGGACTGGCCGCGCCAGGTGCGGCGCACGATCGCCAGGACCAGGTCGGCCGCCGGGATCGCGATGATGGTCAGCGGCAGCAGCAGCGGGATGTAGACCGGGACGGTCTGGTGGACGGTGTTGCGCTCCGAACCGGAGAACAGGTTCATCACGTCCGGGTCGACCTGCCCGGTCACCGAGATCGCGCCGGCCGCGAGCACCAGCCCGATCAGCATCGAGCCCGAGTCGCCCATGAAGATCCGCGCCGGGTGCATGTTGTGCGGCAGGAAGCCCAGGCACATGCCCATCAGGATCGCCGCGAACAGCGTGGCCGGGGCGGCCGCCTCGATGCCGTACGAGTACCAGATCCGGTAGGCGTACATGAAGAACGCCGCCGAGGCGATGCAGACCATGCCCGCCGCGAGACCGTCCAGGCCGTCGACGAAGTTGACCGCGTTGATGGTGATGACGACCAGGGCGACGGTGAGCAGGGTGCCCTGCCACTGGGTCAGCGCGACCGTGCCGAAGCCGGGGATGGGCAGCCACAGGATCGTCAGACCCTGCATGACCATCACGCCGGCGGCGATCATCTGGCCGCCCAGCTTGATCAGGGCGTCGATCTCGAACTTGTCGTCCAGGACGCCGATCAGCCAGATCAGGGCCGCGCCCGAGAGCAGCGCCCGCGGTTCGTTCGACTTCTCGAAGACCTCGTTGAGGTTCGTGAGGTGGTCGGCGACCAGCAGGCCGGCGCACAGGCCGAAGAACATGGCGATACCGCCGAGCCGCGGAGTCGGTTCCCGGTGCACGTCACGGGCCCTGATCTCCGGCATCGCCCCGGCCACGATCGCGAACTTCCGTACCGGCCCTGTCAGCAGATACGTCACCGCGGCCGTGACGCAGAGCGTCAGCAGGTATTCACGCACGGGCTTCCCCACAGGTCTCGCTGGCCATCTCAGCCCCACACCCTAGCGAGGGACGCATATGAGTGGGGACATCCGGGTAGCGACGATGGTTGCACGTATTGCTGTGCATGGATGTAACGGATGACAACCCGGGAAGGTGTCCGGCCGGGCACCCCTCCATCGATACGGATTGGCGTCTACCCCCGCTCAAGCCGGATAGGGCGGAAACCCGGCAGTGAGTTCCCGCACCTCCTCGCGGACCCCCGCGCCGTCCTGCGCGCCCCGCACCACCCCCACGAGCAACTCCGCGATCCGCGCCATCTCCTCCTCCCGCATGCCCTGCGTGGTGACCGCGGCCGTACCCAGCCGCAGCCCCCGGGCCGTGCCGTCGGGCAGCGCGCAGCAGTCCAGGACCATCCCGGCGGCGGCGAGACGGCCACGGGCCTCGCGGCCGTCCGTGCCGAGGGGTGCCGGGTCGGCCGAGACGAGATGGGTGTCGGTGCCGCCGGTGGTGACGGCGAGACCGCCCGCCGCCAGGCCGGCGGCCAGCACCCGTGCGTTGGCGACGACTTGACGGGCGTACGTGCTGAAGGCCGGGGTCGCCGCCTCACCGAACGCGACCGCCTTGGCGGCGATGGTGTGCATCTGCGCGCCACCCTGTGTGAACGGGAACACCGCCCGGTCGATGCGCCCGGCCAGCTCCGCGCCGCACAGGATCATCCCGCCACGCGGCCCGCGCAGCACCTTGTGCGTGGTCGCGCACACCACGTCGGCGTACGGCACCGGATTGGGCGCCGCTCCCCCGGCGACCAGCCCGATCGGATGCGCCGCGTCGGCGATCAGATAGGCACCGGCCTCGTCGGCGATCTCGCGGAACGCGGCGTAGTCGAGGTGGCGGGGGTACGAGATCGAGCCGCAGACGATCGCCTTGGGGCGGTGGGCGCGGGCCAGCGCGCGGACCCGGTCGTGGTCGACCAGTCCGCTCTCCGCGTCGACGCCGTAGCCGACGAAGTCGAACCAGCGGCCCGAGAAGTTGGCCGGGGAGCCGTGGGTGAGATGGCCGCCGTAGGGCAGGCCGAGGGCGAGGACGGTGTCGCCGGGGCGCAGCAGGGCCGCGTAGGCGGCGAGGACGGCCGAAGACCCGGAGTGGGACTGGACGTTGGCGTGGTCGGCGCCGAACAGCGCGCGTGCCCGGTCCACCGCGACACGTTCGGCGACGTCGACGAGTTCGCAGCCGCCGTGGTGGCGCGCTCCCGGATAGCCCTCGGCGTACTTGTTGGCGAGCGGTGAGCCGAGGGCGGCGAGGACCGCGGGCGAGGTGAAGTTCTCGGCCGCGTTCAGCTGGAGCGTGGTCGACTGCCGGGCCAGTTCCCCGAGCAGAATCTCGGCGAGCTCGGGGTCCTGCCGGCGCAGGACGTCGGCCGATGGGGCGTGGGTGACCGTCATGATGGGCTCCGGGGCGTCGACGGTGACGTACGTCCAATGTAGGCCTGGGTCACGCCGGACGCCCGACGGTTGCGCCGCCCGTATCGCGGGGGCTGCCGCCCGGGGTGCTAGGTGCGCGCCGCGACGCCGGTCAGGGCGGTCACCACCGGGTCGAGGGCCTGGTGTATCTCGTCCCCGATCGAGCGGAAGAACGGCAGCGGGGCGCCGTACGGGTCGTACACCTCGTCCGCCTCCGCGGTGGGCGCGAGGAGCCAGCCGCGCAGCGCGGCGGCCGCCCGGACCAGGGCGCGGGCGCGGATCACCACGCCCTCCTCCAGGGGCGGCAGGGTGGCCGGGTCGATCGCCTTCACCAGCCGGGTGAACTCCTTGAGCGTGAACGTGCGCAGGCCCGCCGAGTGCCCCATGGAGATGACCTGGGCCCGGTGGTCGCGGGTCGCGGTGAGCACCAGGTCGGCCATGATGACGTGCTCGTCGAGGAGTTCACGGCCGGTGAAGCCGGAGGCGTCCGCGCCGAAGTCGGCCAGCACCGCCTCGGCGTTGGCCTCCATCGGCGCGCCCTCGTGACCCCAGGTGCCCGCGCTCTCCACGATCACCCCGCCGCCCAGGACGCCGAGCCGCTCCGACACGAAATGACGGGTCAGCCGCTCGGTGATCGGCGAGCGGCAGACGTTTCCGGTGCTGACGTGGAGGATCCGGAAGCTGTCGCGCGGAAGCCCCACGAAAGTCGTCGTGATCTCCGCCGCACGTTCCCCGTTGCCTATGCCACGCCCCGCGTCAGGGGCTGTCAATTGGCCACCTCGAGGTCGGGTACGACCTTGCGCAGCTCGTCGGGCGAGAGCGCGCCCTCGCGCAGCAGCACCGGCACCGGGCGGGTGACGTCCACGATGGACGACGGCACGTTGCCGGGGGTGGGGCCGCCGTCGAGGTAGACGGAGACGGAGTCGCCGAGCATCTCCTGGGCCGCGTCGCAGTCCTCCGGCGCCGGGTGGCCGGTGAGGTTGGCGGAGGAGACGGCCATCGGGCCGACCTCGGTGAGCAGTTCGATGGCGACCGGGTGCAGCGGCATCCGTACCGCGACCGTGCCGCGGGTGTCGCCGAGGTCCCACTGGAGGGACGGCTGGTGCTTGGCGACGAGGGTGAGCGCGCCCGGCCAGAAGGCGTCGACCAGCTCCCAGGCGAGCTCGGAGAAGTCCGTGACGAGGCCGTGCAGGGTGTTCGGGGAGCCGATCAGCACGGGCGTGGGCATGTTGCGGCCACGGCCCTTGGCCTCCAGGAGGTCGGTGACGGCCTCGGAGGAGAACGCGTCGGCGCCGATGCCGTACACGGTGTCGGTGGGGAGGACCACCAGCTCGCCCCGGCGGACGGCGGACGCGGCCTCGCGCAGACCCGTCACGCGGTCGGTCGCGTCATTGGTGTCGTATCGCCGTGCCATGTCTAGCGGGCCTCCTCGTACACGTACTGCCGGGATGTGGTGCTGCGGGTGCTCACGGCAGCGCCTTGCGGGCCGTGGCGAAGCGCGGACGGTTGTTGAGGTCGGGGTGGTCGGCCGCGTCCGCCCAGCCGAGCTCCTCGGTGAAGATCCACGGCACCTGGCCGCCCTGGGTGTCGGCGTGCTCGACGACGATCACACCGCCGGGGCGCAGCAGCCGGTGCGCGGTGCGCTCGATGCCGCGGATCAGGTCCAGGCCGTCCTCGCCGGAGAACAGCGCCATCTCGGGGTCGTGGTCGCGGGCCTCCGGGGCGACGTACTCCCACTCGGTGAGCGGGATGTACGGCGGGTTGGAGATCACCAGGTCGACCTGGCCGTCGAGGTCGCGGAAGGCGTCGAGGGCGTCGCCCTGCCGCAGGTCGACGCGGGAGCCCTCCATGTTCTTACGGGTCCAGCGCAGCGCTTCCTCGGACAGCTCCACGGCGTGCACGCGCGAGCGCGGCACCTCCTGGGCGAGGGCGAGCGCGATGGCGCCGGAGCCGGTGCACAGGTCGATGATGCAGGGCTCCACGACGTCCATCGCGCGGACGGCGTCTATGGCCCAGCCGACGACCGACTCGGTCTCCGGGCGGGGCACGAACACACCGGGCCCCACCTGGAGTTCGAGGTAGCGGAAGAAGGCGCGTCCGGTGATGTGCTGGAGCGGTTCACGCGCCTCGCGGCGGGCGATGACCTCCCAGTACCGGGCGTCGAAGTCGGAGTCCTTGACGGAGTGCAGCTGGCCCCGCTTCACGCCGTGCACAAACGCGGCGAGCTCCTCCGCGTCGGTGCGCGGCGAGGGCACGCCGGCGTCGGCCAGTCGCTGGGTGGCCTGGGCCACCTCCGCGAGCAGCACGCTGCGGGGGTTTGGGGGTCGCTCCCCAAATGACTGCTGCACGCAAGTCCTCCGTGTCGTACTCGTCCGTGCCGTACGCGCCTACGTCCGTGCCCGTACGCGCTTACGCGGCCGCGAGCTTGGCGGCCGAGTCCGCGTCGACGCAGGCCTGGATCACCGCGTCGAGGTCGCCGTCCAGGACCTGGTCCAGGTTGTACGCCTTGAAGCCGACCCGGTGGTCCGAGAGGCGATTCTCCGGGAAGTTGTACGTGCGGATCTTCTCGGAGCGGTCGACGGTGCGGACCTGGCTGCGGCGGGCGTCGGCGGCGTTCTTCTCCGCCTCCTCCTGGGCCGCGGCCAGCAGCCTGGAGCGCAGGATACGCAGTGCCTGCTCCTTGTTCTGAAGCTGGCTCTTCTCGTTCTGGCAGGAGGCGACGACTCCGGTCGGAATGTGCGTGATGCGTACGGCGGAGTCGGTGGTGTTGACGGACTGGCCGCCGGGGCCGGAGGAGCGGTAGACGTCGATGCGCAGGTCGTTCGGGTTGATCTCGACGTCGACCTCCTCGGCCTCGGGCGTGACCAGCACACCGGCGGCGGAGGTGTGGATCCGGCCCTGCGACTCGGTGGCGGGCACGCGCTGCACGCGGTGGACTCCGCCCTCGTACTTCATCCGGGCCCAGACGCCCTGGCCGGGCTCGGTGGCGCCGTTGCCGCCCTTGGTCTTCACGGCGACCTGGACGTCCTTGTAGCCGCCCAGTTCGGACTCGGTGGCGTCGATGATCTCGGTCTTCCAGCCGACGCGCTCCGCGTAGCGCAGGTACATGCGCAGCAGGTCGCCGGCGAAGAGCGCGGACTCGTCGCCGCCCGCACCCGCCTTGATCTCCAGAATGACGTCCTTGTCGTCACTCGGGTCGCGCGGGACCAGCAGCAGCCGCAGCTTCTCGGTCAGCTCCTCGCGCTGCTTCTCCAGGTCCTTGACCTCGGCGGCGAAGTCGGGGTCGTCGGCGGCGAACTCGCGGGCGGTCTCGATGTCGTCACCGGTCTGCTTCCAGGAGCGGAAGGTGCCGACGATCGGGGTCAGCTCGGCGTAGCGCTTGTTCAGCTTGCGCGCGTTGGCCTGGTCCGCGTGGACCGAGGGGTCCGCGAGCTTCTTCTCCAGGTCGGCGTGCTCGCCGACCAGCTCCTCGACGGCCTCGAACATCTTGGGCTCCTGAAATGACGTACGTGCGGAAAGTGGCGGGCGACCAAAAACGCCGGTCCCGGCGCACGCGTCCTCACGGAGAGGGGCGCGCGGCCGTGGACCGGCGAAATGGGGCTCGCTACTTCTTGGAGCCGGCGGCCTTGCCGAAGCGGGCCTCGAAGCGGGCCACACGGCCACCGGTGTCGAGGATCTTCTGCTTGCCCGTGTAGAACGGGTGGCACTCGGAGCAGACCTCGGCCCGGACGGTGCCGGACTCGATGGTGCTACGGGTGGTGAACGAGGCGCCACAGGTGCAGCTGACCTGCGTCTCGACGTACTGGGGGTGGATGTCGCGCTTCAAGGGGATCTCCTAGATTCGGGAGGGCGCCGGGTCGCGTCCGCGGGGTGCGGTCGCGTGAACCGGAGCCGACGTACCAGTCTGCCAGCACTGGTGCCATCCCCCAAAACCGGGGGTTGCCGAGATCTATTCCGCCGCGGGCCCGGTGGGGGCTCGTCGCGCAGTTCCCCGCGCCCCTGACCCGCGTAGCCGCGGGCATGCGTGCCGCCTGGGGCGGCACGGGTGGGCGCGGCGGCAGTCCGTCGCGCCGGGCCGCGCAACGCCCCCCGACACGCACCCTCGTCAGCCTGCCGTCACGACCCCGTCCGCCTGGCCCGTGGCCGTGTCCTTCGTGGCCGACGCGGGTATCGGCTTGTCGTTCTTGAGGGCCGTCCAGACCTGCTCGGCCTTGGGCTCGTCCAGCAGCACCCGATTCGCATCGGCGGGGTCGTACTGCACAGGCATCGTCACCATGTGCATGTTCGCCGAGCTGATCCCCTTGAGCCCGTTCGCCCAGGACATCAGCGAGTTCACCGACCCGATGTCGGAATCGGTCGTGACCGCCTTCGTGGCCGTGTCGGCGAGGTCGTACAGCTTCTTGGGGTTGGTGAACACCCCGATGTCCTTGACCTGCTCGACCAGCGCCTTGATGAACGCCTGCTGGAGCTGGATACGCCCGAGGTCGGAGCCGTCGCCCACACCGTGCCGGGTACGGACCAGACCGAGCGCCTGCTCCCCGGTGAGCTGATGCGTACCGGCCTTCAGGTCCAGATGGCTGTCGGGGTCACTGATGTCCTCCGTCGTGGTGACCTTGACACCCCCCAGCTCGTCCACCAGCTTCTCGAACCCGCTGAAGTCCACTTCCAGGTAGTGGTCCATCCGGATCCCGGTGATCGACTCGACGGTCTTCACCGCACAGGGCGCCCCCGCCGTGGAGTACGCGGAGTTGAACATCGCCCCGCTCGCCGCCGGATACGTCTTCCCGTCGGTGTCGGTGCACTCGGGACGGTCGATCAGGGTGTCGCGCGGGATCGAGACGACGCTGGCCTTCTTGTGGCCCTCGTACACGTGCACGATCATCGCGGTGTCGGAGCGCGCGCTGCCGTCGTCCGCGCCGCCGCCGAGCTTCTGGTTGCTGCCGGAGCGGGTGTCCGAGCCGAGGACCAGGATGTTCTCGGAGCCGTTGTCGACCTTGGTGGGCCGGTCGGTGCCGAGCGCGTGGTCGATGTCGACGCTCTTCAGGTTGCCGTTGAGCTTGAAGTACACGTAGCCGGCGCCGGTGCCGCCCAGCACAACGACCGCGGCCGCGGTCCAGGCGGCGATCTTCATGCCGGTGTGGCCCTTGCGGTCCTTGCGGCGGCGGCCCTTCGCGCGGTGGCGCGGCCCGCTGGAACCGGGTGTCCCCGGTATCTCGGGGCCCGGCGTGCTCTCGGCAGACATGTGCTCCTCAGCTCTCGTCCGATCGGCCACCCCAGCTGTGGCGGACGGGCCTGGTCGGACGGTGACCCGTACCCATCGTCGCTCCGTATGGTCAGACGGGGAAACTCGGCACAGGGTTGCACAACGCACTGTGCCCACCGCCGGGGCGATGGGCACTCTGCGTAGCCGTGTACAGCGCGGACAATCCGCGCTCACCTGCGGAATCAGCCGAAGATGTCGTACTGCTTGAAGTCGGTTCCGACGGCGATCGGTGTGGCAAAGATCTCGCCGGTCGCCTTGCCGGTGCCCGGGTACAGATAGAGCGTCCCGGCGGGCGTACGGGCCAGGAAGTCGGCCTTTCCGTCGCCGGTGATGTCACCCGGCGCGTCGAAGGCGTTGAACTGTGCCCATGTGCGCACCTTGATCCGCGCGGAGAAGGCCCCGCCGCCGGCCTTGCCGGTGCCCTTGTAGAGGTACACGGCACTGCCGGTCTTGCTGCGGACGAGCAGATCGGTACGGCCGTCGCCGGTGAAGTCGCCGTGCGCGCGCACGGAGTTGTACTGGTTCCAGCCGGTGCCGACCTTCACCCGGGCGGAGAAGGTGCCGTTGCCCTTGCCCGGGTAGATCCACAGCGTGCCGCCGGAGTCGACCGAGAGCAGGTCGGGCAGGTAGTCGCCGGTGACGTCGCCGGGTGTGAGGATCCGGGTGCGGGTCTTCCAGTTGTCGGCGATCTTCTTGGTGGCCCACTTGCCGCTGGAGATCACGAAGTGGGTCCAGAAGAGGTCGCCGTCGCTGCTGCGCCGGTAGACGATGTCCTGGAAGCCGTCGCGGTCGAAGTCGGTCTGGAGGACCGAGTTCACCCCGTCCCAGCTGCCCCAGTCCTCGCGCTCGTCGAACGTGGTGCCCTTGGACGCCTTGGCGTAGCCGACCTTGTTGGCCGCCTTGCGCACCCACAGGTCGGCCCGGTGGTCCCGGCTGATGTTGCCGTCGTCGACGCGCGGATAGACCGTACCGACGTACGAGGTGACCTTGGCGAAGACGCTGTGGGCGCCCTTGGCGACACAGTCCTCGACGCCCCAGGAGACCACGCCGACGATCCGGTTGTTCACCACGAGCGGGCCGCCGGAGTCGCCGTTGCAGGCCGTGGTGGTGCCGCTGTCGCTGCCGTCGGCGGGCTTGCCGGCGCAGGCCATGTGTCCCTTGACGTAGTCCGCGCCGTACGCGCGGGCGCACGTGGCGTCGGACTGCATCGGCAGCGTGGCCGTCTTCAGTGTCGGCGAGATGTCGTCACTGGTGGAGCTGGTACGCCCCCACCCGTAGACCTTCGCGCTGGTCCCGGCGGCGTACGAGGCGCTGTCCCCGGCCGTCGTCATCCGGATCGGCGTGGCCCGCACGGGGACGTCGAGGGTGACGACGGCGAGGTCGTTGTCGATGGTCGTCGCGTTGTACGACGGGTGGTACCACTGCCGCAGCGGCAGCGTGACGGTGCCGCCGTGCAGGTCGGTGCCGCCGGAGCCGTCGTCGGTCGGCAGCTGTGCGGTGCTGGTGACGATGGCGCCGTGGGCGTACCAGTTGTAGCCCTTGACGCAGTGCGCGGCGGTGAGGATCTTCGTGGGCGCGACGACGGCGCCGCCGCAGAAGAAGCCGATGTCGTCGGCGGTGGCACTGGTGCCGCGGTCGTCGGAGTACCAGAGCTGGGCCATCCAGGGCGCCGAGGCGATGCCGGTGGTGCTGCCACCGATGATCTTCGCGTCCTTGGCGCCGGCCACGCTGCCGCCGGTCAGCGAGGTCCTGCTGGGCTTCCCGGCGAGGTCGTCACCGGCCACGGCGCCACCGACGCGCTGCTCCAGCTCGTCGAGGGTGACGGTGGTGGGGCCGGGCGTGACGGCCGGGGTCGGCAGCGGTGTGGCGGCACCCGCGCTGGTCGTCAGCAGAGCGGCGGCGACGGCCGCGGCAACGGCGGCGGCGGTGATCGGCAGACCAAGACGTATACGTCGTCGGTGGCGCGGTTCACCACCCGACGGCACGGACGTACCCACTGAAGTCCCCCCTGGGGATGAGCGCTTGGGATGTTTCGGACCATTCGCACCCCCGCGCGAGCACATCCGAAGGCGCGATCCTACACCGCGTCCGGGCACGCAAAAGGGCCGCCCCCGCGCAATGGGGGAGCGGCCCTCGACGTCCGGGCGACTAGTCGCCGTTACCGGGCATCGGCGTCGTCTTCTGGATCTGGAGCAGGAACTCGGCGTTCGACTTCGTCTGCTTCATCTTGTCCAGGAGGAGCTCGATCGCCTGCTGCTGGTCGAGCGCGTGCAGCACTCGGCGCAGCTTCCAGGTGATGGCGAGCTCGTCGCTGCCGAGCAGGATCTCCTCCTTGCGGGTACCGGACGCGTCGACGTCCACCGCGGGGAAGATGCGCTTGTCGGCGAGCTTGCGGTCGAGCTTGAGCTCGGCGTTGCCGGTGCCCTTGAACTCCTCGAAGATGACCTCGTCCATGCGGGACCCGGTGTCGACCAGCGCGGTGGCGAGGATGGTCAGCGAGCCGCCGTCCTCGATGTTGCGCGCGGCACCGAAGAAGCGCTTCGGCGGGTACAGCGCCGTGGAGTCGACACCACCGGACAGGATGCGGCCGGAGGCCGGCGCCGCCAGGTTGTAGGCACGGCCCAGACGCGTGATCGAGTCGAGCAGCACCACGACGTCGTGGCCCAGCTCCACCAGGCGCTTGGCGCGCTCGATCGCCAGCTCGGCGACCGTAGTGTGGTCCTCGGCGGGACGGTCGAAGGTCGAGGAGATGACCTCGCCCTTCACCGACCGCTGCATGTCGGTGACCTCTTCCGGACGCTCGTCGACCAGGACGACCATCAGGTGGCACTCGGGGTTGTTGTGCGTGATCGCGTTGGCGATCGCCTGCATGATCATGGTCTTGCCGGTCTTCGGCGGGGCCACGATCAGACCGCGCTGGCCCTTACCGATCGGCGACACGAGGTCGATGATGCGGGTGGTCAGCACGCCCGGATCGGTCTCAAGGCGGAGCCGGTCCTGCGGGTACAGCGGCGTCAGCTTGTTGAACTCCGGGCGGCCGCGGCCGTGTTCGGGCGCCATGCCGTTGACGGAGTCCAGGCGGACCAGCGCGTTGAACTTCTCGCGCCGCTCGCCCTCCTTCGGCTGACGGACCGCGCCGGTGACGTGGTCGCCCTTGCGCAGGCCGTTCTTGCGGACCTGGGCGAGGGAGACGTACACGTCGTTGGGGCCCGGCAGGTAGCCCGACGTACGGATGAAGGCGTAGTTGTCGAGGATGTCGAGGATGCCCGCGACGGGGATCAGGACGTCGTCGTCGTTGATCTGCGGCTCGCTGCTGCTGCCGCCCATCTCGTCACGGCCACGACGGCCGCGGCGGTCGCGGTAGCGCCCGCGCCGGCCCCGGCGCCCACCGTCGAAGTCGTCGTCGTCCTGACCCTGACCCTGGCCCTGGCTCTGGTTCTGCCCCTGGCGGTTTCCGCCCTGGCCGCCCTGACCGCTCTGGCCACCCTGGCCGCCCTGCTGCTGACGCTGGCCGCCCTGCTGGTCGTCGCCCTTGCCCCGGCGGTCACGGTCGCGGTCCCGGCCGCGCTCACGACGGTCCCTGCGCCGGCCCTCGCCGTCACCGGCGTCGCCCTGGCCCTGCTGCGACTCGGCCCTGGACTCGCCCTTGGCCTCGGCGGTCACCGTCTCGGGGCTGCCCGCGTCGGCGGTGGCCCGGCGGCGACGGCGCTCGGTGGGAGCCTCGTCCGCGGCGGTGCCGCCCTGCTCCGACGCCGCCTTGGAGGGCTGGCCGGGGATCTCGATCTGCTGCTGGGCCGCGCTCTGCTCGGCGGGGGCGTCGGACTTCGCCTCGGCCTTCTTCTCCACGGCCTTCTCCGGCTCGGCGGAGGTGTCACCCGTGCGGGCCTTGGAGGTCGAGCGGCGCTTGGGCTTGGTCTCGGCGGCGGCCTCGGCCTTGGGGGACGCGCCCCCGGACGCCTGCGCCTCCTTGATGACCTCGATCAGCTGGCTCTTGCGCATCCGCGCGGTGCCCCTGATACCGAGGCCGGAGGCGACCTGCTGCAACTCGGCCAGCACCATGCCGTCGAGGCCGGTACCACGGCGCCGCCGGGAGCCGGCACCGGTGGCAGGCGCGGAGGCGTCCGTGGAGGGCGCGGCAGCGGTCTCCTCGACACGTGCGCCCATCAGATCGGTGGTGTCGCTCACGAAGGGTCCTTCCCTGGAGCGGACGTCGGCCTGTCTGGCTCGGCGACCGGTTGTGCTGTCCGGCTGCGGTCCTTACCGACTGGACCGTGCCGGGGCGGTGGTCCGCCAAAGCGGCGGAGGAAATTTCTGGTGATGGCGCGTCCTTGAGCCGTGGCACCCCGTGTCACGTGGCGTGGTCGCACCGGTTCCGGAGCGTGTCCTTCGGCCTGCTCAGTGCCGGCGTACGACGTACTGCCCGCATACGTAGTACGAGACACAGTGCGGCTTGGGGAGCTCCCGGAAGAATGTCTGTCCCTGACGGGGACACGAGGCACCTCGCCATGGTGGGGTCGGGTGCAGACTTGAGGTTAACACTACCGGATCCAACAAACATTCCCCCTCTCCACATCCGGCAATCGCACGCTTGTCAGTCGACAGGGGGCGTCGCGAGCGGCAGCACGCAGGCCCCTTGCAGGTCCAGGTCAAGGCGGTTCGCCGCCCATTCGGCGCCGGCCAGCGCCTCCACCTTGTCGGCGGTGCCCGCGTCGGCGAGCGCCATCACGGTGGGTCCCGCGCCGGAGATGACCGCCGGGATTCCGTCACCCCTCAAGCGCTCCACGAGCGCCGCGCTGTCGGGCATGGCCGGAGCGCGGTAGTCCTGATGGAGCCGGTCCTCGGTGGCGGGCAGCAGCAACTCGGGGCGCCTGGTGAGCGCCTCGACGAGCAGCGCGGCCCGGCCTGCGTTGGTGGCGGCGTCGACGTGCGGCACGGTACGCGGCAGCAGTCCGCGCGCGGTCTCCGTCAGGACCGGTTTACCGGGCACGAAAACCACCGGAACGATGGAATCGGCGGGCTCCATCCTGATCGCGCGGGCCGCGCCCGACTCCATCCAGGACAGGGTGAAACCGCCGAGCAGACAGGCGGCGACGTTGTCCGGGTGGCCCTCGATCTCGGTCGCCAGCTCCAGCAGCGCCGTGTCGTCCATACGGGTCTCACCGCCTATGGTCACCGCCCGCGCGGCGACGATGCCGGCACAGATGGCGGCCGACGAGGAGCCGAGGCCCCGGCCGTGCGGAATCCGGTTCGCGCAGACGATCTCCAGGCCGCGCGGCTGTCCGCCCAGCGAGTCGAAGGCGGTGCGCAGGGACCGTACGAGCAGGTGGTTCTCGTCGCGCGGGAGCGTCTCGCTGCCCTCGCCCGCGATGTCGATGTGCAGCCCCGAGTCGGCCACCCGGACGACGACGTCGTCGTAGAGCCCCAGCGCGAGGCCGAAGGCGTCGAAGCCCGGGCCGAGGTTGGCGCTGGTGGCGGGGGTGCGCACCCGTACGGCGGCGGCGCGGAAGGCTGGACCGGCCATCGCTCGATGACTCTCCTTGAGCTGCGTGATTGTCGAAGACATTCGATGACGTACGACGAACCCTTCGGCCCCCAGTGACGGGGCTGCCGGCCAACTGCCGGGCCGCGGAGACGACACGGCACCGCGGCATATGCGGCGGGCGGGTTCAGTACAGCCTATCGAAGGAAGGTTCCCGGGCGACATAGGGCGCACGGGAGGCGCACGATGCGTGTCGCGAGCCCCCTGTGCACCCACCGTCGGGATGCCCCTGCGGAGTCCGCCCGGACGCCCCCGAGCCAGGACCCCGCCCGGCGGTTACGCCAGACCCAGCCGCTCCGCCGCGGTCGCCGCGTCCACCGGCACGGTGACCGGCTGCGGGGCGCCGGCGACGGCCCAGTCGGGGTCCTTCAGACCGTTGCCGGTGACCGTGCAGACGATGCGCTGGCCGGGGTCGACCTTGCCCTGCTCGGCGGCCTTCAGCAGACCGGCGACCGACGCGGCGGAGGCGGGCTCGACGAAGACGCCCTCCTGCGCGGCCAACAGCCGGTAGGCGCGCAGGATCTCACGGTCCGTCACCTCGTCGATGAAGCCGCCGGACTCGTCCCGGGCGGCGATCGCGAGCTGCCAGGAGGCCGGGTTGCCGATCCGGATCGCGGTGGCGATGGTCGACGGGTCCTTGACGATCTCGCCGCGCACGATCGGGGCGCTGCCGGAGGCCTGGAACCCCCACATGCGGGGCGTCCGGGAGGCGACGCCGTCGGCGGCGTACTCCTTGTAGCCCTTCCAGTAGGCCGTGATGTTGCCCGCGTTGCCGACCGGCAGGACGTGGACGTCCGGCGCGTCGCCGAGCATGTCGACGATCTCGAACGCGGCCGTCTTCTGGCCCTCGATACGCACCGGGTTGACCGAATTGACCAGCGCCACGGGGTAGTTGTCGCTCAACTCGCGCGCGAGCGTGAGGCAGTCGTCGAAGTTGCCGTCGACCTGGAGGATCTTCGCGCCGTGCACGAGGGCCTGGCCCATCTTGCCGAGCGCGATCTTCCCCTGCGGGACGAGCACGGCGGAGACCATGCCGGCCCGTACGGCGTAGGCGGCCGCGGAGGCGGACGTGTTGCCCGTGGAGGCGCAGATGACCGCCTTCGCGCCCTCCTCCTTGGCCCGCGAGATGGCCATCGTCATACCGCGGTCCTTGAAGGACCCCGTCGGGTTGGCCCCCTCGACCTTGAGATGGACCTCGCAGCCCGTGCGCTCGGAGAGCACCTGCGCGGGCACGAGCGGCGTGCCGCCCTCACGGAGCGTCACGACCGGCGTGGTGTCGGAGACGGGAAGCCGCTCCCGGTACTCCTCGATGATTCCGCGCCACTGGTGGGTCATTGCTGGTTACTCTCCTTCAACCCGCATGATGCTGGCGACACCCCGCACGGTGTCGAGCTGGCGCAACGCCTCGACGGTCCCCCCCAGGGAGGCGTCGGACGCGCGATGGGTGACTACGACGAGGGAGGCCTCTCCCCCACTCTCGGATTCACTCGAGCGGGAGGTACCCCCGTCCTTGCCCTGCTGCCGAACGGTGTCGATCGACACCCCGTGCTCGGCGAACACCGTGGCCACCTGGGCGAGAACACCCGGCTTGTCGGCCACGTCAAGGCTGATGTGGTAGCGCGTGAAGACCTCGCCCATGGGCGAGACGGGCAGCGCGGCGTACGCCGACTCGCCGGGGCCCGTGGCGCCGCCGCGCCGGTTGCGGCAGACGGCGACGAGGTCACCGAGGACGGCGGAGGCGGTCGGGGCACCGCCGGCGCCGGGGCCGTAGAACATCAGCTGGCCGGAGGCGTCCGACTCCACGAAGACCGCGTTGTACGCGCCGCGTACGGAGGCGAGCGGGTGCGTCAGCGGAATCATCGCAGGGTGCACGCGCGCGGTGACCGAGCCGCCGTCCGCGGCCCGTTCGCAGATCGCGAGCAGCTTGATGGTGCAGCCCATCTCCCGCGCGGAGGCGAAGTCGGCCGCCGTCACCTCGGTCATGCCCTCGCGGTGGACGTCGTCGAGCCGCACGCGCGTGTGGAAGGCGATTCCGGCGAGGATCGCGGCCTTGGCGGCGGCGTCGAACCCCTCGACGTCGGCGGTGGGATCCGCCTCCGCGAACCCGAGCGCGGTGGCCTCGTCGAGCGCCTCCTGATAGCCGGCGCCGGTGGAGTCCATCTTGTCGAGGATGAAGTTGGTCGTGCCGTTCACGATCCCGAGGACCCGGTTGACCTTGTCTCCGGCGAGGGACTCGCGCAGGGGCCGGATCAGCGGGATGGCACCGGCGACGGCGGCCTCGTAGTACAGGTCCCTGCTGTGCTCCTCGGCGGCCGCGTGCAGCGCGGCGCCGTCCTGGGCGAGCAGGGCCTTGTTGGCTGAGACGACGGAGGCGCCGTGCTCGAAGGCGGTGGTGATCAGGGTCCGGGCGGGCTCGATGCCGCCGATCACCTCGATGACGACGTCGATGTCGCCGCGTTTGACGAGGGCGGTGGCGTCGGTGGTGACGAGGGCGGGGTCGATGCCCTCGCGCACCTTGTCGGCCCGACGCACGGCCACGCCCGCGAGCTCCACCGGGGCACCGATGCGGGCGGCGAGGTCGTCGGCGTGCGTCGTCATGATGCGCGCCACCTCTGAGCCGACCACTCCGCAGCCCAGCAGCGCCACCTTCAGCGGACGCGTACGCATCATCCGACCTCGTTTCTCTTACCGTCTGGAGTTCACCAGTCTCACTCACCGGACGGGACTTTCTGCCCTTGGTCCGGATCGTGAGACGTCTATTTCATTTTCGCGGGGCGGTACGACAGGAGATCTTCCGCCCCGCGTGATCCCCGGGCGCGGGTCACCCGACGTCGAGCCGGAGCAGGTCCTCCTCGGTCTCCCGCCGGACGATCACCCGTGCCTCGCCGTCGCGCACGGCGACGACGGGCGGACGTGTGACGTGGTTGTAGTTGCTGGCCATGGACCGGCAGTACGCGCCGGTGGCCGGTACGGCGACCAGGTCACCCGGTGCCAGGTCGGCCGGCAGGAACGCGTCCTTGACCACGATGTCCCCGCTCTCGCAGTGCTTGCCGACGACCCGGGAGAGCATCGGCGCGGCGTCGGAGGTGCGGGAGACGAGAGCGACGCTGTACTCGGCGTCGTAGAGCGCGGTGCGGATGTTGTCCGACATACCGCCGTCGACGGAGACGTACGTCCGCAGCCCTTCGAGCGGCTTGACCGTGCCGACCTCGTAGAGGGTGAACGCGGTCGGGCCGACGATGGCGCGGCCGGGCTCGACGGAGATCCGCGGCATCCGCAGCCTGGCGGCGTCGCACTCGCGCGAGACGATCTCGGTGAGCGCCTTGGCGATCTCGTGCGGCTCACGGGGGTCGTCGTCGCTGGTGTACGCGATCCCGAGTCCACCGCCGAGATCGATCTCGGGCAACTCGACGCCGTGCTCGTCCCGTACGTCCTTCAGCAGCCCGACGACCCGGTGCGCGGCGACCTCGAACCCGGACATGTCGAAGATCTGCGACCCGATGTGGCTGTGGATCCCGACGACCTCGAGACCGTCGAGCTGAAGGGCCCGCCGTACGGCCTCGGCGGCCTGTCCGCCGGCCAGCGGGATCCCGAACTTCTGGTCCTCGTGCGCGGTGGCGATGAACTCGTGCGTGTGGGCCTCGACGCCGACCGTGACGCGGATCTGCACCCGCTGGCGGACGCCGAGCTCCTGGGCGATGTGCGCGACACGGACGATCTCCTGGAAGGAGTCGAGCACGATCCGCCCGACCCCGGCCTCGATGGCCCTACGGATCTCCTCCGCGGACTTGTTGTTGCCGTGATACGCGATGCGGTCGGCGGGCATCTCGGCGGAGAGCGCGGTGGCCAGCTCGCCGACGGAACACACGTCCAGGTTCAGCCCCTCCTCGCGCAGCCAGCGCACGACCGCGCGGGAGAGAAACGCCTTGCCGGCGTAGAAGACGTCGGCCTCGGTCCCGAAGGCACTGCGCCAGGCCTGGGCCCGCGCCCGGAAGTCGGTCTCGTCGAGCACGTAGGCGGGTGTACCGAACTCCTCGGCGATCGCCTGGACGGAGATCCCCCCGACGGAGACGACACCGTCGTCCGCCCGCGCGACGGTCTGCGCCCACACCTTGGGGTCGAGGACGTTGAGATCGGCGGGCGGCGCGGAGTAGTGGCCCTCGGTGAGGACATCGGCGTGGCGGGGCCCGGCGGGGTGTGCGGAACGGCTCATGTTCTCGGTCTTCTCTGCCTTCTCTGTGGTTTCTCTCAGAGGTGGTCGGGTGCGTCGATACCGAGCAGGGACAGGCCGCCGGCCAGCACCGCCCCGACGGCCTCGACGTGAGCGAGCCGGGCACGGTGGGCGGCCGAGGGTTTCTCGTCCCCACGGGGAAGCACACCCGCCAGAACCGCCACCACGCCATCGGCCACCACAACGAGATGCCGGGCAAGCCGGGATGGATCGTGGTGGACAGCGGCGGAGCGGAGCACGGCGGGGTACTCGGCGAGGGGGGTTGGGTCGGGGGTGGGGGGCGGCTGGGCGCCGGGGGTGGGGGCGGAGTGGGGGGCGGGGGCGCCGGGTACCGGGGTGGGCTGGGCGCCGGGGGTGGGGTGGGCGCCGGGGGCAGTGGCGGGGGCCGGCCGGGCGCCGGGCGCGGAGGCTGGCTGGGCGGCGGGCGCGGGGGTGAGGGCCGACTGGGCGCCGGGGGCCGGCTGGATGCCGGGTGCGCCGGGCGCGGGGGCCGGCTGGGCACCGGGGACGGAGGCTGACTGGGTGCCGGGCGCGGGTGCCAGGTTGGTGCCGGGTGCGCCAGGTACCGGGGTGGGCTGGGCGCCGGGGGCGGGGGTGCCTGTCGCGGCCGGGAGGGCCATGTCACCGGGCTCGGCGGTGAAGCCGAGGTCGGCGGCGTTGCGGGCGAGGGCGCGGGTGCGGGCGTAGACGTAACGCACCCGGAAGAGGGGATTACTCTCCCGCTGGACCAGATGCTCGCCGCTGATCCGGGGCCGGTCGTGGGGCGCCGGGTGAAGAAGGGCCCAGCGGGCGGCGTCCCGGCCGAGGGGGACGGGGTCGGCGGGGGCGGGGACGGGCCGGAGGATGACGGGGTGGGGGTCGCCGTGGTCGGACCCGGAGTCGGAGGCACGGAAGCCACCGTCCACTCCCACTCCCGCTCCCGCTCCCGTGGGCCCGTCGAGCAACGGGAGCCATTCGCCGGGCGGCGGCGCATCGCAGCTGGTGCGCACGAGGGAGCCCTGGGAACGAAGAATCCGGGCGACGGAGTCCATGACGACGAGGGCGCGCAGGTCGCGGGGGGCGTGAAGGTGAACGGTACGGCCGTGGCTGTCGGCGTCGCCGCGTCCGGGACCGTCCGACGGCCCGACATGCCCGTATCGGGCCCCGACCCGCAGGACATCGGTGACGACCGCGGCGGAGGCGGCGGAGACGGAGGCAAGCCGGATGTTGAGGAACCCGGCCCCGGTGACGACGACCTCGCGGATGCGGTCGTCGGAGTGGAGGAGACGGGGGGACAGGATCTCGGCGACGCGACGGGGACTCTGCCCGGCGGGCCTGGCGAGCTGGAGGGCGATGTTGGTGGCGTAGTCACCACAGCCACCGGCGCCGGGCACGGTGACCACGGCACGCTCAGGAACGGTCACGCTCAGCTCTCCATCGTCGACAGCGCTGCGTACCGCGCGCAGCACGGTACGAGAGAGCTCGACGGGAGTCACGGGACAAGCGTAGGGGAGGAGGGGGGTGGGTAGGCGAGCCGATTGGGCCGATGGTCCGGGATGTGGACGGTGACGGGCGACACCCGCTCACGAACCACAAGCCTGAAGGGCGGGAATGCCCTAGCGGTCAGCCGCCACCACTACGCCCACCATCGCCGGCCCCACCTTTGCCACTACTACCACCGGCACACCCAAGAACACCATCGACAAGCCCGAGCGCCGCACCACCGCCACCACTCTCCCCCCGACTCCGCCGCTCGTCGACCAACTGCCGGACGAGCCGGACGAGTTCACTGGGTTCGAAGGGCTTGGCGAGGAAGGCGTCGACGCCGACCTCGAGGCCGTTGTCGACCTCAAGCTGCGTACAGGCACTGACGATGGCGAGAGGGAGATCGCAGGTCCGCGGATCGGCACGCAGCCGGGCGGCGGTCCGCAGGCCGTCGAGCCGGGGCATGACCACGTCGAGGGTCACGACATCGGGCTCCACTTGATGGATGACATCCAGACACTCGACACCATCAGCCGCGGTCACGACCTCGAAACCCTCCAGTTCGAGATTGACCCTGATCAACTGCCGGATGACCTTGTTGTCGTCCACAACAAGCACCCGGCCCGAGGCGCCTGGCACACGTCGAGAGTAGGTCGGCGCCGGCCACCGCGTCCGGGTTTTGCCCACTTCCAACCCCTGAGAGCTACGGCCGACACCGCCCTGACCCGCGAGAAAACCCGTTCATGACCACCCCGAGCGAGCTGGTAGTGTTCTACCCGTCGCCGCGAGCAACACCACCGCGCCAGACACGCCCCCGTAGCTCAGGGGATAGAGCAACGGCCTCCGGAGCCGTGTGCGCAGGTTCGAATCCTGCCGGGGGCACCTTGTAGAAGGTGCCCAAAGACCCCGCCGTCAGCGTGCTTGCTGAAGACGGGGTCTTCGCGTGTGTGCAGGCGTATGCGTCCCTGGGCGGCTGCGTGACGGCCTCTATGGACTATTTGTGGACAGGATCCTGGAGGATTACCCCAGGTCAGCCCACCAACTCAGCCGGTGCTGATTATCCCGCGTCCGGCCACTCCTCCGGAGGGTGGGGCGACTCGGGCTCGTTCAGCCGTTCGGAGTGCCGCGCGTTCTCCCCTCGCACGCTCGTCAACCACGGCCATAGGTCCGGGAGGGGTTGCTCGGGACAGGCCAGACGATGTTCGATGCGGCACCGCTGGAACGGATCTGGAGGGCAGACGCCGTACACCGCCACCCGCCCGTCAGACGTCTCGATCCACCGGTACTCCGCCGGCACCACGTGGGCGAGCGGAGCCATGTCGGGCTCCAACAGCACCCAGTCGTGTTCGATCGTCGCCACGCGTTCCTGCGGCAGACCGCAGTACGGGCACATGAGCCGTGCCCCGCCCAGCGTGCGCCTCGACTTGCTTGAAGCCCCCATACAGCGAGGGTCAGCACTCAGCCCGTCCGTGCGTAGAGGGCGAACCGGTCGGGACTCCTGAGGCTCCCGTGCATCAACGAGAACGAAATCGACGCGACAGGTGCATCCAGCAACCAGCGGCTTAGAAAGTGCGGCCAGTACACGACGAAGCCCCCAACCCGTAAAGGCTGGAGGCTGTTCGCCGAGCGATCCAATTCACTCGTACTCGCTCAGGAGATCTTCAATCTTCCGGTTGGCGATCTCCTTGTGTCCCTCGATGCATCTCGCATAGCGGCCGAGCAAGACCTCAACAGGGTTCTCCGGAGAGGACCGCTCGTGCCGTCGCGTGCCAGAACCTGCGGGGAATCACGAGCAACAGCGGGAACTGACCACCAGCGCGGCTGGGGCTCCAACACCGATCCACTACAGCTCAGCGCAGCAACCGCCACCAAGAAACCTGAGTTCCCAAGCCCAGAGTCCGACGACGGCTCAGTAGGGCTCGGACTTGTGTGTGCGGCAACCCGCACACACCTCGCCAGTACCCATCGGATCACCGGACGCACCTCCGGGATACGCTCCCGGTCTTGGCATGGATCGGACACGTAAATCCGGGGGGATCATGGGGATTTCAGCGCGCGGTTCCGCACCGTGCAGAGTGACGAACGTGGCGTTTGCCGTCGTACTGCTCACTGGGGGAGCAGTCGCCTGCGGCAACGGCTCCGTGAGTGAGGACCAGCCCAGGGTGACTCCCGAGGCGGCCGTGGCGAAAGCGGCGAAGAACTCTGAGGACATCACGTCGCTCCACTATCGGATCACCGGGACCGTGCCGGAGAGGGGCCGTCTGGAGGCTGAGGCATCCATGCGCACGGAACCGCTGGTCATGAGCATGCAGATGGACATGGCTGACCAAGGCGAAGACCGTCGGCTGGAGGTCCGGTTCGTCGACCAGGTGATGTATGTCGGCGGGAGTGCGGTCGCCTCCGAGAAGATGGATGGCAGGAGTTGGTTCAGAGCCGACCCGGCCGTATGGGGCCGTGGCGCGGTCGACAACAACTCATACCGCGTACTGCCCAGCCAACTTGAAGGAAACCCAGCTGTACAGTCCACGATTCTGACCGGGTCCAAGGACCTGCGGAAAGCGGGGACAGAGACGATCGACGACACCAGAACCACTCACTACAGAGAAACGGTCACCAGTAGCGGCTTGAGCGCCGCCCGAGATGCTGCCACCGACAAGGCGACTCGAGAGCGCCAGATCGACAGCCTTGATCAGTTCATGGCATTGCATATCGACGAGACGCTCACCATGGACCTGTGGATCGACGACGACAACCACACCAAGCAGTTCCGCATGCGGGGCGATACCTACGCCACGCGGGGCGGCACCGAGGGCATCCCGCTCGATTTCACCGATGGCGACCCCCTCGATTTGACCATCACCTTCCTTGAGGTCAACCAGCCAGTGACCGTCAAATCCCCACCATCCGGAGACACCGCCGACATCGACGCACTGGCGGATGAGGCACCGGCAGGCTGAGGGACATCCGGCCCGGTGGGACCGTCTCAGTTTCCGTCGGGCCCCACGGCTGGCGTGAACACGGCCTGCCACAAAGGCGTATTGCCCTGTCCGCTGGCCCGCTGGAAAGCGGAGTCGTCTACTCCCGTGAGGGTGGGGCATGCGGTGCGGCATGACACTGGCTCGCTCATTACCCGACGATGCCACCGGATGGTGGATCTTCCTGGGGACGTTCGCTCTCTACCTGCTTGGGCGGTGGTTCTTCGGCTGGTGGCGGGCCCGGCGTGATGGCGAGAGTCGGCCCGTGCGTGCCGCGTTCGCCGAGGACGACGATCCTGATGCGATCCGCGCGGCGGCGTACGGCGGATTCCGGTCCTACCGGCAGTTCTTCGGCTTCGTCGGTAGTGCCGTTGTTGTGGTTCTTGTCCTGGCGCTGACCGATGGGGGGTCCCAGGTCGTCTTGCTGTGGATTGTCGTGCCGCCTCTGGTCGTTGCCCTCGCCTATCTCGACTTCCGGCAGGCTCACAAAGCGCGTTCCCGGCGGTGACATTCACTCGTCGTCGAGAACGAGGTGGGCGGCTCTGGGATTTTCCGGGGTCTCCTTGGGGGCAAGGGGCTCTCCATTCGCGGGCAGGTTCGTTGGTTACTGGCACGGCACGGGTGAGGCCATGAACAGCCAGACCGACAACGCCCAGGCGGTCACCTACGGGCAGAGCGGCAACGTGATCCAGACCTTCCCGGTCAGCACCACCAGCCACCCGGTGGACTGGGAGCCGGTCTGGTCGATCCGCAACTGCTGACCGGTGACGTAGCGTCGGTCTCCCAGGTCCGGGTGTGGGCCGGGAGGCCGGCGTTCTGTCGTGGGCTCCAGCGGGAGCCCTGCTCGTGGCTCAGGTCACAGGAACCCTCTCCCCTCCGTGGAGAGAAGTGGGTGTGAAGGAGTCAGAGAGTGATGTGCGCCGGCTGGTGCGGGACGGGGACAGGGCGGCTTTTGCCCAGTTGTACGAGCAATTCGCCCGGGCTGTCTACAACCATGGGCTTCGGCTGACCGGTGACTGGTCGATGGCCGAAGAGGTCATGTCCGAGACGTTTCTCAGTGCCTGGCGGAATCGGGGGCGGGTGCATGAGGACGGCGGCTCGCTGCTGCCCTGGCTGTTGGGGATCGCCACGCACAAGGCCGACAACGCCCGGCGCGGCGCGCGGCGGCGGCAGTTGTTTCTGGCCCGGCAGCCCCGGCCCGCCGAGGTCGAGGACTTCGCGCCCGTCGCCGTCTCGCGGATCGACGACGCGCGGAAGCTGCGGGCCGTGCAGGCCGCGCTCGGGCGGTTGCGGCGGCAGGAGCGGGAGGTGCTCGCCCTGTGCGTGTGGTCCGGGCTCGACTACCAGGAGACGGCCGAGGCGCTCGGGATCGCCGTGGGGACCGTACGGTCCCGGTTGTCCCGTGCTCGTAGGAAGCTTGCCCTGCTGGCCGCCGAGGCGGACCTGGAACCGCCCTTCGCCCGCGGAGAGATGACTGGTGTGGCCGCCATCGCGGCCCTGCCCGTGCGGAAGGAGCTCACATGAACGACACGACCGCCTCCGCGTCCCCCGGTGACCGGGACGAGATCACGCGTCTTCTCCCCGTCCCGGACGACCAGGACGTCCCGCACGAGCAGTACCTACGTCACAGGGATCTGCTGATGGACATCATCGATCGTGATCAGGCCTCCGGCCAACGGGCCCAGCCTGTACGGCGGCTCTTGCGGCCCGCTGTTCTCGCGCCCGTCGCCGCGCTCGGCGTCGCCTGCGCGCTCGCTCTCTCACTCGTCGACACCGGTGGCGACACCGGTGGCGAGGCCGCCGCCCGTGACATGCGGCCCGCCGCCGCGCTGCTGGACCGGATCTCCGACGCGGCGGAGCGGCGTACGGCGCCCCAGGTGCGGGACGACCAGTTCGTGTACACCCGGGAGAAGAACAGCGACACCGATCTGACCAGCGGGAAGGCGGTCGTCGGGCCGCTGGAGGACCGGGAGGTGTGGGCCGCGCAGGAGCCGGGGCCGCTGCACAGGCTCGGGCTGGTCCGGGTCGGGGGCGAGGAGTTCGCCATCAACGCCGAGTTGGGGGACACGGAGGGTACGCCCGCCGGGTTCAGCCGGCCGACGTACCGCTGGCTCGCCGAACTGCCCACCGATCCCGCCGAGTTGCGCGACTACCTCTACGCCCACACCCCCGACGTCGACAGCCGCGAGCGGGACCAGGCGGTGTTCGAGCAGATCGGGCGGCTGCTGGGCGGGCCGATGCCGCCGCGTACGGCCGCCGCGCTCTACCGGGCCGCCGCGGAGATTCCCGGCGTCACCCGGGCGCCGAGGGCCAAGGACGCCATCGGGCGGCAGGGGCTCGGGATCGCGCGGGACGACACACGCTACGGCGTGCACACCGAGTGGGTCTTCGACGACCGTGACTACACGTTCCTCGGTTCGCGCAGCTGGCTCTCCGTCGACCGGCCGTACGGCAAGGCCGGTACGCAGCTGTCCGGTTCGGCCGAGTTGGAGTACGCCGTCGTCGACAAGGTGGGGCAGGAACCGGCCGAGAGCGCGGTGACCCGTATCGGGTAGCCCGTTCTCACGCGTCCAGCAGGGCCCTAGCCACCTCGTCGGGGTGGGTCAGCAGGGACTCGTGTCCGCCGGGGACCATCCGGGGTGTCACACCGATCCGGGCCGCGAACTCCGCGCCGGGACGGCACAGCGCGCGGTCGTCCTCACTGAGGAGGTAGACCGCGGGGATACCGAGGGTGGTCACGGCGGGCACGTCGAGGGCGTCCATGAAGTAGCCGCCGGGGTGGGGCACCAGGAGGGCGTGCAGGATGCGGTGGGTCGCCTCGCACTGGTCGGGCAGGAGCAGCGGCATCTGGGCCCTGACCAGGGAGACACTGCCGTCCCGGGAGGTCTCGACGGCCGCGCGGAGCATCAGGGCGTCGTCCTCGTTCTCGTCGATGAGGGGTACGCCGGTCTCCGGGACGACGGCGTTGTAGTAGATCACCTTCGTGACCCGGTCCGGGGCCTCGTGCGCCACGCCGGTGACCGGGTAGCCGCCCCAGCTGTGGCCGACCAGGGTGACGTCGTCCAGGCCGCGTTTCTCCATCTCGTTCACCACGTGGTGGACGGCGTCCGAGAGGTGCAGGCCGGCTCTGGAGTCTCCGTCGGCCAGGCCGGGGAGGGTGAGGGTGAGCGCGTCGCGGCCGGCCTCGCGGAGGCGGCGGGCCACCGGTTCCCAGCTCCAGGCGCCCCGCCAGGCGCCGGGGATCAGAACGAACGTCGACGGGTTCGGGGACATGGGCCCACGCCTTTCCGCGGTTCCGGTGGCAGTTGTGCGGACGTGCCGGTCGTTCCGGATGTTCCGGTTGTGCTCACCAGATGCGCGGGGCGGGCGAAAAGTTCGATGGAGGCGGGAAGTTCGCTCCGGACCTTCACATTCGAGGGGGGCCGTTCATCTCAGGCCGTGCGTTTGCGGGTTGTCTTTTTCGCGGTGGTCTTTTTCGCCGTCGTCTTCTTGGCCGACGCTGTGGACTTCGCCGTTGTCTTCTTCGCCGTCGTCTTCTTCGCCGCCGCCGTCTTCTTCGCCGTCGACGTCGACTTCTTCGCGCCCGTCTGCTTGGGGGCCGCGCGGGACGACTTGCGCTGCGGGAGGGAGCGGACCTCGGCGGCCTCGTCCGTGTCCTCGCCGCGGGACTCCTTCGCCGCGCGGACACTGCTCTCCAGAGCGGCCATGAGGTCGAGGACCTTGCCGCCGGTGGCGGGTTCGGGGAGTTCGGGCGGGGCCTCACCGGCCGCCTTCGCGGCGATGACCTCCTCCACGGCCTCGCGGTACTCGTCGTGCAGATCGTCCAGTTCGACCTCGCCGAGGGTGTCCATGAGGGCGTCCGCGAGGTCGAGTTCCTGGTCGCGGACGGTGACACCGGCGTCCGGGGCGACCCCCTCGGGGGCGCGGACCTCGTCCGGCCAGAGCAGGCCGTGCATGGCGATGGCCTCTCCTACGACCCGCAGCATGCCGAGCCGTTCCCGGCCCCGTAGCGCGAACTTGGCGATGGCGACCTTGTTGCTGCGCTTGAGCGCCTCGCGCAGCAGGGTGTACGGCTTGGCGGCGGGGGCGCCGCTCGCCGCGAGGTAGTACGCCGCGTCCATCTGGAGCGGGTCGATGCGGTCGGCCGGGACGAACGCCACGATCTCGATCGTCTTCGCGGTCGGGAGCGGCAGCTGGGCCAGGTCCTCGTCCGTGATCGGGATGATCGAGCCGTCGGTGTCCTCGTAGCCCTTGCCGATCTCGGCCTGGCTGACCTCGCGGTCCTCCAGCTCGCAGAACTTGCGGTACCGGATGCGGCCGCCGTCCTCGGTGTGGATCTGGCGGAAGGAGATCGAGTGGCTCTCGGTCGCGTTCACCAGCTTGATGGGGATGCTGACCAGGCCGAAGGAGATGGCGCCGTTCCATATGGATCGCACGTTCAGCACCTTTCGAGGCGGTTCCGGGCGATTTCGTGTGATTCTCATCGTATGACGCCGATTACGGAGGTGGAGGGGCGGCGGCTCGCGCTGAGCAACCTGGAGAAGGTGCTGTATCCGGAGACCGGGTTCACCAAGGGCGAGGTGCTGCATTACTACGCGACCGTCGCGGAGGTGCTGTTGCCGCATCTGCGGGACCGGGCGGTGTCCTTTCTGCGGTATCCGGACGGGCCGGACGGCCAGGTGTTCTTCACGAAGAACGTGCCGCCGGGTACGCCCGAGTGGGTCACGACCGCGGAGGTGCCTCGGTCGGAGGGGCCTGCGCGGATGGTGCTGGTGCAGGATCTGGCGTCGCTCATGTGGGCGGCGAACCTGGTCACCGAGTTCCATACGCCGCAGTGGGTGGTCGGGGCGCCCGGGGAGGCGGACCGGCTGGTGTTCGACCTTGATCCGGGGGCGCCGGCGACGGTGGTGGAGTGCTGCGAGGTGGCGCTGTGGCTGCGGGACCGGCTGGCCGCGGATGGGATCGAGGCGTTCGCGAAGACCTCCGGGGCGAAGGGGCTGCATCTGCTGGCCGCGGTGCGGGGGGCTTCTTCGGAGGAGGTGTCCGCGTACGCGAAGGGGGTGGCCGTGGAGGCGGAGCGGGTGATGCCTCGGCTGGTGGTGCATCGGATGACGCGGAGTCTGCGGGCGGGGAAGGTGTTTGTCGACTGGAGTCAGAACGCTGCGCGGAAGACGACGGCGACGGTTTACACGTTGCGGGCTCGGGGGGAGCCGTTTGTTTCTGCGCCGGTGGGGTGGGGGGAGGTGGCGGGGTGTGGGGACGGGGAGGGGATGGCGTTTCGGGCGGGCGAGGTGGTTGATCGGGTTCGGGAGTTCGGGGACTTGATGTCGCCGCTGTTGGATCGGGGGCGGGCGGGGAGGTTGCCCTGATGGGGTGCCGGGGCCGGTGCCGGTGCGGGTGCGGGTGCGGGTGCGTTGTGGTTGATCGCGCAGTTCCCCGCGCCCCTTGAGTCGGACAGGGTGCCCGGTGCTTTTGCGGCAGGCGCCTGTGCGGGGGCGAATGCGGGTGCGGGTGCGTTGGGGTTGATCGCGCAGTTCCCCGCGCCCTTGAGTCGGACCAGGCGGCCTGCGCTGTGACGGCAGGGTTATACGCGGGTCCAGGTTGTTCTGTCTCTGGCTATGGCGTGTAGGGCTTCCACGTCCGCTGGTTTCAGGACGCCGCCCTGGCGGGAGAGGGTGTTGAGGTCCGTGTCGGTGAGGACGCGGACCTCGCGTGGGGGTGTGGTGAGGTCCAGGCGGGTCGGGGAGACCACCGCGAGGACCGGGCGGACCTCGGCCGTGAGGGCGTAGGACGCACGGTCGGCGTCGGCGCGTACGCGGCGCAGGAGGGGCTGGGGGCCACGGCGGCCCACGGCGACCAGCGGGTCCGCCACCCGGACGCGCTGCTTGCGGGCGTAGAGCGTGTGGACGGCGAAGAGGCCGGCCGGGCCGATCGCCAAATGGTGGACGCGGTCGCCGCCGGGCAGCGGAATCGAGTGGAGCGCGTGCCAGTCCGCGCCGTCCAGCCGGTCCAGCGCCTCCCCCACCAGCTGCTCGGCCTCCAGGGCCCGGCGTCGCGGGTCGGGCCGGATACGGCCGGCCGGGCCGGGGTCGCGGTCCAGGGCGACCAGCAGGGCCTCGCCGGGCCGGTTGGGCGCGAGGTCGTCGTCCGGGTGGAGGGAGAGCCGGGCCAGCTCGGCCGGTGTCGGGACCGGTGGCGGGCCGACCACGACCGGGCCGGTGAGGAAGGGACCGAGGGCTTCGAGTACGTCGTCCCTGCGGTCCTCGCTGAGCAGGTTGACCCTGGCCGCCTCCCTGTCGTACCAGGCGATGTTCCGGCCGTCGGTGAGTGCGACGTAGAGCCGTTCCTGTCCGTGGCTCCAGGTCGGTATGACGCGCAGTCCGTTCATGCACCATCACCCCATGACCATGGGAACAGGCGGGGTGCTCCAGGGGCAAGAACCCGGCTACCTTTGAGAGGAGTTGGCGCGGCTTGTTGGGGAGGCGTCGTTGCGTACCCGTGGCAGGGAATCCGACGTGCCGGCCCCGGACAGTCCGTGGAACGAGATCGTGCCCGGCCTGTGGATGGGCGGTCACGAGTTCCGCAGCCGTTCCGGCGAGGTGCGGTCCGCCGTGCCGCGCGGCGAGTTCGATCTCGTACAGACACTGATACGGCTGCCCGGGTACGGGCCCGACGACGGCGTCGAGCATCAGGTGTGGCCGGTGCCGGACGGGCCGCTGGACGGCACGCAGCTCGCCGGTGTGATCCGGATGGCGCAGGCCACGGGCGAGGCGCTGGACGCCGGCCGGACGGTCCTCGTGCGCTGCTACCACGGCTACAACCGCTCCGGCCTCGTCGTGGCCCACGCCCTGATCCGGCGCGGGCACTCCGCGGACGAGGCGATCCGGGTGGTCCGGACCCGGCGTTCGCCTTGGGCGCTGCACAACGAGCTGTTCGTGGAGTATCTGCGGGCCGGGCTGACCACCGTACGGATGCTGGAGGAGCTGGCCGAGTAGGCAACCGGGGGCCGGGAGGCCGGTGGGCGGCCTTCCCCGGGGCACGTCCCAGGGCCCCTCCCGCTGCGCAAAAAGGACTTCCGTCCGCATAGTGTGTACGGGCCGGCCACCTTCGTACCACCCCCCCCACATCCCAGGAGTGCAGTGCCCCCCAGCCGTCCCGTGCGCGCCGTCCGTCGTGCCACCGTCGCCGTCGCCCTGCTGCTGGCCGCCGCGACGGGCTGCGGTGACGCGGGTGATCTGCGGGCGGCCGGGGCGACGCCGACCGCGAGCATGCCGGAGCTGCTGTGGCCGGACCTGGCGCCGGCCTCGTCCCCGGCGTTTCCGCTGGAGGAGGCGGACCGGGAGACGGTCAAGGGCGTCACCCCGCCCGGCGACGATCTGCGCCGGGTCGATCCGGCCGCGCTGGTCCGCGCCGAGATCGCCGCGAACCCGGGTGACTACCGGGGCTCCAAGGCGCCCTACCGCGGCACGGCCTCCCGGATGGGCGATTGCGACGACGGCGGAGGGGGCGACGGGTGTCCGCTGCTCACTCCCTACTACCGCGATCTCACCGGTGACGGGCACGAGGACCTGACGCTGGGCTTCCGGCTGCTGCCGGGCAAGCTGACCGCCGTACGCGTGTACACCGTCGAGCACCACCGGATCGTCGAGGTGATGTCCTGGGACGACGCCTTCAGCTCGGTGGAGCTGGCCCAGCGGTCCCTGATCATGCGGCTGCCGTCGGACGTCGCCGGGTACGACTACCGGTTGCAGTGGACCTGGGACCCGGAGCAGCGGGCGATGCTGCTCACCCATGACGAGATGGTCCGCACGGACGGGAAGACCGAACCACCCGCCAAGCCCTCCACCTCACCTGGCTCGACCACCCCCACACCTACCCCCACCGCCACCCCCACCCCCTCCCCCGCCTCCACCGCGCCGAGCGCTCGATGAGACTCCCCCGGTGGTCCGGCACGCTCGCCGTCAAGGCGGCGGTGTTCATCACGGTCATGTGCTGCGGGCTGACCGCGCTGCTCGGCATCCTCGTGCATGTCTCCGTCACCGACCAGACCGTCGGCCAGGCGCGTGACCTGGCGCTTTCCCGGCTCACGGACGCGACACGGACGTACGAGGCCGGAGGCACCCCGCTGCCGGGCGCGGCCGTCGACCCCGAGGGGCTGCCGGAGGCGCTGCGCGAGCTGGCCGCGTCCGGGAAGCGCGGCACGATGGTCGCCGACCACCGCGGGCACCCCACGATGTGGGCGGCGGGCCCGGCCGACGGCGGACAGGCCCTCGCCGTGCGGGTCGACTACGGGCAGCAGGCCCGCACGATCGACGCGCTGGACCGGGCGATCCTCTGGTCCTCGGCGCTGGCGATCGGGGCGACGCTGCTGGTGGGCGCGTTCGCGGTGACGCGGGTGACGCGGCGGCTGCACGCCACCGCGCGGGTGGCCCGGCGGATCAGCGCGGGCGATCTGGACGCGCGGGTGAACGACGCCCGGACGAAGGATCCGACCCGGCCGCAGGACGAGGTGGCGTCGGTCGCGGCCGCACTGGACTCGATGGCGGCCTCGTTGCAGGGCAAGCTGCTGAGCGAGCAGCGGTTCACCGCGGACGTGGCGCACGAGCTGCGTACCCCGCTGACCGGGCTGCACGCGGCGGCCGAGCTGCTGCCGCCGGGCCGCCCGACCGAGCTGGTGCGGGACCGGGTGGCGGCGCTGCGCACACTCACCGAGGACCTCCTGGAGATCTCCCGGCTGGACACCGGGCGGGAGCGGCTGGACCTGACGACCGAGGAACTCGGCGCGCTGGCGGGGCGGGTGGCGCGTACGGCGGGCGGTTCCACGGAGATCGTGGTGGTGCGGGACGCACATGTGGAGACCGACCGGCGGCGCCTGGAGCGGGTGCTGGGCAATCTGGTCGCCAACGCGCACCGGCACGCGCGGCCGCCGGTGGTGGTGACGGTGGACGGTCCGGTGGTGACCGTCCGGGACCACGGGGACGGCTATCCGGAGTACCTGGTGACGCACGGGCCGCAGCGGTTCCGTACCGAGGGCGGCGCCAAGGGGCACGGGCTCGGGCTGACGATCGCGCTGGGGCAGGCGGAGGTGCTGGGCGCGCGGCTGGACTTCGGGAACGCGCCGGACGGCGGGGCGGTGGTGACGCTGACGCTGCCTCAGAGTCCGCCGGTCGGGGCGTCCGAGGGGTGCGTTGGGCCATCCGGGGTTCCGCGCCCCGATGGCGGATCGTGACGGGCGCCGCCACGACACCCCTCCTAATGTGGCGATTAGTCAGCTTCGCCCCCTTCGTGGAGGTCATCCCATGTCCCTGCGCACCTCTCTCACCCGCATCGCCATAGCCACCGCCGCCGGCGCCCTCGTCACCGCGGCCGTGATCACACCGGCCACCGCAAACGACGAATGGGGCGACGGTGGCGACAGCGCCGGCCGCTACGAGGACGACTTCGGCGGTGACCGCGACGACTTCGGTGGCGGCAACGGCAACGGCAACGGTCACCACGACTCGCGCGGCCACTACCGGGGGGTCGTCACCGCGAACACACTGCTGCTGCGCAGCCGGCCGGACCGGGGGAGCCGCGTGATCCGGTCGGTGCACCGGGGGGACAAGGTCTCGATCTTCTGCAAGACCGCGGGGCAGCGGATCGACGGGAATCCGCTGTGGTACCTGCTCACGGACGGTACGTGGGCGTGGGGGGCGGCACGGTACATCGACAACATCGGGGCTGCTCCCCGCTGGTGCTGAGCGCTGCGCTGTGCGGGGGCGGTGGGGTTGTGCGGCTGGTGCGGGTTCGTTGTGGCTTGTCGCGCAGTTCCCCGCGCCCCTTAAGGGCGTTGCACGCCCCCCCCCCGCGTTCAGAGCGACTCGCCCAAACAGGGTGCAAAGCAGTCACGCACTGCCATTTGGGTAAGTTCCGGATATGAGCAAGGCCGGAATTCTTGTTGCGGCGGACGCCTCGGCGTCCGCCGTGCGCCTTCCCCGGCGGCGGGGCATCGAGCTCGCGCTGATCGTGCTCGCCGTACTGCTGTCGGTGTACGGCTACTGCGCGGTCGGGCTGGCCCGGACCGGGTCCGTGCCGCCCGGCGCCGCCGGTTACGGTGCCGGACTCGGCGCGCTCGCCCTGCTGGCGCATCTCACGGTGCGCCGCAGGGCGTCGTACGCCGATCCGCTGCTGCTCCCGATCGGGGTGCTGCTCAACGGCCTCGGTCTGGTGCTGATCTACCGGCTCGACCTGGACACCCCGGGCGACCGCGCGGCCCCCGCCCAGCTCGTCTGGTCGACACTCGGCGTGGCCTTCTTCATCGTGGTCGTGATGGTCCTGCGCGACCACCGCTTCCTCCAGCGCTACGCCTACGTCTGTGTGGCCGCCGCGCTCGCGCTGCTCACCCTGCCGATCTTCTTCCCGGCGGTGAACGGCGCCCGCATCTGGATCCGGATCGCCGGATTCTCCATCCAGCCGGGCGAGTTCGCGAAGGTGCTGCTGGCGGTCTTCTTCGCCGCGTACCTCTCCGCCAACCGCAGCGCGCTCGCGTACACCGGCCGTCAGGTCTGGCGGTTCAAGTGGCTCCAGTTGCCGACGGGCCGCGCGCTCGGTCCGGTCGTCGCGATCTGGCTGCTGAGCGTGGGCGTCCTGGTCCTCGAACGCGACCTGGGCACCTCACTGCTGTTCTTCGGCCTGTTCGTCGTGATGCTCTACGTCGCCACCGGCCGCACCGGCTGGATCGCCGTCGGCCTCACCCTGGCCGCCCTGGGCGCGGTGGCCGTCGGCCGGCTCGAACCCCATGTGGCGGCCCGGATCCAGGACTGGCTGCACCCCTTCGCGTCGATCGAGGCCGGACAGGGTCCCGGCCAGCTCGCCCAGTCGCTGTTCTCGTTCGCGGCCGGCGGCATCCTCGGCACGGGGCTCGGGCTCGGCCACTCCACGCTGATCGGGTTCGCCGTCAAGTCGGACTTCATCCTGGCCACCGCGGGCGAGGAGCTGGGCCTGATCGGCCTCTCCGCCGTCTTCCTGCTGTACGCCCTGCTCGTGGAGCGCGGTTTCCGGGCCGGGCTCGCGGTGCGCGACCCCTTCGGCCGGCTGCTCGCGGTGGGGCTCTCCTCGATCGTGGCGTTGCAGGTCTTCGTCATCGCGGGCGGGGTGACCGGGCTGATCCCGCTGACCGGCATGGCGATGCCCTTCCTCGCCCAGGGCGGCTCGTCGGTCGTCACCAACTGGGCGATCGTGGCCCTGCTGATCCGGGTGAGCGACTCGGCCCGGCGCCAGTACGACGGACAGGCGGCCCCATGACCCGTTACGTACGGCACGCCGCCGTCTTCTGCGCCCTGCTGCTGGTCGCGCTTCTCGCCAACGCGGCGCGGGTGCAGGTCTTCCGCTCGGGCAGCTACGACGACAACCCGGCCAACCGCCGCGACACCATCGCCCGCTACGCCGAGCCGCGCGGCGACATCCTGGTCGGCGGCCGGCCCGTCACCGGCTCGACGGACACCCGCGAGCAGCTCCGCTACGAACGGACCTACGACAACGGCCCGTTGTACGCGCCCGTGACCGGCTTCTCCTCCCAGGTGTACGGCACGACCCTGCTGGAGCACGCCGAGGACGGGGTGCTGGCCGGCACCGACCCGATGCTCACGCCGTTCCCGCTCTGGAACGAGCTGGCGCGGTCCAGGCCCGCGGGCGGCGACGTGGTCACGACCCTCGACGACGCGGCACAGCGGGCGGCGTACGAGGGGCTGGGGCCGCGCAAGGGCGCGGTGGCGGCGGTGGAGCCGGCCACCGGGCGGATCCTGGCGCTGGTCTCCACCCCGTCGTACGACCCCGCCGTGCTGTCGGGGAACGGGCTCGCCGTGAAGGAGGCCTGGGCGCGGCTGAACGGCGACCGGGAGCGGCCGATGCTCAACCGGGCGGTACGGCAGACGTATCCGCCGGGTTCGACGTTCAAGGTGGTCACCGCGGCGGCGGCGCTGGACGCGGGGGTCGTCCGGGACATGGACGCGCGGACCCGCTCCCCCGTCCCGTACACCCTGCCGGGCACCACCACGACCCTGACGAACGAGGTGGACGGCTGCGAGAACGCCTCGCTGCGGGACGCCTTCGAGTGGTCGTGCAACACGGTGTTCGCGAAGCTCGGGGTGGACACGGGCGTCGCCGACATGGCGGCCACCGCGGAGGCGTTCGGCTTCAACGACACGCAGGTGCGGATCCCGTTCGCGGTCGCGCAGAGCACCTTCGACAGCACGGTCGACCGGGCGCAGCTCGCCCTGTCGGCGATCGGGCAGTACAACACCCGGGCCACTCCCCTCCAGATGGCGATGGTGGCGGCGGCGGTCGCGAACAACGGGCAGGTCCGCGCCCCCTATCTGGTCGAGCGGACCACGGCCGACGACGGCGACACCCTGGACACGGCGGGGCCCCGGCCCGTGCGCCAGGCCATGCATCCGGTGACGGCGACGCGGCTGCGCGAGCTGATGCGGGCCGTCGTCGAGCAGGGCACCGGCCGGAACGCCGCGATCCCCGGCGCGGTCGTCGGCGGCAAGACCGGCACGGCCCAGCACGGTGTGGGCAACGCGGGGACGCCGTACGCCTGGTTCGTGTCGTGGGCGCAGGGCGAGGACGACGTGGAGCCGAAGGTGGCGGTCGCGGTGGTGGTCGAGGACGCGGCGACGGACCGCGGCCGCGTCACCGGCGGCGGGGTGGCGGCCCCGATCGCCCGGTCGGTGATGGAGGCGGTACTCGGCCCCTGAGACGGGCACGCTGAACGCCGGGCAACCCCCTCAGGGGCGCGGGGAACCGCGCGACAAGCCACGACGAAACCCGCACCCGGCACGCCGCCCCTCAGATCCGCTCCCGCATCTCCTCACGGACGTGGATCGCCGTCTCCGCCGCCGCCTCCAGGTCCACCTCCGCCGGATCCTGCCCCACGGACTCCGCCGTCACCTCGGCCACCGTCGCGCCGGTGTTCCCGTCGACCCACCCGCAGGTGGGGATGGTCACCTCGGTACCGAGCTGGTTCTGCGTCACCACCTCGCAGGTGACGGTGATCCCGGAGTCACCCGGCGTGAAGTCCTTCGGCGGTACGGCGACCGACGCCCCCTCACCCTGCGCCGCGCCCTCCATCATGCTGTCGCGGGCGGCGTCGGTGTTCTTGAACCGCCCGTACATCCCCGACACCACCAGCGTGCCCTGCGCGTCGTCGCCGCCCAGGCTGTACGTGGCGACGACGGCCGTGGCGTCCCGGGCGTCCCACGCCCCGTCGGCCCCGTCCTCGATCGCCTGTCCCTCGGAGTCGGACATGTCCTGGGCCAGCTCGTACCGCTCGTCGAGCAGGGTCCGCGGCACGGCGAGCCGGTACTCGGCCTCGGGGAAGCTGTCCTCGATCTCGTCGCCGATCATCGCGAGCCCCACGACGACCACCACCACGAGGGCCACGACCCCGCCCACGATCGTGAGCACAAGCCCGGTCCGCTTCCTCTTCGGCGGCGGGGGCGCGCCCCAGGGACCGAAACCGGGGCCGGGCTGCTGCGGATACCCGTACGGGCCGCCCGGGGGCGGAGCGCCGTAGGGACCGGCGGGCGGCTGGGCGTCGTAGGGCCCGGAGGGCGGGGGCGGCTGCTGACCGCCGTACGGGTTCTGCGGCGGCTCTGACGGCGGCGGAGGCATGGACACGCCAGCACGGTACTCCATCTGTGTGAAGGAGCGGTCACATCCGGTGGCCGTGCGGCAAGGGCGAGGATCGGCCAACAAATGGTGTCGAGGGGATTGACGCCCTTGCTGACAAGCAGTCTCATAAGACCATGACGACCCTGACCGAAGCCGACGCGGTGGACGGGCTGCGGGACGCCCTCGGCCTGCTCAAGGACCGTGAGCAGGTGGCCGAGCGGCTGCTCGCGTCCTCCGCCAAGCACTCCTTCGACCCGGACAAGGAACTCGACTGGGACGCCCCGTTCGAGGACGGCAAGTGGTTCTGGCCGCCGGAGCTGGTGTCGCTGTACGGGACGCCGATGTGGCGGCGGATGAGCGAGGAGCAGCGGATCCTGCTCTCCCGGCACGAGGCGGCGGCGCTGGCGTCGCTGGGGATCTGGTTCGAGATCATCCTGATGCAGCTGCTGGTGCGGCACATCTACGACAAGGCGGCGACGAGCGCCCATGTGCGGTACGCGCTGACCGAGATCGAGGACGAGTGCCGGCACTCGAAGATGTTCGCGCGGCTGATCTCGCGCGGGGACACGCCGTGGTACCCGGTGAGCCGGGCGCACCAGCAGTTGGGCCGGCTGTTCAAGACCGTGTCGACCACACCGGGTTCCTTCACGGCGACGCTGCTGGGCGAGGAGGTCCTCGACTGGATGCAGCGGCTGACGTTCCCGGACGAGCGGGTGCAGCCGCTGGTGCGCGGGGTGACGCGGATCCATGTCGTGGAGGAGGCCCGCCATGTCCGGTACGCCCGTGAGGAGCTGCGGCGGCAGATGGTGACCGCGCCGCGGTGGTCGCAGGAGTTCACGCGGGTCACGTCGGGGGAGTTCGCCCGGGTCTTCTCGGTGGCGTTCGTGAATCCGGAGGTCTACGGCAACGTGGGGCTCGACAGGCGGGAGGCCGTGGCGCAGGTGCGGGCCAGTGGGCATCGCCGGGAGATCATGCGGACCGGGGCGAGCCGGCTCACCGAGTTCCTGGATGACATCGGGGTGCTGCGGGGGGTGGGGCGGCGCTTGTGGAAGGCGTCGGGGCTGCTCTGACCGCGGGGGGCGTTGCGCGGCCCGGCGCGTCGGGGTGCCTCCCCCGCTCTCGGCTTCGCTTGAGCGTGGCCCGCACCGCCCACCCGTGCCGCCCGGGCGGCACGCATGCCCGCGGCTGTGCGGGCGCCGACTACCCTGCGAGGTATGACCCCATCCGCTCCCGCCTACCGTCGGCTCAGTGTCGAGGAGCGTCGTAGTCAGCTCCTTGAGGCCGCCCTCGGCCTGTTCGCGCACCGCGCGCCCGAGGACGTCTCCCTGGACGACGTGGCGGAGGCCGCCGGTGTCTCCCGCCCCCTGGTGTACCGCTACTTCCCCGGCGGCAAGCAGCAGCTCTACGAGGCCGCCCTGCGCTCCGCCGCCGACGAGCTGGAGCACTGCTTCGACGAACCCCGCGAAGGCGCCCTGCTCCCCCGGCTCTCCCGTGCCCTCGACCGCTATCTGGCCTTCGTCGACGAGCACGACGCCGGTTTCAGCGCCCTGCTCCAGGGCGGCAGCGTGGTGGAGACGTCCCGGACGACGGCCACCGTGGACGGCGTACGCCGGGCCGCCGCCGTGCACATCTTCCGGCACCTCGGGGTCACGGACCCGGGCCCCCGGCTGCGGATGACCGTACGGATGTGGATCACCGCGGTGGAGGCGGCGTCCCTGATCTGGCTGGACGAGGAGAAGCAGCCGCCGGTCGGGGAGTTGCGGGACTGGCTGGTGGAGCAGTTCGTGGCGATGCTCACGGTGACCGGCGTACGGGATCCGCAGACCGCGGCGCTGGTCGGCGCGCTCGCCGCGGCGGATGGCTGAGACTGGTGCCGTGAAGAGCGAAGAGACCCCCTTCGAGGGCGGGCCGATGGACGGCCGGGTCCTGCCGGTGCTGCTCGGCATCACCGGGCATCCGCCGAAGACGTACCGCATCCCGGTGCCGGATCCGGCGGGTGGCCCGGAGACCGTGCTGGTGTACCGGCGGGTGCCGCGCGCGGCAAGCGGCCGGGTCGGCATGCGGGACCGCTGGAAGTACACGTACGCGCCGGACGGTGTGCCGGAGAGCAAGCTGAAGTGGCCGTGGAGCGGGCCCGGCGACACCCGCGGGTGACGCCGTTGGGCCATCCCGCGCACGCTCGGCGCGCGGTCCGCGCGAACCCGGCCCATCCTCGCGGTGCGGGGCGGAGACACCTCCCCGTACCGGAGGTGATGACGTGTCAGGAAGCCTTCTGCGGCTGGCCTGTACGGTCGCGGTGGCGGCCCAGGCACTGCTCGTGGCGGTCCCGGCGACCGCCGTACCGGAGCCGCTGGAGTCCGCCGGGGCGAGCGCGGCACCGGAACCCGTCGAGTCCGGCGGGCCCGCTGAGTCCGGTGGGACCGGTGGGACCGGTGGGACCGGTGGGACCGGCGAGCGGACCGTGGCCGGGTTACTGACGGATCTTCAGCGGCTGTACCGGGAGGCCGAGAAGGCCACCGAGACCTACAACGCCACGGAGGAGAAGCTGCGCGGGCAGCGGGCCGAGGTGCGCGGGCTCGACGCCGAACTGGCCCGCGCCCGGCTCTCCCTGCACCGGAGCCGGGGCGCGGCGGGGCGGCTGGCCCGGCAGCAGTACCAGTCGAGCACCGACATCTCCCCGTACGTACGGCTGCTGCTCGCCGAGGATCCGCGGCGGGCGCTCGACCAGGGGCATGTGATCGGACAGGTGGCGCGGGAGCGGGCGCAGACGGTGGACCGGCTGGAGGGCAGCGAGGCCAAGGCAGACGGGCTGGCCCGCAGGGCGCGGGCCGCGCTCGACAAGCAGCTCTCGCTCGCCGACCGGCAGAAGAAGGAGCGCGACGAGGTCCGGGAGCGGCTGGACGACGTGGAGGAGCTGCTGGTCTCGCTGACCGCCGAACAGCTCACCGAGCTGGCCGAGTTCGAGGCGGACGGGATCGCGGAGGCGCAGGACGAGTTCATGGCGTCGGGTGCGCTGAGCAGTACGGGCAGTACGGGCAGGCCGACGGAGGCGGGCGACCGGGCGCTGAAGTACGCCGTGCGGCAGCTGGGGAAGCCGTACGAGTGGGGGGCGGAGGGGCCGGAGACGTACGACTGCTCGGGGCTGACCTCCGAGGCGTGGGCCGAGGCGGGGGCGCCGATCCCGCGCACCAGCCAGGAACAGTGGGCGCGGCTGGAGCGGGTGCCGCTGTCCGAGCTGCGCCCCGGCGACCTGGTGGTCTACTTCCCGGAGGCCACGCACGTGGCGATGTACCTGGGCGACGGCATGGTCGTCCAGGCGCCGCGCCCCGGCGCCCGTGTCAAGGTCTCCCCCATCGCCGCCAACCCGGTCCTCGGCGCGGTCCGCCCGGACCCGTCCGCCGAACCCCTCCCCCACTACACCCCGCCGAAGCTCCCGAAGAACGCCCTGGAGGGCACGGACGAGGGGTACGCGTCGGCCGGCTCACCGGCGAACGTTTCCCCGGCTCCGCCCGTCACCGGACCATGAAGCGAGCCCTGATCCTCACCTGCACGGCCGTCGCCACGGCCGCCCTCACGTCCACGTCGGCAGCACAGGACCGCACACCGCCCCCGGATTTCACCGGAGTCGAGTGGGTGGCGGACAGTGTCACGGTCGGCGGTGTCCGCCACCAGGCGCCCGGGGACGCCGAGGGACGGCTGACCTTCCACACCGGGAAGGGGACCTTCTCCGGCTGGGACAGCTGCAACCGCTTCCGCGGCGACGCGGCCGTCGACGTCCGGCGCGGCACGATCACCTTCGGGGAGGAGCGGGTGTCGACGGTGATCGGCTGTCATCCCTCCGCATTCCTGCGGCACTTCGCGCCCGTCGCCGGTCCGCACGAGGTCCGTGCGACGGCCGACACCCTGACACTCACCGGCCCGGACGGTTACGTCCTCGTCCTGCGCCGGTGAGACGTGGGCGCACCCCGCCCCGCAGGGGCTAGGCGCCCGTCACCGAGGCCAGGTAGGCGTCCGTCTTCTCGGGGTCGTAGAAGAAGTTCTCGAAGTCGGCCGGGTTGTCGAAGCCGTTGGCGAAGCGCTGGGCGACCGGGGGGAGTTGGCCCGCCGCGCCGATGAGGTTGAGGATGTGCTCCGGGGGCGGGGCCAGCATCGCGTTGGTCCACTTGGTGACGTGCTGGGCGGTGTCCCAGTAGCGGTCGAAGGTGGCCCGCATCCAGGTCTCGTCGAACTCCCGCTCGCCGTGTTCCAGGATCGAGGCGAGGTAGGCGGCCGCGCACTTGGCGGCGGAGTTGGAACCCTGGCCGGTGATCGGGTCGTTGGCGACGACGACGTCGGCGACCCCGAGGACCAGACCGCCGCCGGGGAGGCGTCCGACGGCGTCGCGGACCGTCGGGGCGTAGCGGCCGGAGAGGGTGCCGCCGGCGTCGGTCAGCTCGACCTTGGTCGCCCGCGCGTACTCCCAGGGCGTGAACCGCTCCATGAGTTCCAGGGTCAGCGAGAGGTGTTCCGCCGGATCCTTGACGCCGTTGAAGACGTCCAGCGGGCCGCCGGGTATGCCCTCCCAGAAGAGGATGTCGGCCCGGCCCGACGTGGTGAACGTCGGCATGACGAACAGCTCGCCGACGCCCGGCACCAGGTTGCAGCGGACCGCGTCGAACTCCGGGTGCTCCGGACGCGGGCCGAGCCCGTGCACGTAGGCGACCGCGAGGGCGCGCTGCGGCTCGCTGTACGGGGAGCGCGCGGCGTCCCGGCCGAACATCTGGACCAGTTCGCCCTTGCCGGCCGAGACCAGCACCAGGTCGTAGGCGCGGGAGAAGTAGTCGAGGTCGCCGACGGCCGCGCCGTGGATCACGAGCTGTCCGCCGCGCTGCGCGAAGGTCTCCATCCAGCCGGCCATCTTGACCCGCTGGTCGACCGACTGCGCGAAGCCGTCGAGTGTGCCGACCCAGTCGATGATCCGCTGGGTGGGGCCGGGGTCGTGCGAGCCGGGGGCGGCGACCGAGACGCCGAGTCCCTCGATCCTCGGGGCCTGCGACTCCCAGAAGTTCAGCTCCAGGTCCCGCTCGTGCCGCAGCGCCGTGTGGAACATGCACTGCGTCGACATCACCCGGCCGGAGCGGATCTCGTCCGCCGTCCGGTTCGACATCAACGTGACCTCGTACCCGTGCGACTGGAGGCCGAGGGCGAGCTGGAGACCGGACTGACCGGCTCCGACGACGAGAATCTTCCGCATGCGGCTGGTGACTCCTTGGTCGGGTCTACTCGGGGGTTTCGTCGAGCGCGTGGCCGACGAGGGCCAGGAGGGTCTCGATCACGGAGATCCGGCGCCGCGCGTCCATGATCATTACAGGTATGTACGACGGGATGGTCAGCGCCTCCCGGACGTCGTCCGGGTCGAACTCCTCGGAGCCCTCGAAGTGGTTGACGGCCACGACGTACGGCAGCCCGCAGCTCTCGAAGTAGTCGAGCGCCGGGAAGCAGTCCTTCAGGCGGCGGGTGTCGGCGAGCACCACCGCGCCGATCGCACCGCGCACCAGGTCGTCCCACATGAACCAGAACCGCTGCTGCCCCGGTGTGCCGAACAGGTACAGCACCAGGTCGTCGTCGAGCGTGAGCCGCCCGAAGTCCATGGCGACGGTGGTGGTCAGCTTGCCGGGCGTGGCGGTGAGGTCGTCGGTCTCCGCGCTCGCCTCGGTCATCAGCGCCTCGGTCTCCAGCGGCGTGATCTCCGAGACGGCGGTGACCAGGGTGGTCTTGCCGACCCCGAACCCGCCCGCCACCACGATCTTCGTGGCGATGGGGGCCCGGGTGCGGTCCGTCTGCCAGGACCGCAGATCGTCGTCGGGTTCATCGACGAGCGGGTTGACGCCCGGGGCGGCGTCAGAGACGACGGAGTCCACTCAGCACCCTTTCCAGCAGAGCGCGGTCCGGCCGGCCCGTGCCATGGCCGGTCCCGGTCCCGTACACACGGATCTTTCCCTGGTCCGCGAGGTCGCTGAGCAGCACCCGGACCACACCCAGGGGCATCTTCAGCAGCGCGGCGATCTCGGCCACCGTGCGCATCCGGCGGCACAGTTCGACGATGGCCCGCATCTCCGGCATGACCCGGGTGGTGAGCGAGCCGTTCGTCAGTTCCCTGCGCTCCTCGGCCGCCTCCAGCGCCGCCGTGCTCGCCACGAACGTCTCGACGAGCAGGACGTGGCCGAATCGGGTACGGCCGCCGGTCAGCGAGTAGGGGCGCACGCGGGCGGGTTTGCGGTCGCCGCCGCGTACCGGGAGTTTCTTGGGCTTGCCGCCGCTCATTCGGGTTCCCCCGTCGACTCGGACTCGGACTCCAGGGACTTCCGTAGCTCGCTGCGGAGTTCGGGCGTCAGCACATGGCCGGCGCGGCCCACGAAGAGCGCCATGTGGTACGCCACCACGCTCATGTCGCAGGCGGCGGAGCCGTGCACACCGAGCAGCGAGCCGTCGCTGATCGACATCACGAACAGGCTGCCCTCGTCCATCGCGACCATGGTGTGCTTCACGGTGCCGAAGTCCAGCAGCTTGGCGGTGCCGATGGTGAGGCTGCCGATGCCGGACACGATGGTGGCGAGGTCGGCGGCGGAGCCGCGCGGCCCGGTGGGGCGCGTCTCCCGCGCCTCACGTGCGGCCTCGTTCCGCACGGGGTCGGAGGACAGCAGCAGCAGACCGTCCGAGGAGACGACCGCGACGGAGAGGATGCCGGGCACCTCCTCGACCAGGTTGGTCAGCAGCCAGTGCAGGTTGCGGGCCTCACTGCTCAGTCCGAACGTACTGGGCGCGGTCAACTGCTTGCCTCCTCGACGGTGCCCCCCGTGGATCCTTCGGCCTGTGCGTGTGCTGCGTCGGTGGTCTGCGTACGGGCCGTCTCCTCGGCGATCTCCGCCTGTACGTCCCTCAGGCCGGCCTCGGCACCCTGCCGGAAGCCGCCGAGCCTGCGGCGCAGCGCCTCGGCGTCGACGGAACCGGCCCGCGGCCGGGGCGGTGCCTGCGGGGCGGCGACCCTCGGCGTGCGCTTGGGCAGGCCCTTCTCGGTGACGGGTTCGTCCGACTCGTCGAACGGCTCCTCGTACGGGTCACCGGCGCGTCCGTGGGGGTCGGGGACCCGCTCGTGACTGTCGGGGCCGATCGCGTACGGGTCCTGGGGGGAAGTGGGGTTGGGGTCCTGGGGGGAGGTGAAGGTGGGGTCCTGGGGGGAGGTGGGGTTGGGGTCCTGGGGGGAGGTGAGGGTGGGGTCCTGGACCTCGGCCCGGGCCGGCTCCTCCGGCGGCGGTTCCGGGGCGAGCAGCTCCATGGTGGTCTCGGAGACGCTCGGCTCGCGGGGGCGATCGACCCTGGGGGTGCGGTCGGGCTCCGCCGCGAAGGGGCGGGCGGGGGCCTCGGCGCGGGTGGTGGGGTCGGCGGGGGCGGCCGGGGGGACGGGGGTGCCGGCCCGCGGCGCGCTGTCCGTGCCGTCTGTCCCCGGAGTCGCGGGGGTTGCCGCGGCCGGGGCGGGATCGACGGCCCGGGGTTCCGTGGTGTCGGGGGTCGCGTCCCGTACCGCCTGTTCCGCCAGGGTGACCAGGGGGTCGTTGGCCTCCGAACGGCCGTGCAGCACGTTGGAGTTGGCCTCGGCGTCCGCCCCCGGCAGGGAGAACGTGCCGGTGGTCTCCGACGCCGGCACCGGCGCGGCGACGGCGGCCGACGGGGCGGAGGCGAGCAGTGCGTCGGGCAGCACGACGACGGCCGCGACACCGCCCTGCTTCTGCTCGCGCAGCTGCACCCGCACCTGGTGGCGGTGGGCGAGCCGGGCCACCACGTACAGCCCGAGACCGAGGCCGTCCTCGCCCTCCTGGTCGTAGGGCGACTCGGGGTCGAACTCGGCGAGCCGGGCGTTGAGCCGGCCCATCCGCTCCTCGGTCATGCCGATGCCCTCGTCCTGGACGGAGAGCATCACCTCGCCGTTCTCCAGGAGCCAGCCGGAGACCTCGACGGGCGCGTCCGGCGGGGAGAACGCGGTGGCGTTCTCCATGAGTTCGGCCAGCAGGTGCGAGAGGTCGTCGGCGGCGAACCCGGCGACGTACGCGTGCGGCGGCAGCGCGGCGATCCGGATCCGCTCGTAGCGCTCGATCTCGCTGACCGCGGCGCGGACCACGTCCACCAGCGGGACCGGCCCCGCGCTCTGCTGCACATGCTCGGTGCCGGCCAGCACCAGGAGGTTCTCGCTGTGCCGGCGCATCACGGTGGCGAAGTGGTCGAGCTTGAAGAGCGTGGAGAGCCGGTCGGGGTCCTGCTCGCGCTCCTCCAGGCCCTCGATGACGGCGAGCTGACGCTCCACCAGGCCGAGGGTGCGCAGGGCGAGGTTGACGAAGGTGCCGCCGATGCTGCCGCGCAGCCGCTCCAGGGCGGTGGCGGAGTCGTCGAGTTCGGCGCGGAGTTCGGTGCGGGCGTCGGCCATCCGCTGCCGCTGGCCGACCAGGTGCTTGCGGTCGGACTCCAGGGTGGCGATGCGCTCGTGCAGGGCGACGGTGTGCGCGTGCAGGGCGTTGACGGACCGGACGACCTGAGCGAACTCGTCGTTGCGGCCGGTGAACCTCACCGCCTCCTCGGCGCGCGGGTCCTCGGCCTGCGCAAGCCGGGCCGAGCCGCGGCGCAGCACGGACAGCGGGCGGGTGAGGCTGCGGGCCATGGCGGTGGTCATACCGACGGCGAGCAGCATCAGCGCGCCGAGCACGGCGACCCGGATCTCCAGCGCGGTGACGTCCTCGTCGCGCAGGGCCTCCAGGTCGGTCGTACGGCGTTCGTAGAGGGCGGACTCCACGCCGCGCATCAGCTCGATCCGCGCGGACAGGGCGGTGTCGAGCTTGTCGGCGCTGGTGGTGACCTCGTCGTCGCTGAGCGAGGGCTGGTCGGTGAGGTCGGCCAGATAGGTGTCGGCGGACTTGACCTCGGTGCCGGTGACGGTCGACGTGTACGAGGTCTCGGCGCGCTGCGGGGCGGTGTCGCGGAAGTCGGCGAGGGCCGTGTCGGAGCGCAGCCGGGCCTGCTGGGCGGCGGCGGTGAGCGCGTTGCGGGTCTTGGTGTCGGCGTCGGAGGAGCCGGTGCTCTCGACGGGCAGCCCGGTGACGGGGTCGATCACGGTCTGGGTGGTGCGCGGCACGCTGAGCGCGGCGAGCAGCAGGCCCCGGGTGGCGGCGGCCTGCTGGACGGCGGTGTCGAGTTCGGCGAGGGAGTAGGCGCCGGAGCCCGCGCGCGGGGGCAGCTGTTCGGCGAGGTCCTCGGCGAGGCGGTGCAGTTCGGCGATGGCGTCCGAGTAGGCCCCGTGTGCTTCGAGGGCGGTGCTCTTGCCGGTGAGTGCCGCGCGGCGCACGCTCGCGATGCCGTCGAGGTCCTCGCGCAGCGCGGCCGGGGTGTCGGTGTTGGCGCGCAGTTCCTCGACCTGCCGGTCGACGCGGGCGCTGTGCTGCTCGGAGGGCGCCTTGGTCTTGGGGCGGCCGGCGGCGACGAAGGAGGTGACCTCGTCGCGTTCGTCGGCGAGCGAGTGGGCGAGGGTGAGGGCGTCCTGGGTCTGGCCGGCGAGCGTCACCAGGTCCTGGGTGTCGCTCAGTTGGCCGGATGCGGCGAGCACCGAGGGGGTGCCCGCGCCGGCGATCGCGGCGGCCACCACGGCCACGGCGAGAATCAGCCGGTTGCGTACATGGGTGGGGCGTCCTTTTCCGACCGGAGGAGCACCGGCGGTGGTGCCGGGCGTCTGCTCCGGGCCCCCCGAGGAGGCCGTCCGCTTGCCTGCGCGCCGAAGCCGCTTCTTCTGCACCGGTACTCGCACTCCTGACTCGCTGTACCCAAGGGGCCGGGTGACGTTCCGTCAATTCGGTGCAACTGGTGCGACCTCACCCGGTTTCGGTGACCGACCCTCCCAGTGCCATTGGGTGGTGGTCTCGCATCGTCGGACCCGCCACCCGAAGGAGTGAACCCCGGACGGGAGTTGGCGGGCAAGTTCCTCCGGCCAGTGCGACGGCCTTGTCCGGATGGCCGGTTGGACGTCCGGGTCATGCTTTGGCAGGATTCGCCGTCACCACTTCCCGGAGCACCTCAATCCGCCCCAAACCCGGCGGCTGACCTGCGTTGGTGCGCCGTTCCGGCAATCGATGCCAGCCTTTCGCGCACGTTGTGAAGGGGTCGTGCAGACTGACCGGATGCGCACGGAACTGGTTTCGGAGCCCGGCGACCAAGATCGCCCCAACGAGGACTTCGCGAGCGTCGGCCTGCCCGCCGCCGGGCAGGGCGGCGCGCTCGTCGTCCTGGACGGTGTGACACCGCCGCAGGACGGTACGGGATGTCTGCATTCCGTCCCCTGGTTCACGGCCCGCCTGGGTGGGGCACTGACCGAACTGACCGTTTCACTGCGTGATGTCCCCCTCACGGAGGCGCTGTCCCGCGCGATCGCGCGTACCGCCGCGGCGCACGCCGAAACCTGTGACCTTTCTCACCCGCGCACCCCACAGGCAACCGTGGTCCTCGCCCGCTGGTCCGCGGCCGAGGTCGAGTATCTGGTGCTGTCGGACTCCGTCCTGCTTCTGGAGTCCCCCGGCGGTGTGGTCACGCCGGTGCTCGACGACCGCCTCGACCGGCTGCCCCGCACCTCTCTGACCTCGGACGCGGTGGCCGACTCGACCGTCCGCAACAAGGAGGGCGGCTTCTTCACGGCCGCCGCCGATCCGGCGGTGGCGGCGCGCGCGGTCACCGGGACGGTCCCGCGCGCCGCGGTGCGGTCCATGGCCGCCCTCACCGACGGGGCGACCCGCTGGACGGAGCGGTTCCGCGAGGGCGACTGGGCGGACCTCTTCACCTACGTGCGCAAGAACGGGCCGCAGGCGCTGGTCGACGAGGTACGGGCGCTGGAACGGGCCGACGCCGAGGAGCGGACGTATCTGCGGCGGAGCAAGACGCACGACGACGCGACGGTGGTGTTCGTGCAGCCGTGAGGTGCGTGGGCGGCGGCGCTACTTCTCCATTCCCTGGTTCAACTGCCCCAGCAGCCGCGCGAGTTCGGCGACCTCGGCGCGGTCCCAGTGGGCGAGTTTGCTGACGTACTTGGCGCGGCGGGCCTCGCGGACGCGGCCGACGCGGGTGCGGCCCTCCTCGGTGAGATGGACCAGCCAGGCCCTGCCGTCCGCCGGGTCGGGCTCGCGGGCGACCAGACCGAGGTCCTCCAGGGCGCGCAGCTGACGGGACATGGTGGCCTTGCCGACCCCGATGTAGGCGGCGAGCTCGGTGGCGCGCTGGCGGCCGCACTCGTCGAGCCGCACCAGCAGTCCGTACGCCGACGTCTCCAGGTCCGGGTGGACCTCGCGGGCCATCTCGCCCTGGCTGGCCCGTGCCCGGCGCAGCATCATGGTCAACTCGCGTTCCAGCGCCAGGAACTCCTGGTCCACACCACTGGGCGTCGCGCAGGCCTCGCCGCGAAGCCCGCCGCTGTTTCCGTCCTCGTGCACGTCAGCACCCCTGCCCGGTGTCCCGATCCTGAAAGTTCTCGCCAAGGGCCCTCGTCGCCGCGGCTCCGCCAGTATTTCGCAGGCGTGGACCGGCGGCAGCCTCCGGACCCCTGTCCTGCCCTGCGCGGAGTCCGCCGAGGGGCGTAAGGCGAAGGCCCGGGTCTCCCTCACGGGACCCGGGCCTCACCCATCCGGCAGCGTCCGTCACGCCGCGACCGGAACCGCCGACGCCGCCCCGTTCGTGGCGGGGGACAGCGCCAGCTCCAGGACCTGGCGGACGTCGGTCACGGCGTGGACGTCGAGCTTGTCCAGCACCTCGGCCGGGACGTCGTCCAGGTCGGCCTCGTTCCGCTTGGGGATGATCACGGTGGTGACCCCGGCCCGGTGTGCCGCCAGCAGCTTCTGCTTGACGCCGCCGATCGGCAGCACCCGCCCGGTCAGCGACACCTCACCGGTCATCGCCACATCCGTACGGACCAGCCGTCCGGAGAGCAGCGAGGCCAGTGCGGTGGTCATCGTGATACCCGCGCTCGGTCCGTCCTTGGGCACCGCGCCCGCCGGGAAGTGGATGTGCACACCCCGGTCCTTCAGGTCGGCGACCGGCAGTTCGAGCTCGGCACCGCGCGAACGCAGGAAGGACAGGGCGATCTGCGCGCTCTCCTTCATCACGTCGCCCAGCTGACCGGTGAGGGTCAGCCCGGCCGCGCCCGTCTCGGGGTCGGCGAGGGACGCCTCGACGAAGAGGACGTCACCGCCCGCGCCGGTGACCGCGAGCCCGGTCGCGACACCCGGCACCGCCGTCCGCCGCTCGGCCGGGTCCTGCGCGGACTCGGGCACGTGGTGCGGCCGGCCGATCAGGTCCCGCAGTTCGCCGTCGGTGACGGTGAACGGCAGCTTCCGCTCGCCCAGCTCGTGCTCGGCCGCGACCTTGCGCAGCAGCCGTGCGACGGACCGCTCCAGGTTGCGGACGCCCGCCTCGCGGGTGTACTCGCCGGCGAGCTTGCGCAGCGCGCTCTCGTCGATGGTGACCTCGTCCTTGTCGAGACCCGCGCGCTCCAGCTGCCGGGGCAGCAGGTGGTCGCGGGCGATGACGACCTTCTCGTCCTCGGTGTAGCCGTCGAGGCGGACCAGCTCCATACGGTCGAGCAGGGCCTCCGGGATGGCGTCGAGCACATTGGCCGTGGCGAGGAACACCACGTCGCTCAGGTCGAGTTCGACCTCCAGGTAGTGGTCGCGGAACGTGTGGTTCTGCGCCGGGTCCAGCACCTCCAGGAGGGCCGCGGCGGGGTCGCCGCGGAAGTCGGAGCCGACCTTGTCGATCTCGTCGAGGAGCACGACCGGGTTCATGGACCCGGCCTCCTTGATGGCGCGCACGATCCGGCCGGGCAGCGCGCCGACGTACGTACGCCGGTGGCCGCGGATCTCGGCCTCGTCGCGGACGCCGCCGAGGGCGACGCGGACGAACTTGCGGCCCATGGCGTGCGCGACGGACTCGCCGAGCGAGGTCTTGCCGACGCCGGGCGGGCCGACGAGCGCGAGGACGGCACCGCCGCGCCGGCCGCCCACCACACCGAGTCCCCGGTCGTTGCGGCGCTTGCGCACCGCGAGGTACTCGGTGATGCGCTCCTTCACGTCCTCCAGGCCCGCGTGCTCGGCGTCGAGGACCCGCTGGGCGCCCTTGATGTCGTAGGCGTCCTCGGTCCGTTCGTTCCACGGGAGTTCGAGGACGGTGTCGAGCCAGGTCCTGATCCAGCTGCCCTCGGGCGACTGGTCGCTGGACCGCTCCAGCTTGTCGACCTCCTTGAGCGCGGCCTCGCGGACGTTCTCGGGAAGGTCGGCGGCCTCGACGCGGGTCCGGTAGTCGTCGGACTCCTCGCCGTCCTGTTCACCGTTGATCTCGCGCAGTTCCTTGCGCACGGCCTCCAGCTGGCGCCGCAGCAGGAACTCGCGCTGCTGCTTGTCGACGCCCTCCTGGACGTCCTTGGCGATGGTCTCGGCGACGTCCTGCTCGGCGAGGTGGTCGCGCAGCTGCTGGGTGGCGAGCTTCAGACGGGCGACCGGGTCGCCGGTCTCCAGCAGCTCGATCTTCTGCTCGGTGGTCAGGTAGGGCGAGTAACCGGAGTTGTCGGCAAGGGCGGACACGTCGTCGATGGCCTGGACGCGGTCCACGACCTGCCAGGCGCCGCGCTTGCGCAGCCAGCTGGTGGCGAGTGCCTTGTACTCCTTGACCAGTTCGGTGACGCTGCCCGGCAGCGGGTCGGGCACGGTCTCGTCGATCCGTGTGCCCTCCACCCACAGCGCGGCACCCGGGCCGGTGGTGCCGGCGCCGATCTGCACGCGGCCACGTCCCCGGATCAGGGCGCCCGGGTCACCGTCGGCGAGCCGGCCGACCTGCTCGACCGTGCCGAGCACACCCGTGGTCGCGTACACACCGTCGATGCGCGGCACCAGGAGCAGCCGGGGCTTCCCGGGCTCCGAGCGGGCGGCGGCCTGGGCGGCCTCCACCGCGGCGCGCACATCGGCGTCGTTCAGGTCCAGCGGTACCACCATCCCGGGCAGCACGACCTCTTCGTCGAGCGGCAGCACGGGCAACGTGAGCGGTGTGAACGCCGTGGACTCAGCAGCCATGATCTCCCCTTAGGCAGTCAAGTTGAGTTATGCCGACTCAATGCTCGTGAGCCCCGGAATGTTCCCCAGCCGGTGTTCGCTCTGAGCGATCACTCCGCGCACCCCTGGTGACATTGGAGAACGCCCGCCGGGACGGATCGATTCCGGGCCACGCCCACCCGTCGCACGTAATAGACTCCGGCCATCTTCAGCCATTACAGGGGGATCGATGGACGAGACCGTACGGGCCTGGATCGCCGGGTGGGTCGTGTCGCGCGGGGCCGCACGGCCGCGGGCCGAGCCGTGGGGCTGGACGATCGACGTCGGCCAGGCAGCACACGTGACCCGGCACGTGCTGGGGGCCACGGGCGACGCCGTGGAGGAGGAGACCGTACGGAAGGTGGCGGGGTCCGTACTCGGCCGCGGGGTCTGGCTGAAGGTCTTCGCGGCTCCCGACCGGGTCGGACCGTGGCTGGACGGCGGCTGGTGGATCGACCCCGAGCCCGGCTGTCTGATGTCCGTCCGGCTGCCCGGCACGGACGCGGCCCGCGAGCGGCCCCTTCCCGACGGGTACCGGCTGCGCGAGTGGGAGCAGGGCGGGGTGACGCGGGTGCTGGTCACGGCGGCGGACGGCTCCTTCGCGGCACGCGGGCAGATCGCGCCGACCGGCCCGACCGCGGTCGTCGACCAGGTCGAGACGGATCCGGACCACCGGCGCCGGGGCCTGGGCAGCCTCGTCATGCGCACGCTGCACCGCGCGGCGGCCGGGCAGGGCGCCCACACCGCCGTACTCGGCGGCACACCGGAGGGCCGGGCGCTGTACGAGTCGCTGGGCTGGCGGGTGGTGGCGCCCCTGACGAGCGCCAGGTTCGTGGGGGACGGGAACAGGGTCACCGCCGCCTGACCCGGCGCCGGCGCATCCCGCACCCGTACACCCGTGCCCGAAGCCCGTTTGCAGGGCGGTGACCGACGGAATGCAACCCCTGCGCGCCCGGCATGTCCTGAACCGGGCGCAGGGGGGATGACCAATGGGGCCGTTGATCGCTGTGGTGGGGAGCGCCGATCCCGGACGGAGCTTCGATCCGCCGCTGACCGACCCGGGGGCCGCGCTGACGGCGTGCGAGGAGATCGGCGCGGAACTGGCCGCGAGCGGATGCCGGATCATCGTCTACTCCAGCGAGCCGCAGTTCATCGAGAACCACGTCGTCACCGGCTTTCTGACCCGGGACGACCTGCCGCCCGGCGCCGTCCAGGTCCGGCCGCCCTACGACGACGGCCGGACCGACTTCCCGCACCGCGACGACCGGCCCGAGGTGTTCGACGTACGGCACGAGCCGGACGGCGACTGGCAGGTGAGCTTCTACCGGTCGCTGCGCGAGGTCGACGGGGTGGTGCTCGTCGGCGGCGGCCGCTCGACGCTGATCACCGGCATGATCTGCCTCGCCTTCGGTATTCCGCTGTATCCGCTCGCGGGCTTCGGGGGCGCCGCCCGCAAGGTCTGGGAGACCATGAACCGGGCCGGCCACCACGCCACCCCGGACGCCGTGAACACCATGGGCGCGCCGTGGGCCCCGGGCAGCGCGCAGCGGCTGGTGCGGGGGCTGGCCGCGCAGCAGGAGCGGCGTGCGGAGAAGCAGCGCGAGGAGGCCAGGGCGCGGCGCGGGGCGACCCTGCGGGCCGGGCTCGGCGCGGTCACCGGAATGCTGCTGCTCCTGCTCGGCTTCGCCACCATCCCGCTGACGTACGCCGTCGACTCCAGCATCGCCGTCAACCTGAGCGCGCTCGTGGTGGGAGCCCTCGCCACCGGCACGTCGGGGGCGATCACCCGGACCGTCTTCGACCACGAGACACGCTGGGCGCGCACCGCCGTCCTCGGCATGTCGGCGGGCGGCATCGCCTTCCTGCTCTTCGTCTCGGCCCAGCTCGCGGCCTCCCCCGACATCCTGGCCGGGGACGGTGTGCGGCGCCTGCTCTTCTTCGTGCTCGCCGTCGGCTATGTCTCCGGGTTCACCTTCGACGCCCTCTACAACCGGCTCAAGCAGGCGGAACCGCCGGCGCCCCCGCCCCTTTCGGGGCTGCCGACCGGTGTGCCGGGCGGTGCGGCCGTGCCGGGCGGTACGAGCGCGGCGCAGGGGCCGGGGAACCCGTGATGGACACCTCGTCCCGGCTGAACGTGTTCCTGAGCCACCGCTACCACTCACCGGCGGAGAACCAGTACTTCTGGGAGCTGCTCAGCGCCGCCGAGGGTGTCTCGTTCCGGGTCGACGAGGCACTGTCCTTCACCAGCCCGGTACGGCTGGAGCGGCTGATCCGGGACGCGGACGGGTTCGTCGGCATCCATCCGCTGCCTGGCGGGCCCCGCCGCGTACACGCGCTGTCCCAACTGCGCGACACCGCACGGTACTTCCGGCTCGAACTCGGCATGGCCGTGCGGGCCCGCAAACCGGCCGTGGTCTTCCACGACCAGCGGCTGCTCCCCGCCCTGCGGGCCCCGCAGAGCGTCCGGCTCCTGCCGTACGACGCCCAGGAGATCGACGCCGCCCAGCACTCCTCGCTGCCGACCAGGGTCGGGTCGGCCTACCGGGGTTTCCTCGCCGAGGCCCACGCGGTGGCGTCGGCGCCCCGGCGGCGGTCGTACCAGCCCCGCCGGGTCGGTCTCGTGGTGTCCCCGCAGAACGCGGTCGCCGTACCGGCGCTGACGGAGCTGCTGCACGATCTCGCCTGGGAGCCCGTCGTCCTGCCGTGGCCGCCCAGGCTCGACGCCGATCTGATCTCCTGGCTGCGCGCGTGCGACTGGACGGTGATCGACCTCGACCATGTGCCCGGCCGGCTCGTCGCCGCCTTCGCGCACGGACAGTTCGTGCCGCACCTGCCGATCGTGCGCTCCGGCATCCCCGCCGCGGACGAGGAGACGCTCTACGGCGCCTCCCGCACCGGCCACCGCAACGCGATCGTGAAGTGGAGCGACCCCGCCGACCTCGTCCCGGCCGTCGAACCGCACCTGTGGGTCGTCGACGAGCAGTCCCTCTACATCGGCAGCGCCGACCAGGCCGTCGCGTACTTCCGCTCCGCCGCCAAGCGCAACGAACGGGTCTTCCTCAGCTACGCCACCGCCAACGGCGACCGGGCCGCCGAGTTCTCCCAGCTCCTGGGCGACCGGTTCCAGAACGTGTTCAACTTCCGCGAGCACGGCGCCATCGGGGTCGGCGAGGACTGGCTGGACCGGCTGATCGGCAATCTGGCCCGGTCCGCGATCGGCGTGCTGCTGCTCTCCCCGGCGTATCTGGACAGCGAGTACTGCATGCTCGAGGCCCGCGAGCTGTACCGGCGCGCGGTAGAGGGCCAGGTGAAGCTCGTCCCCGTGTGCCTGGAGCGGATGGAGCTCCCCGAGTTCCTGAAGAGCACCCAGTACCGGGCCCTGTACCACCAGAAACCCGAGGAGATCGTCACCGAGCTGCTGTCGCAGCTGTCCGCCACCGCCTGACGCACCGCCAGGCGCGGTCCGTAATTCCGTCGGGCGGGCGTCGGGAAAATGCCAGGATGGGCGGATGCCCACCAGCCCCGTCAGCGACGACGTCCCGGAAGTTCTCGACCGGCGAGAGGGTCCCCACGGCGAGGTCGTGCTGCGCCGGCACGGCGATCTGCTCCAGATCATCGCCAACGGCTGTTTCCTGATGGACACCTCCGACGGCCGCTCGGAGCGGCTGCTGGTCGACGCCGCACTGGCCGCACTGGACGCCAGGCCCGCGCCGAAGGTGCTGATCGGCGGCCTGGGCGTCGGCTTCTCGCTCGCACACGCCGCCGCCGACCCGCGCTGGGGCCGGATCACGGTCGTGGAGCGCGAACCGGCCGTCGTCGACTGGCACCGGCACGGACCGCTCGGCGCGTTCTCCCGCGCGGCGCTCGACGACCCCCGGACCGAGATCGTCGAGGACGATCTGATCGCCCACGTCGATGAGACGTGCGCCACGTACGACGCGCTGTGCCTGGACATCGACAACGGGCCCGGCTGGACTGTCACGGAGGGCAACGCGGGACTGTACTCCGAGGCCGGAATCGCACGCTGCGCACGGGCGTTGACCCCCGGCGGCGTACTGGCCGTGTGGTCCGCGCAACCCTCCCCGGAATTTGAAGGAACCTTGCGGAATGCCGGTTTCCAACGTGTGCGTACCGAAGAGGTCGAGGTTGCCCGGGGCGTTCCGGACGTCGTGCATCTCGCCGTACGACCTGGATAGCAAAGGCGCGGCGACTGCCCGTACGCTGCCTACCTGACGCGGATCACTCAAGCGTCGGACGCAGTCAAGGAATCACCCCACTGATTCCGGAAAGCACACTTCAGGGGCGGGCGATGGAGCAGACACACACCTCCCAGAACGGCGCGGCGACGGCCACGCCCGGTGCGCAGCGGCGGGTCCTGGTGGTCGAGGACGACCCGACGATCGTCGACGCCATCGCGGCCCGTCTGCGCGCCGAGGGATTTCTGGTGCAAACGGCAATGGACGGCCCGGCGGCCGTTGACACGGCCGAGGCCTGGCAGCCCGATCTGCTGATCCTCGACATCATGCTGCCCGGTTTCGACGGTCTGGAGGTCTGCCGTCGTGTGCAGGCCCAGCGGCCGGTGCCGGTGCTGATGCTCACGGCCCGCGACGACGAGACCGACATGCTGGTCGGGCTCGGCGTGGGCGCCGACGACTACATGACCAAGCCGTTCTCGATGCGGGAGCTGGCGGCGCGTGTGCACGTCCTGCTGCGCCGGGTGGAGCGGGCCGCCATCGCGGCCTCGACGCCGCGCAGCGGCATCCTGCGCCTCGGCGAGCTGGAGATCGACCACGCGCAGCGCCGGGTGCGGGTGCGCTCGGAGGACGTGCATCTCACGCCCACCGAGTTCGACCTGCTGGTCTGTCTGGCGAACACCCCGCGGGCGGTGCTCTCGCGCGAGCAGCTGCTGGCGGAGGTGTGGGACTGGGCGGACGCCTCCGGCACCCGGACGGTCGACAGCCACATCAAGGCGCTGCGCCGGAAGATCGGCGCGGAGCGGATCCGTACGGTGCACGGTGTGGGCTACGCGCTGGAGACACCGACGCCATGAGCGAGGGGCGGCCGGCCGCGAGAAGCAGCCCCGGGGAGCCCTGGGGCGGCGTACGCCCGTTCTCCATCAAGACCAAGCTGGGCGCGCTCGTCGTGACGTCGGTGCTGATCACGACCGGTCTTTCGATGATCGCGGCGCGCACCCAGACGGAGATCCGTTTCATCACGGTCTTCTCGATGATCGCCACGCTGCTGATCACGCAGTTCGTGGCGCACTCGCTGACCGCGCCGCTGGACGACATGAACGCGGTGGCCCGGTCGATCTCGCACGGCGACTACACCCGCCGGGTGCGCGAGAGCCGCCGCGACGAGCTGGGCGACCTGGCCGTCACGATCAACCGCATGGCGGACGAGCTGGAGGCGCAGGACCGCCAGCGCAAGGAGCTGGTCGCCAACGTCTCGCACGAGCTGCGCACGCCGATCGCGGGTCTGCGGGCCGTCCTGGAGAACATCGTGGACGGTGTCACGCAGGCCGACCAGGAGACGATGCGTACGTCCCTGAAGCAGACCGAGCGGCTCGGCCGGCTGGTGGAGACACTGCTCGACCTGTCGCGGCTGGACAACGGCGTCGTACCGCTGAAGCAGCGGCGGTTCGAGGTGTGGCCGTATCTGTCGGGGGTGCTGAAGGAGGCCAACATGGTCGCCTCCGCGCGGGCGGACCTCGCGTCCGGCTCCGGCGGCCACACCCGTACCGACGTCCATCTGCATCTGGACGTCTCGCCGCCGGAGCTGACCGCGCACGCCGACCCGGAGCGGATCCACCAGGTCGTGGCCAATCTGATCGACAACGCGGTCAAGCACAGCCCGCCGCACGGCCGGGTGACGGTGAAGGCGCGGCGCGGCGGCCGTCCGGAGTCGCTGGAGCTGGAGGTCCTCGACGAGGGGCCCGGCATTCCGCGTTCGGAGTGGCACCGGGTCTTCGAGCGCTTCAACCGGGGTGCGGTGAACCGGCCGCACGGTCCGGGCAGCGACGGCGGTACGGGACTGGGGCTTGCGATCGCGCGCTGGGCGGTCGATCTGCACGGCGGCCGGATCGGAGTGGCCGAATCCGAGCGGGGTTGTCGGATTCTTGTCACCCTTCCGGGAGACTCGATCGTCCCAAGTTGACGTAAAGTTCGAAGCGGAGCCTGAAGATCCAGCTGGGTCCGCAGCAGACGGACACGTGTGATCAGGGTGTGATCAGGCGAAGGACGGCGCGTGGCACGCGCCGGACCTGCGTCGACGCGATCCCGCAGAAGCGGAACTGCGTTTGTTTCCCGCCATTTCCACCCCCGAAACACCCCGTCAGATGTGACTTACGCGACGATGAACCGGCCCGACCTGACCTTCCCGGTCAGCAAGGCGTAGCCTTAATTCCCGCTGTCCATCACCTTGTGAAGCGGAAGAGGGCGGTTGCCGCCGTGTCGCCACAGTCCCCCAGTAACTCGAGCATCTCGACCGACGCCGACCAAGCGGGCAAGAACCCCGCGGCCGCGTTCGGTCCGAACGAGTGGCTCGTCGACGAGATCTATCAGCAGTACCTCCAGGACCCGAATTCGGTAGACCGAGCCTGGTGGGACTTCTTCGCCGACTACAAGCCGGGGGCTCCCGCAGCCCCGGCCGCATCGGCGGGTACCGCGGCCGCGGGGGCCGCGGAGACCACCACCAGCACGGCTCCGGCCGCGCCCGCCGCCCCGGCGGCCCAGGCGCCGGCACCACAGGCCGCTCCGGCGGCCCCGGCTCCGGCCGCCGCCCCGACGCCCGCAGCCGCGCCCGCCGCGGCCAAGGCACCGGCCCAGGCGTCCGCGCCGGCCGCGGCCCCGGCTCTCGCCCCGGCGAAGCAGGCCGCACCGGCCGCGAAGCCCGTGGCCAAGGCCGAGCCGGCCGCCCAGGCCCCCGAGGGCCCGGAGCTGGTGACGCTGCGCGGCCCCGCCGCCGCCGTGGTCAAGAACATGGACGCCTCGCTGGAGGTGCCGACGGCCACGTCCGTGCGCGCCGTCCCGGTGAAGCTGCTGTTCGACAACCGCATCGTCATCAACAACCACCTCAAGCGCGCCCGCGGCGGGAAGATCTCCTTCACGCACATCATCGGGTACGCGATGGTGCAGGCCATCAAGGCGATGCCCGCCATGAACTGGTCGTACCAGGTCAAGGACGGCAAGCCGACGCTGGTCAAGCCCGACCACGTGAACCTCGGCCTCGCCATCGACCTGGTCAAGCCGAACGGCGACCGCCAGCTCGTCGTCGCGGCCATCAAGAAGGCCGAGACGCTCAACTTCTTCGAGTTCTGGCAGGCCTACGAGGACATCGTCCGGCGCGCCCGCGACGGCAAGCTGACGATGGCCGACTTCACCGGCGTCACGGTCTCGCTGACCAACCCCGGCGGCCTCGGCACCGTCCACTCGGTGCCGCGTCTGATGCCCAACCAGTCGGTCATCATGGGCGTCGGCTCCATGGACTACCCGGCGGAGTTCCAGGGCACCTCGCAGGACACCCTGAACAAGCTCGGCATCTCCAAGGTCATGACGCTCACGTCGACCTACGACCACCGGGTCGTCCAGGGCGCCGCGTCCGGCGAGTTCCTCCGCCAGGTCGCCAACCTGCTCCTCGGTGACAACGAGTTCTACGACGCCATCTTCGAGGCCCTGCGCATCCCCTACGAGCCGGTCCGCTGGCTCAAGGACATCGACGCCAGCCACGACGACGACGTCACGAAGGCCGCCCGCGTCTTCGAGCTGATCCACTCCTACCGGGTCCGCGGCCACGTCATGGCCGACACCGACCCGCTGGAGTACCGCCAGCGCAAGCACCCCGACCTCGACATCACCGAGCACGGGCTGACCCTGTGGGACCTGGAGCGCGAGTTCGCCGTCGGCGGCTTCTCCGGCAAGTCCCTGATGAAGCTGCGCGACATCCTCGGTGTGCTGCGCGACTCGTACTGCCGCACCACCGGCATCGAGTTCATGCACATCCAGGACCCCAAGCAGCGCAAGTGGATCCAGGACCGGGTCGAGCGCGGCCACACCAAGCCGGAGCGCGAGGAGCAGCTGCGCATCCTGCGCCGGCTGAACGCCGCTGAGGCGTTCGAGACGTTCCTCCAGACCAAGTACGTCGGCCAGAAGCGCTTCTCGCTGGAGGGCGGCGAGTCCGTCATCCCGCTGCTCGACGCGGTCCTCGACTCGGCCGCCGAGTCGCGGCTCGACGAGGTCGTCGTCGGTATGGCCCACCGCGGCCGGCTGAACGTGCTGGCGAACATCGTCGGCAAGTCGTACGCGCAGATCTTCCGCGAGTTCGAGGGCAACCTCGACCCGAAGTCGATGCACGGCTCCGGCGACGTGAAGTACCACCTGGGCGCCGAGGGCACCTTCACCGGTCTGGACGGCGAGCAGATCAAGGTCTCGCTCACCGCCAACCCCTCGCACCTGGAGGCGGTCGACCCGATCCTGGAGGGCGTCAGCCGCGCCAAGCAGGACATCATCAACAAGGGCGGCACGGACTTCACGGTCCTGCCGGTGGCGATCCACGGCGACGCGGCCTTCGCGGGCCAGGGCGTGGTGGCCGAGACCCTCAACATGTCGCAGCTGCGCGGCTACCGCACCGGCGGCACGGTCCACATCGTCATCAACAACCAGGTCGGCTTCACGGCGGCTCCCGAGTCGTCGCGCTCCTCGATGTACGCCACGGACGTGGCCCGCATGATCGAGGCCCCGATCTTCCACGTGAACGGCGACGACCCCGAGGCCGTCGTCCGCGTCGCGCGCCTGGCCTTCGAGTTCCGGCAGGCGTTCAACAAGGACGTGGTGATCGACCTCATCTGCTACCGCCGCCGCGGTCACAACGAGTCGGACAACCCGGCCTTCACCCAGCCGCTGATGTACGACCTGATCGACAAGAAGCGCTCGGTGCGCAAGCTCTACACCGAGTCCCTCATCGGTCGCGGCGACATCACCCTGGAGGAGGCCGAGCAGGCGCTCCAGGACTACCAGGGGCAGCTGGAGAAGGTCTTCACGGAGGTCCGCGAGGCCACCTCGCAGCCGGCCGCCGTCGAGATCCCGGACACCCAGGCCGAGTTCCCGGTCCAGGTGTCCACGGCCGTCACCGCCGAGGTCGTCAAGCGGATCGCCGAGTCCCAGGTCAACATCCCCGACCACATCACCGTCCACCCGCGTCTGCTGCCGCAGTTGCAGCGCCGGGCGGCGATGGTCGAGGACGGCACGATCGACTGGGGCATGGGCGAGACGCTCGCGATCGGCTCCCTGCTCCTGGAGGGTGTCCCGGTCCGCCTCGCGGGCCAGGACTCGCAGCGCGGCACGTTCGGCCAGCGGCACGCGGTCATCATCGACCGTGAGACGGGCGCCGAGCACACACCGCTCCAGTACCTCTCCGAGGACCAGGCCCGGCTCAACGTCTACAACTCCCTGCTCTCCGAGTACGCGGCCATGGGCTTCGAGTACGGCTACTCGCTGGCCCGCCCGGACGCGCTCGTGATGTGGGAGGCGCAGTTCGGCGACTTCGTCAACGGCGCGCAGACGGTCGTGGACGAGTTCATCTCGTCGGCCGAGCAGAAGTGGGCGCAGACCAGCGGCGTTGTACTGCTCCTGCCGCACGGCTACGAGGGCCAGGGCCCGGACCACTCCTCGGCCCGGCCCGAGCGGTTCCTCCAGCTGTGCGCGCAGAACAACATGACGGTCGCGATGCCGACCCTGCCGTCGAACTACTTCCACCTGCTGCGGTGGCAGTCGCACAACCCGCACCACAAGCCGCTGGTCGTCTTCACCCCGAAGTCGATGCTGCGTCTGAAGGCGGCGGCGTCGAAGGCGGACGAGTTCACCACCGGCAACTTCCGCCCGGTCATCGGCGACGACTCCGTCGACGCGGCCGCGGTGAAGAAGGTCGTCTTCTGCGCCGGCAAGGTCTACTACGACCTGGACGCGGAGCGGAAGAAGCGCGGCATCACGGACACGGCGATCATCCGTATCGAGCGCCTGTACCCGCTGCCGGGTGCCGAGCTCCAGGCGGAGATCCGCAAGTACCCGAACGCCGAGAAGTACCTGTGGGCCCAGGAGGAGCCGGCGAACCAGGGCGCGTGGCCCTTCATCGCGCTCAACCTGATCGACCACCTGGACCTGGCGGTCGGCGCCGACGTCCCGCACGACGAGCGTCTGCGCCGCATCTCGCGTCCGCACGGCTCGTCCCCGGCGGTCGGCTCCGCGAAGCGCCACCAGGCTGAGCAGGAGCAGCTGGTGAACGAGGTGTTCGAGGCGTAACCCGCGAAGCAGTCGCCACGCGGCCGGGCCGCACCCTCTTCCGGAGGGTGCGGCCCGGCCTCTTTCGCCCATTTATTCTGGACGGCATGTACTTCACCGACCGAGGCATCGAAGAGCTGGAGAAGCGGCGTGGCGAGCAGGAGATCACGTTCGAGTGGCTCGCGGAGCAGCTGCGGACGTTCGTCGACCTGAACCCGGACTTCGAGGTGCCGGTCGAGCGCCTCGCCACCTGGCTGGCCCGGCTGGACGACGACGAGGACGAGGACGAGTAGGACGCGGACGAGCTCGGTTCAGGGGCGGTGTCCTTGCGGGCGCCGCCCCTGTCGTGTGTGACCGGACATCCGCGACAGTCTTGACTTTCCGTTTCCGCGATATATCGTGAGAAGCGGAAGTCGCGATATGGCGTGTGCTGTGTCGGGGAGTCTCCGTCCGGTCGCGTGCGCGGTCCGGCCCGGTCGAGGAGGTCTGCACCATGTCCGAGTGGTCCGTCGCGGAGCCGAGGAAGCTCACCTTCGACGAGCCCGTCAGCGAACTCCACGTACGCATCGTCAACGGAACGGTGAACGTGGTGGGCACCGACGAGAGTTCCGCCCGTCTGGAGGTCTCCGAGGTCGACGGGCCGCCCCTGATCGTGACCCACGAGGACGGCACCCTCACCGTGGCCTACGAGGACCTGCCCTGGAAGGGATTCCTCAAGTGGCTCGACCGCAAGGGCTGGCGCCGCAGCGCCGTCGTCTCCCTGGCCGTGCCCGCGCGCACCCGGGTCGAGGTCGGTGTGGTCGGCGCCACCGCCGTGGTGTCCGGGACCGAGGGCCGCGCCGCGGTGAAGGGCGTCAGCGGGGACACCACACTCGTCGGGCTCACGGGCCCGGTCCGCGCGGACACGGTCTCGGGCAGCGTCGACGCCCAGGCGCTCAACGGCGATCTGCGGTTCAACTCGGTCTCCGGCGACCTCACCGTCGTCGAGGCCGGCTCGTCGGTGAAGGCCGACTCGGTGAGCGGCTCGATGATCGTCGATCTGGACCCGGCGGGCCGCGCCACCGACATCAGCCTCACCAGCGTCTCCGGCGAGATCGCCATCCGGCTGCCGCACCCGGCGGACGCCGAGGTGGAGGCCAACACGGCGAGCGGCCATGTCTCCAACGCCTTCGAGGACCTGAGGGTCAGCGGCCAGTGGGGCGCCAAGCGGATCACCGGCCGGCTCGGCGCGGGCAACGGCAGGCTGAAGGCCACCACGGTCTCCGGCTCCATCGCCCTGCTGCGCCGCCCCGCCACCGAGGAGGAGCCGTGGGACGTGGAGCAGGAGGACACATCGGGGGACAGTTCCGCTTCCGGTCCGGACACCGGCGACCCCGCCGGCCCGGCCGAAGGCACAACCGACAAGAAGGTGCTCTGAGATGCCCCCCGTCTTCGCACACGGCCGGCTCCGGCTCTATCTGCTGAAGCTGCTCGACGAGGCCCCGCGCCACGGCTACGAGGTCATCCGTCTCCTTGAGGAGCGGTTCCAGGGGCTCTACGCACCGTCGGCGGGCACGGTCTACCCGCGTCTGGCCAAGCTGGAGACCGAGGGCCTGGTCACCCACACCACCGAGGGCGGCCGCAAGGTGTACGCCATCACGGATGCCGGCCGCGCCGAACTGGCCGACCGCAGTGGGGAACTGGCCGATCTGGAGCTGGAGATCCGCGAGTCCGTGGCGGAGCTGGCCGCCGAGATCCGGGCCGACGTCCGGGGCGCGGCGGGCGATCTGCGGCGCGAGATGCAGGCGGCGGCGAGCGAGGCCCGGCAGGGTCCGGGCGGGCGGGGCGGCCCCGGGGGCTCCGGTGACCCGGGCGACTTCTCCGACGGGGAGTCCTGGCGCGCGGCGAAGGAGGAGATGCGCCGCGTGAAGCAGGAGTGGAAGGAGCAGGCGCGGCGCGCCAAGGACGAGAGCCGCCGGGCCCGCGAGGAGGCCCAGCGGGCCAGGCGCCAGGCCAAGGAGGCGCAGGAGCGGGCGCGGGCCCAGGCTCAGGAGGAGGTCCAGCGCATCGCCCAGCGGGTCCAGGAGCAGGTGCAGGACCACTTCACCCGCGGCGACTGGCAGACGGGGGTGCGCGAGGGACTGTCCGAACTGGCGAAGGAGTTCGGCGAGTTCGGGAAGGGCTTCGGCACGGAGTTCGGCAAGGACCTGGGCCGGGACTTCGGCTTCGGCCGCGGCGGAGCCGCCAAGTCGGACCCGCGCCCGGAGCACGGCACGGAGCGTGGCGCCGAGCGCGGCCCGGAGTACGAGGAGACTCCGCAGGACTTCCCCGCCGGGTACGAACCGGCGTGGGCCCACGAGGACGCCACCGGCGACCCCGCCCGTGATCTCGACCGGCTCCTCGACCGCTTCCGCGACGACATCCGCGACGCCGCCCGGGACCACGGGGTCACCCCCGACCAGCTCCGTGACGCCCGCCGCCGGCTGTCGACGGCGGCGGCCCACATCGGAGCCCTGCTGCGGGCACCCAGGGCGTAGGGAGTGGGACGTGCCGGGGTGGGGCCTGCTGTGGTGGATGTACCGGGGCGGCTGCGCGGTGGCGGCCCGCCCGGCGGAAGGTGAGGCCGGCGCCGATTCCGGTTCCGGTGCCGGCTTCGGCGCCCGTGCCGGTGGCTCAGCCCGCCTTCGCCTCTCCCCCGCCGCCCAGGACGCGGGTCACCGACTCGTAGGTCACTCCGTGGTCGGCGAGCACCTCGGCGGGGACACCGGGGCGGGAGGTCAGCGCGAGCAGAAGGTGCTCGTCGCCGATCCGGCGGTCCCGGCGGGCGATCGCGATCCGCAGGGACCCCTCCAGTACGTCCTTGGCACCGCGGCCGAAGGACCGGCGCCCGCTCCACCGGCCCCGGTCCTTCTGGTCACCGGACATCGCGCCGACGCCGTGCGCCTCCTCGACCCGGGAGACGATCTCGGTGACGTCGATGCCGAGCCCGGCGAGGGCATCGGCCTCCGACTGGGACAGCCCGGCCCGGCGCCGCGCCGCGCCCAGCGACTCCCGGACCGCTTCCGCGCGCTCGGTGAGGCCGAGGGCGGCCAGCGCGAAAGAGCCCTTGCCGCCGGGGCGGTCCAGTAGCGCCAGCAGCAGGTGTTCGGCCTCGACGGTGTGGGCGCCGGCCCGCTCGCACTGGTCAACCGCGCCCGTGACGACTTCGCGGGCGTCCTTCGTGAACCGTTCGAACATCATCGCCTCCCGTACTTCTTGTGCACGGCCTGCCTGGTCACTCCGAGTTCCGCGGCGATCTCCTGCCACGACCAGCCCTGATTGCGCGCACTGCGCACCTGTACGGCTTCCAACTGCTCCAGCAGCCTGCGCAGCGCGGCGACGGCCCGCAGTCCGACCCGTGGATCGCGGTCGCCGGCGCTCTGGGCGAGATCCGTTGCTTCGGTCATGCTGTCAACGTACGTTGACAGCACCGGCGCGTCAACCGTAGTTGACATGCCGGTGCTGTCGCGGTCTGCTGTCGCGGTCGCCGCCGGACTACTGGCTACTGGCTACTGGCTACTGGCTACTGGCTACTGAGCACGATCTTTCCGAACTGCCCGCCCGACTCCATCCGTTCGAACCCCTCACGGGCCCGGTCCATGGGCAGCACCTCGTCGATGACGGGCCGCACCCCGGTGGTGGCACAGAAGGAGAGCAGGTCCTCCAGCTCGTCCTTGGTACCCATCGTGGAGCCGACGATCCGCAGCTCCAGGAAGAAGACGCGGGTCAGCTCGGCGTGCGACGGCCGGTCGCCGCTGGTGGCACCGGAGATGACAAGCGTGCCGCCGGGCCGCAGCGACTTCACCGAGTGCGACCAGGTGGCCGCGCCCACGGTCTCGATCACGGCGTCCACCCGCTGGGGCAGCCGCGCACCCGGCTCCACCGCCTCGACGGCACCGAGTTCCAGGGCCCGCCTGCGCTTGGCCTCGTCCCGGCTGGTCGCGAAGACCCGCAGCCCGGCCGCCTTGCCGAGCACGATCGCGGCCGTGGCGACCCCGCCGCCGGCGCCCTGCACCAGCACCGAGTCACCGGGCCGTACACCGGCGTTGGTGAAGAGCATGCGGTAGGCGGTCAGCCAGGCGGTGGGCAGACAGGCGGCCTCCTCGAAGGAGAGCTCCCTGGGCTTGGGCAGGACGTTCCAGGCGGGGACGGCGACCTGTTCGGCGAAGGTGCCCTGGTAGCGCTCGGTGAGGATCGAGCGCTGTTCCCCGGGACCGACGCCGTGTCCGGACTGGCCGATGACGGAGTGCAGGACGACCTCGTTGCCGTCCTGGTCGACGCCGGCGGCGTCGCAGCCGAGGATCATCGGCAGCCGGTCCTCCGGCAGTCCGACGCCGCGCAGGGACCACAGGTCGTGATGGTTGAGGGAGGCGGCCCTGACGTCGACGACGGTCCAGTCGGGACGGGCCTCGGGGGCGGGGCGCTCCCCCAGCTCGAGTCCGGCGAGCGGCTGGTCACGGTCGATTCGGGCGGCGTAGACAGCGAACATGGGGCCGACGATAGGTTCCCGCGGGGCGCGGGGGAACGGCGGCGCTCTGTGACACATGCCCACTTGCCAAGCCGAAAAGGGGGAAGACCCCGCCCGGAGGGCGGGGTCTTCCGGGCGCCCGCCTACCGGCGGGCAACGCCCTCCGCACGGGCGGCGGCAGCAACAGCCGCGGTCACCGCGGGGGCGACGCGCTCGTCGAACGGTGACGGAATCACGTAGTCCGCCGCGAGGTCCTCACCGACGACCCCGGCCAGCGCTTCCGCCGCCGCGAGCTTCATGCCCTCGGTGATCCGGGAGGCCCGCACCTGGAGCGCGCCCGCGAAGATGCCCGGGAACGCCAGCACGTTGTTGATCTGGTTCGGGAAGTCGGACCGCCCGGTGGCGACGACCGCCGCGTACTTGTGGGCGACGTCCGGGTGCACCTCGGGGTCCGGGTTGGCCATGGCGAACACGAACGCGCCCTTGGCCATGGAGGCGACCGCCGCCTCCGGGACCGTACCGCCGGAGACGCCGATGAAGACGTCCGCGCCTTCCAGCGCCGCTTCGAGCGTGCCCGTGAGCCCGGCCTTGTTGGTGTAGCCGGCCAGCTCGCGCTTGACCGGGGTGAGGTCGTCCCGGCCGGCCGAGACCACGCCCTTGCGGTCGGTGACGGCGACGTCCCCGATCCCGGCCTCGATCAGCATCTTGGCGATGGCCACACCCGCGGCACCGGCGCCGGAGATCACGGCCCGCAGCTCGGCAAGGGACCTGCCGCTGAGCCGCGCCGCGTTGCGCAGGGCGGCCAGCGTCACGACCGCCGTGCCGTGCTGGTCGTCGTGGAAGACCGGGATGTCCAGCCGCTCCTGGAGCCGGCGCTCGATCTCGAAGCACCGCGGCGCCGAGATGTCCTCCAGGTTCACGCCGCCGAAGGAGGGCGCGAGGCGCACCACGGTCTCGATGATCTCGTCGACGTCCGTGCAGGCCAGCGCGAGCGGGACCGCGTCCACGCCGCCGAACTGCTTGAACAGGATCGCCTTGCCCTCCATGACCGGGAGGGAGGCCTCGGGTCCGATGTCCCCGAGTCCGAGGACGGCCGTACCGTCGGTCACGACGGCGACGACGGAGGACTTCCAGGTGTAGTCGTGGACGAGCTCGGGCTGCTCGGCGATCGCGGTGCACACTTTCGCGACGCCGGGTGTGTATGCGAGGGACAGGTCGTCCTTGTCCCGGACCGGCACGGTGGCCTGCACGGCCATCTTGCCGCCCCGGTGCAGGGCGAACGCCGGATCGAAGGAGTCGAGGGGCTCCCCGGCCTCCCGTTCCGTACTGCCGTCGCTGCGAGGATTGACGATCTCCGCTGCCACTTTGTGTGACCCCTTAGGTGTTCTTGGTTTGAGGGTGGCCGCCCCTGGTGAGAGGCGGGCGGGCACCGCGTACGGCCCAGAGATTGCGGACGGGCGTACACGACGGGCGCGCCGCACACGCGCCCTGAGCCCCGGATGAGGGGTGTAAAGAACCTTCTTACCGGACGACCCTCACCGAGGACGAGTCCATACCGCGAAGCTCACATCCCGACGCCGAAGATCTTCCTGCTGGAAGGGGGCGTTCCAGTAGAAGGTCCGGTCCCGATGTACCGGACTGATGCGATTCGGGGTGGTCCCGTTATCCGATTTTGACATGACTGGCCCCCTGAATGCCTCAGTCCGAATGGCAAGATGCCCTAATCACACGGGGTCGCGACACTCGAAGACGTGTGCTCTCGTCGACCACATCGGCAACTCCACCCATCCGCCGGAGGAACCCACCATGACCGCAAGCACCACACGTCGTACGACCGCCACGCGCACCCGGCTGGCATCGGTCGCCTCGATCGCGGTCGCAGGCGCCCTGATTCTCACCGGCTGTGGTGACCAGACGGAGAGCAGCGGGTCCGAGAGCGAGGACACCGGCTCCGCGGTGGCGGCCCCGCTGGCCGATCAGCTGCCGAAGGAGATCCGCGACAAGGGCGTCATCAAGGTCGGCTCGGACATCGCGTACGCGCCCGTCGAGTTCAAGGACGACGCCGGCAAGACCGTCGGTATCGACCCGGACCTCGCCGCGGCGATGGGCAAGCAGCTCGGCGTGACGTTCGAGTTCGAGAACGGCACGTTCGACACCCTGATCACCGGTCTGCGCTCCAAGCGGTACGACATCGCGATGTCCGCGATGACCGACACCAAGGACCGCCAGGACGGTGTCGACTCCGACACCGGCAAGAAGGTCGGCGAGGGCGTCGACTTCGTCGACTACTTCACGGCCGGTGTCTCGATCTACACCAAGAAGGGCGACGACCAGGGCATCGCCACTTGGTCGGACCTGTGCGGCAAGACGATCGTCGTGCAGCGCGGCACGGTCTCCGAGGACCTCGCCAAGGCCGAGGCGGAGAAGTGTCCCGGTGGCCAGAAGCTGACCATCGAGGCCTTCGACAACGACCAGCAGGCCCAGACCCGGCTGCGCGCGGGCGGCGCGGACGCCGGCTCGTCCGACTTCCCGGTCGCGGCGTACGCCGTGAAGACCTCCGGCGGCGGCAAGGACTTCGAGCTGGTCGGCGAGCAGGTCGAGGCGGCGCCGTACGGTATCGCGGTGGCCAAGAGCAGCACGGAGCTGCGCGACGCGCTCAAGGCCGCGCTGGATGCCGTGATCGCCAACGGTGAGTACGGCAAGATCCTGGAGAAGTGGGGCGTCACCGAGGGCGCGGTCACCGAGGCCACCGTCAACGGCGGCAAGTGACCGCGGCGACGGCGGGCACTGAAAGGCAACACGCGTGACTGTTGACATCGACAAGACGGACGGACCGGCGGACACCCCGCCGGCCGGTCCCGAGGCCATCAAGGCCATCCCGGTCCGGCACTACGGGCGGTACGTCTCGGCCGTCCTCGCTCTCGCCGTCCTCGGCGGGATCGTCTACGCGTTCTCCCAGGGCAAGATCAACTGGGGCGCGATCCCGGACTACTTCTTCGACGACCGGATCCTCAGCGGTGTCGGCAAGACCCTGCTGATCACCGTGCTGGCCATGGCGATCGGCATCATCGGCGGTGTGCTGCTCGCCGTCGGACGGCTGTCGCGCAACCCGGTGACCTCGTCGATCTCGTGGTTCTACATCTGGTTCTTCCGCGGCACCCCGGTGCTGGTGCAGCTCGTGGTCTGGTTCAACCTGGGCCTGGTCTTCGAGTACATCAACCTCGGCCCGTTCTACAAGGACGAGTGGTCGGACTTCATGACCCCGTTCCTGACGGCGCTGCTCGGGCTCGGGCTCAACGAGGCCGCGTACATGGCGGAGATCTGCCGTGCCGGTCTGCTCTCGGTCGACGAGGGCCAGACCGAGGCGAGCCACGCGCTGGGCATGAGCCACGCCAAGACGCTGCGCCGGATCGTGATCCCGCAGGCGATGCGCGTGATCGTGCCGCCGACGGGCAACGAGGTCATCAACATGCTGAAGACGACCTCGCTGGTCTCGGTCGTCCAGTACTCCGAGTTGTTCCGGGTCGCCCAGGACATCGGCCAGACGTCCGGCGCCCCCGCCGAGATGCTCTTCCTGGCCGCGGCCTGGTACCTGCTGCTGACCTCGGTCTTCAGCGTCGGCCAGTACTACCTGGAGCGCTATTACGCGCGCGGCTCCAGCCGCAGCCTGCCGGCCACCCCGTTCCAGAAGATCAGGGCGAACGTGCTGTCCCTGTCGAACCGTTCCAAGTCGGCGGGAGGCACCGCATGACCGCCATGGTGAAGGCCGAGGGCGTCCACAAGTCGTTCGGTCTGGTCGAGGTGCTCAAGGGCATCGACCTGGAGGTGGAGTCCGGCGAGGTGTTCTGCCTCATCGGCCCCTCCGGCTCCGGCAAGTCGACGTTCCTGCGGTGCATCAACCACCTGGAGAAGATCAACGCCGGGCGGCTGTACGTCGACGGCGAGCTGGTCGGCTACCGCCAGAAGGGCGACAAGCTGTACGAGCTCAAGGACAGCGAGGTCGCCCTGAAGCGCCGGGACATCGGCATGGTGTTCCAGCGGTTCAACCTGTTCCCGCACATGACCGCGCTGGAGAACGTCATCGAGGCGCCGGTGCAGGTCAAGGGCGTCAGCAAGGCCCAGGCGCGGGAGCGCGCGGGCCAGCTGTTGGAGCGGGTCGGCCTCGCCGACAAGGCGCGGAGCTATCCCTCGCAGCTCTCCGGCGGCCAGCAGCAGCGGGTCGCCATCGCCCGCGCGCTGGCGATGGACCCGAAGCTGATGCTGTTCGACGAGCCGACCTCCGCCCTGGACCCTGAGCTGGTCGGTGACGTCCTCGACGTCATGCGCGACCTCGCCGAGTCCGGCATGACGATGATCGTCGTCACCCACGAGATGGGCTTCGCCCGCGAGGTCGGCGACAGCCTGGTCTTCATGGACGGCGGTGTGGTCGTCGAGTCCGGCAACCCACGCGACGTCCTGACCGACCCCCAGCACGAACGCACCAAGGCATTCCTCTCCAAGGTCCTCTGAGCACCCGGGCCACCTGAGGGCACGCGTACAAGGGGCGGTACGGGATTCCCGTACCGCCCCTGTGCCGTTCGGCTAGGGCAGCAGCTCCGGCCGCTGCACCAGCTCGCGCAGTTGCGGGCGGGTCAGCGGGTAGGAGTCGAGCAGCGGGCCCGGCACCCTCGTGTCGGCGTAGCCCGTCGACTGGGTGATGTGCAGGACGGTGCCGTCCCGGGTGCGCAGCCGTGCGTCCATCTCGGCGCCCCGGTGAGTGAGGCGATCGGATGTGGCGGCCGTCTGCCACACGGCCAGCTCGGCACCGTCCGGCAGCCTTTCGAACTTGCAGTCGTGGACCGTCTCCTCCAGCTTGCATTCGGCCCCGAAGTTCCCCTCGGGCCAGGCGCCCGACCGCTCCGCCGTCACCACGACGTATCCCACGGCCCCGCCGCGCCGGATCACGTAGTTGCCGTCGTACGGTCCGTCGGTGGCCTCCTCCGGGAGGCGCGGCAGGGCGATCTGCAACGGGGACGCCAGCAGTTCGGCGACCTTCCCGACGTCATGCGGCAGCAGTTTCGCGAACCCGGCCGCCTTCACGGAGGACAGGGACGGCTGGGCCGTCGGTGTGGCCACGCCGGTCTCGGAGGCGGCGGGCAGCCCGACCGTGCCGAAGGCGACTCCGAACGCGACCACGGCGGCCGTGACGCCGGTCGCCGCCACCCGGCGCCGCCACCGCACCTGCGCGACCCGCGCGAACACCGTGTCGCCCTCGCCGCGCGGCAGCGGTACGTGTGCGACGGCCCTGCCCAGCAGGTCCCGCACGTCCTGGTCGTCTCTCATGTGTGTACCTCCCGCACCACGGCCCGCAGGGCCGCGAGTCCCCTCGCCGTGTGGCTCTTCACCGTGCTCTCCCGCATGCCGAGCAGTTCGGCGGTGTCGCCGACACCGAGGTCCTCCCAGTAGCGCAGCACCAGGACGGCCCGCTGCTTGGGCGGGAGCGCGGCGAGCGCGGCCCGGACCATCAGCCCGGTATCGCTGTCCACCGTCTGTCCCGCCACGTCCGGCACCTCGCCGTACGCCTGTTCGCGCCGCCAGAACCGGCGGCGGCCCGCGATGAACGTGTTGACCAGCGTCCGGCGCGCGTAGGCGTGCAGGTTGTCCAGCCCTCCGTGCCGGCGCGCACCTAGGACGACCTTCACCAGCGTGGTCTGCACGAGGTCCTCCGCCTCGTCGCGGTTGCCGCACAGCAGGTAGGCGCTGCGGAACAGGGCCCCGCGTCTGGCCTCGACGAAGTCGTGCAGAGCGGCTTCGTACTCGCTCCGCGTCATTCCTCCCCCTCCCCGGCCCACCGGGTGTCGCGGACCGTCTCACCCTTACCAGTGCGGTGGGCGGCCCGGCAGGACGCGGAAGGGGCGGTACGGATTTCCCGTACCGCCCCTTCTTCCGTTCTGCCGGGCCTACTTGAGGGCCAGGAGCAGGGTGTCCGACGGGGAGCACCACACCGGGCGGGCCTCGGTGAACCCCGCGTCGAGCAGGGCGCGGGCGTGCCAGGCGGGCGCGGGCATGTCGCCGTCGGCGTGCTCGCCGTAGATCTCGAAGCGGCGGGCGGTGGGTTCGGCGAGGACCGGGTCCTGCGCGGCGAGCTGCCACCACTCGGCCCAGTCGACGGCGCCGTCGCTCTTGGCCTGATCCATACGGAGGTGGCGCAGCGCCCGCTCGGCCGCGTTGATCCGGGGGGTCGTGTCGTCGATCATGTGGTCCGCGTTCATAAAGACACCGCCGTCGCGGACGAGGCCCGCGATCCGACCGTAGAGAGCCGCGAGGGGGTCGCTGTGGAACCAGTGCAGGGCCGTGGCGGTGAGGACGGCGTCGTAGGAGTCGTACGGCAGTTTCGCCGGCCAGTCGGGGTCCTTGAGGTCGGCGGTGACGAAGGTGACCCGGTCGTCGCCGGCGAAGGTGCCTTCGGCGATGGCGAGCAGCGCCGGGTCGAGGTCGACGCCGGTGCTGGTGGCGCCCGGGAGGCGGTCGAGCAGCCGGGCCGTGATGGTGCCGGTGCCGCAGGCGAGGTCGAGTACGCGCGGTGCGTCGCCGGCCAGGGCCTCGACCATGTCGAGCATGATCGTGAACCGTTGCTCGCGGTCCGGCATGTACCACTCCTGCTGCCGGTCCCAGCTGTGCTGCCACGCCTGCCAGTCGGTGCCCGCCGTCGTGGCGTCCGTCTCCGTCATGGGTGCCCTCCGTACCGCACGTAATACCCTGGATGCACGACCGGCTGTTACCCCGACCGCATCACGACCATAAAGCCCCCTCGTAAGGACTACAAGTGGAACTGGCCTATTACTCGGATTACGCGGTCCGGCTCGTCAACAGCGAGGAACCGGACCGGGGCAAGGAGTCGCTGACCTCGGTCGAGGCCGTCCGCGACCTCTTCGGGGCCAACCAGTCCGCGGGGCGCCGCGCCACCGACGCGGACGTGACCCGGTTCCGCGCGGTCCGGGCCCGGCTGCGCGCGGTCTTCGAGGCGGCCGACACCGGCGACGAGACACTCGCCGTGGACCTGCTGAACTCACTGCTCCTGGAGTTCCCGGTCAGCCCGCAGATCTCCGGCCACGACTTCCGGGACGACGACGGGCGCCCGCTGTGGCACATGCACCTCGCGGACCACCCGTCGAACGTGACCGCGGGCTACGCGGCCATCGCGGCGATGGGCCTGGCCTTCCACCTCACCGAGTACGGCGTGGACCGGCTCGGTCTGTGCGAGGCCGCCCCGTGCCGCAACGCCTACCTGGACACCTCCACGAACCGCTCCCGCCGCTACTGCTCCGACCGCTGCGCCACCCGGGCCAACGTGGCCGCCTACCGCGCCCGCAAACGCCTGGAGGCCGACCGGTCCGACAAGACCGGCCGCGCGGCCGACAGCGCCCAGCGCAGCACCGCGAACGGCGTGCGCTGACCCTGTCCGGGCGGCCGGTAGCGGAACCGCACCCGGCCGAGCACCAGTTCCTCGGGCACGGTCCCGTAGTCCGTGCTGTCGCCGCCCGCGAACGCGTTGTCCCCGCGCACCCACCAGCCGCCCTCGCGGCGCTCCACGGCCCGTTTGACGACCAGCAGGTCCTGCTGGAACGGATGGCGCAGGACCACCACGTCCCCCGGCCTGATCCGCGCCCCGTAGTGCACCAGGAGCCGGTCCCCGTGACGCAACGTGGGCACCATGGAGGGCCCGGTCACCTCGGCCGGCCCGAACGGCAGCACCGCCCCTCCGCGCTCGGTCTCGTGCGACAGTTCCGGCATCCCCGGCACCTCCCCGGTCCGATCCTCCACCAGTCTCAGTCTCACCCCGGACTTTTGTCCTAAGCCCATGGGGGCACCCGCGAAAACCCGTCCCTCAGGGAGTAATGTCCCACCTGAGAAGACGATCACGAGGAAGGAATGCTCCATGCTTTCCCGCCTGTTTGCCCCCAACGTCAAGGTCAGCGCACACTGCGACCTTCCCTGCGGTGTTTATGACCCTGCCCAGGCCCGCATCGAGGCGGAGTCGGTGAAGGCCGTCCAGGAAAAGATGGCCGGCAACGACGACCCGCACTTCCAGGCGCGTGCCACCGTCATCAAGGAGCAGCGCGCGGAGCTGGCCAAGCACCACGTCTCCGTGCTCTGGAGCGACTACTTCAAGCCGCCGCACTTCGAGAAGTACCCCGAGCTGCACCAGCTCGTGAACGACGCCCTGAAGGCGCTGTCCGCCGCCAAGGCCTCCACCGACCCGGCGACCGGCCAGAAGGCGCTGGACTACATCGCCCAGATCGACAAGATCTTCTGGGAGACCAAGAAGGCCTGAATCCGGCCTGCCCGCGGCTCCTCACCGGATCCCCGCGGTTTTTTATCCAGTGTGTGCGAGGGCCCGACCGGATCACCGCCCGGTCGGGCCCTCGCGCGTGCTGTCGCGTCGTGCGCGCGTGCTGTCGCGTCGTGTACGGGTGTCAGGTCGCGGGGGTGATGACCGTGTCGTCCTCGCCCGCCTCCAGGAGGGTGGCCGCCGCGCCCACCACACGCGGGTCCGGGGTGCCGACGACCTCGTCGTCCTTGTCGGAGTAGTCGAACCGGGCCAGGACGCTGCGCATGGCCTCGACGCGGGCGCGCTTCTTGTCGTTGGACTTGACCACCGTCCACGGGGACTGCTCGGTGTCGGTCTCACGGAACATGGCGACCTTCGCGGCCGTGTAGTCGTCCCAGCGGTCCAGGGACGCCAGGTCCATGGGGCTGAGCTTCCACTGCCGTACGGGGTCGACCTGGCGGATGGTGAAGCGGGTGATCTGCTCGCTCCGGGAGACCGAGAACCAGAACTTGACGAGGTCGACGCCGTCGTCGACCAGCATCCGCTCGAACAGCGGCGCCTGGCGCATGAAGCGCCGGTACTCGTCGTCGGAGCAGAAGCCCATCACGCGCTCCACACCGGCCCGGTTGTACCAGGAGCGGTCGAACAGGACTATCTCCCCGGCGGTCGGCAGGTGTTCGACGTACCGCTGGAAGTACCACTGCCCGCGCTCGCGCTCGGTGGGCTTCTCCAGGGCCACGACCCGGGCGCCGCGCGGGTTGAGGTGCTCGGTGAAACGTTTGATCGTGCCGCCCTTGCCGGCCGCGTCCCGTCCCTCGAAGACGATGACGAGCCGGCGCCCGCTCTCCTTGATCCAGCTCTGGAGCTTCAGCAGCTCGATCTGCTGGAGCCGCTTGTGCCACTCGTACTCCTTGCGCTCCATCCGCTCGGCGTACGGGTAGTTCTCCCTCCAGGTCTCGACCGGGTTCCCGTCCGGTTTGATCAGTACGGGTTCGTCGTGGTCGCTGTAGTCGACCGTCAGCCCTGACAGCAGTGGTGTCATCCGTCGCCCTCCCCGACTCGGTGACTCAGTGGAACTGCGGCACGATCAGATGGATCCCGTACGCGACGACCGCCGCGCAGGCGACGAAGCACAGCCCGGCCTGCGCGAGGCCGAGCACCTGGGTACCGCCGTCAGTCTCCCTCGCGCCCTCGACCCGTGCGAGGCCGAGTACGCCGAGGGCGAAGACCACCACGACGGCCACGGTGACGCCGAGGCTCACCGCGGCGACCTCGCCGAGTGCGCTCCAGTCCAGTTGCATCGAAGCTCTCTCCCTCTCAGGCGGCCGTGGAGACCCTGGCCGGCGGGGCGGTGCGGACACTGACCTCGTGGGCGTCGTTGACGTTGTCCGCGTGCACCGGGTTGCGGCGCGCGACCAGCACGATGCCGCTGGCGACCGCGGCACCGACCAGGGCGACGACCACCGTGCCGACGGTCCCGCCGTGGGTGACCGCACTCGCCGCGAGACCGCCGACCAGCGCCGCCGCGGGCAGCGTGACCAGCCAGGCCAGGACCATCCGGCCCGCGACACCCCAGCGCACCTCCGCGAGCCGCCGGCCGAGCCCCGCGCCGAGGATGCTGCCCGACGCCACCTGCGTGGTGGACAGGGCGAAACCGAGGTGGGCGGAGGTCAGGATCACGGCCGTGGACGCGGTCTCGGCGGCGAAGCCCTGCGGCGACTCGATCTCGGTCAGGCCCTTGCCCATCGTCCGGATGATCCGCCACCCGCCGAGGTAGGTGCCGAGGCCGATGGCGATACCCGCCGAAGCGATGACCCACAGCGGCGGACCGGCGTCGTGGCCGAGCGCGCCCGCCGAGATCAGGGTCAGGGTGATCACGCCCATGGTCTTCTGCGCGTCGTTGGTGCCGTGCGCGAGCGAGACGAGGGACGCCGACGCGATCTGCCCGATCCGGAAGCCCCGGGTCACCGAGTCCGCGCGGGCGCGGGCGGTGAGCCGGTAGGCGAAGTACGTCGCCACCAGGGCCGCGACCCCGGCGACCAGGGGGGACGCCAGCGCCGGTACGAGGATCTTCTCGACCACCGCGTCGAAGCGCACCCCGTGCTCGCCCGCGCCCACCCACACCGCGCCGATCAGTCCGCCGAACAGGGCGTGCGAGGAGCTCGACGGCAGCCCGACCAGCCAGGTCAGCAGGTTCCACAGGATCGCGCCGATCAGTCCCGCGAAGACCATCCCCGGGGTGACCAGGCTGTCGTCCACGATGCCGCCCGAGATGGTCTTCGCCACCTCGGTCGACAGAAAGGCGCCCACGATGTTCAGTACGCCGCTGATCAGGACCGCCACCCTCGGGGAGAGGGCGCCGGTGGCGATGGAGGTGGCCATCGCGTTCGCCGTGTCGTGGAAGCCGTTGGTGAAGTCGAAGGCCAGCGCCGTGACGATGACGACCGCCACGAGGAACGTGATGTGGTCCATCCGTCGATGGAAGCAAGCAGGCACCAATGCCCGGCGAACTGGACGCAAAGGGTCCGTTCGGCTCTTCCCTCCGGTACGCAAATTCGAGCACGGGCTGCGCCTACGCTCGCTGTCATGACCCTTCGCTGGACCTACGCCTTCGTCGACCGGCCCGCCGGCGCACTCGACCGCGCCTGCGCCTTCTGGACGGCGGTCACCGACACGCGCCTGTCCGGACTCCGCGGCGAGAAGGGCGAGTTCACCACGCTGCTGCCGGGCGGCGGCGCCGACCCCTGTGTGAAGGCGCAGGGCGTGACGTCCGGCGAGGGCGGCGCGCATCTGGACCTCGTCGTGGACGACGTGCCGCGGCTGACCGGCCGCGCGCTGCGGCTCGGGGCCACGGTCGCCGCCGCGCACGGCGGCTGGACCGTGCTGCGCTCGCCGGCCGGGCTGCCGTTCTGTGCCGTGCCCTGGCACGGGGAGTCCCTGCGGCCGCCGGTGGTGGACGGCAGCCGCCTGGACCAGGTGTGCCTGGACGTCCCGCCGTCCGCGTTCGACGCCGAGGTCGCCTTCTGGTCGGAGCTGCTCGACGACTGGGAGTCGGTGCCGGGCAGTCTGCCCGAGTTCCACGTGGTCAAGCCGCCGCCGGGGCTGCCCGTACGGATCCTGCTCCAGCGGCTGGGCACCGAGCGGCCCGCGTCCGCCCATCTCGACCTCGCCTGCGCCGACCTCGCGGCGGCCCGCACTGCGCACGAGCTGCTGGGCGCGACCCTCGTCGCCGAGGCCACCCACTGGACCGTGATGCGCGACCCGGCCGGCGGCACCTACTGCCTGACAGGCCGGGACCCGGAGACGGGCGGGCTGCCTAGTCGGACCTGAAGAGGCAGGCGTAGGCGGTGTTCTCCTCCGGCGTCGGAGGTGCGCACGGAGGGTAGCCGGTCGGTGTGGGGCTCGACTCTTCCCGGACGTGGGGATCCGGCGGGTCCGGCTGCTCCACCGAGTCCTGGAGCCAGAGGGTGAGGCCGCTCGCGATCAGTACGGTGGTTGTCCAGGCGATCAGGACGGGCCGCCACCTTCCCCGCTGCCGCATGCCCAACCCTCCCTCCACACAGGTGAGTTGGAGCCTATCCGGCTCCCAGTCGGGCCGCCCTGGTTCGCAGGTAGTGCTGTTCCGGCAGGCTCAGGGTGCGGGTCGCGGCGGACTCGTAGGCGGTGCGGGCCTCGGCGAGGGCGCCCGCGCGTTCCAGCAGATGGGCGCGGACGGCGTCGACGCGGTGGCCCGGTTCCGGGTCCAGGGTGTCGAGTTCGGCGAGGCCGGCGCGGGGGCCGTGGACCATGGCGACGGCGACCGCGCGGTTGAGGCGTTCGACGGGTCCGGGGACGTACCGGACGAGGACGTCGTAGAGGCCGAGGATCTGCGGCCAGTCGGTGGCGTCGGCGGACGGGGCCTCGTCGTGCAGGGCGGCGATCGCCGCGCGCAGCTGGTATGGGCCCGGCCTGCCGCGGGACAGCGCCCCCGTGACCAGGGCGACGCCCTCCTCGATCGCCGCCTTGTCCCAGCGGTCGCGGTCCTGTTCGTCGAGCGGCACCAGCTCGCCGCCCGGCCCGGTGCGGGCGTCGCGGCGGGCGTCGGTGAGCAGCATCAGGGCCAGCAGGCCGGCGACCTCGGTGTCGTCGGGGAGCACTTGGTGCACCTTGCGGGCGAGGCGGATGGCCTCGCCGGCCAGCTCGCGGCGCTGGAGCTGGGGGCCCGAGGTCGCCGTATAGCCCTCGTTGAAGATCAGGTAGAGGATCTGGAGCACCGGGGCGAGCCGGTCGGCCCAGTGGTCGGGGCGGCGGAAGCCGACGTCGCGGACCTTGCGCTTGGCCCGGCTGATCCGCTGGGCCATGGTCGCCTCGGGGACGAGGCAGGCGCGGGCCACCTCGGCGGTGGTCAGACCGCCGACCGCGCGCAGCGTGAGCGCGATCTGTGCGCTCTGGCTCAGCTCGGCGTGGCAGCACAGGAACAGCAGCGTGAGGGTGTCGTCCTCGCGCGGGGCACGGTCCGCGCCCGGCGGCGGGGCCGTGAACGTGTCGCGCGGTGCGAGCGCGGCGGCCCGCTCCTCGCGCAGCCGTCGCGCCTCCTCGCTGCGCAGGGCGTCGGTCAGCCGCCGCGAGGCCACCTTGATCAGCCAGCCCCGCGGATTGTCCGGGACGCCCCGCTCGGGCCACTGTTCGGACGCCGCGATGAGCGCCTCCTGCACGGCGTCCTCGGCGGCGTCGAAGTGCCCGTACCGCCGCACCAGCGCGCCGAGGACCGACGGGATCAGGTCGCGTACGGCGCGCTGGGAGGCGGGGGTCGGGCGATGCGCGGGCGGCTGCCCGCGCATCAGCTCGTCGACTGTGGGGTCGGTGCCTCACGGTCGGTGCCTCACGGTCGGTCGCCCTTGTCGGCTGTTCGGCTGGTCGGCTGTTCGGCTGTTCGGCTGTTCGGCTGTTCGGCTCAGATGTCTCCGGCGCCGTCCAGGATGGGCCGGATCTCCACCGGGTAGACGGGCGCACCCGCGGGCTGGGGACCGGCCGCGATGCGCGCGGCGATCTCGGTGACCCGCTCCAGGCTGGCGCAGTCCAGCACCCAGTAACCGGCCAGCATCTCCTTGGTCTCGCCGTACGGGCCGTCGGTGATGACGGGCTTGCCGTCCTCGCCCACGGAGACGTGCCGGATCTGCCGGGGCTCGGCGAGGCCCTGGCCGTCGACCAGTTCGCCGCTCTCGGCGAGGTCGTTGTTGAGGCCGCCCATAAAGGCGTACATGGCCTGGAGGTCCTGCTCGGTCCACGCCGGGGACGCGGCGGAGGCCTTGCCCTTCATGGCCTCGTAGTCGACCTGCGCGCCCTGCACCATGACCAGATACTTCATCGTTCCGCTCCTTCGACTCGGCCGCCCCCTGCGGGCGACTCTCACACGGGACGTCGGAGCCGGTCCGGGATTCTCGACACGGGCTGGGGATTTTTTTTCTACGAGTTTTCCGGGGCCCCGGGAGTGGCGGGAACACCGGTGGCCGGAGCCCTGTCGGGTCGCTCCTCACCGCCTTCGGCGGCTTCGTCGACGTAGGAGTCGCAACCGGAGTTCCGGCACGGGCCCGGAACCCACCTCGGTACCCATGCGCCCAGCGTCTTGTGGCGCCGGACGACCGTTTCGACTGACTGTCCGCAGACGGGACAGGCGTGCGCTTCGCTGTCCATGCCCTCAGCGTAGGACGGCGGGCCGCCGCGCGCGCCCCGCCGGAGACGGTTCAGCGCTTCCTGGTGTACGTCCGCATCAGCGCGCCGTTGCGGAAGGTGCGCACCGAGCCCAGGGTGAACTCCGTGGCGTCGAAGCCGGAGCCGAACATCGGCATACCGGCGCCGTAGACGAGCGGGTAGGTCTTGATGACGAGTTCGTCGACCTCACCGAGCAACTGGCCGGCGAGCTGGGCGCCGCCGCACAGGTAGATGCCCAGTTCGCGGTCCTCCGCCTTCAGTTCGCGGATCTTGGCCACAAGGTCGCCGGAGACGATCTCGACCGCCGGGTCCGGGGACTCGTCGAGCGTGGTGGAGGCGACGTACTGCCGCAGATGGGCGTAGGGGCTGGTGACGCGCTCCTTGAGCGCGAGGTCGTAGCTGCCGCGCCCCTGGATGATCGTGTCGAACCTCCGGTTCTCCAGGTGGTCGATGCCCAGGGCCTCCCGGACGTGGGTCGGGAGGGTCTCCGGGTACTCCTCGTGGATGAACGCCGAGAACTCCTCGTCGACGAACCGGTACATCGAGGTGGCGTCGCCGTCCGGATCACCGATGAAGCCGTCGATGGAACAGGCGATGTAGTACGTGAGCTTGCGCAAACCGGTCTCTTTTCACTGGCTGGTCCCACTGACTGGTCCCACTGGCTGGCCTCACCGGCTGACGTCCGATGACAACTACAGTTGTAGTACTCCAGACGTAGTGGTTGCAAGGGATTAAAGCGGCGGCATGCGGAACGCATGCCGCCGTATCGGAGAAGGTGCAGGTCAGAGCTGTCGGGGCTCGCGCCACATCGGCCACATCGTGGGGCCGTCGGGCAGCCGCAGCGGGAGTCCGGTGAAGGAGAAGCCCAGCCGCTCGTACAGGACGCGGCTGCGGTCGTTGCTCGCCTCCAGATAGGCGGGCAGGCCCTCCTGGTCGCAGCGGTCGAGCACCGCGCTCATCAGCGCGCTGCCGAGGCCCTCGCCCTGCCGCTCCGGCGCGACGCCGATCATCCACAGGTACTCGTGGGCGCGGCCCACGGGGTGGATCTCCGCGGTCAGCCTCGCTATCAGCTCCACCCGCTCGTTGGCGGGGTCCACGGCCTCGCGGATCCGGACGGCCTCGTCCCCGGCCGCGTCCGGGTCGCCGTCGTCGTCGGCGGGCGTCGGCAGCCACAGCGCGCAGGCCGTGCCGTCCTCGGTGAGATCGACGTATCCGTCCGCCAGCACGATGTCGGTGAACTCGGCCATGAGGCGGTGGTGCGTGCTGCGCCGGTACTCCTCGCCCGGGAAGACCCAGCTGCTCACCGGGTCGTCCTGGAACGCCTGGTCCAGCAGTCGGACGACCAGCTCGCGGTCGCCCTCCTTCGCCGTCCTGATGGCCACGCCCATGCCCCGCCCCTTCGTCTCAACACGCGGTGTCCTTCTGGCGGTTGAAGAGTAACGGGGTGGTGGACCGCGCGTGTCGACACGGCCCGCGGGAGTCGGTTCTCACGTGTGGAAGAAGGCGGGGCCCGCACATCGTGGGGCTGTGCGGGACCCACCGGGCCGGAGCCCCGGGGCCGTGCGGTGTCAGGTGCCGCACGGCCCCGGGAACTCCGGGGCTCACGGGGCGCTCAGGTGCTGCGCCTCGTCACGAACTCGGCGAGCGAGAGCAGACCGCCCGCCGCCTCCGGGTCCGGGATCGCCCGGGCGAGCTCGTCCATCGCACTCGCCATCCGGTCCGAGGCCTGGCCCTGCGCCCAGTCACGGCCGCCCGCGCGCTCGACGGCCAGCGCCGTGCGCTCCAGGTCGCGGTGGTCGTACGGCGCCCCGTACAGCGCGGCCAGTTCGGCCGCCGCCGGGGTGCCCGAGGTGAGCGCGGCGACCACCGGCAGGGACTTCTTGCGGGCGGCCAGGTCCGCGCCGGCCGGCTTGCCGGTACGGCCGGGGTCGCCCCAGATGCCGATCACGTCGTCGATCAGCTGGAAGGCGAGCCCGGCGGCCCGCCCGAACGCGTCCAGCGCCTCGACGTCCTCCTCCGGTGCGCCCGCGTACAGCGCGCCGAGTGCGCACGCGCAGCCGAGCAGCGCGCCCGTCTTGGCCTCGGCCATGGCGAGCACCTCGGGGAGGGTGACCTCGCCGGCGGCCCGGGTTTCCAGTGCCGTGTCCGCCTGCTGGCCCTCGCACAGCTCCACCACACAGGACGCGAGCCGGGCGCCGGCCTGCGCGGACGCCGGGTGCGGGTCCCGCGCGAGCAGCAGCAGGGCCAGCGCCTGGAGCGCGTCACCGGCGAGGATCGCGTCGGCGTCGCCGAACACCGTCCACGCGGTGGGCCGGTGTCTGCGGGTGGTGTCCCGGTCCATCACGTCGTCGTGCAACAGCGTGAAGTTGTGCACCAGTTCCACCGCCGCGGCCGCCTTCACCGCGCCCGCGCGGGCGGCAGGCCCGCCGAGCGCGGTGGCGGCGCTCAGCACGAGCGCCGGGCGGATCGCCTTGCCCGCGCCGCCCACCGCCGGTGTGCCGTCCGGGTTCTCGAACCCGAAGTGGTAGCGCGCGATCCGCCGCATCGCGGGCGGCAACGAGTCGATGGCGGACCGCAGTTCGGGGTCGACCGACGCCCGAGTGCTGTCCAGGATCGACGCCGCCTCGGCCCCGTCGGGCGGACCGGGGCGCTCGTACGGTTGAGTGGCGATGGTGCTCGGCCTCTCCCGCGCGTCGCCGACCCGCGGTGCGGCGGCGCGCGTCATGAACTCGGCCATCGAATCCCCCTCGAGAAGCCCGCGGCCGGTGGTGCCTGCGCCCCGGCCGGCCGCGTACTCGGAGGGTCTACCCGCCCGGCGGGGCGGGGACACGGTTTCCGTGCCGGAAGGATCACCGCCAGCGGCCGATCTCGACGTTCTCCAGCACGCCGAGCGCGTCCGGCACCAGCACGGCGGCCGAGTAGTAGGCCGTCACGAGGTACTTGATGATGGCCTGTTCGTTGATGCCCATGAACCGCACCGACAGGCTCGGCTCGATCTCGTCCGGGAGACCGGACTGGCGCAGTCCGATGACGCCCTGGTCCTGCTCGCCGGTGCGCATGGCGATGATCGACGTCGTACGGGCGTCGCTGATCGGGATCTTGCTGCACGGGTAGATGGGCACACCGCGCCAGGTCGGGATGCGGTTGCCGCCGACGTCGACGGTCTCCGGGACCAGTCCGCGCTTGTTGAACTCACGGCCGATCGCGGCGATCGCGCGCGGGTGCGCGAGGAGCAGCTTGGTGCCGCGCCGCCGGGTGACCAGCTCGTCCAGGTCGTCGGGGCCGGGCACCCCGTCGTGCGGCTGGATCCGCTGGTCGTACTCGCAGTTGTGGAGCAGTCCGAACTCACGGTTGTTGATCAGCTCGTGCTCCTGGCGCTCCTTCAGCGCCTCCACGGTGAGCCGCAGCTGCTGCTCGGTCTGGTTCATCGGCTGGTTGTAGAGGTCGGCCACGCGCGAGTGGATGCGCAGTACCGTCTGGGCGACGCTGAGTTCGTACTCGCGCGGCCGGGCCTCGTAGTCGACGAAGGTGTGCGGGATGTCGGGCTCGCCGGAGTGGCCGGCCGCGAGGTCGATCTCCTTCTCGCCGTACTTGTTGGTGCGCTGCGAGGGAATGGCACGCACCGCTTGGAGGTGCTCACCGAGCGACTCGGCGCGCTCGGCGACCTGCTCGACGTCCGAACGGGACAGCACCAGGACCGTGCAGGCGGTGTCCGCGCGGACCGTGAACTCCCAGATGGCGTCGGGGTCCAGCAGCGCGTTCTCGCCGAAGTACGCGCCGTCGGCGAGCACACCGAGGACCGCGTCGTCGCCGTAGGGGCCCGAGCCGATCTTCTCGACCCTGCCGTGCGCCAGCAGATACACCTCGTCGGTCTGGTTGCCGAAGGAGGCGATCACCTCCCCCGCGGCGATCTCCCGCTGCCGGCAGCGCTGGGCCAGCTCGGCAAGTACCTCGTCGTCCTCGTAATCGCGCAGCGCCGGCAGTTCGCCCAGCTCGGCGGGGATGACCTCCACGCGGTCGCCGGTCTTCACAAAGGTGATACGGCCGTCGCCCACCGCATAGGTCAGCCGCCGGTTCACCCGGTACGTGCCCCCCTGCACGTCCACCCACGGCAGCGTCCGCAGCAGCCAGCGCGAGCTGATCTCCTGCATCTGCGGTACGGACTTGGTAGTGGTGGCCAGGTTCCGCGCGGCCGCCGTGCCAAGACTCTGCTGCGGCTTGCCCTGATCCGTGCGGACCTCTTCGCCTACCGACATATGGAACTGCCCTCCCGGTCATGCCCGGCCGCGATCTGCGCCGGGCACCGAACTCCGCGAAGAACCCTTCCATCACCGAGCGTGCTGGTGCTATTACCCGAAAGAGCGGGAATGGATCTCCGCCCGGCGGGGCAGGTGGAAGCTCATGTTCGAACCGGAGCCCCCGGACCGGCCCGCTGACCGGAGCGGAACGGATCTGTCCGAATCGGCTCGCACGCTGTGCGAACGAAGTGGTCCGGAACGCGCGCGTTCGATACAAGCAGCGGTACAGGACGGCCGCGTCCCGCGGCCGCCGGTCCTCAGAGCGAAGGAGGCGGCCATGGCATCACCCATGTCCGCGAACAGGTTTCTGGACACGCTCCGCGACGAAGGCGTCCGCGTGGTGGAGGTAGGCAGCTGGCGCACCCACAACCGCAACCACAAGGGCCCCTGGGGTCCGGTGCACGGGGTGATGATCCACCACACCGTGACCAAGGGCAGCGCGCGCACCGTCGAGATCTGCCGGGACGGCTACGAGTCCCTGCCGGGCCCGCTGTGCCACGGCGTCATCACCAAGGACGGCACGGTCCACCTCGTCGGCTACGGCCGCGCCAATCACGCCGGTCTCGGCGACGACGACGTGCTGCGGGCGGTCATCGCCGAGAAGGGCCTGCCGCCGGACAACGAGGCGAACACCGACGGCAACCCGCACTTCTACGGCTTCGAGTGCGAGAACCTCGGCGACGGCAAGGACCCCTGGCCGGCCGTCCAGCTGGAGGCCATCGAGAAGGCGGCGGCCGCGGTCTGCCGTGTGCACGGCTGGAACGAGCGCTCGGTGATCGGCCACCTGGAGTGGCAGCCGGGAAAGGTCGACCCGCGCGGGTTCACCATGGCGTCGATGCGGGCGCGGATCAAGGAACGTCTGAAGTAGCGGCCGCGGCCCGCGCTCTGCCGGACAATGGGCGGGTGACCGGCCCCGATGTCGTCGCCGTGCTGCGGCCAAGGCTCCCGTCGCCCCTCGTGGAGGTGGCCGACGGGCGCTTCGCGCGGCACGGCGTCCGGCTGCTGCTGAAGCGGGACGATCTGATCCACCCGGACCTGGTCGGCAACAAGTGGCGCAAACTGGCGCCGAACCTGGCCGCGGCGGCGGGCCGTACGGTCCTCACCTTCGGGGGCGCGTACTCCAACCATCTGCGCGCCACCGCAGCCGCGGGCCGCCTCCTCGGCCTGTCCACGGTCGGTGTGGTCCGCGGCCAGGAGCTGGCCGGCGGCCCGCCGAACGCCTCGCTCGCCCGGTGCGCGGCCGACGGTATGCGGCTGCACTTCGTCGACAGGTCGACGTATCGCCGCAAACACGAACCGGAGACGCTCGCGGCGCTGCTCGCCGAGACGGACGCGCGGGACGCGTACGTCGTCCCCGAGGGCGGCAGCAACGCCCGCGCGGTAGGCGGCTGCCGGGCCCTGGGCGAGGAACTGCGCGGACGCGCGGACGTGGTGGCCCTCGCGTGCGGCACGGGCGGCACCCTGGCGGGGCTGGCGGCCGGGCTCGGCCCGGAGCAGCGCGCGCTGGGCGTACCGGTCCTCAGGGGCGGTTTCCTGACCGCCGCCACCGCGGCGCTGCAACAGGAGGCGTTCGGCGGGCCGCGCGGCTCCTGGTCCCTCGACGAGCGCTTCCATTTCGGCGGGTACGCGCGCGTGCCGGCCGAACTCGACGCCTTCGCGGACGACTTCGAACAGCGTCACGGGCTGTCCGTGGAGCGGCTGTATGTCGCCAAGTTGCTCTATGGACTCGTCACCCTCGCCGGGGAGGGCGCGTTCCCGCGCGGTACGACCCTCGCGGCCGTCGTCACGGGCGCGCCCTTCCCGCCGGAGAGCGCCTCTCAGGGCGAGGTCTCCCGGTAGGCCGCCGCCTCCTCCAGGTCCAGTCTGCGCAGCAGGGTGCGGAGCATCTCGTCGTCGATGTAGCGCAGGTCGCGCAGGCGCACGAAGACGTCGCGCTCGGCGCCGATCATCTGCCGGGAGAGCCGGCGGTAGGTGTCGTCGACGGTCTCGCCGGTGATCGGATTGGGCTGGCCGAGGCGTTCCCACACGGAGTTGCGGCGCCGTTCCAGGACCGTGCGCAGCCGGTCGGCGAGGGGGCCGGGCAGGGCGTTGCGCTCGTCCTCCAGGAGTTCGTCCAGGCGCCGTTCGGCGGCCTGGGAGGCCTGCGCCTGGGCGTTGGCCTCGGAGAGCGTCTCGGCCTGGAGGTCCTTGCCGGGCAGTTTCAGCGCGCGGATGAGCGGCGGCAGGGTGAGCCCCTGGAGGACGAGGGTGCCGATGACGGTCGTGAAGGTCAGGAAGAGGATCAGGTTGCGGCCGGGGAACTCCTCGTCGTCGTGCATGGTCACGGGGATGGAGAAGGCGATGGCGAGGGAGACCACCCCGCGCATCCCGGCCCAGGAGATGACGAACGCGCCCTTCCAGGTCGGGTTCTCCTCCCGTTTGCGCACCCGCGCGGAGAAGATTCTCGGCAGGAACGTCGCCGGATAGACCCAGACGAACCGGGTGGCGACGGCGACGAGGAAGATGACCACCGCGTACAGGACGGCGTCCCCGCCCTCGTACTCCCCGAGGCCCCGCAGTACCACCGGGAGTTGGAGTCCGATGAGCGCGAACACGGCCGACTCCAGGACGAAGGCGACCATCCGCCACACGGCGTCCTCCTGGAGCCGGGTCGCGAAGTCGACCTCCCACGCGCGGTGTCCGAGGTAGAGCGCCACGACGACGACCGCGAGGACGCCGGAGGCGTGCACGCTCTCGGCGACCGCGTAGGCGACGAAGGGGATCAGCAGCGACAGCGTGTTCTGGAGCAGCGCCTCCTTGAGGTGGGTGCGCAGCCAGTGGATCGGCATCATCAGCAGCAGTCCGATGCCGACGCCGCCGACGGCCGCGATCAGGAACTCGCCGATGCCGCCCGCCCAGCTGGCGCCCTCGCCGACGGCGGCGGCGACCGCCACGCGGTAGGCGGTGATCGCGGTGGCGTCGTTCACCAGCGACTCGCCCTGGAGGATCGTGGTGATCCGGGACGGCAGCCCCACCCGGCGCGCGACCGCCGTCGCCGCCACCGCGTCCGGCGGAGCCACGACCGCGCCGAGCACGAGTGCCGCGGTCAGCGGCAGGCCGGGGACCAGCAGATAGGCGGCATAACCGACGGCGAGCGTCGCGAACAGCACGTATCCGACGGACAGCAGCGCGACCGGCCGCAACTGCGCGCGCAGGTCGAGATAGGAGCTGTCGGTCGCGGCGGTGTGCAGAAGCGGGGGCAGCAGCAGCGGCAGCACGATGTGCGGGTCCAGGGTGTACTCCGGCACCCCCGGGACGTACGCCACCGCGAGTCCCGCCGTCACCAGCAGCAGCGGGGCGGGCACCGGAGTGCGCCGGCCGGCCGCGGCGACCACGGCGCTGCCCGCAATCAGCAACAGCAGTGGCATGACATCCATCAGTCATCCCCCACCCTTCGTTTTTCCGCGCGGGCGTCCGCACACCCGTCGTAACCTGGCAATCATGAAACAGTGCACGCACGCCGACGCGCTGCCGCACCCCGAACCCGCACCGCTGAGCGACACGTGTCTTGAGTGTCTGGCGGACGGTACACACCCGGTGCAGCTGCGGATCTGTCTCGCCTGTGGCCACGTCGGCTGCTGCGACTCCTCGCCGCACCAGCACGCCACCGAGCACTTCAAGGAGTCGGGTCACCCCGTGATGCGGACGTTCGAGCCCGGTGAGACCTGGCGTTGGTGCTTCGTCGATCATGTCCTCGTGTGATCGTGGGGCGACCCCGAAGACAGACGGTTCGACTGTCTGACGTCTGGGTACGTCAATCCGGCGCGCGCTCTTCCCATTTGGGCCCGCGAGACCCCTAGCCACGGAGCGTATCCGCGGGTTTACTATGAGTGACAGTCAGGGCTTGGGGTCCCGGGGACAGGACTGTTGAGGGCGCGATAGCGTCACCGCTGAAGCACACATCGCGTTACCCCGGGGGGCGACCCTCGGCCCCGAACAGCTTGTACCACCTTGGAGGTGAGGGTGTCCCAGATCGCAGGCGAGCCCGCGACCCAGGACTTCGTGGAAGTCCGGCTGCCGGCCGCGGGTGCCTACCTGTCGGTGCTGCGGACGGCCACGGCCGGCCTCGCGGCCCGTTTGGACTTCACCCTGGACGAGATCGAGGACCTGCGCATCGCCGTGGACGAGGCCTGCGCGATCCTGCTCCAGCAGGCCGTGCCGGGCTCCGTGCTCAGCTGCGTCTTCCGGCTCGTGGACGATTCGCTGGAGGTCACCGTCTCGGCGCCGACCACGGACGGTCACGCTCCGGCGCGGGACACCTTCGCCTGGACCGTGCTGTCCGCGCTGGCGGGCAAGGTCTCCTCCGCCGTGGACGAGGACAAAACCGTTTCGATCAGCCTCTACAAACAGCGCGGCGCGGGACCCGGGCCGGCGTGAAGGACGGGGACGGGCCGGTGCGGGACGAAGAGCGCGGCACACGGGAGCTCAGGGCGGAGGGCACCGCGGGTGCCCCGAGCGGCTCCCGACGCATGGCGGACGGCGTCAACGGCATCCCCGAGCAGGCCCGGCCGCACCCGGAGGAGGACTCCGGGGACTTCGGCCAGGCAGGCGACCTCCCGGACGAGGGACAACAGCGCAATCAGGAAGGTGCCGTACGGAGCAGGCCTCCGGAACGGCGGATCGGGGTGCCCCCTGTCCGAGCTGACGCGAGGGCTCGGGGAAGGGCAACGGGCGGGACGATGAGCGAGCACGAGCGAAACTCCGAGCATGCCGCGCCGAGCGCGCCGAGTGTGCCGGTCACGCGCCACGACCACACGGACCGCAGCGGGGCCCGTGCGATGTTCGTGGAGCTGCGCGAGCAGAAGGAGGGCAGCCCGGAGTACGCGGAGCTGCGCAACCGGCTGGTCAGGATGCACCTGCCGCTCGTCGAGCATCTCGCGCGCCGTTTCCGCAACCGCGGCGAGCCGCTGGACGATCTGACGCAGGTGGCGACGATCGGCCTGATCAAGTCGGTCGACCGCTTCGACCCGGAGCGCGGCGTGGAGTTCTCCACGTACGCGACACCGACGGTCGTGGGCGAGATCAAGCGGCACTTCCGCGACAAGGGCTGGGCGGTGCGGGTGCCGCGCCGGCTCCAGGAGCTGCGCCTGGCCCTGACGACGGCGACGGCCGAGCTGTCCCAGTTGCACGGCCGCTCCCCCACGGTCCACGAGCTCGCCGAGAAACTGGCGATCTCGGAGGAGGAGGTCCTGGAGGGCCTGGAGTCGGCGAACGCCTACTCCACGCTGTCCCTGGACGTCCCCGACACCGACGACGAGTCCCCGGCGGTCGCCGACACGCTCGGCGCGGAGGACGAGGCGCTGGAGGGCGTCGAGTACCGGGAGTCGCTCAAGCCGCTCCTGGAGGACCTTCCGCCGCGCGAGAAGCGGATCCTGCTGCTGCGGTTCTTCGGCAACATGACGCAGTCGCAGATCGCGCAGGAGGTCGGCATCTCCCAGATGCATGTCTCGCGTCTGCTGGCCCGCACCCTGGCCCAACTGCGGGAGAAGCTCCTCGTCGAGGAGTGAGCGCGACGCCCGGACTACTTCCGGGCGTCGTCCGCCGCGTTCCCGGGCCCGCGGATGCCGAGCGCCAGGGTCGTCTGCGGGTTCACCAGCAGGACGAGCCCCAGTACGGCCGCGACGGCCAGCGCGATCCCGCCGGGAATGGCCGCGCTGTCGGCCTGGAGCAGGTTGTAGGCCACCGGCAGCGCGATGATCTGTGTGATGACGGCAGGTCCGCGGCTCCAGCTGCGGCGGGCCAGCAGTCCGCGTGCGGCGAGCAGCGGCAGCAGCGCGAGCACCAGCAGCGTGACGGCACCGGTGACGGCCTGCTGCCGGTCGTCCGGCTCACCCGTGAGTCCGAGTACGAGGACCCAGGCGCCGCCGGCCACCAGGGCGAGCCCCTCCAGGCCGGTCACGGCCGCCGCGTACACCAGCCGTCGGGGCCGGGGGGCGGCTTCTTCTTCCGGTCCTGCCGGGGTGGGATTCTGCTCACTGCTCACCCGAGCAGGGTAGCCCTCGGCCCGGACGCCCCTTGGTACGGCCCCTTGCCGCGGCCGTCGTCCGGCCGCCACCGCGGCTCCTGTCCGGCCGCCGCCGGAGCCGTCGATCGGGGCTCGCACTGGGAGCCGGTACCACCCAGTAGGTACCCTGCAACTCATGCGTGCACTTCTCGTGGTCAATCCGGCGGCAACCACCACAAGTGCGCGCACGCGCGACGTGCTGATCCACGCGCTCGCGAGCGAGATGAAGCTGGAGGCCGTGACCACCGAGTACCGAGGTCACGCGCGCGACCTCGGCCGGCAGGCGGCGGACAGCGGGAACATCGACCTGGTGGTGGCCCTCGGCGGCGACGGCACGGTCAACGAGGTCGTCAACGGTCTGCTGCACGGCGGCCCGGACCCGGAGCGGCTGCCCGGCCTCGCGGTGGTCCCCGGCGGCTCGACCAATGTCTTCGCCCGCGCCCTCGACCTGCCCAACGAACCCGTCGAGGCGACCGGCGCCCTGCTCGACGCGCTGCGCGACGGCCGGGAGCGGACCGTCGGTCTCGGTCTTGCCTCGGGCACCCCGGGCACGGAGGACGAGTCGGTGCCGGCGCGCTGGTTCACCTTCAATTCCGGGCTCGGATTCGACGCGGGTGTGGTGGGCCGGGTCGAGCAACAGCGCGAGCGCGGAAAGAAATCCACACACGCTCTTTATGTGCGCCAGGTGGTACGGCAGTTCCTCGGTGAGTCCAGCCGGCGCCACGGTTCCATCACCTTGGAGCGGGCCGGTGAGGATCCGGTGTCCGATCTGGTGGTGTGCATAGCCTCGAACACCGCCCCGTGGACCTTCCTGGGCAATCGCCCGATGTACGCGTCCCCTAAGGCCTCGTTCGATACCGGCCTCGACGTGTTCGGTCTCAGCCGTCTGTCGACCGCCGCGGTTGCCCGATATGGCACCCAGTTGCTCACTTCGTCCCCCGAGCGCGGACCCCATGGCAAGCACGCCGTGTCCCTCCATGACTTGGGGGACTTCACCTTGCATTCGAAGGTCCCACTCCCCCTTCAGATGGACGGCGACCACCTGGGCCTGCGAACCAGCGTGACGTTCACAGGCGTACGCCGTGCACTGCGTGTGATTGTGTGAGCAGAAGACGCTAAAGTCCTTTCACTCGAACGTTTAGGCCAGGATCCACCCCATGGAAGTACGGCTGTGACCTAGTCGACACCGAGGAATCAAAAAAAACTTTCCAGAAGGGGTTGTATCCGCCGCTGAGGTTTGCGAGTCTCTACGTGGCGATCGAGACGGCCCGCAACACCGGCCTCCACGGATCACCGGAACCCCTCTTCAAACACACAGGACCTCGCCAGGGAAACCTGACGGTCGACCCTTCCCTTGTTGAGGGATTCGTGAAAGCGTTCACATTCACAAGCAACCAGCACGTAATACCAAGGAGAGGTAGCAGCCATGGACTGGCGTCACAACGCCGTTTGCCGCGAGGAAGACCCCGAGCTCTTCTTCCCCATCGGCAACACCGGTCCTGCGCTGCTGCAGATCGAGGAAGCCAAGGCCGTCTGCCGTCGCTGCCCGGTAATGGAGCAGTGCTTGCAGTGGGCGCTTGAGTCCGGCCAGGACTCCGGCGTCTGGGGTGGTCTCAGCGAGGACGAGCGCCGCGCCATGAAGCGCCGCGCCGCCCGCAACCGGGCCCGTCAGGCCTCCGCCTGACATACCCACCCCGCTTACAGCCTGAGCTTGGCGGCGCGTACAGCGAGTACGCAACTCCCGCCCCCGAGCCGCAGCGCGCAGTACCCCCGATGCGCACTGACCCCGGACCGTATCCCACGGTCCGGGGTTCTTTGCTGTACGGGCAGTTGAGGCGGGCGTCATGTGCACGGCACGGCCCGCGAAATCACTTCTGGGCGCGGACCGGGATGTCGAGGATGACCCGGGTGCCGCGCTCCGGCGCCGGGACCATGTCGAAGCTGCCGCCCAACTCGCCCTCCACCAGGGTCCGTACGATCTGAAGACCGAGGTTGCCCGAGGTGTGCGGGTCGAAACCGGCCGGCAGACCCACCCCGTTGTCCTGCACGGTGACCAGCAGCCGGGCCTCCTTCGTGGTGCCGCCACGGACCGCCGAGACCTCGACCGTGCCCGTGTCGCCCTCCTTGAAGCCGTGTTCCAGGGCGTTCTGGAGCACCTCGGTGAGCACCATCGACAGCGGGGTGGCGACCTCGGCGTCCAGGATGCCGAAGCGTCCGGTGCGCCGGCCCGCGACCTTGCCGGGCGAGATCTCGGCCACCATCGCCAGCACCCGGTCGGCGATCTCGTCGAACTCCACCCGCTCGTCCAGGTTCTGAGACAGCGTCTCGTGCACGATCGCGATCGAGCCCACCCGGCGTACGGCCTCCTCAAGAGCCGCGCGACCACGCTCGGACTCGATCCGGCGGGCCTGGAGCCGGAGCAGCGCGGCCACCGTCTGGAGGTTGTTCTTCACCCGGTGGTGGATCTCCCGGATGGTCGCGTCCTTGGTGATCAACTCCCGCTCGCGGCGGCGCAGTTCGGTGACGTCCCGCAGCAGCACCAGGGAACCGGTGCGGGTGCCCTTGGGCTTGAGCGGGATCGCCCGGAACTGGATCACCCCGTCACGCGACTCGATCTCGAACGAGCGGGGCGCCCAGCCGCTGGCGACCTTGGCGAGCGCCTCGTCCACCGGCCCGTGGGAAGGGGCGAGTTCGGCCGTCGTACGGCCGAGATGGCAGCCGACGAGGTCGGCGGCGAGGCCCATCCGGTGGTACGCGGAGAGCGCGTTCGGGGAGGCGTACTGGACGATGCCGTCGGCGTCGAGGCGGATCAGACCGTCGCCGACGCGCGGCGAGGCGTCCATGTCGACCTGCTGGTTCGCGAACGGGAAGGCGCCCGCCGCGATCATCTGCGCGAGGTCCGACGCGCTTTGCAGATACGTCAGTTCGAGGCGGCTCGGGGTGCGCACGGTGAGGAGGTTGGTGTTGCGGGCGATCACACCGAGCACCCGTCCGTCCCGGCGTACCGGGATCGACTCGACGCGGACCGGGACCTCCTCGCGCCACTCGGGGTCGCCCTCGCGCACGATCCGGCCCTCGTCGTGCGCCGCGTCCAGCATCGGGCGGCGGCCACGCGGGACGAGATGGCCGACCATGTCGTCCTGGTAGGACGTGGGGCCGGTGTTGGGCCGCATCTGGGCGACGGAGACATAGCGTGTGCCGTCGCGGGTGGGCACCCAGAGAACCAGGTCGGCGAAGGAGAGGTCGGAGAGCAGCTGCCACTCCGAGACCAGCAGATGGAGCCACTCGAGGTCGGAGTCGTCGAGGGCGGTGTGCTGGCGGACCAGTTCGTTCATGGAGGGCACGCTGTGAGCGTACCCGTGGGTCCGTACGGCCCCGAAATGTACGGTGCAGGGCCCCCGGCTCGCGCCTGGTGGCCGGCCCCGGAGACACCCGCGGGCCGCGGCGCCTGGGAGGGACCCTCAACCCTCCCGGCACCGCAGCCCGGAGCAGCATCGGCCGTGGGGTGTGCGGTCCCGGTCGGCCGAAGGATGAGGAGCCGGGGCAGTCAGGGCAGAGAGCACCGGATCCTCGGTCCGTCCTCCTGTGCGGGGAGGACGGAGGCTCTTGTTGTTCACTGGGTTACCCCACGACCATTGTGGACTAGACCATTCGGTGTGTCCATGTGTCGGGGGCGGTGAATTGTTCGAGGCTGTTGCATGTTGACGCATCGCAGCCTAACCCGCGGGCGTCGGGTACGGGGCCGGTTGCCGATGGTGATTTCCGTGACCGCGCTCCGGTCGACGGGCGCCGGAGGGCCGCGCGGGGGTCAGCGGGTCTCGGTGACCTTGGCCAGGGCGCGGGGCGCGTCCGGGTCCTGGCCCCGAGCGATGGTCACCTCGTAGGCGAGCAACTGGAGCGGGATGATCTCCAGGACGGGCTGGAGCTCCTCGGGGACGCCCTCGGTGGGCAGGACGAAACCGGCCGAGGCGCGCTCCACCCGGTTCGCCGGGCCGATGACGACGAGGTCGGCGCCGCGGCCGCGCAACCGGTCGAGGACGGGCTGGAGCGCCTCGCCGCCCTTGCCGTCGGTGACGACCGCGATCACCGGGGAGACGTTGTCGACCATGGCGAGCGGGCCGTGCAGCAGGTCGGCGCCGGAGTAGGAGAGCGCGGGGATGTAGCTGGTCTCCATCAGCTTGAGCGCGGCCTCCTTGGCGGTCGGGTAGCCGTAGCCGCGCGAGGTGATGACCATGCGCTCGGCGAAGCGGTAGCGGGCGGCGAGCGCGCGGATCTCTCCTTGGCGGGCGAGGAGCCCCTCGGCGAGGTCGGGGAGGACCTGCGCGGCCGCGCCGTCGCCGCCGCGCAGGCCCTCGACGAAGAGATACAGCGCGAGGACGGAGGCGGTGTAGGTCTTGGTCGCGGGGAGGGCCTTCTCGGGGCCGGCGAGGATGTCGACGTGGTACTCGGACACGGCGGCCAGCGGTGAGTCGGGGTTGTTGGTCACGGCGAGGGTCAGGGCGCCGGCCTCGCGGGCGGCCCTGGTCGAGGCCACCAGGTCCGGGGAGCCGCCGGACTGGCTCACGGTGATCACGAGGACGTCGGTGAGGTCGGGGCGGGCGCCGTAGGCCGTGGTGGTGGACATCGAGGTGAGGCCGCAGGGCAGTCCGAGCCGGATCTCGATCAGGTACTTGGCGTACAGGGCGGCGTTGTCGGAGGTGCCGCGGGCGGCCAGCAGGACGAAGCGGGGCCCGCGGGCGGCGATCTGCTCGGCCACCCGCCGGATCGCCGGGGCGCCCTGCTCCAGGAGCCGCCGCAGTACGGCGGGTTGCTCGGCCGTCTCGCGGGCCATGATCCGGCCGGGAACGTCGCTGTGGGGGTCCGGGGTCGAGGCGGTCATGCGGGTCCCTTCCGGGGGCGGGCGGCGCGGGCGTCCTCCTATTCCAACCCGGGTTCGCGTCCCCCGCTCGGCATGGGGGACGGCCGGTGCCGGCGGGGGCGGTCACCTGGGACGGAGGGCCCGTCTCTGTTAGATTGGTCTACACCACACGACCCGATTTCGGGTGCGTCGAGTCTTCCTTCGAGTCCCCTCTTCAGAACGGCAGGCCCAGCGTGGAAGTTGTCATCGTTCCGGACGCCGCGGCGGGCGGCGAACTGATCGCCGAGGCCATGGCGCAGTTGCTGCGGCGCAAGCCCGACGCCGTGCTCGGGGTGGCCACCGGGTCGACGCCGCTGCCCATCTACCAGGCGCTGACGGCCAAGGTGCGGTCCGGTGCCGTGGACGCCTCGCGGGCGCGGATAGCGCAGCTCGACGAGTACGTGGGGCTGCCGGCCGACCATCCCGAGTCGTACCGTTCGGTGCTGCGGCGCGAGGTGCTGGAGCCGCTGGGGATCGGGATGGACGCGTTCATGGGGCCGGACGGTGCGGCCGAGGACGTGCAGGGGGCCTGCGAGGCGTACGACCGTGCGCTGGGTGCCGCCGGTGGGGTCGATCTTCAGTTGCTGGGGATCGGCACGGACGGGCACATCGGGTTCAACGAGCCCTGCTCGTCGCTGGCCTCGCGGACGCGGATCAAGACGCTGACGGAGCAGACGCGGGTGGACAACGCGCGGTTCTTCGACGGTGACATCGGGCAGGTGCCGCAGCATGTGATCACGCAGGGGATCGGCACGATCCTGGAGGCTCGGCATCTGGTGCTGCTGGCCACGGGTGAGGGCAAGGCGGACGCCGTGGCGGCGACGGTGGAGGGGCCGGTGGCGGCGGTGTGTCCGGCGTCGGCGTTGCAGTTGCATCCGCATGCGACGGTGGTGGTGGACGAGGGGGCGGCGTCCAAGCTGAAGCTTGCGGACTATTTCCGCCACACGTTCGTGAACAAGCCCGCGTGGCAGGGCATTTAGCCGCTCCTGCCGGTGCCGGTCGCTCCCGCGCGGGGGTGGCCGGCACCGTGCGTTGCGGCTGGGGCGGGGGCGTTGCGCAACCCGGCGCGACGGGGGTGCCGCCGCGCCCACCCGTGCCGCCCTGCGGCACGATTGCCCGCGGCTGCGCGGGTGGGTGCGCTTTCAACGGGCGCAGGCTGCAAGGCTTTTAGGGGCGCGGGGAACTGCGCGACCAGCCACCGCGAACCCGCACCCGCACGACCGCCGTCGTCCCCCAGGGGCGCGGGGCTGCACCTATTTGCGGCTCCGCCGTGGGGCGTGGCCAGCCCCCACCGGGCCCGCGCCCGTAAGCGCACGCCCCGCTACACCCCCGCGATCGCCTCCGCGGCAGCGCGTCCGCAGACCCGGGACGCGCCGTACGTCGCCACGTGGAGTGTGCCCCGGGGCGGGGCCTGCGGGACGCCCATCTCGACGACGACGGTGTCGGGGCGGGCGGCGACCAGGGTCGACACCGCGTCCGCCATCCAGCCGTGCCGGTGTTCGTCCCGGACCACGGCCACCACGCGCCGGTCACCGGCCGCGTCCAGCGCCTCGGCACCCGCGCCCTCGCCGGTGAACGTGCCGGAGCCCGTGCCGGGAAGGAGTTCCGCCAGGTCGGCCGCGAGGCCCCACGGCGTCTCGTCGCCGACCGCGATGTTGGGCGCCGGGTTGAACAGGGCGACGAAGGGCGCCGAGGTGAGCGGTGTGAAGGACTCCGTCGCGGTGACCCGCAGGGCGCGGCGCGCTCCCCGCAGGCCGATGTCGCGGGGCACGTCGGGCGCGGCACCGTCCTTCGCCGCCGAGGCCCAGCGGGCCAGCCGCCGGACCCGGTCCGCCGCGTCCGCCAGCCGCTCCTCGGCGAGTTCGCCCGAGCGCACGGCCGCGACGATGGCGTCCCGCAGACGCCGTACCGTCTCGTCGTCGGAGAGGCCGCCGCCCACGCAGATGGCGTCGGCGCCGGCCGCGAGGGCGAGCACGGTGCCGCCCTCGATGCCGTGGGCGGCGGCGACGCCCTGCATCTCGATGGCGTCGGTGACGATCAGGCCGTCGTGGCCGAGTTCGCCGCGGAGCAGGTCGGTGAGGATACGGCCGGAGAGGGTCGCCGGGCGGTCCGGGTCCAGGGCCGGGACCAGGATGTGGGCGCTCATCACGGCGAGGCTGCCGGCGCCGATGGCCGCGCGGAACGGGGCCAGATCGCGGGCGGCCAGCACCTCGGCGTCCACGTCGATCAGCGGCATCGCGTGGTGGGAGTCGACCCCGGTGTCCCCGTGGCCCGGGAAGTGCTTGGTGCAGGCGGCGACGCCCGCGGCCTGCATGCCCTGGACGTAGGCGGCGGTGTGCCGGGCGACCAGTTGCGGGTCGGCGCCGAAGGACCGTACGCCGATGACCGGGTTGTCGGGGTTGGAGTTGACGTCCGCGGACGGCGCCCAGTTGAAGTTGACACCGCACTCGGCGAGCCGGCGGCCGAGTTCGAAGGCCACGTCCCGGGTGAGCGCCACGTCGTCGACGGCGCCGAGCGCGTGGTTGCCCGGGAAGGACGAGCCGGTGCGCACCTCCAGGCGAGTGACGTCACCGCTCTCCTCGTCGATGGCGACGATCACGTCGTCGCGTTCGGCGCGCAACTGTGCGGTCAGGGCGGCCACTTGCTCCGCCGTGGCGACGTTGCGGCCGAACAGGCCCACCGAGGCGAGGCCTTCGCCGAGCCGGCGCAGCAGCCAGTCGGGCGCGGTGGTGCCGGGGAAGCCGGGCTGGAGGACGGTCAGGGCGTCGCGGGTCAGCGTGTTGGTGTCGCTGGCGAAGGTCGTCATCGGGTGGCGTTATCCCTTCACGGCGCCGTCGGTCAGACCGCTGACCGCGCGACGCTGGAGGAAGACGAAGAGGATGAGGATCGGGATCGCGAACAGCGAGGACGCCGCCATCGTCGCGCCCCAGTCGTTGCCGAAGACGCTCTGGAAGCTGGTCAGCCACAGCGGCAGTGTCTGCGCCCCGGCCTCCTTGTTGACGACCAGGACGAGCGGGAGTTCGTTCCAGGCGGTGATGAAACCGAACATGGAGGTGGCCATCAGGCCCGGCGCGAGCAGCGGGAAGATGACCTTGCGGAAGGCCTGGACGCGGGTGCAGCCGTCGACCAGCGCCGACTCCTCCAGTTCCCGCGGGACCGCGGCGACGAATCCGCGCAGCGTGAGGATGGTGAAGGGCAGGATCATCATCATGTAGAAGAGCGTCAGCGGAACGAGGCTGTTCAGCATGGACGCGTCCCGCACGATCATGTAGATCGCGATGATCATGACTTCCCAGGGCGCCATCTGCGCCATCATGAAGCCGATGATGAAGCCGCGCCGGCCCTTGAACCGCATCCGGGCCAGGGCGAAGGCGGAGGCGAGCGCGATGGCCAGCGAGAAGACGACCGCGCAGACCGTGACGATGAACGAGTTGCCGACGAACGTCCAGAAGTTGTCGGCCTCGACCGCGGTCCTGAAGTGGTCGAGCGTGACGTTGGTCGGGAACCACACCGGGTCCACGGAGATGATGTCGCCGGTCGGCTTGAACGCCGTGGAGAACATCCAGTACACGGGGAAGACGAGACCGATGAACAGGACGACGGCCGTGGCGTTGGGCCAGATACGGCCGAAGAGCGAGCGCTTCACAGCTCGTCCTCCTCTTGCTTGAGCACGATCCGCAGGTAGTACGCGGTCAGGGCGAGCAGAACCAGGATGGTCAGGACGGCGATCGCGGCGCCTCTGCCGTAGTGCTGGTTGCCGACGCCCTCGATGTAGGCGTAGACGGGCAGGATCTCGGTGAGCCGGTCGGGGCCGCCGCCGTTGATGGTGAAGACCTGCACGAACGCCTTGAAGATCCAGATGACTTCGAGGAACGTCGTGGCGTAGAGGAACGGGCGCAGATAGGGGAACGTCACGTTGGTGAAGCTCCGCCAGGCACCGGCTCCGTCGAGGGAGGCGGCCTCGTAGAGTTCCCTGGGGATGGTCGTGGTCGCGGCGTAGAGGTTGATCGCGACGAACGGAATCGACATCCACACGATCAGCACGGTGACGACGAAGAACGTCGACATCTGGCTGCTGGTCCAGCTGTAGTCGGCCATCGAGTGCCAACCGAGCTTGTCCAGGACCCAGTTGACGACGCCGAAGCGCTGGGCGAACAGCCACTGGTAGACGGTGGACGCGGCGACGACGGGCATCGCCCAGGCCAGCACGAGGCCGATCATCAGGGTGACGCGCATCCGCCTGCCGAGCCGGGCCAGCAGCAGACCGACGAGGGCGCCGAGGACCATGGTCAGTACGACGTTGACCGCCGTGAACAGGATCGAGCGCAGGGTGACGCGCCAGAACTCCGACCCGCCCAGCGTCTCCTGGTAGTTCTCGACGCCGTTCCACTCGGTGACGTGCTGGATCAGCTGCGCCATGTTGAGGTTCTGGAAGGACAGCAGGAAGTCCTTCAGCAGTGGCCAGCCGAGCAGCAGCACACTGGCCGCGCAGGCCGGCAGCAGCAACAGGTACGGGGCGTAGGCGCCGATGCGCCCCGTGCGTCTGGGGGGTGACCCGCCGTCCGCCTTGCGGATCTCCGCCGGACCGGAGGGCGGCCGTTCGGTCTGCACGGTCATGCTCGCGATCTCTCTCTCGACCTACGTACGATCGCCGGGGCGGAGCCTGCCACGTGGGCCTGCGTCCGCCCCGGCTGGAGCGTTCGTTACTGCTGCTGCGCCAGGCGCTTGTTGAACTCTTCCTCGACCTGCGCGGCGGCGTCGGCCGGGGACTTGCCGTTGAGAACGGCCGTCATGTAGGTCTTGATCGGGTTCGGGGCGTTCTCGACCGCGGCCCACTCGGGGATCAGCGGCGTGGTGCCACCACCGGCGGCGGCCGGAGCAGCGGCCTCACCCGCGGCGTTGCCCGCGAGGTTGCTCTGGAGCGACTCCTTGTTGGGGATGACGCCGTTGAGCTTGGTCAGCTGGCCCTCGTACTGGTCGGACAGCGCGATCTTCAGGAACTCCTTGGCGAGGTCCTGCTTCTTGCTGCCCGCGGCGACGGCGAGGTTGGAGCCGCCGAGGAAGACACCCTCGGGCTTGTCGGCCGTGTCACCGGGGATGGTGAAGTAGCCGATCTCCTTCTCGATCTCGGGGTTGGCCTCGATCGCGATGCCGGCTTCCCAGCCCATGCCGATGAAGGCACCGACGTTGCCCTCGGCGAAGACCTCACCCTGCTGCGGGGTGGCCTCGTCCTTGTCCTTGGGCGCGTCGGAGAGGTCCTGGAACTTCTTGTACGTCTCCATGGCGGCGGCGACCTTGGGGTCGGCCAGGTTGGAGACGTACTTGTCGCCGTCCTTCTTGACCAGTTCGCCGCCCTCGCCGACCACCAGGCCGACGAAGTGGTACCAGTTCTGGCCGGGCAGGTAGATCGGCTCGGCGTCGGTCTTCTCGCCGATGGTCTGAAGGTCGGCGTAGAACTCGTCACGCGTCTTCGGGGTGTCCTTGATACCCGCGTCCGCCCAGATCCCCTTGTTGTAGAGGACCACGCGGTTGGCGAAGTACCAAGGGGCCGCGTACTGCGTGCCCTCGAAGACGGAGGAGTTGTTGAGCGACTCGGTCCAGTCGGCGCCGATCTCGGACTTGAGGTCCGCGAGGTCGGCGAGGCCGCCCGTCTTGGCGTAGGCCGGGGTCTGGGTGTTGCCGATCTCGAAGACGTCCGGCGGGTTCTCCTCGGACAGGGAGGTGGTCAGCTTCTGCTGGATGCCGTTCCACTGCTGGACCTCGAACTTGACCTTCGCCTTGGTCTTCTTCTCGAAGGCGGCGGTCACGTCCTTCTGCCACTGGTCCGGCGAAGAACCGTCCATCACCCACACCGTGAGCGTCTCGCCGGCGTAGCCGTCGGCTCCGGAGTTGCTGTCGCCGTCGCCGTCGTCGCCCCCGCACGCCGCGATGGAGACCATCATTGCCGCGACACCGATCGCGGATATCAGCTTGCGCTTCACGCCATCCTCCTCAGGGATGCCAAAACCCCCCTGCCTCCCCGCGGTGCTCCGTCAAGCCGGGCGTACCGCCCGTGGGGCCGGGACCTGGACCAATGGTGTAGACCAGTACGGGGAGCTTGGCCCAGACCATTTGGCCTGTCAAGGGTGTTCAACCACCCCCTGAGGGTCCGTGATGCGACCGAGATATGCAGGGACCTTTCATTCCGCAAGTGACGTATCGGACGGACCAGTTCCGGTGTACCAGGGGCTTCATCATGGCGCGCTGGACTAGACCAACCAGGGTCTCGACGGTATACAGAGGAGATCACGGACGTGGCGGCGGACAATACCGGTGGCGACCGGTAGTGGTCACCCGCGTACAAAGCCGTGCCACGATGTGAACCGCGGCCGGCGGGTGTCGGTCGCTTCGGCATCCGGAGCCGGGAAGGCAGAGCATGACCACCGACGTCAGCAGTGCGGAGAACGAGGGTGGGGCGACCGTCCGTACCGCGCGTGTGCCCAAGTACTACCGCCTGAAGAAGCATCTGCTCGACATGACGGAGACGCAGACGCCGGGCACACCGGTCCCGCCCGAGCGCACGCTGGCCGCCGAGTTCGACACCTCGCGCACCACCGTCCGCCAGGCGCTTCAGGAACTGGTGGTCGAGGGCCGGCTGGAACGGATCCAGGGCAAGGGCACGTTCGTCGCCAAGCCGAAGGTCTCGCAGGCGCTGCAACTCACCTCGTACACCGAGGACATGCGCGCCCAGGGCCTCGAACCCACCTCCCAGCTGCTGGACATCGGCTACATCACCGCCGACGACCGGCTCGCCGGACTGCTCGACATCACCGCCGGCGGCCGAGTGCTGCGCATCGAGCGGCTGCGGATGGCCAACGGCGAGCCGATGGCGATCGAGACCACCCACCTCAGCGCCAAGCGCTTCCCGGCGCTGCGCCGCAGCCTCGTCAAGTACACGTCCCTCTACACCGCCCTCGCCGAGGTGTACGACGTCCATCTCGCCGAGGCCGAGGAGACCATCGAGACCTCGCTGGCCACCCCGCGCGAGGCCGGCCTGCTCGGCACCGACGTCGGCCTGCCGATGCTGATGCTCTCCCGCCACTCGGTTGACCGCGGGAACAACCCGGTGGAATGGGTCCGCTCGGTCTACCGCGGCGACCGCTACAAGTTCGTGGCCCGGCTGCGGCGGCCCGAAGCATAGGAACACCGGGCACCCCCGGATCTGCTGGGGGTCCGGGGTCACCCCCCGGGACAACACAGCGTGGCCCGGCTGCGGCGGCCGGAAGCGTAATCTCCGGGGCCGCTCGACGTAGGTCCCCTCCTCATCCGTCTCTCTTCGAAGACGTTCATGGTGTAGCGCAGATCACACAGCCTGCCGTACGGTCCTCCCGTCACGCATACGACGGGAGGACGACCCGTGCGCACAGCGAACGCCCGAACCATCGTCATCTGGACCCTCGTCGGGCTGGTCGGGGCCACCGGCTGGACCGTCCTGGCGCTCTCCCGCGGTGAGGAGGTCTCCGCCGCCTGGATGGTCGCCGCCGCGCTCGGCTCGTACGCGATCGCGTACCGCTTCTACTCGAAGTTCATCGCGTACAAGGTCCTCAAGGTCGACAAGACCCGGGCCACCCCGGCCGAGCGCCTCGACAACGGCATCGACTACCACCCCACCGACCGCCGGGTCCTGCTCGGTCACCACTTCGCCGCGATCGCCGGCGCCGGACCGCTGGTCGGCCCGGTGCTCGCCGCGCAGATGGGCTATCTGCCCGGCACGATCTGGATCATCGTCGGCGTCATCTTCGCGGGCGCCGTCCAGGACATGGTCGTGCTGTTCTTCTCCACCCGCCGCAACGGCCGCTCGCTCGGCCAGATGGCGCGCGAGGAGATCGGCCCGTTCGGCGGGGCCGCGGCGCTGATCGCCACCTTCGCCATCATGATCATCCTGCTCGGGGTGCTGGCGCTGGTCATCGTCAACGCACTCGCCGAGTCCCCGTGGGGCACCTTCTCCATCGGCATGACGATCCCGATCGCCCTGCTGATGGGCTTCTACCTGCGGGTCCTGCGGCCCGGCCGGGTCGTCGAGGTGTCCGTGATCGGCGTGGCCCTGCTGCTGTTCGCGCTGATCGCGGGTCGCTGGGTGGCCGAGTCGTCCTGGGCGGACACCTTCACGCTCGCGCCGTCCACGCTGGTCATCTGGATGGTGGCGTACGGGTTCATCGCGTCGATCCTGCCCGTGTGGATGCTGCTCGCGCCCCGCGACTACCTCTCCACCTTTATGAAGATCGGCACGATCGCGCTGCTCGCGCTGGGCGTGGTCGTCGCGCTGCCGACGCTGAAGATGGACCCGGTCACCGACTTCGCCTCGCGCGGCGACGGACCGGTCTTCGCGGGCTCGCTCTTCCCGTTCGTGTTCATCACCATCGCCTGCGGCGCCCTGTCCGGTTTCCACGCGCTCATCTCCAGCGGCACCACGCCCAAGATGATCCAGAAGGAGACCCAGGTCCGGATGATCGGCTACGGCTCCATGCTGATGGAGTCGTCGGTGGCCGTGATGGCGCTGGTCGCGGCCAGCATCATCGACCCGGGCCTGTACTTCGCGATGAACGCCCCGTCCGGGACCATCGGCACCACGGTGGAGAGCGCCTCGCAGGTGGTGAGCAGCTGGGGCTACCAGATCTCGCCGCAGGACCTCGCGCAGGCGGCGAAGGACGTCGAGGAGTCGTCGCTGCTGTCGCGGACCGGCGGCGCGCCCACCCTCGCCGTGGGTGTCTCGGAGATCTTCTCCCAGGTGACCGGCGGCAGTCTGCGCGCCTTCTGGTATCACTTCGCCATCATGTTCGAGGCGCTGTTCATCCTGACCGCGCTGGACGCCGGTACCCGCGTGGGCCGGTTCATGCTCCAGGACATGCTGGGCAACGTCTACAAGCCGTTCAAGAACATCAGCTGGAAGCCCGGCCTCGTCATCACCAGCGCGATCGTCTGCGCCCTGTGGGGCTACTTCCTGTGGGTCGGCGTCCACGAGCCCCTCGGCGGGATCAACCAGCTCTTCCCGATCTTCGGTATCTCCAACCAGTTGCTCGCCGCGGTCGCGCTCGCCGTCTGCACCACCCTGCTGGTGAAGTCCGGCCGCCTCAAGTGGGCCTGGATCACCGGCGTTCCGCTGGCCTGGGACGCCACGGTCACACTGACCGCCAGCTACCAGAAAGTGTTCTCCTCCGATCCCCGGGTCGGCTTCTTCAAGCAGCGGCAGGTCTTCCAGGACGCCATCGACGAGGGCAGGCTGCTGCCGCCCGCGAAGTCGATGGACGACATGGAGACCGTCGTCACCAACTCCACGGTGGACGGCGTCCTGTCGGCCGTACTGGCCCTGCTGATCATCGTGGTGATCGTCGACGCGGCCCGGGTCTGCGTCCGGCACGTCCGCCGGCCGGCCCTGTCCACGCTGAGCGAGGCGCCGTACGTCGAGTCGAAGATCGTCGCTCCGGCCGGGCTGTTCCCGACCAAGGAGGAGAAGGAGGAGGCGCGCCATGAGGTCGGCGCTTCGACGGGCACTTGACGGCGTCCACTGGTACCTGCGGGAACTGACCGACGAGTCGGCCTACGACCGCTATGTCGCCCATCTGCGCAAGGACCACCGGGACGCCGAGGTGCCGTCCCGGCGCGATTTCGAGCGCATGCGGACGGACCGGCAGGAGACGGACCCCCGCCAGGGGTTCCGCTGCTGCTGAGTTCCGAAATGCGAAGTACGCGGCCGTGCGTCGTACCGGTATCTGAACAAGGTCTTCCGATTCCATGACCCACTGACCTAGATTGCCTGCGCGTTACACAGGTGATCAGCGTGGATCAGTGAGGGTTCGGAGCCGTCAGATGTCCAAAGAGCCAGATGTGAATCAGGCGGCGGTGGTGACGCCTGCGCGCGTTGTCATCGCCGTCTGCCTGCTAGCCCCCTTCGTCGCGATGCTCTGGGTGGGCTCGTACGCCAAGACGGACCCGGCCTTCATCGGCATTCCGTTCTTCTACTGGTACCAGATGGCCTGGGTGGTGCTCTCCACGGTACTGACCATGACCGCGTACTGGCTGTGGCAGCGTGACCAGCGCGCCCGCAAGTCCCAGAAGGGTGCCGCGCAGTGAACGACGGCGTGAACGGCGTCGCACTCGCCGTCTTCATCATCTTCTTCGCCGCCGTGACGGTCATGGGCTTCCTGGCCGCACGCTGGCGCAAGGCCGAGAACGAGCACAGCCTCGACGAATGGGGCCTGGGCGGTCGGTCGTTCGGCACCTGGGTCACCTGGTTCCTGCTCGGCGGCGACCTCTACACCGCGTACACCTTCGTCGCCGTGCCGGCGGCGATCTACGCGGCGGGCGCGTCCGGCTTCTTCGCGGTGCCGTACACGATCCTCATCTACCCGATGATGTTCGTCTTCCTGCCCCGGCTGTGGTCGGTGTCGCACAAGCACGGGTACGTCACCACCTCGGACTTCGTCCGGGGCCGGTTCGGCTCGAAGGGCCTGTCGCTGGCGGTCGCCGTCACCGGCATCCTGGCCACGATGCCCTACATCGCGCTCCAGCTGGTCGGCATCCAGGCCGTGCTGGACGTGATGGGCATCGGCGGCGGCGAGAACACCCACTGGTTCATCAAGGACCTGCCGCTGCTCATCGCCTTCGGTGTGCTGGCCGCGTACACCTACTCGTCGGGGCTGCGGGCGCCCGCGCTGATCGCGTTCGTGAAGGACGGGCTGATCTATCTCGTCATCGCCGTCGCGATCACCTACATCCCGATCAAGCTGGGCGGCTTCGACGACATCTTCGGCGCGGCGAGCGAGAAGTACGAGGCGGCGGGGGCGGGCGGTCTGGTGCCGAACGCCCAGTCGCAGTGGACGTACGCGACGCTGGCGCTCGGTTCGGCGCTCGCGCTGTTCATGTACCCGCACAGTGTGACGGCCGTGCTGTCCAGCCGCAGCCGGGACGTGATCCGGCGCAACTCCACGATCCTGCCGCTGTATTCGCTGATGCTCGGCCTGCTCGGCCTGCTGGGCTTCATGGCGATCGCGGCCGGCATCAAGGTGGAGAACGGCCAGCTGGCGATCCCGCAGCTGTTCGAGAACATGTTCCCGGACTGGTTCACCGGTGTCGCGTTCGCGGCGATCGGCATCGGCGCGCTGGTCCCCGCGGCCATCATGTCGATCGCGGCGGCGAACCTGTTCACCCGCAACATCTACAAGGACTTCATCAAGCCGGACGCCACGCCCGCCCAGGAGACCAAGGTCTCCAAGCTGGTCTCCCTGCTGGTGAAGGTCGGCGCGCTGGTCTTCGTCCTCGGTATGGACAAGACGGTCGCCATCAACTTCCAGCTGCTGGGCGGCATCTGGATCCTCCAGACCATGCCGGCGCTCGTCGGCGGTCTGTTCACCCGCTGGTTCCACCGCTGGGCGCTGCTGGCCGGCTGGGCGGTCGGCATGGTCTACGGCACGGCCGCCGCGTACGGGGTGGCGTCCCCGACGCAGAAGCACTTCGGCGGCTCGTCGGCGGAGATCCCCGGCATCGGTGAGATCGGCTACATCGGCCTCACCGCGTTTGTGCTCAACCTGCTCGTGACGGTCGTCCTGACGTTCGTCCTGAAGGCGCTCAAGGCGCCCGAGGGCATCGACGAGACAAGCCCCGGCGACTACACGGTGGACGCCGGCGACCCCGGCGTACGGACCGAGCTGCCCCCGGCGACGGCGGAGCCCAGCCGCCCCTAGGGCCACACGGGAGACAGCGGGCCGTCGGGGGAAGGCTCCCCGACGGCCCGCTGTTGTGTGGCGGTGAGTTGACGCTGCGAAACCAGTGCGACACAACATCTGGGGGTGGGGCGACAGCGCGGCACAAGATGTATGCTCATGCTCGCTGTCGCCGCAGGGGAATCCGGTGCGAATCCGGAACTGTCCCGCAACGGTGTACTTGTGCATGATTTGTGCACATGGTCAGTCCGAGGACCTGCCGACAGTGCGCCCGACCACCCGGTCCGGGCGCCTGACGTCCGGGCCTCGTGGAATGGGCCGGTGGACGCGACGCCGTGTGCGCTCGTGCTGCCGTCCGCCCTCCGCAAGGCCCCGTGCCGAGCGAGGGAGAGCCCCACGTGACCATCGCGCCAGCCGACCCGGCTTCAGCGGTAGCAGCCGAAGCGGAGTACGACGGTCCAGGTGCCGCGCTGTTGCGCACCCTGACCGAGCTGACCGCCGACCTCCCCGACGCCGACCCCGGCCGGGTGGCCGCCGCCGCACTGCGCGGCCGCAGCTCCCGGAACGCCGCCGAGATCGACACCGAGTTGCGCGAGCTGGCCACCGAGGCCGCCGCCGGCCTCATCTCCGAGGACCCCGTCTACTCGCGCCTCGCCGCGCGGCTGCTGACGGTCTCCATCGCCGCCGAGGCCGCCTCCCAGGGCGTCACCACCTTCACCGGGTCCGTCGCGACCGGCCACCGCGAGGGCCTGATCGCCGACCGCACCGCCGACTTCGTCCGGCTGCACGCCGAGCGGCTCGACGCGCTCGTCGACCGGGACGCCGACGACCGCTTCGGCTACTTCGGTCTGCGCACCCTGCACAGCCGCTATCTGCTGCGCCACCCGATCACCCGCAAGGTCATCGAGACCCCGCAGCACTTCCTGCTCCGGGTCGCCTCCGGACTCGCCGAGGACGACACCGTCCGCGCGCTCGACGAGGTCGCCTCGCTCTACGGCCTGATGAGCCGCCTCGAGTATCTGCCGTCCTCCCCCACGCTGTTCAACTCCGGCACCCGACACCCGCAGATGTCGTCCTGCTACCTGCTCGACTCCCCCCTGGACGAACTGGACTCCATCTACGACCGCTACCACCAGGTCGCCCGGCTCTCCAAGCACGCCGGCGGCATCGGCCTGTCCTACAGCCGGATCCGCTCACGCGGTTCGCTGATCCGCGGCACCAACGGGCACTCCAACGGGATCGTGCCGTTCCTGAAGACCCTCGACGCCTCGGTCGCCGCGGTGAACCAGGGCGGCCGGCGCAAGGGCGCGGCCGCGGTGTACCTGGAGACCTGGCACTCCGACATCGAGGAGTTCCTGGAGCTGCGGGACAACACCGGTGAGGACGCCCGCCGTACGCACAACCTGAACCTCGCGCACTGGGTGCCGGACGAGTTCATGCGCCGGGTCGACGCGGACGGGATCTGGTCGCTGTTCTCGCCGGCCGACGTGCCGGAGCTGGTCGACCTGTACGGCGCCGAGTTCGACGACGCCTACCGGGCGGCCGAGGAGAAGGGGCTGGCCCGCAGGACGATCCCGGCGCGCGAGCTGTACGGCCGGATGATGCGCACCCTCGCGCAGACCGGCAACGGCTGGATGACCTTCAAGGACGCCGCCAACCGCACGGCCAACCAGACCGCCGAGCCGGGCCACGTCATCCACTCCTCCAATCTCTGCACGGAGATCCTGGAGGTCACCGACGACGGCGAGACCGCGGTCTGCAACCTGGGCTCGGTCAACCTCGGCGCCTTCGTGGACACGGCGACCGAGGGCATCGACTGGGAGCGGCTCGACGCCACCGTGCGCACGGCCGTCACGTTCCTCGACCGGGTCGTCGACATCAACTTCTACCCGACCGAGCAGGCGGGCCGCTCCAACTCCCGCTGGCGTCCGGTCGGTCTGGGCGTGATGGGCCTCCAGGACGTCTTCTTCAAGCTGCGGCTGCCGTTCGACTCGCCCGAGGCGAAGGCGCTGTCCACCCGGATCGCCGAGCGGATCATGCTCGCCGCCTACGAGGCCTCCGCCGACCTCGCCGAGCGCAGCGGCCCGCTGCCGGCCTGGGAGAAGACCCGTACCGCCCGGGGTGTGCTGCACCCCGACCACTACGGTGTCGAGACCACCTGGCCGGAGCGCTGGGCCGCGCTGCGGGAACGTATCGCTTCGGTGGGGCTGCGCAACTCGCTGCTGCTGGCGATCGCGCCGACCGCCACCATCGCCTCCATCGCCGGGGTGTACGAGTGCATCGAGCCGCAGGTGTCCAACCTGTTCAAGCGCGAGACGCTGTCCGGTGAGTTCCTCCAGGTCAACTCCTATCTGGTGCAGGACCTGAAGAACCTCGGCGTGTGGGACGCCCGGACCCGGGAGGCGCTGCGCGAGGGCAGCGGTTCGGTGCAGGCGTTCGCGTGGATCCCCGAGGAGGTGCGCCGGCTGTACCGCACGGCGTGGGAGATCCCGCAGCGCGGTCTGATCGACATGGCCGCCGCGCGTACGCCGTACCTGGACCAGGCGCAGTCGCTGAACCTGTTCCTGGAGACGCCGACCATCGGCAAGCTCTCCTCGATGTACGCGTACGCCTGGAAGTCGGGTCTGAAGACCACGTACTACCTGCGTTCGCGCCCGGCGACCCGGATCGCCCGGGCCGCCCAGGGCCAGGCGCAGCCCGAGAAGACCATCCCCGTCCAGCAGGCCGCCGACCCCGAGGCCGTCGCCTGCTCCCTGGAAAACCCCGAGTCCTGCGAGGCCTGCCAGTAATGAGCAACCAGAACCTTCTCGACCCCGGCTTCGAGCTGACTCTGCGTCCGATGCGCTACCCGGACTTCTACGAGCGCTACCGGGACGCCATCAAGAACACCTGGACCGTGGAGGAGGTCGACCTCCACTCGGACGTCGCCGACCTCGCGAAGCTGAGCCCCTCGGAGCAGCATCTGATCGGCCGGCTGGTCGCGTTCTTCGCGACGGGCGACTCGATCGTGGCGAACAACCTGGTGCTGACGCTGTACAAGCACATCAACTCCCCCGAGGCGCGGCTGTATCTGAGCCGTCAGCTCTTCGAGGAGGCCGTGCACGTCCAGTTCTATCTGACGCTCCTGGACACCTATCTGCCCGACCCGGAGGACCGGGCGGCGGCGTTCGACGCCGTCGAGAACATCCCCTCGATCCGCGAGAAGGCGGAGTTCTGCTTCAAGTGGATCAACGAGGTCGAGAAGCTGGACCGTCTGGAGAGCCAGGCCGACCGCCGCCGCTTCCTGCTCAACCTGATCTGCTTCGCCGCGTGCATCGAGGGCCTGTTCTTCTACGGCGCCTTCGCGTACGTCTACTGGCTGCGCAGCCGCGGTCTGCTGCACGGCCTGGCGACCGGCACCAACTGGGTGTTCCGTGACGAGACGATGCACATGTCGTTCGCGTTCGAGGTCGTGGACACCGTCCGCAAGGAGGAGCCGGACCTCTTCGACGACCGGCTTCAGGAGCAGGTCACCGACATGCTGCGGGAGGCCGTCGAGGCCGAGCTTCAGTTCGCGCGCGACCTGTGTGGTGACGGCCTCCCGGGCATGAACACCGAGTCGATGCGGCAGTACCTGGAGTGTGTGGCGGACCAGCGGCTGACCCGGCTGGGCTTCGCGCCGGTCTACGGCTCCGAGAACCCCTTCTCCTTCATGGAGCTCCAGGGTGTTCAGGAGCTCACGAACTTCTTCGAGCGCCGTCCCTCGGCGTACCAGGTCGCGGTGGAGGGCACCGTGGACCTGGACGAGGACTTCTGAGCCGGCTTCGGCTCCAGCCTCCCCTCGGCCTCCCTGAGCTGACGGTCGACGCGCCAGTCGCGCACCGCACCGATCAGCGCGGGGAGGACCACGAGGAGCATGATCCCGAGGACGGCCAGCAGGCCGATGAGTCCTTGCGTCTGTTCCGTAGTCATGACACTACTGTCGCGCCGAATGCTCCTTACCGGCAGTGGCAGGACTGCCGCACACCCTCGATTTCCTGCCAGTAACGCGGCACACTGGCAGCATGCTCAAAAACGTGGCCGTCGCCCTGCTCGACGGCGTACATCCCTTCGAGCTCGGCGTCGTCTGCGAGGTCTTCGGCATGGACCGCAGCGACGAGGGGCTCCCGGTCTACGACTTCGCGGTCGTCTCGGCCGAGGGGCCGACCCTGGGCACCCACGTCCCCGGCTTCACCGTCGCCACGCCCTACGGACTCGACCGGCTCGAAGAGGCCGATCTGATCGCCGTGCCCGCCGGCAGCGACTACACCGTGCGGGAGTATCCGCAGGAGCTGCTCGACGCCCTGGTCAGGGCCGTCGACCGGGGCGCACGTGTACTGAGCGTGTGCTCGGGGGTGTTTGTGCTCGGCGCCGCCGGACTGCTCGACGGCCGGCGGTGCGCGGTGCACTGGCGGCAGGCGGAGGAGCTCGGCCACCGCTACCCGCGCGCGATCATCGAGCCGGACGTGCTCTACGTCGACGAGGGCCCGGTGATCACCTCGGCGGGCACGGCGGCCGGGATCGACGCCTGTCTGCACATCGTGCGCGAGGAGGAGGGCCCGCGGACCGCCAACTCCATCGCCCGGCGCATGGTCGTGCCGCCGCACCGGGACGGCGGCCAGGCCCAGTACATCGAGCGGCCGCTGCCCGCCTCGTCCTGCGACACCGTCGGCGAGGTGCTGGCCTGGATGGAACAGCACCTCGCCGAGGACGTCACGGTCGAACAGCTCGCGGCCCGCGCCCTGATGTCGCCGCGCACCTTCGCCCGCCGCTTCCAGCAGGAGACCGGGACGACCCCGTACCGCTGGATCCTGCGCCAACGGGTGCTGCTGGCCCAGCGGTTGCTGGAGGCGACGGACGTGACGGTGGACGCGATCGCCTCGCGGGCCGGGTTCGGCTCCGCCGCCGCGATGCGCCACCAGTTCCTGCGCGCCGTCGGCACCACGCCGAACGCCTACCGGCGCACGTTCAGAGGACCGGAGGCCGCCTGAACGCGCGCCGGCGGATCAGCGCGCCACCGGCGTGAGCAGCAGCCGGTTCGGGCGCAGGGTGATCCCCACCCGGGTCAGGTCGTCGGACCCAGGCACCTGCTCGAAGCGGTACCTGGTCGCCACCGCCGCGGTGATCAGGCTGAGTTGGGCCATGGAGAAGTGGTCGCTCGGGCACTTGCGATTGCCCACGCTGAACGGACTCATGGCGTATTTCGGAACGTCCTTGGAGCGTTCCGGAAGCCAACGGTCGGGATCGAACCGGAGGTTCTCCGCGTACGAACGCGCATCGCGTTGGATCGCGTACGGACTGTAGACGATGTCGGCCCCGGCGGGAATGCGATACCCACCGAGTTCGGAGTCGGTTACTGCCCGGCGGGTCAGTATCCATACGGCGGGCCGCAAACGCATCGCCTCGACGACGACATTGTTGGTGTGCCGCAGCTTGCGGACGTCCTCGAATGCGACGGGCCGGCCGCCGGTCACGGATTCGACCTCGTCCCGGACCCGGTCCGCGTGCTCCGGGTGTTCGGCGAGGACTTGGAGCAGCCACATGATCGTGGACGCGACGGTTTCGCTGCCCGGCGTGAGTATCGCGACGACCTGGTCGTGGATCTCCTGTTCCCCGATGGGCTCGCCATTCTCGTCCTTCGCCTCCAGCAATGCCGTCAGCAAATCGTCCGGCTTTTGACCAGAGGCGCGCCGCTCGGCGACGATCTCGTCGACGAGGAGATGCAAATCGGCCAGCGCCCGGTTGAATTCGCGGTTGGCCGGCAGCGGCAGCCGGTACAGCGGCCCGAGCGGGACGACCATCCTGCGGTACATGCCCCGGAAGACGGTGGCGAGCGCGTTGCACAGCCGCTCCGCCCGCTCGTCCATGAAGTCGCCGCGCAGCAGACAGCGCGCGGCGATGCGCACCGCGACCCGGAACGACTCGCCGGTGCAGTCGATGGTGTCGCCCGGCTGCCAGCGCTCGGTGAGCGCGTGCGCCTCCTCCTCCATGATCGGGCCGTACGCCGGTATCGCGTCGAGCCGGAAGGCGGGCTGGATGGTGCGGCGCTGGCGGCGGTGGCGCGGGCCGTTGGCGGTGGCCACGCCCTCCTTGCCGAGCAGCCCCTCCAGGGACTCCCACAGCGGTCCGTCGATCTTGTAGTTGGGGTTGAGGGCGAGGGCGCCGGTGAGGTCCGGCGTGGTGACGGCGTAGACCGTCTTGGGGCCGAGCTTCAGGCGGACCACGTCGCCGTGCTCACGCAGCCGGGCCATAAAGCCGAGCGGGTCGCGCACGAGCTTCAGGCCGTGCCCGAGCAGCGGTACGCCACCGCCCGCGACGGGGGGTTCGCGCAGTTCCTGGGCCTCGGGAAGGGTGGTTTGTGGCTTTACCGACTCGACGGTCATTTCTCACCTGCCGCTTCGTTGTTGACGTACGGGGGCGTGGACCGGTCGTCCCAGTTGTCGACCATGTAACGGCCGGATTCGTGGTGGAACCAGTAGACGGAACTGAACCAGTTCCGCATATTCGTGACGCAGGACCGCACGGCGGCCGCGAGTTCCTTTCCCTGTACGGTGCCGTCGGCGAGTTCGTCGGCGAAACGCAGTACCTCGCGTTCGGCCACGAGGAATTCGGTGATGCATTCCTCGACCCGGCGCCGCAATTCCGTCACGGCCTCTTCCAGGGTCAGTCCCTCATGGGTGATGAGACTGATTCCGAGATTGTGCACCTCGTCGCCCGCGATTTCCTTGGGCAGCGAGCAGAGGTCGTTGTACCAGGCGGCGAATTCCTGGCTGAGCAGCGCCGCCCGCCGAAAGGCCGGGTTCTTCCGTACCGTGCGCGGCAGTTCGACGCCCGCGCTCGGTTCGAGAAGGTCCGTCCAGATCCAGTGCGCGAACGTGAGCCGGCGCAGGGCGAGATACTCCTCGACGCTCGGGACGATTCCCTCGACACGGTTGTGGAACTCGCGGTCGTAGGCCTCGATGACCGCGTGGAAGTGCCGGACGAAGCGCGCGTTCCAGCTCTGGGGGAGGAACGACAGCAGCCGCCCCACACTGTCCGCGAGGCCCGCCACCAGGGGATCCTCGTGGTGCAGATGGTTCTGGGGTGCATCGAGGGCCGCGTGCAGTCTGCGCCGCAGCCGCGCCCAGGCGTCGGACCGGCCGTGCACGATGTCACGGTCGTGGCGGTCGTCCCAGACGAAGAACCAGGCGCTGTAGTCCGCTATCGCCTGGAGAACATCGTCCGGGGCTCCTGTGTAGTACCCCGCCATGAGGTCGGTGTAGCACAGTCCGTCGGCATATTCCTTCACCTTGTCGGCCGGCATGAGCCGCTTTTCAAGGAGCCAGGTGCGGGTCTTCTCCTGGAGCCTTGGCCAATACGGGTGCAACTGCCGCGGAAACGCCGACTCGATCACCGGAAGAGAGAGCGATGGTGGGATCGCGGTCGTCGTCGATGTGGTGCCGTGTGGGAAAGCAGACACGAACAAACCCCTCTCAGCCGCCAGATGCGCACACCCCTCCCGCGGTACCGGGCGTGCGCCGTTGCGTATCCCCGCACTTCCCATTCAGCACCACAACTGACCGATCTGGGAACGGATTTGCTCCATTCACTACCCCAACATGCCGAGATTCCCCTCTTGTGTGACTGATTGTGGATCATTACGAGTGCAGATCCGATCGAACGTGCGAGGGACACACGAACGGCGCCCGGCCGGGATCAATCCCGGCCGGGCGCCGTGTGGTTGGCGTTCGGGGCTCCCGACTGCCCTGGCGGGCTCAGTCGTTGGCGACCACGGGGTAGCGTGGCTCGTTCTCGGCCATCTGCCGCAGGGCGTCCTTGCGCTCGCGCTTGGACAGCCGGTCGATGTAGAGGTACCCGTACAGATGATCCGTCTCGTGCTGCAAACACCGAGCGAAGTACCCGGTGCCGCGCACCTTGATCGGATTGCCCCGCTCGTCCTGACCGGTCACCTCGGCGTAGTCGGGCCGGGCCAGCGGCGCGTACGCGGTCGGCACCGACAGACACCCCTCGTTGCTGTCGTCCAGGCGCCGCTTGTCCGCGGGCAGCTCGACCAGCTTCGGGTTGCACACCACACCGACGTGCCGCACTCCGTCGTCGTCCGGGCAGTCGTAGACGAACACCTTCAGATCGACGCCGACCTGGTTGGCGGCGAGACCCACGCCCTCGGCGGTGCGCTGCGAGGCGAACATGTCGTCGATCAGCTTCAGCAGTTCGTCGTCGAAGCTGGTGACGTCCCTGCACTCCTTGTGCAGCACGGGGTTCCCGACCACGGTGATCGGCCGCGAGCTGCCGCGCCCGCGATACGCCGCCTCACGCTCCTCACAGTCCTCCGTGTCCGCGACGAACCCGTCGTCGTCAACGGGAAGCACGCCAACGTGCTGCTGATCGGTGTCCTGCTGAGCCATGACGAACGTGAGCCTTCCTGCACAAGAACGAGGGGTGGTTGCCGACCAAGGGTACGTGGGCCTGCCCATGGGGGGCGCGGGGAACTGCGCGAGAACCCACCACGGCCCGCACCCGGCAGCGAAACCTCAGCAAACCTCTTCGAGATCCCGCCAGTCCCGCGACTCCGGAGAATCCGCGACCCATCCATCCAGCAGCCCTCGGACGAGAGAAGCAGGGGCGGCCACGCCACATTCCCGCTCAGGCACCCACATCTGCCCGTCCGTCCGATGCCCCAGCGGCCCCGGATGCCCCGGCTCACTGTGGTCGTGCGGATCCAGATGCTCCCCGTCCCCCTCGTCGGACGGCATCCGCGACTCCGAGCACAGCCGGCACAGCAGCCGCACCGACGACGACCAGTCCTCCGCCGCGAACCCGGCGTCCGCCGCGAGCTGCTCCAGCGCGTCCCGGTCGGCCTCGGTCGCCGCCTCCAGGAGCACCACCCAGGTCGGCACCGGCGAGGGCGCCCACAGCTCGATCTCGTCGAAGACCGGGTAGGAGTGCCCGGCGGACGTGGTCCGCTCGCCGTGCGGGACACCGTCGTGCAGTACGACCTCGCCCCAGCGGCGCCCGGACGACGGCAGCGGAATCGACAGCACCTCGATCCGCGCCGGATCCAGCCGCCGCCCCCACACGACCTCGGCCTCGCCCTCCGGCGACAGCCGTACGGCCGCGCTGCCCAGGTCCATGCCGACCGGCTCGCCGGAGACGGCGGCGCCACCCGGCACGTGCAGCCCGTACGCCTGCCAGGCCCGGCGGGCCAGCGGCCAGTCCTGGAGGGCGGTGGCGGCGATCCCGACGTTCCACCAGTCGGGTGCCCCGGTCTCCCGGTCGAGCAGGGCCACGGCCCGCAGCCCGGCGGCCCTGGCCTGCTCCCAGTCGTGCCGGAACTTGTGCAGCAGGGCGAGGTTGAACCAGGACTCCGAGAGCCAGGGCTCCAGATCGGCGGCCCGCGTCAGCAGCGCGCCCGCGTCCTCGTACCGGCCGTCCCCGATCAGCGTGAAAGCACGGTCCGTGGCCTGCCGCCAGGAGGCGGAGGGCCGGTGCCGTCCCTTGCCGAAGATCCTCACGATTCCCGCCTGCCAGTTCCGTTCGGTGGGCTGGCTGTGCCCCCGGACACCCTCTCCCTCGCATCCAACCACGTACGGCTGGAAGGGCGCTCATTACCCATGGGTTACCCAGCCGCACCGGGGGTCAGACCACCGCGCCGGCCATCGCCCCGCGCGCTCACCCGCCACCGCCCTGGTGGGACAGCACCCTGGCCAGCGCCTCCACGACGTCCGGAGCGTAGTCCCCCGCGGTGCCCAGGCGCAGCTCCTCCAGCGCGGTCAGCGGCCCGCCGGGACCGGCGTCCCGCGCCTTCTCCTCGTACGCGTTGACCGCCCGCACGATCCGGGCCGCGACCGGCTGCTCCCGGTAGGGGTCGGCCTGCCGCTCCACCACGGCCGCGACGGCCGCGTCCACCCCGGTCTGCCGTACGACGGCCCCGCCGAGCAGCGCGATCCGGCGCTGTTCGGCGGCGGGCAGCCCGGCCGTGGCGCCGGCCGGCACCGGGTCGACGAGGCTGAGCTGGCCGATGTCGTGCATGAGGGCCGCGTACTCCAGGACCGTCAGCTCCGGCTCGGTGAGGCCGAGGTCGCGGCCGACGGCCTGGCCGAGCGCGGCGACCCGGCGGGCGTGCCCGGCCGGGGTGTAGCCGGCGATCTCGGTGGCGCGGGCGAGGGAGGCGATGGTCTGCCGGTAGGTGGCGCGTACGGCGGAGTAGCGGCGGAAGGTGACCTGGGCCAGCAGGAGCGGCAGACAGAACAGGGGCAGCGCCCAGAGCCCGGCGACCGCGACGCCGAGCGCCATGACCGCGCCGGTCGCGCAGACCGCGGAGCCGATGCCACGCAGGGCCCGCAGTTCCTCGCGCAGCAGGGGGCCGAACGGCCAGCCGGTGCGCAGCCGGGCGGAGGCGGCGGCCAGTACGGCGTCGCACAGCGCGGTCAGCGCGAGGATCGCGAGCAGGACGAGGGCGTATCCGGAGCCGCCCCAGGTGTCGAACAGCCCGTTGTTGTAGAGGGGTTGGAAGCAGACGGCGGCGAATCCGACGGTGAGGACGCGGCGGGAGAGGTGGTCGAGGGTCGGTCCGCGTCCGCGCGCGATGTGCGAGACACAGCCGGTCAGGGTGGCGGCGAACACCACGGTGACGACCTGTGCGACGCCGTGCCCGGTGGGCCGGCCCGCGTCCTCGCCGAGCAGCGCGTACGCCAGCGCCCCGGCGGCGCCGAGGGGCGCGGCGTCCCGGCCGTGCGCCCAGGTCCACCGGCTCAGCTCACCGACGGCGATGAGCAGCCCGAACGCGAGCGCGACACCCCGCTCCGCCAGCCCGCCCCAGAGGGTGGCGGCGAGACAGCAGACGACGACCAGACCGGCAGTGGCGTGCAGCAGGCCGAGCAGGACGAACGGGCGGGCGCCGGCCCGGCCGCTCCCCGGCGCCCGGTGGGCACCGCGCCGCCGCGCGTGCGCGGGGGGCCTGGGGGCGGGGGCGTGCGCGGGGGCACGTCCGACGGTCATCGGAGGGCTCCCCGGCGCACGATGGGGCGTGCGGGGGTGTGGTCGGGGGTGTGGTCGGGGGCGTGGTCGGGGGCGTGGCCGGTGCCCGTGCTCATCGGTGCGCCCCCTGGCGCCAGGAGGCCTGTTCCGGGACGCGTGGGCCGGATGGCTCGTCGGCGGTGACCGCGGGGTGCCAGCCGGGGCCGGTGCCGTTCGAGGATCTGCCGAGGGCGCGGACCAGGGCCTCGACCATGCGGGGGTCGAAGTGGGCGCCCGCGCACCGCCGTAGCTCCTCCAGGGCGACCGGCACGGGCCGGGCGCGGCTGTAGGAGCGGGTGGAGGTCATGGCGTCGAAGGCGTCGGCGACCGCGACGACCCGGGCGGGCTCGGGGATCTGGCTGCCGACGAGGCCGTAGGGATAACCGCTGCCGTCGAGCCGCTCGTGGTGGTGGAGGATCGCCGAGCGGGCCTCGCCGAGGAAGCCGATGCCGCGCACCATCTCGTGGCCGTACTCGGGGTGCAGCTCGATGATCCGGCGTTCCTCGGGGGTCAGCGGGCCGTCCTTGCGCAGCAGCCGGGTGGGGACGCCGAGCTTGCCGACATCGTGCAGGATCCCGGCGAAGCGGATCAGCTCGACGCGGTCCTCGTCCATGCCGAGTTCGCGGGCGATCATCAGGGAGGCCTGTCCGACGCGCTCGCTGTGGCCGCGCGTGTAGCCGTCCTTGATGTCGACGGCCTGGACGAGCGCGCGGATGGTCGCCTGGTGGGCGGCGCTCTCCCGGTGGTACTGGGCGAACGCCCACCAGGACACGCACATGGGCAGCAGCACGAGCAGCGCGGCGACCGGGCCGTACGGGCTGCGCCACAGCACGGCCATCATCAGCCCGGCGAGCCCGTGCACGGCGAAGGGCGCCAGCGACCGGCAGAACAGCCCGCGCCAGGCCCGGCGGGCCGGCACCCCCTCGGCCAGCGCCAGGATCCCCCCGTCGAGCACGGTCAGGACCAGACAGAACGCCAGGACGGCGGCCCCGGCCGGGACGAGCGCGTAGGGAAAGTCCGAGGCGACCACGGCGTCGCGGCCGCCGAAGGCCCAGTGCGCCCGGGTCGCGGCCCATACGGCGATGACCAGCCGCGCGGTCCGCCACAGCCGCCGCCAGCCGTACGGCCGCTGCTCGACCGGTGCGAGGAGCGCGCCGGGCAGCACCACGAGCGCCGCGGCGGGCGGGGGCAGCAGGAACGCGCCGGCGAGCAGCACCGGATAGCAGGTGCCGGCGAACCGGCTGCCCGCGATCCGCTCCCCGCACGCATGCAGCGCGGCGAGCAGCGCGACCGCCCACCAGGGCGCGAGCACGGTGGGCAGCGGCCACAGACAGACGACCGCGACCAGGGCGACACACGTGATGTACCCACGTGCCGCTGCCGGTCCCGCCTCCATCGCGCCCCTCCCCCGACCATGCCTGTCCAGGCTCCGGAGCCTAGGACGGCAGGGGAAAGCACACGGGCGGATAACCCGGCAATTAGCACGTTCGGGTGACGACCGCCCGTTCTACGGACGGGCCGGTCGGCCGGTCTCCCGGGCGGGGCCCGGGGCGGCGAACGAGGTCAGGACTCCTGCGGCGAGGCCGTGACGTCGTGCTCGGGCACCGACTGCCCGGAGCGGATCAGGTCGATCCGCCCCATGACCTTCGAGCGCAGGTCGGTGGGCACGTCGTCCTGCCCGCAGCACCTCTTGACGAGCTTCTTCACGGCCTGCTCCAGGCCGTACTTCTCCAGGCACGGCGAGCACTCCTCGAAGTGCACCTCGAACTTGGTGCAGTCCGCGTCCGGCATCTCCCGGTCGAGAAACTCGTAGAGATGGTCGAGGACCTCGCTACAGTCCGTCTCGTGCGGCTCTCCGCAGCTCATGAGCCCGAGCCTTTCGCTTCGTTCGACTCTCCGGCGCCGGCCGGGACCAGACCGCGCTCACGCGCGTAGTCCTCCAGCATGCCGCGCAGTTGACGGCGGCCACGGTGCAGCCGGGACATCACCGTACCGATGGGTGTCCCCATGATGTCCGCGATCTCCTTGTACGCAAAGCCCTCGACGTCGGCGAGATAGACGGCGATGCGGAATTCCTCGGGGATCGCCTGGAGCGCTTCCTTCACGTCCGAGTCGGGCAGGTGGTCGAGCGCCTGCGACTCGGCGGAGCGCAGACCGGTCGACATGTGCGACTCGGCGCGCGCGAGCTGCCAGTCCTCGATCTCCTCGGCCGCGGAGCGCTGGGGTTCGCGCTGCTTCTTGCGGTAGGAGTTGATGAACGTGTTGGTCAGGATCCGGTACAACCACGCCTTGAGGTTGGTGCCCTCACGGAACTGGTGGAAGGACGCGTAGGCCTTGGCGTACGTCTCCTGCACCAGGTCCTCGGCGTCGGCCGGATTGCGCGTCATACGGAGCGCGGCCGAGTACATCTGGTCGAGGAATTCCAGCGCGTCGCGCTCGAAGCGCGCGCTGCGCTCCGTGGTCGACTCCGCACCGGTGCCCTGGCCCTCGGGCTGCTCCGCCTGGCCGTAGTCGGTCCCTGCGTCGGTACCGGGAACCGGACCCACCTCCTCAAGTTTCTGGGCAGGACCGAGCCCGGTCCCACCAGAATCGGAGGATAGACGACGATCCGGTCCGCCCGCCGCTCGAATGGGAGCGGTCTTGGCCGCGTGCAGCACCGTCCAGTCGAGCTGGTCGGTTGCTGCGCGGCCCGGGCAGAAGGTCGAACCCATGCGGCGGACTTCCTCTCCACGACGTAGAAGCCGGTGCCCCGGCCCTTCTGTCCGCCTTCAACAGCACTCCGGGTCCCGGCATTCCCCGGTGTTCAGCCCAGTGACCGTGCCCACTCCGTCACGGCGTCAGTGATGATCGTCACTGCCTCGTCCTGGCTGATCGTGGCCCGTTTCGGTACGGCGAGACCGTGGTCGGCGTCCGGCACCTCGACCAGTGCGTAGCCGCCGCCGGGGAACTCCGCGGGCCGGCCGAAGGGATCGTTGCCGCCCTGGACGACGAGGGTGGGGACGCCGGCGCCGAGCAGCTCGTCGGCGCGGGACTTCTCGGGCCGGCCCGGCGGGTGCAGCGGGAAGCTGAGGGCGAGCACACCGGCGGCGCCCAGTTCGAGGGCCGTACGGCAGGCCACGCGGGCGCCGGCGCTGCGTCCGCCGGAGATCACCGGCAGTCCCGGCGCGGTGAGTGCGGGCCACAGGCCGCGCCAGCCGGCGTCGAGTGTTCTCGGCGGCGACGCGACCTTCTTCCCGGCCACCCGCCAGGGCTGTTCCACGAGGGCGACGGTCACACCGTGCGCGGGCAGGGTCGCGGCGAGCGCCTGGAGGTCGCGGGCCCCGATGCCGCCGCCCGCGCCGTGGCTCGCGGCGAGCACCAGACGGGCGCCGGGCGCCGGGAACCAGGTGATCCGGGCGGTGCCGGCCTCGGTCTCGACGTTCTCCACGGCGTCGGCCCCGGCCGCGTCCGCGGCCCTCGCGCTCTTCACGGCCTGCACGACCTTGACGGCCTTCACCGCTTTGACGGCCTTGACGGCCTTGACGGCCTTGACAGCCCGCACAGCCTTCACGGCTTTCCCGGCCTTCCCTGCGCTGCCGGCCTTCTCCACTCCGCCGACCTTCCCCGCTCTGCCCGCCCCGCCTGTCCCAGCCGTCTCGCCCACCTCGCCCACCTCGTCCGTCCCGCCCGTCCCGGTGGTCACGTCCACGCCGTCCCGATCCTGCGACGGCCCGTTCAGACCCGTCCCTGTCCTGCGATTGCCCGTTCAGACCCGTTCAGACCCGTTCGGAGCCGATCGGCTCGGACCCGGTCAGAACAGTGTGCCCTCCTCGGGGCCCGACAGCTCCGTCAGCAGGTCCGCGCCGTTGTTGCGGACGTTGCTGACGGCGGTGCTCACCGGGTAGGCGCGCATCAGTCCGGGCGGCGGCGGGGCGAGCAGCCCGCGCAGGTCGTCGGGGTCGGTGCGGGCCGGGTCGAGCCAGGCGTCCCAGCGGTCCTCGGTGAGCATCAGGGGCATCCGGGGGTGGATGTCGGACAGCACGAACGGGCCGTCGGCGGGGGCCACCGCGAGGGGTGTGGTCTCGGCCTCGGTGGTGATCACCGAGCAGGTCGTCCACCAGGCCTGCGGATGCTCGTCGGGGAGGGTGCCGTCCCGCCAGAACTCGTAGAGCCCGGCCATCGCGAACACCGAGCCGTCGGCCGGCAGCACGAAGTACGGCTGCTTGCGGGGCCGCTTCTTCCTGCCCTCGACCTCCAGGTCCCGCTCGCTCTTGCCGGTGACCCACTCGTAGTAGCCGTCGGCGGGCAGGATGCAGCGCCGGGCGGCGAAGGCGCGGCGGTAGGCGGGCTTCTCGTGGACGGTCTCCGCGCGGGCGTTGATCATCCGGGCGCCGCCCTCGGGCGTCTTGGCCCAGGACGGGACCAGCCCCCACTTGAGCCGGCGCAGCTGGCGGACGGGGCGCCGGTCGTCGCTGTCCCGCAGCGGACGGTCGAGGACCGCGTAGACCTCCTTGGTCGGAGCCACGTTGTAGTCGGGTTCGAGGGTCTCCTCGGGCTCCCACTTCTCGATCTCGAAGATTCCGGCGAGATCTTCGGGCCTACGACTCGATGCATACCGTCCGCACATGCGTGCCAGATTGCCAGATCCGGCAGGGGGACCGAGATCAGCTGATTCATTGCTCACTAGCGGTTGACACATCAGAGCTGATGAAACAATCATCAATGAGAGGTCGGAGGCGAGGCGCAGCACGCTCGACGAGCAAGGAGTACGGCCGTGAGAGAGATCGACATACCGGCGGGGGCCGCCCCGGCCGACGTCCACCAGGGGCTGCACAGTGAGGCCGGCGCCCTGCGCGGGGAGCAACCCGACCGGGCCCGCAACCCGGTGATCAAGGTGATCGGGCTCGCCCGGCTGGAGTTCGTCAAGGCCGACCTCGACCGTGCCGAGCGGTTCGCCCGCGACTTCGGCTTCGTCGTCCACGACCGCACACCCGACCTGCTCAGCCTGCGCGGCACCTGGTCGGCCCTGCCGTGTCTGGTCGTCCGGCGCGGCCGCCGGGCCGGTTTCGCCGGGCCGACGTTCCTCGCCGAGTCGGTCGAGGACGTGCGCAGGCTCGCGCGCTGGGCGGGGACGAACGTACTGCCGTTCGACGGCGGCCAGGCCGTGCGGCTGACGGATCCGAGCGGGCTGTCCGTGCGGGTCGTGGCGGGTCTGGCACCGCCGGCCGCGCTGCCCGAGCGCGACCCGCTCGACTGGAACGTCGGCATGAAGCCGGTCCGGTTCAACGCGACCCAGCGACCGCCGCGCGCCGCACCCGAGATCCAGCGGCTCGGGCACTTCGTGCTGGAGACCACGCGGTTCCGGCGGGCGCTGTCCTGGTACCTGGAGGCGCTCGGGATGATCGTGAGCGACTTCCTCTATCTGGACGCCCTGCGCGACCGGGGTCCCACGATGGCGTTCCTCCGCTGCGACCTCGGGTCGGTGCCGACGGACCACCACACGATGGCCATGCACCTGGGGCCGCGGACGGGGTATGTGCACTCCGCCTACCAGGTCACCGATCTCGACGCGGTGGCCGCGGGCGGCCAGTACCTCGCCGAGCGGGGCTACCGGCGGGTGTGGGGCGTCGGCCGGCACATCCAGGGCAGCCAGATCTTCGACTACTGGCGCGACCCCGACCGGATGATGGTCGAGCACTACGCCGACGGGGATCTCTTCGACTCCTCCCTGGAGCCCGGCTGGGCGCCCATGAGCGCCGGCGGTCTCTCGCAGTGGGGCCCGCCCGTCTCCCGTGACTTCCTGGGCAGCACGCCCGGTCCGGCCCTGGTCGCCGCCCTGGTCAGGGCGCTGGGCGACGGGACCAACGAGATCGACAAGGACACCCTGATGGCACTGGCGAAAGCGATGGCGGCATGAGCACGAACGTGGCACGCACCGACGACGGCTGGTGGGTCGAGCAGGGCGGCCGGCTGACCCCGGTCACCACCGACGCGACCACCACGGCGGAACTGCTGGCCGACCGGGCCGCGGTGGACAAGGCCGCGGCCACCCCCGACCCCGACGGGCCGCAGCTCGCAGACGTCGTGCTGCGCTCACCGGTCACCGTGCCGGCCCGGGTGGTCGCGCAGATGGTCAACTACCGCAGCCACGCGACCGATTCGGGCATCGACCCGGACACCGTCCCGCCGGCGTTCTTCCGCAAGGCGTCCGGCTCGGTCTGCGGTCCCGGCGACGACATCCGCTGCCCGGACCACGTCGGCTTCCTCGACTACGAGGTCGAGCTGGGCCTGGTCATCGGGCGGCGGATCGACGTCGGCACCGTGGTGGCCGAGGGCGACCTCGCCGACCTGGTCGCGGGCGTCGTCGTCACCAACGACGTCAGCGCCCGTGACATCCAGCTGACCCGCACCCAGTTCTACGAGTCGAAGTCCTACCCGACCTTCACCCCCGTCGGCCCCTTCCTGACCCTCCTCCAGGGCGAGGAACTCACCGCCCTGGAGCGGCTGCGGCTGACCCTGAGCGTCAACGGCGAGGTCCGCCAGGACAGCACCGTCGCGGACATGATCGTCAAGCCCGCCCGCGCGCTCACCCTGCTCTCCCGCTTCCAGGCGCTCGACCCCGGCGACCTGCTGCTCACCGGCACACCGGGCGGCACCGCCCTCAAGGCGCCGCACAAGGTCGTCGAGAAGATCGGCGCCCTGCTGCCGCCCGCCGTGAAGTGGAAGACCTTTTTCAAACGGCAGGCCGCCAACCCGCGTTACCTCAAGGACGGTGACGTGATCGCCGCGACCATCGGCGATCCCGGGCGGGGTATCGACCTCGGCCAGCAGAGCAACGTCGTGCGGGGCCCGGCGCGCAGGGCCGCGCTGTGAGGCCGGCCGGGCTCCCGCCGCTCACCGGACGGGACGACCTGTACACCGTCGAGAAGGTGCCGCTCGCCGAACGCGACCTCGCGCTCACCACGTACGAGCTGGTCGTGCGGGCCGCGCGGCGCTGGCCCGACGAGGAGTGCTCGGTCTGGATCCCGGACGCCGCCTCCGTCGAGGAGCACGTGGCCGTCTCCTTCGAGGCGCTCCTCGACCGGGTGCACGCCGTCGCGCACGCCCTGCACGGACTGGGCGTCGGGTACGGCGACGCCGTCACGCTGATGGCGCCCAATTGCAGCGACCTGCTCGCGGTGACGCTCGCCGCCGAGGCCGTGGGGATCGCGGCGCCCGTGAACGCCGCGCTCGACGTGGGCCACGTCGCCCACATCCTGCGTCTGACCGGCTCCCGGGTGCTGGTCACGGCCGGGCCCGAACTCGACGCGGCCCTGTGGCAGCGGCTCCTCGACGGCGCCGCGGACCTGGGCATCGAGGTCCTGGTGGCGCTGTCGCCCGACGGCTGGGACCGGGGCAGCGGCGGCGCCCTGGAGACCCGGCCGGGCCTGCGTACCGTACGCCTCGACGAGCTGGTGGCGGCCGGTCCGTCCGCTCCCGCCGGGCTCCCCGACGCGCCGCCGGCGCCCGACGACCTCGCCGCGTTCTTCCACACCGGCGGCACCACCGGCGCCCCGAAGGTCGCCGCGCACACGCACCGCAACCAGGCGGTGATGGCATGGAGCATCGCCGTCACAGGGGGCGCAGGGCCCGGGCAGAGTGTGGTCGCGGGACTGCCGCTGTTCCATGTCAACGCCCTGCTGGTGACCGCGCTGGCGCCGCTGGTGACCGGCTCCCGGTCGATCTGGCCGAGCCCGCTGGGCTACCGCGACCCGCATCTGTACGGCTCGTTCTGGCGGCTCGTCGAGCACTACCGCCCCCGCGCGATGTCGGCGGTGCCGACCGTCTACGCGTTCCTCGCGGCGATGCCGGTCGACGCCGACATCAGCTCCCTGGAGCTGCCGGTCGTCGGCGCCGCCCCGCTGCCGGACGCGGTACGGCGTTCGTTCGCCGAGGCGACCGGGCTCGAACTCCTGGAGGGCTACGGCCTGACCGAGGCCACCTGTGCCTCGTCGGCGACGCTGCCCGGCGACGCGCTGCCCGGTTCCGTCGGGCAACGGCTGCCCTACCAGGAGATCGTGGCGGCGGAGATCGACGAGGCGACCGGCGTCGTGCGGCCCCTTCCGCCGGGTGAGACCGGCGAGTTGGTGATCAGCGGGCCGACCGTGTTCGGTGGCTATCTGCGGCGTGACGGCGACCGCAGGTGGGTGTCCACCGACGGCGTCGTCGTCGACGGCCGGCTGCGCACGGGCGACCTGGGCTTCGTTCTGGACGAGCGGGTGCATCTGCGCGGGCGCCGCAAGGACCTGATCATCCGCGGCGGCCACAACATCGACCCCGCCGTCATCGAGGACGCCCTGCTCGACCACCCCGCCGTGGCCGCGGCGGCCGCGGTCGGCCGGCCCGACCGGTCCTCCGGCGAGATCCCGGTGGCGTTCGTGGTGCTCGCCGATCCCACCGTCGGCCCCGAGGAGCTGATGGAGTGGGCCGCGGGACACATCAGCGAACCGGCGGCCCGGCCCAAGCGGATCACCGTGCTCCCCTCGATCCCGCTCACCGCGATCGGCAAACCGTTCAAGCCCGCCCTGCGCGAGGAGGCCGCCGCCCAGCACCTGCGCGACGAACTCGCCGAGCACGGCGTCGACGGCGTGGACCTCACCGCCGGCCACGAGAGCGGCCGCCTGGTCGTACGGCTGACCGGCACCGGCGACATCGACCGGGCCGTCACCCTCCTCAAGGGCTACGACCTCGAACTGCGCACCCGGGACAAGGAGGCGAACGTATGACAGCTGGCATCTCGCGGACGCCGTACGGCCCTTGGGACGTGATCGTGATCGGCGGCGGGCCGACCGGGCTGGCCACGGCGACCCTGCTGGGGCAGTTCGGCCTGGTCGTCGCCGTCGTCGAACGCCATCACGACCTGTATCCGCTGCCGCGGGCCGTGCATCTGGACGACGAGGTGTACCGGATCCTCCACCAGCTGGGCGTGGGCGAGGAGTTCGCCGCCCTGAGCCGCCCCGCGGCCGGGCTCCGGCTCGTCGACGCCGGCCACCGCGAACTGGCCACCTTCACCCGCGGACGGACCACGGCCGCGGGGCTTCCGCAGGCCTACCTGTTCGACCAGCCGGACCTGGAACGGCTGTTGCGCCAGAACCTCAAGAACCACCCGGAGGTGAGCCTCCTCGGCGGTCACGAACTCCTGCGCCTCGACACCTCCGACCCCGGGTCCGTCACCGCGCACGTGCGGGGCCCCGACGGCACTCCGGTCGCACTGCGGGCGCCGTACGTGATCGCCTGCGACGGCGCCAACAGCACCGTCCGCGAGCAGCTCGGCATCACCCGCGCCGACCTCGGCTTCGCCCAGCGCTGGCTCGTTGTCGACGTCCGCTGCGAGGACCCCTTCGACGCCTGGGACGGGGTGCACCAGGTCTGCGACCCGCACCGGGCGGGCACGTACATGCGGGTCGGGGCCGACCGCCACCGCTGGGAGTTCCAGCTGCTCGACGGCGAGAGCGCCGCCGGCCACGGCCGCCTCCCGGCGCTGCGGCGGCTGATCGACCCCTGGGCGCGCACGGTCCCCGACGACCGGCTGACCGTGCTCAGGTGCACCGAGTACACCTTCCGCGCCCTGGTCGCCCGGCGCTGGCGCGAGGGCCGGGTCCTCCTCGCCGGCGACGCCGCCCATGTCACGCCGCCGTTCATCGGCCAGGGCCTGTGCGCGGGCCTGCGCGACGCGCAGAACCTCGCCTGGAAACTGCACGCGGTCCTGCGCGGCAGCGCGGGGCAGGACCTCCTCGACTCCTACGAGAGCGAACGTCGCCCGCACGCCACGACCATGATCAGACGGGCCACGGCCCTCGGGCAGCTGATGACCGGCGGCGGACGGGCCGCCGTACCCGCCCGCCGGACCCTGCTGCCGGTACTCGCCCGCTCCCGCACGGTCCACCGACGGCTACTCGACAGCCGGACCCCGGCCCTCACCCCCGGCCCGCGCATCCGGCGCCGCACGCCCCGCCCGGTGCGCGGCGCGCTCCTCCCGCTGGTGCGGGTGCCCGGCCCCGACGGCGAACTCGTGCTGGTGGACCGGGTGCTGGGCGACCGTACGGTCGTCGTCGCGCTGCCCGGCACCGACCTCGCGGCCGTCCCCGACGCACTGCCGTCGGCGTGGCTGACCGTCGACCCGGCGGGCGCCGAGGGCGAACGGCTGCTCGCGGGGTGGCTGCGCGACGCCGGAGTCGGCTGGGTCAGGGTCGATCCCGACCGGGTGATCAGCGCGGCGGGCCCCGCCGGAGTGCTCCGGTGAGCGAGGGCGTCACCGCCCCGGCTACGATCACGGCCATGTCCGAACAGCCACCCTCCCGCGGCGAGCGGCGCAAGCTGCGCACGCGCACGGCGCTGATCGAGGCCGCCCAGGAGATCTACGCCGAACGCGGCGACCTCGAGGTCAGCATCCACCAGATCACCGAGGTGGCGGACGTCGGCTTCGGCTCGTTCTACAACCACTTCACGTCCAAGGCCGAACTGCTCGACGCGGCGATCGCCGAGGCGCTCGAATCCCACGCGGCCTGGCTGGAGCGCCTGCTCTCGGACGTCGACGATCCGGCCGAGGTCGTCGCGACCTCGATGCGGCTCACCGGGCGGCTGGTCCGCACCCGACCGCGGATGGCCCGGGTCCTGATGAACAGTCCGGGCACGATGCTCGACGCCCCCTACGGTCACGCGGCCCACGCCCGCCGCGACATCGAGGCGGCGATCGCCTCGGGCCGGTTCGCGACGGAGGACGTCCGGGTGGCGCTCGCCTGCGCGGCGGGCTCCCTGATCGCGTCGATGCACCTGAGCAGCGCCGACCCGGCGGCACCGGTCGACGCCATCGCCGACCAGACCGCGCGCAACGTACTCCAGATGTTCGGTCTGGACGCCGCCGAGGCGGGCCGGATCGTGGCGCTGCCCCTGCCGACGGAGGAACCACCGGCCGCGTCGATCTGACCGGTCGCGGACAGCGCGTCGGTCCGGGCGTCACAGCCCGCCGACCGGTACTTCACAGGTGCCCCACAGACAGCCCAGGAGCCCCGGAGACCCCGGGGCTCTACTGCTGTGACCTGCGCGTACATCGCCAGGAACGATCCCCGCCGTCCGGGCGTCTCACATACCGTCCGCGCATGCGTGCCACACTGCCAGACTCCGTACGAGGACAGGGAGCGCCCCAGGCCATGGACAGCACGACAGCCAGCTCGCTCTGGGACGAGCTCGTCGGCACCCAGCCCGATCCCGACCTGTGGGTGGTGCTCGCCACGCTGGCCGCCGCGCTCGCCGTGGTCGTCCCGCAGCTCCCGTGGCGGATATCCCGCAACGCCATCACGATCGCCCACGAGGGCGGCCACGGACTGATCGCGCTGGTGACCGGGCGGACCCTGACCGGCATCCGGCTGCACTCCGACACCAGCGGCCTCACCGTCAGCCGCGGCAAGCCGCACGGCGTCGGCATGATCCTCACGGCCGCCGCCGGCTACACCGCCCCGCCCCTGCTCGGCCTCGGCGGCGCCGCGCTCCTGTCCGGCGGCCGGATCACCCTGCTGCTGTGGATCGCCACGGCCCTGCTGGTCGCGATGCTGGTGATGATCCGCAACGCGTACGGCGTGCTCACCGTCCTCGTCAGCGGCGGCCTGTTCCTCCTCGTGTCCTGGCTGGCGGGACCGCAGGTGCAGGCGGCGTTCGCGTACGTGGTGGTGTGGTTCCTGCTGCTCGGCGGGGTCCGCCCGGCGTTCGAGCTCCAGGCGAAGCGGCGGCGGGGCGGCGCCGGGGACTCGGACGCGGACCAGTTGTCGCGGCTGACGCACGTACCGGCGGGGCTGTGGCTGTTCCTCTTCCACGCGGTGTCACTGTGCTCGCTGATCGGCGGGGGCCGGTGGCTGCTGGAGCTGTGACGCGCTGACCGGTGGTGCGCGACGGGCACCGGAGACGGTCTCGGCGCCCCCGCAGAGCCCCCGGGAACGGTCCGGGGAAACGGCTCCCGCGAAGCCCCGGAAACGGTCCCGGGAAAGGGCTCCCGCAGAGCCCCCGGAAACGGTCCTGGGAAACGGCTCCCGCAGAGCCCCGGAACCGCCCCCGATGCCTCCCTCACAAAGGCGCAATCCCCTCCCCGCAAGGCCCCCGACGCCCGAATCGGGCCCGCTCCCGGGCAGGCGCCTCCTTATAGAGTGGGTGCATGGTCCCGAACACCACGCACACCGCCCTCTGGCCCGCCCCCCACGCGAGCGGAGCCGTCGACGCGACGGTCCACGTGCCGGGGTCCAAGTCGGTCACCAACCGCGCTCTCGTCCTGGCCGCACTGGCCTCCGAACCCGGCTGGCTGCGCCGCCCGCTGCGGTCCCGCGACACCCTGCTGATGGCCGGCGCGCTGCGTGCGATGGGCGTCGGCATCGAGGAGACGGTCTCCTCCAGCTCCTCCGTCTCGGGCGGCCCGGACGGCTCCGGCGAGGCCTGGCGGGTGCTGCCCGCGGGCCTGCGCGGCGACACCACCGTCGACGTCGGCAACGCGGGCACGGTGATGCGCTTCCTGCCGCCGGTCGCCGCGCTCGCCGACGGCCCGGTCCGTTTCGACGGCGACCCCAGGTCGTACGAGCGTCCGCTGAACGGTGTGATCGACGCGCTGCGGGTGCTCGGCGCCCGGATCGACGACGACGGCCGCGGCGCGCTGCCGCTGACCGTGCAGGGCGGGGGCGCCCTGGAGGGCGGTCCGGTCCGGATCGACGCGTCGTCGTCCTCGCAGTTCGTGTCCGCGCTGCTGCTGTCCGGCCCGCGCTTCAACCAGGGGGTGGAGGTCCGGCACATCGGTGCCGCCCTGCCGTCGATGCCGCACATCCGGATGACCGTCGACATGCTGCGCGCGGTCGGCGCCCAGGTGGACACCCCGGAGTCCGGGGGCGAGCCGAACGTCTGGCGGGTGACGCCGGGCGCGCTGCTCGGCCGCGACCTCACGGTCGAGCCTGACCTGTCGAACGCGCAGCCGTTCCTGGCGGCGGCGCTGGTGACCGGCGGCAAGGTCGTGGTGCCGGACTGGCCGGCCCGTACCACCCAGCCCGGTGACCGGCTGCGCGAGATCTTCACCGAGATGGGCGGTTCCTGCGAACTGACGGAGTACGGCCTGGAGTTCACCGGTTCGGGTGCGATCCACGGCGTCGACGTGGACCTCGGCGAGGTCGGCGAGCTGACCCCCGGCATCGCGGCCGTCGCGGCCCTCGCGGACTCCCCGTCGACCCTGCGCGGGGTGGCCCATCTGCGGCTGCACGAGACGGACCGGCTGGCCGCGCTCACCAAGGAGATCAACGAGCTCGGCGGTGACGTGACGGAGACCGCGGACGGTCTGCGCATCCGGCCGCGCCGGCTGCACGGCGGGATCTTCCACACGTACGAGGACCACCGGATGGCGACGGCGGGCGCGATCATCGGCCTGGCGGTCGAGGGAGTGCAGATCGAGAACGTGGCGACGACGGCCAAGACCCTGCCCGACTTCCCCGACCTGTGGACCGGGATGCTCGGGGCGTAGGGCACAGGCACCGGTCATGCGCCGCTACGGCAAGCACACCGACGAGGACGACATCCGTTCCCGCCCCAACCGCAAGGGCAACCGGCCGCGTACGCACATCCGGCCCAAGCACGAGGACGCCGCCGAGGGCATGGTCCTCACCGTCGACCGGGGCCGTCTGACCTGTCTGGTCGACGGCCGTACGGTCCTCGCGATGAAGGCCCGTGAACTGGGCCGCAAGGCCGCGGTGGTCGGCGACCGGGTCGCCATCGTCGGCGATCTGTCGGGGAAGAAGGACACCCTCGCGCGGATCGTGCGGATCGAGGAGCGCGCCTCGGTGCTGCGCCGCACCGCGGACGACGACGACCCCTTCGAGCGGGTGGTCGTCGCCAACGCCGACCAGCTCGCCATCGTCACCGCCCTCGCCGACCCCGAGCCGCGCCCGCGGCTGATCGACCGCTGTCTGGTGGCGGCGTTCGACGGCGGCCTGGAGCCGCTGCTCGTGATGACCAAGTCGGATCTCGCCCCACCTGACAAACTCCTGGAACTCTACGGCGCCCTCGACATCCCGTACGTCGTCACCAGCCGCGAGGCGATCGAGGCCGGCGAGGGCCTTCAGCCGGTGTTCGAGCAACTGGACGGCAAGATCACGGCCTTCGTCGGCCACTCCGGCGTCGGCAAGACCACCCTCGTCAACGCGCTCGTCCCCGAGGAGCGCCGCCGGCTGACCGGTCATGTCAACGCGGTGACGGGCCGTGGCCGGCACACCACGACCTCGGCCCTGGCCCTCCCCCTCAGCGACCACGGCGGCTGGGTGGTCGACACTCCGGGCGTACGGTCCTTCGGCCTCGCGCACGTCGACCCGTCGCGCGTCATCAACGCCTTCCCCGACCTGGTCCCCGGCACGGAGAACTGCCCGCGCGCGTGCAGTCACGACGAGCCGGAGTGCGCGCTGGACGCCTGGGTCGCCGAGGGCCACGCCGACCCTGCCCGGCTGTACTCACTGCGCCGGCTGCTCGCGACCCGGGAGCGGAAGGAAGGCGACTGACCTTGGCGTTGTTTGCCTTGTGGTCGGTCCGGTAAGGGCATAATCGCAACGCCGGATCCCAAGAGCGAGTAAAGCCTGACGAGCGGTCACAGAGCGTCACAGAACGTGGAGTTACGGGAGGACTGGACATGGCGTGGCTGCTGGTCATCGTGGCCGGGTTGCTCGAAACAGGCTTCGCCGTCTGTCTGAAGCTGTCGCACGGCTTCACCAGGCTCTGGCCGACCGTCGCCTTCTGCATCTTCGCCCTCGGCAGCTTCGGTCTGCTCACCCTGTCGCTGAAGAAGCTCGACGTGGGCCCGGCGTACGCGGTGTGGACCGGGATCGGCGCGGCGGGCACCGCGATCTACGGCATGATCTTCCTCGGCGACCTGGTCTCGACGCTCAAGCTCATCTCGATCAGCCTGGTCATCCTCGGTGTCATCGGCCTCCAGCTGTCGGGTTCGGCGCACTGACCCCTCAGATGGGCTGCTGGCGGTAGAGGGCGCCGCGTACGAGGTGCGCGACGCCGCCGTCGGCGGGCGGGGCGGCCACGCAGGAGAGCGCGAGGCGCACGACCAGTTCGCAGGAGCGGGCGAGTTCACCGCCGTCGGTCTTGTGGTTGCCGGGTCCGGACAGCACCGCGACGGCACGGTCACGGACCAGCGCGACGAAGTCTCCGGGCGAGGGCAGCGGGCCGTCGGCGCGGCGCTGCGCCGGTACGGCGGACGAGGACGGCACGGCGGTCAGGGCCGGCGCGGGCAGGCGTTCGCTCCAGCAGCCGGTGAGCATGGCGCGCACCAGCGCGTTCTCGCGGGCGGCGGCGGTGGTCCACTCGGCGGTGGCGGCGAGCCGCTCCCGCGCGTCGGCGTGGGTGGCGAGGGCGCGTTCGATGCCGGCGAGATAGCCGTCGGCCTCCCTGCGGACGAGGGCCCGCGCGAGCCCGTCCTTGCTGCCGAACTCGTTGTACAGCGTCTGCCGGGACACCCCGGCGGCCGCCGCCACGTCGACCATCCGCACAGCGGACCAGGGCCGGCCCGCCAGCGCCGCGTAGGCGGCATCGAGTAGGGACTCCCGCGCACCAGGCATCCTCGCCTCCCAGGGGCGAACGACACTCAGCCCAGATTTGACGCGCAACCCAACCCTGTCAAGGGGTCCCGCCCCACGCAGCTACGAGCAGCCGCGCCGCACCCCCTCCTCCCCACCCACCGACCCACCCACGGAAGCTGCGGGCAATCGTGCCGCACCCCCTCCTCCCCACCCACCCACGCAGCTGCGGGCAATCGTGCCGCAGGGCGGCACGGGTGGGCGCAGCGGCACCCCGCCGTCGCCGGGCCGCGACACGCCCCCACCGCAACCCCGGCCCGCCCAGCACCCCGGCCCCCGGCACCCCGGCACCCCGGCACCCAGCACCCGGCACCCGGCACCCGGCACCGGCACCCGCCCCGACCACGCCACCCCCGGCCAGGGATGGCCCACCCCCCACCCCGCCAGATACCGTTCACGCATGCCCGACTACCTCGACGACCTCCGCTTCGCCCACGTCCTCGCGGACGCCGCCGACGCAACCACCATGGCCCGCTTCAAGGCCCTCGACCTCAAGGTCGAGACCAAGCCGGACATGACCCCGGTGACGGAGGCGGACAAGGCCACCGAGGAACTCATCCGCGGCCACCTCCAGCGCGCCCGCCCGAGGGACGCGGTCCTCGGCGAGGAGTTCGGCATCGAGGGCACCGGCCCCCGCCGCTGGGTGATCGACCCCATCGACGGCACCAAGAACTACGTACGGGGCGTCCCCGTCTGGGCCACCCTGATCTCCCTGATGGAGGCGGCGGAGGGCGGCTACCAGCCCGTCGTCGGCGTCGTCTCCGCCCCCGCCCTCGGCCGCCGCTGGTGGGCCGCGAAGGGTCACGGCGCCTTCACCGGCCGCAGCCTCACCTCCGCGACCCGCATCCACGTCTCCGGCGTGTCGAAGCTCGCGGACGCCTCGTTCGCGTACTCCTCCCTCTCCGGCTGGGAGGACCAGGGCCTGCTCAACGGCTTCCTCGACCTCACCCGGGACGTCTGGCGCACGCGCGCGTACGGCGACTTCTGGCCGTACATGCTGGTGGCAGAGGGCGCCGTCGACCTGTGCGCGGAGCCTGAACTCTCCCTGTGGGACATGGCCGCGAACGCGATCATCGTCACCGAGTCCGGCGGCTCCTTCACCGGCCTCGACGGCCGCCCGGGCCCGCACAGCGGCAACGCGGCCGCCTCGAACGGCATCCTCCACGACGAGTTGCTCGGCTATCTCAACGAGCGCCGTTAGCGACCCCACGCCCCCTTGTTGACTCCCGCTTTACCTGGGACTCTGAAAACCCCCACCCTTGTGAATTTGTGAAACCCTGAACAAGCCGAACAGACGGCACAGCCAGAGGCAGCAGAGGGCGGGGAACCCAAGGAGGTGGCTCCAGCCCATGCTCGTCCGCGACGCCATGAGCACCGTGGTCCTCACCATCGGCCCCGACCACACACTCCGCCAGGCCGCCGCGCTGATGTCCGCGCGCCGGGTCGGCGCGGCGGTGGTCCACGATCCCGACGCCGGCGGAATCGGCATCCTCACCGAACGCGACATCCTCAACGCGGTAGGTCTGGGCCAGGACCCGGACATCGAACGCGCCCACGCCCACACGACCACCGACGTCGTCTTCGCCACCCCGGTCTGGACCCTGGAGGAGGCGGCGCACGCCATGACCCACGGCGGCTTCCGCCATCTGATCGTCCTCGACCGCGACGAGCCGGCCGGCATCGTTTCGGTGCGCGACATCATCCGCTGCTGGGCACCGCACCGGCAGCGCGTACCGGCCTGACCCCTCACCCCCCACCCCCACACCTCGGCGAACGGGCCGGGCTCCCCTCGGAACCCGGCCCGCCCGCACCACCGCCGGGTCAGCCGCGCAGCGCCCGGACCGCGGCCTCCAGCCGCTTGCCGAAGTCCTCGTCGGCCTGCCGGAAGTTGCCGATCGCCCGCTCGGCGATGTCGTCCCGGGAGACCCCCGAGATCGCACCCGCCAGGTTGGCGACCAACCGCTCCTTCTCGTCGTCCGACATCAGCCGGTACAGATCACCGGCCTGCACGAAGTCGTTGTCCTCGGCGTGCGAGGGCGCCGCATGGTCACCGGTGACACCGGCGACGGCGGTGGCCGACCACAGCGGGCGGTCCGTCTGGTACGGGCCGCCGAAGCTGTTGGGCTCGTAGTTCTTGGCGCCGTCGTGGCGGCCGTCGTAGAGCCGGCCGTCACGGGAGTACGTGTTCGCCTCGACGGCGTGCGGACGGTTCACCGGCAGTTGGTCGGCGTTGACACCGACCCGGTAGCGGTGCGCGTCGCCGTACGCGAAGAGCCGCCCCTGGAGCATCTTGTCCGGCGACGGACCGATGCCCGGCACGAAGTGGGCCGGCGAGAAGACACTCTGCTCGACCTCGGCGAAGACGTTCCGCGGGTTCCGGTTGAGCTCCAGCCGGCCGATCTCCACCGGCGGATAGTCCTCGTGCGGCCACACCTTGGTGAGGTCGAAGGGGTTGAAGCGGTACGTCGCCGCGTCCGCCGCCGGCATGATCTGCACCTGCACGGTCCAGCTCGGGAACTCTCCGCGCTCGATGGCCTCCCGCAGATCCCGCTGGTGCGAGTCGGGATCCCGCCCGGCGAGCACGGCCGCGTCCTCGGCCCTGAGATTCCGGATCCCCTGGTCGGTCTTGAAGTGGTACTTGACCCAGAAGACCTCGCCGGCCTCGTTGTTCCACTGATAGGTGTGCGAGCCGTAGCCGTTCATGTGGCGGTACGAGGCGGGGATGCCGCGGTCGCCGAAGAGCCAGGTCACCTGGTGCGTGGCCTCGGGGCTGAGCCCCCAGAAGTCCCATACGTTGTCGGGCTCCTGGGAGCCGGTGTACGGGTCGCGCTTCTGGGTGTGGATGAAGTCGGGGAACTTGATCCCGTCCTTGATGAAGAAGACCGGGGTGTTGTTGCCAACGAGGTCGTAGTTCCCCTCCTCGGTGTAGAACTTCAGCGCCCACCCGCGCGGGTCGCGCACGGCGTCCGCAGCGCCCAGATTGCCCGCCACGGTCGAGACCCGCAGGAACACCTCGGTCCGCTTCCCCACCGAGGAGAGAAAGGCGGCACGCGTGTACGGGGTCACGTCGGCGGTCACCGTGAACGTGCCGTACGCGCCCGCGCCCCGGGCGTGCACCACCCGCTCCGGAATGCGCTCCCGGTTGAAGTGCGCGAGCTTCTCCAGCAGCAGCTGGTCCTGAACGAGCACCGGGCCGCCGACACCGGCCGTCTCGCTGTTCTGGTTGTCGGCGACCGGGGCACCGGCCTCCGTCGTGAGCGGTCCCTGGGTCACGTCAGCCTCCAGCTGCTTGCTGCTGTCCTGTCCATTGGCCAAAGCCAGTCCGGATCCTACATTGGACTTAGTCCAAGTCAAGTAGCGCTCTAAAGCCACACCTGTTCAGGATCTAGGTCCCTTGCTGTTAAGGTGATGCCTATGAGTGACCTTCTGGAACGACTGCGTGGACGCGGATGGCGGATGACCGCACAGCGGCGTGTCGTGGCCGAGGTCCTGGCCGGCGATCACGTCCATCTGACCGCCGACGAGGTGCACGCGCGTGCCGTGACCAAACTGCCGGAGATCTCCCGCGCGACGGTCTACAACACTCTCGGTGAGCTGGTCTCGATCGGCGAGGTCCTCGAAGTCACCACGGACAAGCGCGCCAAGCGCTACGACCCGAACGCACACCAGCCGCACCACCACCTGGTGTGCGCCCAGTGCGGCTCGATCCGTGACGTCCATCCGACGGGCAACCCGCTGGCCGACCTCCCCGACACCGAGCGCTTCGGCTTCACGGTCTCGGACGTCGAGGTCACCTACCGCGGCATCTGCCCCAACTGCGCAAGCGCATAGGCAAGCACTGAGGGCCGGGATCCTGTTGAACAGGATCCCGGCCCTCGGTCTTCAGTAGCGGGGACAGGATTTGAACCTGCGACCTCTGGGTTATGAGCCCAGCGAGCTACCGAGCTGCTCCACCCCGCGTCGGTGAACGTAACGTTACGTCACCCCAATCCCAAGAAGCAAATCGCCCCCACACCGCCACGTAGCTGCGCAGCTACGGGCAATCGTGCCGCCAAAGCGTTTCCCACCCACGCAGCTGCGGGCAATCGTGCCGCAGGGCGGCACGGGTGGGCGCAGCGGCACCCCGTCGCGCCGGGTTGCGCAACCCCCGCCCCGAGCCTCAACGCCGGCCAGGCTCCCGACACCGGCCCCGCAAAACCCCGTACCCCCAAGCGGCCCGCGCCTACGCCGAAAGCTCCTCGCGCAGAGCGTCCCGCAACCGCGCAGCCCGCTCCGCCACCTCCCCCGGCCCCAGGGACACCGCAAGATCGGCCCACCGCTTCCCCTCAGCAAGCTCCCCCCGCCGCGCATACACCAGCGCAAGCCGCAGCGCCGCCCGCCCATGCCCCGCGTCAGCCGCCCGCTTCCACCACACGGCAGCCTCCGGCTCGCTACCCTCCCGGGCCAGCAACAGCCCAAGATTGAACGCCCCGTTGCGAGACCCGGCCTCGGCCGCCTCCCGGTACCACCGCGCCGCCTCCACCACATCGCCCCGCGCCGCGGCCAGCATCCCGACCCGCACCTGCGCCCGCCGATGCCCCTGCGAGGCCGCCCGCTCGTACCACTCCTCGCACTCGCTCTTCTCCTGCGCCGGCTCCCCGAGCTCGTGCGGGGACACCGGCGGGCGGCGCGCGTCGAGCACGGCGGCCAGCCGGAAGGCGGCCTCGGGGCTGCCCCCGCCCGCCGCGCACCGCAGATGCCGCTCGGCCTCGCGCTCGTCGCCCTCCCGCAGCCGGGCGATACCGACCTGGAGCGCCGCCTCGGTGTGCCCGGCGGACGCGGCCCGCTCGTACCACCGCAGCGCGTCGCGGTCCTCGCCCCGACCCGCGTACAGGATCCCGAGGTTGAACGCCGCGTCGACGCTCCCCGCCTCCGCCGCCTTGGAGAACCAGGGCTCGGCGCCGGTCGTGTCCCCGCCCTGGAGCAGCAGGATGGCGAGCGCGTTGGCCGCCTCCCGGTGTCCGGCGTAGGCCGCGCGCCGGTACCACTGCTCGGCCTGCGGGGTCCGCCCCTGCGTGGCGCAGAGCAGCCCGAGGTTGTACGCGCCGTTGATGTCGCCGGCGTCCATCGCCGCCCGGTACCAGCGCTCGGCGGTCTGGGTCTCGCCGCGCTCGGCGTGCAGCGCGCCCAGCGCGTTGGCCGCGTTGCCGTCGCCGTCCTGCGCGGCCCGCAGCCACCACACGGCCGCGTTCTCGCTGTCGCCGGCGTCCCGCAGCAGGAAGCCCAGCGCGCACGCGGCCCGCGCCTCGCCGTCCTTGGCGGACGTCAGGTACCAGCGCCCGGCCTCCTTGAGCTCGCCCCGCCGCTCCAGGATCGCGCCGAGCTGGAGCGCGGCCCGCCGGTGTCCGCGCGCGGCGGCCTGCCGGTGCCACTGCTCGGCCTCCTGGGCGAAGGGCTGCCCCACGCCGCCCTCGGCGCCCTCCTCGGCCTGCCGGGTGGCGAGCCGGTCGAGCGCGCGGGCGAGCCGGTACGCCGCCTCCCGGTGCCCGCGTTCGGCGGCGACCCGCATCCACTGCCCGGCGGCGTCGTCGGCGCGGTGCTCCAGAAGGTCCGCGAGGGCGTAGGCGCCCAGGACATGGCCCTGTTCGGCGGACTGGCGCAGCCAGTACTCGGCGGCCGGCTCGTCGCCGCGCTCGCGGTGGTGCCGGCCGAGCGCGTGCGCGGCCGCGGCGGAACCGGCGACGGCAGCGATCCGCCACCAGCCGGCGGCCTCTTCGGCGTACCCGCGCTGGTGGAGCAAAACTCCGAGGTTGTTGGCGGCGGCGCGGTCTCCGGCGGCGGTGGCGGCACGCAGTTGGGGCTCGGCTCCGTCGAGATCACCGCGGCGCAGCAGCATGGCTCCGAGGACGCTCATCGCCTCGACATCGCCGGCCTCGGCGGCGACGCGGTGACGCGCCTCCGCCACAGCCTCGCCCGCTTCGTCCCGGTCGGGGCTGGTTTCTTCCCGGTGGGAAGGCTGCACAAAACGCCCTGTCTCCAACAGAGTTGCCTTGTCCCCCATAACGTCCATCGTCGCACCACCAACAACCTGGGTACACCTGGTATACCGCAGCCAGTGAGGTCACTTCAGCGTTTTGTCGACATGCCCACAGAGAGACAAGTCAAACACGGGTTTCCCAACTGGGCACGGCGGCACGGCGATCCCTCGCCCCGGCACATGCGTTCGCACAGCACGAAGGCCCGGATCCATGATCGGATCCGGGCCTTCGATGTCGTACGCCAGTGACGTCGACTCCAGTAGCGGGGACAGGATTTGAACCTGCGACCTCTGGGTTATGAGCCCAGCGAGCTACCGAGCTGCTCCACCCCGCGCCGTTGTGTTGCAACCGTACCACGGCGCGGGAGGAGCATTTCTCAGCCGGAGTCGGGGCTGGTGGAGGGGCTTGGACTGCCGCTCGGAGTGGCGCTGGGACTGCCGCTCGGAGTGCTGCCGCCGCCACCGCCGTCGGCCGGCTGCGACTGCGCGTCCTCGGCCCTGCGCAGGGCGTCCTCCAGGTCCGCCTGCGCCCGGCCGTACGCCTCCCAGTCGCCGTTCTTCAGGGCCTCCTGGCCCTCGTCGAACGCCTTCTGAGCGTCGTTCAGCGCGTCCTGGACGTTGGGATTCTCGGATGTCGGCGGTGGTGGCTGCCCGGTGTCCTCGCCCTCGTCCGGTGGCTCGGGAGTCGCCCCCTCCGCTCCGAACACCTTGTTGAGGGCTTCGTCGAGGGTGTCCTCGAAGGCCGTGTTGCCGCCGTAGGTCACCAACACCTTGCGCAGCAGCGGGTACTTCAGTCCACCACCGCGTACGTAGACGGGCTCCACGTACAGCAGTCCTCCGTCGAGTGGCACCGTCAGCAGGTTGCCGTACTCCACTTCGGAGTCGCCACCTCTGAGCAGCCGGATCGACTCGGCGATGTCCTGTTCGGAGTTGAACTGGCTCTGCACCTGTTTAGGTCCGTCGACGGTCGTGCTGGTCGGCAGTTTCAGAATTCTGATCTTGCCGTAGTCGCTGGTCCCCGCCTCGGCGTCGACCGACATGAACGCGCTGAGGTTGTCCCGCCCGTTGGGGGTGAACGTCGTCGTCAGCGAGAACGCCTGCGCCTTCTGGTCCGGCATCTTCAGGCTCTGGTAGTACGGCGGCACCGCGTTGCCCGACTTGTTGGTCGGGTCGTCCGGCACCTGCCACACCTCGCTGCCGCTGAGGAAGGTGTCGGCGTCCTTGACGTGGTAGCGGGTCAGCAGCTCGCGCTGGACCTTGAACAGATCCTGCGGGTACCGCAGATGGGCCATCAGCGAGTCACTGATCGCGCTGCGCTTCTCCACCGTGCCGGGGAACGCCTTCATCCAGGTCTTCAGGACCGGGTCCTTGGTGTCCCACTCGTAGAGCTTGACCTCGCCGGTGTACGCGTCGACGGTCGCCTTCACGGAGTTGCGGATGTAGTTGACCTGGTTCTGCTGGGCCACCACCGCGCGGGAGTTGTTCGTCGCCGTCAGCGAGTCCGCCGTGGTGTCGCCCAGGGTCGTACGCGAGGCGTACGGATAGCCGTTGGTCGTGGTGTACGCGTCGACGATCCACTGGATCTTGCCGTCCACGACCGCCGGGTAGGCGTCGCCGTCGATGGTCAGCCACGGCGCGACGGCCTCGACGCGGTCCTTCGGCGTGCGGTTGTACAGGATCCGCGAGCCGTCCCCGATCGCTCCCGAGTAGAGGATCTGCGGCTCGCTGAACGCGACCGCGTACGCCGCCCGGTTGACCGGGTTGGAGAGGTTGACCCCGCTGTTCGCCTCGTAGCTGTAGGTCTTCTCACCGCTGTCGTCGGAGTAGTCGATCTCCTTCTGGGGACCGCCGACGATCGAGTACGTGCTGGTCTTCTCGCCGTAGTAGATCCGCTGCTGGTACGAGCCCAGCTCGCCCTTCGACGGCAGGTCCGACTCGGTGAAGACCGGGCGGCCCTCGGCGTCGGCGGTGGTGCCCTTGGCGGCCACCACGCCGTAGCCGTGGGTGTAGCGGAAGTGGGTGTTGATCCAGTTCTGCTTGTCCACGCCGGCGAGGTTCAGCTCACGCAGGCCGATGACCGTGTCCTGGTCCGTGCCGTTCTCGCTGTAGCGGTCCACGTCCAGGTTGGTCGGGAACGCGTAGTACTTCCGCATCTGCTGGAGCTGCTGGAAGGTCGGCGAGACGATGTTCGGGTCCATGATCCGGATGCTGGCCGCGGCGTCCACGTCGTCCCGGAGCTGGGTCATGTCCGTGGTGTCGCTCTTGCCGTCGTAGTCCGTGACCTGGGCGTCCTCGATGCCGTAGGCCGCGCGGGTCGCCGCGAGGTTCTTGGCGACGTACGGGGCTTCCTTGGCCTGCTCGTTCGGCTGGACCTGGAACTTCTGGACGATCGCCGGGTAGAGCCCGCCGATCAGGATCGCCGAGAGCACCATCAGGCCGAAGCCGACGACGGGCAGTTGCCACGAGCGCCGCCACAGGGTGGCGAAGAACAGCACGGCGCAGATGACCGCGATGCAGAACAGGATCGTCTTGGCCGGCAGATAGGCGTTGGCGTCGACGTACCTCAGGCCCGTCCAGTTGTCCGTGGCCTTGAAGTCACTGGACTTCACCGCGAGGCCGTACCGGTCGAGCCAGTACGCGACGGCCTTCAGGGAGACGAAGAGGCCCAGCACCACCGACAGATGACCGGTGGCCGCGGCCGTGGCACGCGCGCCGGGGCTGGTGATGCGCAGCCCGCCGTACAGGTAGTGGGTCAGCGCGGCGGCGATCAGCGAGAGGATCGTGGCGGCGAAGCCGAAGCCGAGCAGGAACCGGTACCAGGGCAGGTCGAACGCGTAGAACGACACGTCCAGGTTGAACTGCGGGTCCTTCTGGCCGAACGGCACGCCGTTGACCCACATCAGCCAGGTCCGCCACTGGCCGGACGCCGACGCTCCGGCGATCAGGCCGACCAGCGCGGTGATGCCGAACAGCAGCCACTTCTTGTAGGGCGCGATGCCCATCCGGTACCGGTCGAGGTTCTGCTGCTCCGACGACATCGCGCTCAGCGGCGGACGCAGGCGGTGGGCCAGCCAGATGTTGAACCCGACCGCCAGGGCCATCAGCAGCCCGAAGACGAAGAAAAGGCCGATCTTGGTCCACAGGGTGGTGGTGAAGACCGACGAGTACTTCACCGACCGGTACCAGAGCCAGTCCGTCCAGAACCCCGCGAACATGGTGAACGCCATGCCGAGTACGGCAAGGACGCCCAGCGTCATGAGCAGGGTCCGGACACGCCGGGACGGGCGGCCCACTCTGATCCGTGGCCCCGTCGGGCCTCCGCCGCGGTCCGGCATCTGGAAAGCCAAGGTGCGCACCTCGAAATTCGCTGTTGATCCGTCAGGCCCAGGTTTTGTGGCCGTCCGGAGGGCCCTCTGATCGAAGGCCCTCACCTATGCAACTTACTCACGCTTTACTCGGTTCCCGATTTCGGAAGGGAACGAGGCAGGATTGTGACTATGTCCAACACTCCCATGGCGGCGAGCCCGCTCACCCGGGCCGTACTCGAGATCGACGAGTACGCCTCCGGCCTCGGCTGGGACCAGCCCGCCCGCCTCTTCGCCCTCGTCGACACCGCTCGGCTCAAGGCCCAGGAACCCTCCCTCGCGGCCCAGCTCGGACTCGGCGACGAGCAGGAGACCACCGGTTTCACCCCCATCGAGCAGGACGAGATCGCAACGGACAAGCCGTTGGACGAGTTCCTCGCGACCATCGCCTGGCCCGACGCGGTGGCCGGCTGCGCGCTGACCGTGGAGCGGCTGATGCTGCCGCCGTCCGCCGAGGCCCAGGTGCCGCAGGACCTGAACGAGGCTCAGCTGGCGACCTGGGTGGCCGACCACCCCGAGCGCCAGGAGGTCCGGATGACGGTCGCCGTGCTGCGCGACGGCGCCCGCGACTCGGCGCTGCGGCTGCGCGCGAAGGACTCGCCGACGGAGGTGGTCACGGGTTCGGAGCTGGTGCCGGGTCTGGCGGACGCGTTGAGGGCGACCTTCGAGGACTGAGCCACGGGTCCGGCCGTACGCGCGCGGGGGCGACCTTCGTCCTTCTCGGGGAGGGCGCCCCCGCGCGCGTACCGGTGTTCAGCCCTTGGTCGTGCAGCTGGGCAGGTCGGCGGTGTCGCCCGCGCGGATGTCCTTCAGGGACGCGAGCGCGTCCTTGATGGTGTTGACCTTGACCAGCGTGAGGCCCTTGGGGGTGTCCCGGGCGGCCGACGCGCAGTTGTCGGCCGGCGTCAGGAAGTACTTGGCGCCCATGTCGCGCGCGCCGACCGTCTTCATCTCGATGCCGCCGATCGGGCCGACCTTGCCGCTGTCGTCGATCGTGCCCGTGCCGGCGACGAACGCGCCGCCGGTGAGCGGGCCCTTGGTGAGCTTGTCGTAGATGCCCAGCGCGAACATCAGTCCGGCGCTCGGGCCGCCCACGTCGGCGAGCTTGATGTCGATGCTGAACGGGAAGGTGTGGTCGGTCCCGGCGGAGATGCCGACGATGGCCCGCTTCTCCGCGGTGTCGTCCGAGGCCGTGGTGGTGATCGTGACCTTCTCGGACCCCGTCGGCTGCCGGTTCTCCTTCTCGGCGGCCGCCTGCTCCTTGGCGGGCACGATGGTGAAGACGACGTCCTCGCCCGGCTTGTGCTTGGTCACCAGCTCGGCGACGTCGGTCGGCACCTTGACCGCCGTACCGTCCACGGCCTTGATCACGTCGCCCGCGTGCAGCGCGCCCTCGGCCGGCGAGTCCTTGACGACGGTGGAGACGATCACCCAGGACTGGACCTTGATGCCGAGTTCCTTCAGGGCGGCGACCTTGGCGCTCTCCTGGGACTGGCTGAACTCCTCGGCGTTCTCCTGCGTCGACTGCTCCTCGGTCGTGCCGTCCGGGTAGAGCGTGTCGTGCGGGACGACCTTGTTGTCGTGGGCCAGCCAGCCGTAGACCGCCTCGACGAGGTTCATCCGGTAGTCGGCGCTGGTGACCCGGACCGTCGTCATGTTGAGGTGGCCCGACGTCGGATACGTCTTGTGACCGGCGATCTGGAGCACGGGCTCGCCGTCGTGGTCCCCGAGCGTGTTCACCGTCGGCCCCGGGGACATCTCCGCGTAGGGCACTTTGATGAGCACTCCGGCGCACAGCAGCGCGATCAGCATCAGGGTGGACGCGAGCATCGTCACGGTACGGCGTGGCATGCCTCGACAGTACGGGACGGTTCTGTCAGCGCACCGTCAGGGCCGCCCGTCGGGGGACGGGGCCGAGATCACGTACCGCTGCGGGTCTCCACGGCCTCGGACTCCATCGCCTCCGGGCCGGTCCGCTCCATGGCCGCGCGGAAGCGCGCGTACCCGTCCAGCTCCGGCCCGTCGCTGCGCGCCTTGCGGGTGCGGTTGGCCCAACTGCCCCACAGACCCGCGGCGATCGCCGCCACCAGCGGAATCAGCAACCAGGCGAGCGCCGCCATGCCGACCACCAACCCCAAATGAGCATTCGCAACTGACTGATCAGCAGATTAACCATCCGCACTGACAACGCTCACGCCAGGGGTGCGGTTACGCAACCTGAGGGCATGCAAGGGGGTTGGGACACGCCCGGGAGGGGGCCGATCGCCTCAGCAGGAGCCGACCCACTCCTCCGATCCGTCGGAGAACGTCTGGTGCTTCCAGATGGGCACCTCGTGCTTGAGGGTGTCGATCAGCATCCGGCACGCGTCGAAGGCGTCGCCCCGGTGCGGACACGCCACGGCGACGATCACGGCGAGATCGCCGACCTTGAGGTCGCCCACGCGGTGCACGGCCGCCAGCGCGCGTACCGGGTACTCCCCGGCGACCTTCTCGGCGATCCTGCGCATCTCCGCCTCGGCCGACGGATGGCTGGAGTACCCGAGCGCGTCGACGTCGGCTCCGCCGTCGTGATTGCGCACGGTCCCCACGAACAGCGCGATGCCGCCGGCGGCGGAGTCGCCGACGGCGGTGAAGACCTCGTCCAGGGAGAGGGCCGTCTCCCGGACGGCGATCAACTTCACGGGCGCGGACGCGGCGCTCTCGCCGGGGTGATCATGCGTGACAGCCATAACGCCATCGTGCCCGAACACCCACCCCCAACGGAATCCCGATTCCATTCCGGAGACAAAAGCCCACACAGCCGCGGACAGCCGTGCCGCAGGACGGTTCCCACCCGCGTAGCCGCGGGCAGGCGTGCCGCAGGGCGGCACGGGTGGGCGCGGCGGCACCCCGTCGGCGCCGGGCTGCGCGAACGCCCCGCAGGGTCACCCCCACGCCGGGCACAGCGCGGGAGACGCCGCTCTCACGAACGTAGCCCTCAGATCCGGCGTCGTGCCTTCCGGGCCCGCCGGACCACGGCCGCCGCCCCCAGCAGCGCGACCGTCGCCCCCGCAGCCCCCGCAGCAGTCGCATCCTTCCGCCCCAGCCGCCGCCCGGCGACAGTGTGCCGCCCGGCCACCTCCTCCAGCAGCTCGGCCAGCACCTCCTCGTTGCTCCACTGCGGCCGCCACCCCGCGTCATGCAGCCGGCTCCCGCTGACCACCCACGGATACATCGTGTACGCGAGATCCCCCGCCGGAGACGGCGTGAGCCCGATCCGGTGCAACCGCGCGGCCGCCCCCAGCGCGACGGCGGACGGCAGCTCCATCCGCCGGATCCCGCTGAGCTCCTCGACCTCCTCCTGCTCCAGCCACCCGTCGCACCCGACGACCAGCTCCCCCTCCACCCGCTCCAGCACGGCGTACTCCAGCGCGCTGCACAGATCCTCGACGTGGCAGAACTGCCAGGCCGGCCGCGACCCGGCCACCACAAGCAGCCGAGGGGACTCGAAGTACCTGGTCAGCGCGGTGTCCGTGCCCCCGACCAGCACCGCGGGCCGCACCACGGTGACATTGAGCCCCGGATGCGCCCGGGGCGCACGCCGCGCGAGCCGTTCGATCTCCAGCAGGTCCCCGACCCCAGTCGCCTCCGCCGTGGCCCGCAGCTCGGCGTCCTCCGACAGCGGCAGCTCGTTGTCCGGCAGGGCCCCGTAGACCATGGCCGACGTGCACAGCACCACGCGGTGCACCCCGGCCGCCGCGGCCGCGGTCAGCACGGTCTGCGTACCCCGCACGTTGTACGCCGTACGCGCCGCCGGATCGGTCTCCAGATCCAGGTCGAGGGCCAGATGTACGACCACGTCGGCGCCCCGCAGCTTGTCCGCGATCGCCGGATCCCGCACGTCGAGGATGTGCCACTGCGCCGCCGCGCACTCGCCCCGCCGCTCGTCGATGGCGATGACCTGCTTGATCTCCTCGGATGCGGCGAGCCGCTCGGTGAGCAGCGCACCCACGCCGGACGCCGCGCCGGTGACCGCGACGACGGGCCCGCGGCCACCCGCCGACTCGCCGGTGCGCGCCACGGCCGAAGCCGTGCTCGGTTCGGGCGAGGGGGTTGAGGGGTTTCGCGGTGCGCGAACCTGCGGATCTGGGGAACTCACCGGGCGTCTCCAGCGGTTGTCTACATACGTAGCGCGAGTGACGCGTACGTACCAGGTGGCATCCATCCTGCCGCAGCGATGCTGTGGGCGAAGCACCGAGGCCCCAACCGCCCGGGGTGTCTACGCTGGGTGGTGTTGAAGGGCAGTCGTGCCGTCGGACAGAACCGGCGGCCTTAACCAGCCGAGGAATCCCGTGAGTGACACCCCATTCGGATTCGGCCTTCCGCCGGAGGAGCCGGACGACGGCGACGAGGGCAAGAAGAAGGACCAGCAGAGCGGTGGTGGTCAGGAACCGGGCAACCCGTTCGGTTTCGGCCCAGGAGCCGGCGGCCCCGGTGCGGACAATCCGCTCGCTGCCATGTTCGGTTCGCTGAACCCCACCGACCTGGGTGCCGCGTTCCAGCAGCTCGGCCAGATGCTCTCCTACGAGGGCGGCCCGGTGAACTGGGACATGGCCAAGCAGATCGCCCGCCAGACGGTGTCCCAGGGCACCTCCGACGGCGTCAAGGACTCCAGCGTCGGCCCGGCCGAGCGCACCGCGGTCCAGGAGGCCGTCCGCCTGGCGGACCTGTGGCTGGACGACGCGACGTCGTTGCCGTCCGGCGCGGGCTCCGGCGTGGCGTGGAGCCGCGCGGAGTGGGTCGAGGCCACCCTGCCCGCCTGGAAGGAGCTCGTCGATCCCGTCGCCGAGCGCGTCGGCGGCGCCATGGGCGACATCCTCCCCGAGGAGATGCAGGCCATGGCCGGCCCGCTGATCGGCATGATGCGCTCCATGGGCGGCGCCATGTTCGGCACGCAGATCGGGCAGGCCGTGGGCGTCCTCGCGGGCGAGGTCGTCGGTTCGACCGACATCGGTCTGCCGCTCGGCCCGATCGGCAAGGCCGCGCTGCTCCCGCTGAACGTCGAGGCGTTCGGCAAGGACCTCGGTGTGCCGAAGGAGGAGGTGCGGCTGTATCTCGCCCTGCGCGAGGCCGCCCACCAGCGCCTTTTCGCGCATGTGCCATGGCTGCGCGCACACCTGTTCGGCGCGGTCGAGGGCTACGCGCGCGGGATCAAGGTCGACACCGCGAAGCTGGAGGACGTCGTCGGCCAGTTCGATCCGCAGAACCCCGAGGAGTTGCAGCAGGCACTCCAGCAGGGCATGTTCCAGCCGGAGGACACGCCGGAGCAGAAGGCCGCCCTGGCCCGTCTGGAGACGGCTCTGGCGCTCGTGGAGGGCTGGGTCGACGCGGTGGTGCACGCCGCCGCGAAGCCGCGTCTCTCGTCCGCCGACGCGCTGCGCGAGACCCTGCGCCGCCGCCGTGCCACAGGCGGCCCGGCCGAGCAGACCTTCGCCACGCTGATCGGCCTGGAGCTGCGCCCGCGCCGGCTGCGCGACGCGTCCCGCCTGTGGGCGTCCCTGACGGACGCGCGCGGTGTGGACGGCCGCGACGCCCTGTGGAGCCACCCGGACATGCTGCCCACGGCCTCCGACCTGGACGACCCGGACGGATTCGTGCACCGCGAGCAGATCGACTTCTCCGAGCTGGACAAGATGCTCGGCGAGGCGGCGGACGGCTCAGGCCCCAAGCCGGACCTCAAGAAGCCGCAGACCGACAAGAAGCCGCAGACCGACGCCGACCCCGAGACCGAGGGCGACGACACCGAGTGAGCCTGTACGACGACGCGGTCCTCGTACTCAAGGGCTACGAGGACCAGGCCGACCTGCGCCAGGACTACCTGGACCACCTGGCCGCCCACCCGGACGGCATGTGGAAGGCCTGCCACGCGGGCCATGTCACGGCCAGCGCGCTGGTGATCGACCCCACGCGCGACCGGGTGCTGCTGACGCTGCACAGGAAGCTGCGCATGTGGCTTCAGATGGGCGGCCACTGCGAGCCGGGGGACGCGGACCTGGAGTCCGCGGCCCTGCGTGAGGCGACGGAGGAGTCCGGCATCGGCGGGCTGAGCCTGCTGCCGGGCGGCCCGGTGCGCCTGGACCGCCATCCCATCCCGCCGCCGTGCAACTGGCACTACGACGTGCAGTACGCGGTCCTGGCGCCCCCGGACGCGCTGCACGCGGTGAGCGACGAGTCCCTGGACGTGCGCTGGTTCGGGTACGACGAGGTGGCGGACGTGGCGGACGGGTCCGTCGTACGGCTGCTGGAGGCGACGCGGGCGCGGCTGGGCGCGTGAGCCGGTCGATGCAGGCGTGCGTGGGGATTCGTAGGCGTAGGTCGGTGTAGGTAGACATGGGTCGACGTGAGTAAGGGGCGACCGCCTGGGTGGTCGCCCCTTACCTGTTGCCCGCGCGGAGTGTCAGTTGCGACTGCCGCCGAGGGAGTTCCCGGTCAGGCCGCCCGACCCCATGCCGAACTGTCCGAGCACACCCGAGGTGCGCAGGTGCTGCGGCGGCAGCAGCTCGCTGGGCTGCACGAGGACGTGTCCGGTGCCGGTGAACTGCATCTCCCAGCCCTCACCGGTGGAGCCGCGGCGGCGCCACACGGCCGACGTGGAGGTCGGCGCCTGGAGCTGGGTCCGCAGGGACGTGGACCAGGCGATGACCGCGTCCGCGTCGCAGCAGATGTTCCGCTCGGGCGTCACCTCCAGGACCAGCGGCTCGCCCGAGGTCATCAGGACGACCTCACCGGAGCCCGACAGCTCCAGGTTGTAGGCGCCCGCCGAGGCCACCTCCACGGCGCTGTCCACGGCGACGATGCCCACGTTGAGCGAGCCGTCGAAGGCGAGGACGGACTTGCTGTCCACGGTGATGCCGCGGCCGACGTCCATGATCTGGAGGTGCTGCGCGAAGTTGGCGAGATAGACGATCCCGTTGCCCTTGCAGCGCATGAGTTCGAGCTGCTCGCCGGTCATCCGCTCGACGTTGCGCCAGCTGCGGTTGCGGTACTGGCTGTCGAACTCGATCTGTCCCTCGAAGGCGACCATGGCGCCCTGTCGGGCCAGCACGGGACTGCCGCCGCGCGTGACGTCGGTCTTGAGCAGCTGCGGGTTCTGAAGCGTGTAGCGCTCGGTGTGCTCCACCGGGATGTGCGCGAAGAGTGTGCTGTGCATGTCTGCTGGTGCTCCTCTCAGCCCCGGTCAGCCACGGATCTTGAAGCGGTCGCCGGTGTCCTCGCTGGGCTGGACGACCACAAAGCCCTGTCCCTTGAAGCCGATCTGGAAGGCCTCGCCGCTGCCCCGCCCGATCAGCGCACTCGCCTTGATGCTGCGTCGCGCCTTCATGTCGAGGCCTTCGGTCCACGCGATCAGCGCGTCCGGGTCGACGTAGGTCTCGCGCTCGCCGCAGTCCAGAGAGATCGGCACACCGCGCGTGACGAGCGCGACCCAGCCGGTGCCCCTTACGACGAGGTTGGTCAGGCCGGAGCCGGACAGCTTCGCGAGGCCCTTGACCGGCTCGATGGTGAGCTGGAGCGAGGCGTCGCAGGCCAGCAGCGTCGGGCCGTTGACGGAGATGGCCTCGTTGTTCAGATGAACGACGAGCACCTCGCCGCCGTAGTCGGCCAGGTAGAGCTCGCCGTCGCCGCGGCAGAGCATCAGCCTGCCGCCCTCGCCGGTGACCATCTGCTCGGCGGTCCGGCGGAGGCTGCCGGGCGGCGCGTCGAACTGCACATAGCCGTCGTACGCGATCATCGAGCCGGCCTTCGCGTACAGGTCCTGTCCGCTGACCATCATGACCTTGAGCGTCTTGGCGTTGTGCACGCTCATCCGGACGTTGCCGGCCGCGGCGCGCTGCGCGTGGAGTGTCTGGAGGTCCATGGACTGCCTCACACCTCGAAGGGCTGGACGACGACGAAGTTGCCGGGCGCGCCGCGGAACTGGAGGTTGATGGCCTCCGAGTTCTGCCGTGCGTAGCCGGAGCGGCGCAGCCTGAGCGAGGTCGTGGTGACCGCCTGCGCGCCCGCGGACCAGGCGATGACGGCGTTGCCGTCCACATAGGTGGCCGGTCCCACGGGCAGGACCACGGGCACACCGCGCGTCTTGACGACGACCGCGCCGGTGCCGGAGAACAGCATGCTGAACAGCCCGCCGCCGGGCAGGCCCGCGCCTTCGATACGGCGGACCTCGGTGTCCAGCGCCTCGTCGAAGGCGAGCACACCACGCGCGCTGGTGTAGAGCTGCTCGCCCTGGAGGCGGATCACGAAGAGCCGGCTGGCCTCGTCGGCGAGGAACACCTCGCCGTCGCCGGAGCAGCGCATCAGGGCCATGCCCTGCCCGGTGAGCTGTCCGGTCAGTTTGCCGAGCAGTCCGGAGCCCTTGTGGGCGAAGTCGATGTCGCCCTGGTAGGCGACCATGCTGCCCTGCTTGGCGAGCAGGTTGGCGCCCTTGGTGAGGGTCGCGCGCACCAGCTCGGGGTTCTGCTCGGTCCAGCGGTCACCGACCGGCGCCTCCGCGTACTTCGTCAGTACGGCCCGCAGACCGGCCTCCTGCGGCACGGGCGCGAGCGCCGCGCCACCGCCGAAGGGCTGGGCCTGTCCCGGGAAGGCGGGGCCGCCGGGAGGCGGCGTGAAGGGGCCGCCGGGGGGAGGTGTGAACGGCCCTCCCGCGGGTCCGCCCGCGGGGGCGCCGCCCGGGGGTGTGAACGGGCCGCCCTGCGGCGCCGGTGGAGCCGACGGCGCCGGGACGGTCCCGGCGGGCGGGGTGTTCAGGGGCGCCACGATGGTCTGCGCGGAGTGCACCGAGGGTGCCGGAGAGGGCGGTGGCGGGGTCGCGCCGGGCGGCGGCGCGAAGCCCTGCGCGGGCGCGGGCGCGGGAGGTGGTGTGGGGGCGGGCGCCGGGGCCGGGACGGGCGCCGGCGCCGGGGCCGAGGGGGCGCCGAAAGCGGGCGGCGCGGCCGCCTGGGCGGGCGGCGCGAAACCGGGCGCGGCACCGGACTGCGCGGCCGGCTCGGCGGGCGTCTCCTCTTCCGCGACCTCGCCGCCGAAGTTCTGGAGCAGCGCGTCGAGACCGCCGTCGAAGCCCTGTCCGACGGCGGCGAACCGCCAGACGTCCTTGAGGTAGAAGTCGCCGAGCATCACGGCCCGCTCGGTGGAGAACTCCGAGCCGTCGAACGCGTAGCGGGCCACTTCCTCGCCGCCCGCGACGATCCGGATGTACCCCGGGGCGACCTGGGACATCTGCCCGCTGCCGTCGAGTGTCGCCGTGAACGACAGCTTCTGGATCTGCGCGGGGATCCGGTCGAGGGTGACCCGGAAGGACTCGGTGTCGCCCGCCTGCGCGCCCAGGAGCTGGATGGACTCCTCGGGGGACTTCGGCTGGTTGAAGAAGACGAAGTAGCGGTCGTCGGAGAGCCGTTCATCGGCGTCGAGCCCGAAGCAACTGATGTCGAAGGTCAGCCCGGGACCCGAGATCTGCACACCCACATACAGATCGGTCCCCGCGGTGAGGTCACTGATCCTGGCCTTGTGGCCGCGTTGGAATTCCCTGGCCATGCGTAACGACCGTCCCCCATCCCGAATGCGATTGCGTCGCGTCAGGCTAACGGCAATCGCCGACAAGGGAAGAAGTCGGTACAGACCCGGTACAGAACGTCGACCCGCGCCGCCGGCCCTCTACCGCGCGGGCACGTCATTTGCTCCGCGCGGGCACGTCATTTGCTCCGCGCGGGCACGTCATTCGCTCCGCGCGGGCACGTCAGTCGCCCCGCAGTTGCGGCAGCCGCTCCGCCGCGACCACACCCTCCAGATAGCCGCGGGCCCGCTCGGTGCGCGGAAACGCCTCCAGCAGCCGCCAGAAACGAGGCCCGTGACCCGGCACCAGCAGATGCGCCAGCTCGTGCAGAAGGACGTAGTCGACGACGTACTCGGGCATGCCCTGCAACCGGTGGGACAGCCGGATGCTGCCGTCGGACGGGGTGCACGACCCCCAGCGGGTGTTCTGGTTGGTGACCCAGCGCACCGACGCGGGCCGGGCCCGTCCGTCGAAGTACTGCTCCGACAGCCGCTCCGCGCGCTCCGCCAGTTCGGTGTCGCCGAGTACCCGCTTGCTCTCCTGGGCGGCCAGCTTGGCGAGCATCACGTTCACCCAGCGTTGCTCCTCCGCCTCGGACATCCGGGCAGGGATGAGCACTACGGTGCGATCGCCCTCGCGGTACGCCGAGACCGTCCGTCGTCGACGGGCGCTCCTGCGGACCTCGATCGCGCTCGCCCCCGAGCCGCTCGGCGGCGGGCTCGTCGTGCTGCGCTGTGGCGTTCCGGCGCGGTGCAGTGGGTCGGCGGGCACGCCCCGACGTTACCCGCTGCACATGAGTGAAGTCCCGGCTCGTGAACGGTTCCGTGGGCGATCCCCCACCAAGCGTCTGATTTGTACGACGAATACCCGACGCCTGTGGACAACTTTCCGCACCCCCGCCGCGGTCCCGGCATCCTGAGTCACGTCGGCGGAGCACGGACCGGGGACGGTCCTCGTGATTCCACCGGCGAACGGGGCGGTTCCACGACCCCCTCCAGAACTCTTCTCGTCCTCTCGGGCTACGGGGGCCTGCTATGCATCCGATGGTGAAGACCGCGCTGCGGCGCGGCTGGCGCGACCTCGGCACCGTGCAGTTCGGCATGGCGCCGGCCCACGCGATGACCCTGGGCCCGATGGACCCGGCGACGGGGCACTTCCTCGAACTGCTCAACGGCACCCGCGGACTGCCGCTGCTGCGGGAGGAGGCCCGGCGGATGGATCTGCCGGACGGCCATGTGGACGCGCTCGTGGACCGGCTCGCGCGGTCCGGGCTGCTCGACGACGCGCGGGGCGGTGGCCCGGCCGCCGACGCCCTGCGCAAGAAGATGGACGTGCTCGACCGGCTCCGCCCCGATCTGGCCTCGCTCTCCGTGACCACGTCCGAGCCGGGCGACGCCCCGGCCCGCCTGGCCGCGCGCCGCTCGATGCGGGTCCGGGTCCTGGGCGCTGGCCGCGTCGGGACGGTGCTGGCCTCGCTGCTGTCCGGCGCGGGCGTCGGCGAGGTCGACGTGCGGGACATCGGCAAGGTGGAGCCGTGGGACGTGGCGCCGGGCGGGCTGCCCGCCGACGCGGTCGGGGAGCACCGGGCGGAATCGGCCCGTCGCGCGGTACGCCGGGCCGCACCGGACCGGCCCCCGCGGCGCTCCCCCGGCCCGGCCGAGCAGGACTCCGACCCGGGACTGTCCCTGGTGATCCTCGCCCCGAGGGACGACGTCGCCGTCCACGCGCCCGCCCCGGAGTCCGCCGACCCCTTCCTCTCTTCCGGTACGCCGCATCTCTACGCCGGTGTCGTGGAGGCCACCGGTGTCGTCGGCCCCCTCGTCCTGCCCGGCGAGACCGGCTGCGCGGGCTGTCTGCACGAGGGCCGCACCGACCGCGACCCGACCTGGCCCCGCCTGGTCACCCAGTGGCGCTCCGGAAAGCAGCGGCAGGTGCGGGCCTGCGATCTCACCCTGGCCACGACGGTCGCGGGGCTGGCGGCGGCCCACTCGCTCGCCTTCCTGGACGGCCACGTACCGTCGAGTGCGGGCGCCCGCTGGGAGGTCTCGCTCCCCGCCCTCCAGTGGCATGCCCGACCGGTCTGGCCGCATTCCGCATGCGCGTGCGGCGCCGCGGAGAAAGGTAAGGCAGAACACACCTCTGAGGAGGGGCACCCGCACGAGACAATGGTGGAGCAACGGTCGTCAACGAAGTTGTGCCGTACGACAGGCGCGGCGCGGCCGTCCGGCACTTGGAGGGCGCATGTCTGATCTTCCCCGGAAGGCGGTCACCCGGACCGCCAAGCTCGCCGCGCTCCCGCTCGGTTTCGCCGGACGGGCCACCTGGGGCCTGGGCAAGCGGATCGTCGGTGAATCGGCGGAGATCGTCGGCCGCGAGCTTCAGCAGCGCACGGCGGAGCAGCTGTTCAAGGTGCTCGGCGAGCTCAAGGGCGGCGCGATGAAGTTCGGGCAGGCCCTGTCCGTCTTCGAGTCCGCCCTGCCCGAGGAGGTCGCGGGTCCCTACCGGGCCGCGCTGACCAAGCTCCAGGAGGCGGCTCCCCCGATGCCGACCCGGACCGTGCACGCCGTGCTGGCGGAGCGGCTCGGCGACGACTGGCGTGAGCTGTTCCTGGAGTTCGAGGAGAAGCCGTCCGCGGCGGCCTCGATCGGCCAGGTGCACCGGGGTGTGTGGCGGGACGGGCGCGAGGTCGCGGTCAAGGTGCAGTACCCGGGGGCCGGCGAGGCCCTGCTGTCCGACCTGAACCAACTGAGCCGTTTCTCCCGGCTGTTGGGGCCGCTCATCCCGGGGATGGACATCAAGCCGCTGATCGCGGAGCTGCGCGACCGGGTCTCCGAGGAACTGGACTACGAGCTGGAGGCGCAGGCCCAGCAGGCGCACGCCGACGAGTTCGCCGACGACCCCGACGTCGTCGTCCCGGCCGTGGTCCACCAGTGCGACCAGGTGCTGGTCACCGAGTGGATCGACGGCATCCCCCTGTCGGAGATCATCTCGGACGGCACCGAGGAGCAGCGCGACCGCGCCGGCCAGCTGCTGGCCCGCTTCCTGTTCTCAGGCCCGGCCCGCACGGGTCTGCTGCACGCCGATCCGCACCCCGGCAACTTCCGGCTGCTGCCGGGCGGCCCGGACGGCGAGGACGACTGGCGTCTTGGTGTCCTGGACTTCGGCACGGTCGACCGGCTCCCCGGCGGACTGCCGGCCCCGATCGGCCACAGCCTGCGCCTGACGCTGAACGGCGAGGCGGAGGCGGTCTACGAGCTGCTGTGCTCCGAGGGTTTTGTGAAGGACTCGATAGAGCTCGACCCGGACGCCGTCCTGGACTACCTGCTGCCGATCATCGAGCCGGCCCTGGTCGACTCGTTCACCTTCACGCGCGGCTGGATGCGCAGCCAGGCGGCCCGTGTCGCCGACGTCCGCTCCCCCGCCTACCAGTTGGGCAAGCAGCTCAACCTGCCGCCGGCGTACCTGCTGATACACCGCGTCACGCTGAGCACGATCGGGGTGCTGTGCCAGCTGAACGCGACGGTCCGGCTGCGCGAGGAGCTGGAGGAGTGGCTGCCGGGCTTCGTGTCCGAGAACACCGAGAACACTGAGAACACCGAGAGCACCGATGAGGCCGCGGCGGAGGCCTGAGCGGAACCGCGGCTACCACCAGGCCGAGTCCAGCCGTCCCTCGATCGCTCTGAGGTTGTCTCTCGAGCAGCTGTCGCAGAAGTAGTTGCGGACACCGTGCTCCACGGAGCAGGTCCATGTGGGCTGCGGGCCCTCGGCAGGGGTGCCGCAGCGGGCACACACGAGGGTCTGCGGCTGCCCGGCCCGGCCGCCTTGGTCACTGCCTCCGGCACGACTCTTCACCCGGCGACGATATCTCCGCCCCCGGGGAATACCGGAACACAACGCACCGCGGGGGCCGGTCCGTTCGGACGGACCGGCCCCCGCGAGAAGCCTTCGCCTCCCGGTCCGGGAGGCCACCGCTTCGAGTGTGGGTGGGTTACTGCATGACGGCGATCGCCAGCGCACGGCGGGCGCGCAGGGAGGCGCGCTCCGCCCGGCGCTGCATACGGCGGGCGGCGGCCAGGTTCATGGCCCGGCGCTCCTGCTCCGCGTCACGCAGGCGGTCGTGCATATGCGCACGAGCCAGGGCTTCTGGGATGAGTTGCATCTCGCGGGTCCTGTTCTGGCGCGAGTCGTTCGCACCGGTGGTGGTGACGTCTTCTGTCGCGGAGCCGGTGGGCTCGTTGGGGGACGGCTTCATCGGGGCCTGCTTCTGGGGGTCGTGCGTAAAGGGGCGGTCGATCGTTCCTGCGATGGTGTTCATGCCGTGACCGGGTTCTTGCGCGGGCGGCCACGCGGCCGCTTCCGGGCGACGACAACACCCTGGACGAACAGCTCTCCACCCCAGACGCCCCAGGGCTCACGCCGCTCCTTCGCGCCGGCGAGGCAGGCCTCGATCAGCGGGCAGGTGCGGCAGAGCGACTTGGCGTACTCGACATCGGCCGGGGACTCGGCGAAGAAGAACTCCGGGTCGTAGGAACGGCAGGGGACGGGTACGCCGAGGTTCTCGATGGCGTCGTCGAGCGCGGTGAGCGCAGTGAGCGGGGTCAAGGTGGAGTCCTCCGTGAGGCCGGGCGGGGGGATCGTTTCGGAAGGCGGTACGGACGGGGCGTGCGCTTCGAGTTGCACGGTTGGTCTTCCTCGTCTGTCGGTCCGGGCCCTGTTGGGCCGGGTGTCGGCTTGGTACCGGGTTCTTTTCTTGTCCCGAGGCCCCTTCGGCCTGCTCTCCCCGTTCGGGGAAAACAGAAGGGCCGCGGATCCCGGATGGGGTTCCGCGGCCCTGGAAGGCGCCGGCCTGATCAGAGATCAGGCTGGATCACTCCAGGGGTCTGGCCCACGGAAGGCCCACATCGTGTGGTGCTGGGTCGTCTGCTTCCGGAATCCGGCACCGGTCGCTGCAAAGGCATAGGCCTTCGCCTGTGCCTCTACGGCTGCTTCCAGTGCCTTGCTCGGTCGCTCATTGCGCTCACGGACGGGAAGGCCCGCGAGAGGCAGAGACAGGGAGGCGGCCGGACGTGCGGCACGGATGCCGGACAGACCGGTGCCCAGGTTCGAAACGCCGAGCATGCACAGGGAGACGGCCGAGCGATCGGTCATTTTGACCGGGCTGCTGAAGCTGGTGTTGATGCTGATCACTGGACTCGCCTCCTCTCGGCGTATCGAGGGCTGGGATGAACCAACCCAAGCGGATATGTGATTACAACACGGAATCGGGGCCTTCGAGAAGGCCTCCGTTCCCGTGGCTAAGAACCTATGGGGATTGCCGGGGCATGCGCAAACTATTTTTTCGACGAGTTCGTATCAGCCTCGTCCTCGGTCCCCTCCGGGGCCCGGCCTGCGCAGATGGCCAGGACGTCGGTCCCGTAGCGGTGGAGCTTGCGCATCCCGACGCCGGGGATCCTGGCGAGCTCGGCCTCGTCCTCGGGGCCGGTCTCGGCGATCGCGATCATGGTCTTGTCGGTGAAGACGCAGAAGGCGGGCTGGCCGCTGCGCCGGGCGATGTCCGCACGCCACTCGCGCAGCCTCTCGTAGAGACCCTCGTCCATGTCGGACGGGCAGTCCTCGCAGCGCATCAGCTTCATCTCACCGGCCTCGGTGAGGGTGCGTCCGCAGACCCGGCACCGGGCGGGGGTCCGCCGGGTGCGTCTGGGGACGACACCGGCGGGGCCGCCGGGCACTCCGCGCTCGACGCCGCCCGGCCCGCCCGCCCCGGCGCGGCCCGCCACGGCGGCGGAGCCGGGGCGCAGCCCGTCGAGGAAGCGGCTGGCGCGGCGGTTGGCCCGGCCGCCCGGTGAGCGGGAGAGCGCCCAGGAGACGTGGAGGCGCTCGCGGGCGCGGGTCACTCCGACGTAGAGGAGGCGACGCTCCTCCTCGATCTGCTCGTCGGTCTTGGCGTAGGTGATCGGCATCATGCCCTCGGCGACGCCGACGAGGAACACGACGTCCCACTCCAGGCCCTTGGCGGAGTGCAGGGAGGCCAGGGTGACGCCCTGCACGGTCGGGGCGTGCTGGGCGCCGGCCCGCTCGTCGAGTTCCGCCACGAGGTCGCCGAGGGTGGCGTCGGCTCTCGCGGCGGCGAAGTCGTGCGCGAGGTTCACCAGCGCGGCGAGGGACTCCCAGCGCTCTCTGACGGCCCCGGAGCCGGCCGGGGGCTGTGCGGTCCAGCCCTCGCCCGAGAGCACGGCACGGACCTGGGAGGGCAGGTCGACGGCCTCGTCCAGCAGGGAGTCGTTGCCCCCGAACCGGGCGGCGGCGCGCAGCGCGACTCCGGCCTTGCGCACCTCGGGGCGGTCGAAAAAGCGCTCGGCGCCCCGCAGCTGGTAGGGGATGCCGGCGTCCGCGAGGGCCTGTTCGTAGGTCTCCGACTGGGCGTTGGTGCGGAACAGGATGGCGATCTCGCCGGCCGGGACGCCGGAGTCGAGCAGCGCGCGGATGCGGTGGGCGGCGCCCTCGGCCTCGGCGGGTTCGTCGCTGTACTCGGTGTGGACGGGTTCGGGACCGGCGGGCCGCTGGGAGATCAGTTCCAGCCGGTGGTCGGCGGCCCGTCCGCGGGCCTGGGCGAGCAGGCCGTTGGCGAGGTGGACGACCTGGGGGGTGGAGCGGTAGTCGCGGACGAGCTTGACGACGGTGGCGCCGGGGTGGCGGGTGCGGAAGTCGAGCAGATGGTCGGGGGTGGCTCCGGTGAAGGAGTAGATCGTCTGGCTGGCGTCGCCGACCACGCACAGGTCGTCCCGGTCGCCGAGCCACAGGTCGAGCAGCCGCTGCTGGAGCGGGCTGACGTCCTGGTACTCGTCGACGACGAAGTGCTGGTACTGGGCGCGGACCTGGTCGGCGATGTCGTGGCGGTCCTGGAGGATGGCCACGGTCAGCAGCAGTACGTCCTCGAAGTCGATGACCGCGCGGGCCCGCTTGAGGTCCTCGTAGGCCGAGTAGAGCTGGGCGATCTCGGCCGGGTCGCGGGGCGTGTCGCGGCCCGCCTTCACGGCCGCGCGGGCGTAGTCGGCGGGCACGGTCTGGGTGACCTTCGACCATTCGATCTCGGCGGTGACGTCCCGCAGTTCACCTCGGTCGAGGCGGACGCGGCAGGCGGCGGCCGCGTCGGCGACGAGCTGGACCTTGCGGTCGACGAGCCGCGGCATGCCACCACCGACGGCTTTCGGCCAGAAGTACTGGAGCTGGCGCAGGGCGGCGGAGTGGAAGGTGCGGGCCTGGACGCCCTGCGCGCCGAGCATCCGCAGCCGGCCGCGCATCTCCCCTGCGGCGCGGTTGGTGAAGGTGACGGCGAGCACGCTGGACGGCTGGAGGATCCCCGCGCGCACCCCGTAGGCGATGCGGTGGGTGATGGCCCGCGTCTTGCCCGTACCTGCTCCGGCCAGGACGCACACCGGACCGTGCAGGGCGGTGGCCACTTCGCGCTGCTCGGGGTCGAGTCCGTCGAGCACCGCGTCGGGGGTGTCCGGTACCCGCGGGAAGAGGGTGGAGTGCGTTGCTGCTGTCACACCGCCATGCTGCCAGGTCGCCGGAGACGGATGAGTCGGTTGTCCACAGGGGGACGCACGCAGTCGTACTAATGCGGCAGGCGTCACCTCCGTACCGATACCCCCTGTGGGAATGGCAGCCCGGTCGCGTACGTTCCATCAGCGCGAGCACCCGTTCCCCGGAACCGACGAAGGAGCACGAGAGACATGTCGGGCACTGTGACGATGTACAGCACCACGTGGTGCGGCTACTGCCGTCGGCTGAAGAGCCAGCTGGACCGCGAGGGCATCGCGTACAACGAGATCAACATCGAGCAGGACCCCGAGTCCGCCGCCTTCGTGGAGAAGGCGAACGGCGGGAATCAGACAGTTCCGACCGTGCGTGTAATTGCCTCCGGTGGTAACGAGGTCGTGATGACCAACCCGAGCCTCGCCCAGGTGAAGCAGGCCCTCGCGGTCTGACGCCGGCACGGCTCACGGCCCCCTTCGGTGACTGCCGAAGGGGGCCGTTCCGCGTCCGCGGCCGGGTCAGGCGAAGCTGCGGGTCGGCAGCGGCTTGCCGTACCAGAGCTCGATCAGGCGGGCGGCGATCGAGATCCCGTACGGCGGGAGCACCTCGCCGGAGTCGAAGGCGGCGCCCAGCTCGTCGCGGGAGAACCAGCGGGCCTCGCCGATCTCGTCGCCGTCGACGTTGATCTCCGTGGTGGTGGCGCGGGCCATGAAGCCCAGCATGAGGCTGGACGGGAACGGCCACGGCTGGCTGGCGACGTACTCGACCTGTCCGACGGTGACGCCGGCCTCCTCGAAGACCTCGCGGCGCACGGACTGCTCGATGGACTCGCCGGGCTCGACGAATCCGGCCAGCGTCGAGAAGCGGCCCTCGGGCCAGTGCACCTGGCGGCCGAGCAGGAGCCGGTCGTCCTCGTCGGTGACCGCCATGATCACGGCGGGGTCGGTGCGCGGGTAGTGCTCGGCGCCGCAGGCGGGGCAGCGGCGGATGTGTCCGGCGGCGGCGATCACCGTGCGCTCGCCGCAGCGGGAGCAGAAGCGGTGGGTGCGCTGCCAGTTCTCCAGGCCGACCGCGTGCACCATGAGTCCGGCGTCGCGCGGGGACAGCAGCAGTCCGGCCTCGCGCAGGCCGGCCGGGCGCGCGGACTGGTCCATACGGCCGGGCAGGGCGTCCTTCTGGAGCGCGAAGTAGCTGACGCCGTCGTCGTCGATGCCCAGGAAGTAGCGGTGCGCCTCGGTGAGGGGTGCCTCGAACGACGGGGTCATGACGAGTTCGGTGCGGCCCTCGGGTGTCTCGTCTATCAGGACCTGGCCGCCGGAGACCACAAAACAGCGGGTGGACGGGTGACTCCACGCCGCCGCGAGCCAGGCCTCGTCGAGCCGGTGGTGCGCGGCGCGGTCGATGCCACTGGGGGCGGTGAGCGAGATGGGGCGGTCGGCGGTGTGGTCGGTCCAGGTGGTCACGGGTGCTTCCAACTCCCCCTGTGGAACGGTTCGTTTCGGCGGGTGGTTCGGCGGGACGTACGGCAGGAGGTGGCCTTGTCCGTCGGGGCGGTGCGCGGGGCGGTCCTTCCAGTGTGCCCCGCGCGTGCGGCCGTTTCGGACGGCGCGGGCCGGTCAGGGCTCATGACGCCAGTGCTCGGCAAGGTCGCCCCAGAGGTACGCCGTGGTCTCGACGCCCTTGAGGAGCAGATCGAGCTCCACCTTCTCGTTGGGGGCGTGCCAGCCGTCGGAGGGGATGGAGATGCCCAGGAACAGCACGGGGGCGTCAAGCACCTCCTGGAGGTCGGCGGCCGGTCCGGAACCGCCCTCACGGGTGAAGCGCACCGGCTGCTCGAAGGCGCGGCTCATGGCACGGACCACGGACTGCACGGCCGGGTGGTCCAGCGGGGTCAGACACGGGCGGGTGGCCGGTCTGAAGAAGATCTCGTGCCGGATTCCGTCGGGCAGCTGCTGGGCGGCCCACGCGCGGACGGCCTTCTCGACGTGGTCGGGGTCCTGGCCGGCGACCAGCCGGAAGGACAGCTTGACCATGGCGTCGGACGGTACGACGGTCTTGCTGCCGGGGCCCTGGTAGCCCCCGCCGATGCCGTTGACCTCGGCGGTCGGGCGGGCCCAGATGCGTTCGAGCGTGGTGTGTCCGGCCTCGCCGAGGGTGGCGTGCGACTTGGCGGTGCGCAGCCAGCTCCGCTCGTCGAAGGGCAGCTCGGCGAAGAGTTCGCGCTCGCGGTCGGTGAGCTCGACGATGCCGTCGTAGAAGCCGGGGACGGCCACGCGCGCGTGCTCGTCGTGCAGGGCGGCGACCAGGCGGGCCAGGGCGGTCGCCGGGTTGGGCACGGCGCCGCCGAAGGACCCGGAGTGGATGTCCTGGTCGGGGCCGAAGAGCCTGATCTCGCACTCGGCGAGGCCGCGCATGCCGGTGCAGACGGTGGGGGTGTCGGCGGACCACATGCCCGTGTCGGAGACGATCACGGCGTCGGCGGCGAGCCGCTCGGCCCGCTCCTCGACCAGGGCGCGGAAGTGCGGCGAGCTGGACTCCTCCTCGCCCTCGACGAGCAGCTTCAGATGCACCGCGGGGGCCGTGCGCCCGGTCGCGGCGAGGTGGGCGCGGACGCCGAGTGTGTGGAAGAACACCTGGCCCTTGTCGTCGGCCGCCCCGCGCGCGTAGAGCCGGTTCTCCCGGACGACCGGTTCGAAGGGGTCGCTGTCCCAGCCGTCCTCGCGGGCCGCGGGCTGTACGTCGTGGTGGCCGTAGACGAGGACCGTGGGCGCCTGTGGGTCGTCGCTGGGCCACTCCGCGTAGACGGCGGGGGCGCCGGGCGTCGGCCAGACCTCGGCGACCGGGAACCCGGTCTCGGTCAGCTTGGCGGCGAGCCAGTCGGCGCTGCGCCGGACGTCGTCCGCGTGCGCGGGCTGGGCGGACACCGAGGGGATGCGCAGCCACTCCGCGAGATCGTCGAGGAAGCTTTCGCGGTGGTCGTCGATGTACGCGCGGACGGCGCTGTCCGGGGTGTGGCTCATGGTCACGAGCCTATCGGCCCACAGTGACAGCCCGACCGTGCGATTCGTCACCGGGCTCCTCGCCGAGCAGCAAGGACTCCAGCGCGGCCCGGTCCGGCAGGGCGTCGTGCCGTTCGACGTCTCCGGTACGCACGTACACGAAGGCGGCCGTCACCGACTCCGGTGGTACACCCTGCTGTTCGGCCCACGCGAGCCGGTACAGGGCGAGCTGGAGCGGGTCCGCGGTGCGGCCGCGCCCGGTCTTCCAGTCGACGATCTCGTACGTCGCCGTGTCGCCGTCGCCCTCCCGGTAGACGGCGTCGATACGGCCGCGGATCACGCGGCCCGCGATGCCGAGCTGGAAGGGCGCCTCCACGCGGTAGGGCGTGCGGTGGGCGTACTCGGTGCGGTCGAAGGCCTCCTTGAGGGCCTCCAGGTCGCGTTCGTCGGCGATCTCGGCGTCGCCGCCGGGCAGTTCGTCGGGGCCGAGCATGGGCAGGGTCAGTTCCTCGAAACGGGCCTCCACCCAGGCGTGGAAGCGGGTGCCCCGGCGGGCCGCGGGCTGCGGGGGGCGCGGCATGGGGCGGGCCAGCTCCTGCGCGAACCCGTCGGGGTCGTCGGCGAGCCGCATGACCTGCGACGCGGTCAGCGAGGACGGCAGCGGGACATCGGTGACCCGCTCCCGCGCGCGCAGCAGCTCGCCGGTGAGGGCGTCGAGATCGCGGTCCCAGGAGGCGACGAGCCGGGCCTCCTCCGGAGTGAGCCGCGCAGGACGGGGCCGGGTGGCCTGTTCCGGCTTCGGCGTCTGGTGCGGGACGGTGGGGCGGCGGGTGTCCCAGGAGTCCCAGCCGGCGGGGTCGTCGTCGGGCTCGGTGCCCGGTGGCTCGTTGTCGTGGGGCGACTCGCCGTACGGGACGTGGTCGTGGGACGACTCGTCGTGCGGGACGTGGTCGTGGGACGACTCGCTGTACGGGACGTGGTCGTGAGGAGACTCGCCGTACGGGACGTCGTCCTCGTACTCCTCCCCGTACACCCGGTCGTCCCCGTGTCCCCCGTCCTCCCCGTGCGTCGTCGCGTCGTCGTCGGGTGCGGTGGGCCAGTCCGGGTCGTCGTAGGTGTCGGGGTCGTGTTCCGCCGCGCGGTGGGCGGTTTCGCGGGCGGCGATGTCGTCGAGGTGGGCGAGGACCGTCGCGGCGGCGGCGCGGCGCCTGACGAGGGCGACGTCGTCCAGGGGCAGGGGCCACACCTGGTCGGCGGTCTGCTGGTGGAGGGCGGGGTTCTCCTCGTCCTCCGCGGGTTCGTCGGCCCAGGCGTCGATCTCCCCGTTTCCGTCGGCGCAGTGGTCGTACAGCGCCATGAGGAAGTCGGAGGGGCCGCGGCGGCGCTTCTGGGTGGGGCCCCACCAGTGGCCGGAGCCGAGGAGGAGGGAGCGGGGGCGGGTGAAGGTCACGTAGCCGAGGCGGAGTTCCTCGGTGTGCTGGTGGTCCTTCATCGCCTCGTGGAAGTCCTTCATACCGCGCGCGTCCCACGTCCTGATGTCGGGGAGCGTGTCGGCGTCGCCGCGCAGCTCGTGCGGCAGCACCTTGGCCTGGGCGGTCCACTTCTCGCGGCCCTGGCCGCTGGGGAAGGTGCCGGTGACCAGGCCGGGGACGGCGACGACGTCCCACTCCAGGCCCTTGGACCGGTGCGCGGTGAGCACCTTGACGGTGTTCTCGCCGCCCGGCAGCGCGTTGTCGAGGCCCTTCTCGTACTGGGCGGCGGTGCGCAGGAAGCCCAGGAAGGCCAGGAGGGTGGCCTCGCCGTCGCCGGCGGCGAAGGACGCGGCGACGTCCAGGAAGTTGGAGAGGGTCTCGCGGCGGCGGGCGGCCAGCGCGTGCGGGGACGCGGAGAGTTCGACCTCCAGGCCGGTGACGGCGAGGACGCGGTGCAGGACGTCCATGAGCGGGTCGGACAGCGAGCGGCGCAGGTCGCGCAGTTCGGCGGCGAGCCGGGCGAACCGCACGCGCGCGTCCGGCGAGAACGGCAGCCCGTCGTCGTCCCCGCCCTCCAGGGGTGACTCCAGGAACGTGTCCAGGGCGTCCGCGAGGGAGATCACCTCCGCCGGGTCGATCCCCTCGACGGCCTCGGCGAGCCGGCGGTCGGGATCGTCGTCGTCTCCTACGCGCGCGTAGGAGACGAGCAGCCGGGCGCGGCGGCCCAGGAGGGCGAGGTCGCGGGAGCCGATGCGCCAGCGCGGGCCGGTCAGCAGCCGGACCAGGGAGGCGTTGGCGCCGGGGTCCTGGAGGACCTCGCAGACGGCGACGAGGTCGGCGACCTCGGGCAGGCGGAGCAGCCCGGAGAGGCCAACGACCTCGACGGGGACGTCGCGGGCGACGAGTGCGCCCTGGATCTCGGCGAAGTCGCCCGCCGTGCGGCACAGGACGGCGATCTCGCCGGGCGCCGTGCCGGTGCGCACGAGGTGGGCGAGGGAGTCGGCGAGCCAGTCGATCTCCTCGGCGTGGGTGGACAGCAGGGCGCAGTGGACCTGGCCGTCGCGTTCGGCGCCGGGGGCAGGGCGCAGGGCCTCCACGCCCGCGTGCATGGCGCGCAGCGGTTCGGCGAGGCCGTTGGCGAGGTCGAGGAGGCGGCCGCCGCTGCGGCGGTTCTCGCTGAGGGCCTGGCGGGTCGCGGGGCCGCCGTCGGAGCGGGCGAAGTGCTCGGGGAAGTCGTCGAGGTTGGCGACGGAGGCGCCGCGCCAGCCGTAGATCGCCTGGCAGGGGTCGCCGACGGCGGTCACGGGGTGGCCGGTGCCGCCGCCGAACAGGCCCGCCAGGAGGACGCGTTGGGCGACGGACGTGTCCTGGTACTCGTCTAGGAGCACCACGCGGAACTCGTCGCGCAGGATGTGGCCCACCTCGGGGAGCCCGCCGAGCCGGGCGGCGAGGGCGATCTGGTCGCCGAAGTCGAGCAGGTCGCGCTCGCGCTTGGCCGCGCGGTAGCGCACCACCAGTTCGGCGAGTTCGCGGCGGGCGGCGGCCGTCTCGGGGACCTTGCGCAGGTCGGCGTTGGTGAGCCGGGCACTCTGGACGGCGAGCAGCAGTTCGGCGTCCCACGCGCGCAGGCTCTCCGGCCGTACGAGGTGTTCGGCCAGCTCGGAGTCGAGGGTGAGGAGGTCGCTGACGAGGTCCGGGAAGGAGCGGGTGAGCGCCGGGTAGGGGCCCGGGGCCTCGCGCAGGACACGCGCGGCGAGCTGGAAGCGGGTGGCGTCGGCGAGGAGGCGGGAGGACGGTTCCAGGCCGATGCGCAGGCCGTGGTCGGTCAGCAGCCGGCCCGCGAAGGCGTGGTAGGTGGAGATGACCGGCTCGCCCGGCGGGTTGTCCGGGTCGATGGCGTCCGGGTCGGTGACGCCCGCCCTGACCAGCGCCTTGCGGACACGCTCGGCGAGTTCGCCCGCCGCCTTGTTGGTGAAGGTGAGGCCGAGCACCTGCTCGGGGGCGACCTGTCCGGTGCCGACGAGCCACACCACGCGGGCCGCCATCACCGTCGTCTTGCCGGAGCCCGCGCCCGCCACGATCACCTGCGGGGCGGGCGGTGCGACGATGCAGGCTGTCTGCTCCGGGGTGAACGGGATCCCGAGGAGCTCCTTGAGCTGCTCGGGATCGGTGATACGTGCGGGCATGTCCGAGAGGCTAGCGGCGAGCACTGACAACGGATGCCGGATCGGCCGCCGGGACGGAGGAACCGCAGGTCATCCCCTGTGGTGCCGTAGGTCACTCCACCACGTGGCGTCCCTCGGGCCGCACGCTGCACGAGGCCCGGAACGCGCAGTGCGCGCACTGCTGGCCGGCGGTCGGGACGAACCGTTCGTCGAGGACCTTGCCGGCGGCGGTGGCCAGCAACTCGCCGACCCACTCCCCCTCCAGGGACTCCTGCGCCTGCACCTTCGGCAGCGTCTCGCCGCCGTCGCGTTTGGCCGCGCCCTGGCGCAGCTGGACGAGTTCGGCGCCGCCGGGCCGCGGGCGTACGCCGTCGAAGGCCTCGTCCACGGCGCCCTCACGGACGGCGAGCTGGTAGACCGCGAGCTGCGGGTGGCGGGCGACCTCGGCCGAACTGGGCGCCTGCTTGCCGGTCTTGAAGTCGACGACATAGGCGCGGCCGTCACCGTCCGCCTCCACGCGGTCCATCTGGCCGCGGATGCGCACCTCGTAGTCGCCCGCTTCGAGGGTGACATCGAAGTCGTGCTCGCTCGCCACAGGGGTGCGGCCCGCGCGGTCCATCACATGCCACTTGAGGAAGCGTTCGAGCGCCACGCGCGCGTTGTCCTTCTCCTGGGCGGACTTCCACGGCGCGTCGAACGCGAGCGCGTTCCACACCGAGTCGAGCCGTTCCATCAGGACGGGGAGGTCGGCCGGGGAGTGCCCGGAGGCGACCTCGTCGGCGAGGACGTGCACGACGTTGCCGAAGCCCTGCGCGGCCGTCGCGGGCGCGTCGGCCTTCACCTCGCGGCCCAGGAACCACTGGAGGGAGCAGGTGTTGGCGAGCTGGTCGAGGGCGCTGCCGGACAGCACCACCGGCTGGTCGCGGTCGCGCAGCGGCACCTTGGACTCGGTGGGCTCGAACATGCCCCACCAGCGGTAGGGGTGCGCGGAGGGCACCAGCGGGCGGCCGTCGTCGTCGGCGAGTGCGGCCAGCCGGGCCAGCCGGCGGGCGGCGGCCTCCCTGAGCGTGTCGGAGACGCGCGGGTCGACGGTGGTGGCGCGCAGTTCGGCGACGAGCGCGGCGACGGACAGGGGGCGGCGGGGGCGGCCGGTGACGTCCCTGGGTTCGACGCCGAGTTCGGTGAGGAAGCGGGAGGGCTGGTCGCCGTCGTCGGCGGGGGCCTTCACCGCGGTGACGACGAGTCGCTCCTTCGCGCGCGTGGCGGCGACGTAGAAGAGGCGGCGTTCCTCGGTGAGCAGGGCGCCCGGGGTGAGGGGTTCGGCGAGTCCGTCGCGGCCGATCCGGTCGGCCTCCAGCAGGGAGCCGCGGCGGCGCAGGTCCGGCCACAGCCCCTCCTGCACCCCGGCGACGACGACCAGCCGCCATTCGAGGCCCTTGGAGCGGTGTGCGGTCATCAGGCGGACGGCGTCGGGGCGCACGGCACGCCGGGTGAGCGTGTCGGCGGCGATGTCCTCGGCGTCGATCTCCTCCAGGAAGTTCAGCGCGCCACGGCCTCCGGTGCGCTCCTCCGCGCGCGTGGCCGTCGCGAAGAGCGCGCACACGGCGTCCAGGTCGCGGTCCGCGTTGCGGCCGGCCGCGCCGCCCCGGCGGGCGGTCCGCTCCAGGCGCGCGGGCCACGGGGTGCCGTCCCACAGGTCCCACAGCGCCTCCTCGGCCGTACCGCCGCCCGCCAGGCGCTCACGCGCGGTACGCAGCAGCGCGCCGAGGCGCTGGGCACCGCGCGCGTAGACCGGGTCGTGCACGGCGAGCCGCTCCGGCTCCGCGAGGGCCCGCGCGAGCAGCTCGTCCGAGGGCGGCGGCAGCGCGTTCCCGGCGGCCCGCTCCTCGTCGCGCAGGGCCCGCCCGAGGCGGCGCAGATCGGCGGCGTCCATACCGGCGAGGGGGGAGGCGAGGAGGGTGAGCGCGGTTTCGGTGTCGAGCCAGCAGGACGGCTCGCCCGCCTCCCCGGCGGCCGGCTCGTCCGCCTCCGCGTTGGCCACCTCGTCCAGCGCCCCGGAACCGCCCCCCTGCTCCCCCGCCACCTCGACGGCCGGCTCACCCGCCACCTCGACGGCCGGCCCACCCGCCTCCTCGGCGGCCGGCTCACCCGCCTCCGTGGCGCCCGCCTCCTCCGGAGTCCGGGGCTCCTCCTCCCGCTCCCCCGCCTCCGCCGTCGCCACCGCGCGGAGGGCTGTCAGCAGAGGGGCCACCGCGGGTTCGTGGCGCAGGGGTGCGTCGTCGCCGTCGATGTCGAGGGGCACGCCGGCGGAGGTCAGCGCGCGGCGGACGGTCGGGATGGTCCGGGAGCCCGCGCGCACCAGGACGGCCATGTCCCGCCAGGGGAGACCGTCCTCCAGGTGTGCCCGGCGCAGGATGTCGGCGATGTTGTCCAGCTCGGTGCCGGCGGTCGGGTAGGTGAAGACGTCGACGCGACCGCCGTCGCGCACGGGGGCGAGTTCGCGGTGGGCGCGCACCTTGTCGGCGGGCAGCCGGGTCAGCGGCATACGCCGGGTCAGCAGGCGCGTGGCGGTCAGCAGGGCGGCGCCGGAGCGGCGGGAGGTGCCCAGCACCTCGACGGGGGCGGGGCGGCCGTCCGCGCGGGGGAAGTCCCGCGGGAACTCGAGGATGCCGTTCACGTCGGCGCCCCGGAAGGCGTAGATCGACTGGTCGGGGTCGCCGAAGCCGACCAGGGTGCGGCCTCCGCCGGCCAGCGCGTGCAGCAGCCGGACCTGGGCGGCGTCGGTGTCCTGGTACTCGTCGACGTAGACGGCGTCGTACTGCGTGGCGAGTCGCTGCGCGACGTCCGCGCGGTGGGCGAGGAGCACCGCGCGGTGCACCAGTTCGGCGTAGTCGATGACGCCCTGGAGGTCGAGCACGTCGAGGTACTCGGCGAGGAAGGCGGCGCCGGCGCTCCAGTCGGGGCGTCCGATGCGGCGGGCGAAGGCGTCCAGGGCGGCGGGGCCGAGGCCCAGCTCGCGGCTGCGGGCGAGCACCGCGCGGACCTCGTCGGCGAAGCCGCGGGTGGTCAGGCAGGCGCGCAGCTCGTCGGGCCAGCGCACGTGGGCGAGACCGAGCCGCTCCAGGTCGGCCTGGCCCGCGAGGAGCTCGCGGACGGCGACGTCCTGCTCGGGGCCGGAGAGCAGCCGCAGGGGTTCGACGAACAGTTCGCTGTCCTGGTGGGCGCGGACCAGGGCGTAGCAGAACGAGTGGAAGGTGGTCGCCTGCGGCGCCTGTGCGGCTCCTATGCGCAGGGCCATCCGGTCGCGGAGTTCGACGGCGGCCTTGCGGCTGAAGGTCAGGACGAGGATCCGCTCGGGGTCGGCTCCGCGCGCGATGCGGGCGGCCACCGACTCCACCAGCGTGGTGGTCTTCCCGGTGCCGGGACCTGCGAGGACGAGCAGCGGCCCGTGGTCGTGGGCAACCACCTCGCGCTGTTCGGCGTCCAGACGAGGGGGGTCCGGCGGCGCCGGTGGGGTACGTACCAGCCGGTAAGCGCCACGGTTCCCCTGACGCACCTGGAGGTGCGGCAGGCGCCTTGTGGAGGATGAGGAGCTCACGTGGTTCGCCGGTCCTGGTGGTCGTGCTCGGTTCTGTCGCGGGCGGCGGTGGGTGCCGTCTCAGCGAGGGAGTCGGGGGGCGGTCGCCGCCGGGTGTGGAGGGCGGTGGCCGCGGGGTGAGTGGGGTGCGCGCAGCCGACGGTACGCCGCCGAGCATGGCGGAGGCCGGTCTTCCGGTTGTTCCCGTGCGGCCCACACGTCACGCGCGCCTCTCACCGCACGACCGTACGTCATGTCACGGAAGTGCCCTGTTTCCCTCGTACGGATCACGCGTCTCCCATGGCGGCGCTCGATGCCGGAAGCTGTCAGGTGTGAACCTCCGCGTGGTCGCCGCCGTCCCATCGCGCCCGTTTCATATCGATACGGGGCACATGGCCCTCGGCGGCCCGGCTCGCCTCCTTGAGAGGCGTTCCCTCGGTTCTGTACCGGTCGAGGGCGCGCAGCTCGTGTCCGGGCAGCAGGGCGCCGTCCGAGCGCACGACGCGCCACCACGGCACGGCGCTGCCGTAGAGCGCCATCACCCGGCCGACCTGGCGCGGTCCGCCCTCCTGCAACCACTCCGCGACGTCGCCGTACGTCATCACGCGGCCGGGCGGGATCAGCTCGGCCACCTCAAGGACCCGCTCGGCGTATTCCGGCAGCGCGTCCGCGTACTCCGCGCGGGCGTCCGCCGGCAGGCTCTCCTCGCTCATTCGTCCCATCCTGCCCCACGCCACCGACAATGTGACGGGCTCGCGACGGAGCGTGGCCCTCGCCCCGCGGGAGCGCTTCCGGCAGACTGTGCGCCCCCGCATTTGCACCCTGATGCCCCCGTGTGTCGGTGGGGCATGCCACCATCATGCGGGCGGTGACCGGTGATACGAGATCAAGAAGAGACGATGAAGCAGCAGGGTGTGCACCCCGAGGACGCGGAGGGCACCTCTGACGCTGCGTCACGCCCGGACGCCGCCGACCCCGCCGACCAGGCCGACACGGACGCGGAGCGTTACCCCGAGGAGCCGCACACGGACGAGGTCGAGGGCGACGAACCGCTGCTCCCCGCGCGCGTGCACCGCCCCTCCGACCTCATGCGGCTGCTCGTCGGTGTGCTCGGCGTCGTCATACTCCTCGCGATCGCCGGATTCGCACACGGAACCACCTCGGGCCTCGAACAGGACATCAGCAAGGGCACCGGACAGGCCCCCGACCTCCTGATCAAGATCGCCGGACTGGCGTCCAGCATCGCGATCCTGCTGGTGCCCGTGGCGTTCGCGATCGAGCGCCTGATCAAGCGGGACGGACTGCGCATCGCCGACGGTGTGCTCGCCGCGGTCCTCGCGCACGGCGTGACCCTCGCCACCGATCTCTGGGTCGCCAGGGCCGCCCCCGACTCCATCCAGGAGGCGCTGACCCAGCCCTCCCCCGGCGACATCAACGCCCTCACCGACCCGGTGCACGGCTATCTCGCGCCGGTGATCGCGTACATGACCGCCGTCGGCATGTCGCGCCGGCCGCGCTGGCGCGCGGTGCTGTGGATCGTGCTGCTGCTCGACGCGTTCTCGATGCTGGTCACCGGCTACACCACGCCGTTCTCGATCATCCTGACCGTGCTGATCGGCTGGAGCGTCGCCTACGGCACGCTGTACGCGGTCGGCTCGCCCAACGTCCGGCCCACCGGGCGCACCCTCATGGCGGGCCTGCGCACGGTCGGTTTCCGCCCGGTGAGCGCCGCGCGGGAGGAGATCCCGGAGAGCATCGACAGCGGCGACCGGGGCCGGCGCTACTTCGTCACCCTGGAGGACGGCCCACCCCTGGACGTCACGGTCGTGGACCGCGAACAGCAGGCGCAGGGCTTCTTCTACCGGGTGTGGCGCAATCTGACGCTGCGCGGCTTCGCCACGCGCCGGAGCCTTCAGTCGCTGCGCCAGGCGCTGGAGCAGGAGGCCCTGCTGGCGTACGCGGCGATCGCCGCGGGCGCCCACGCGCCGAAGCTGATCGCGACCTCCGAGCTCGGCCCGGACGCCGTGATGCTGATCTACGAGCACACGGGCGGACGCTCGCTCGACACCCTCGCGGACGAGGAGATCACCGACGATCTGCTGCGCAGCACCTGGCACCAGGTGCGCGCGCTCCAGTCCCGGCGGATCGCCCACCGCAGGCTCGCCGGTGACGCGATTCTGGTGGATCGTTCCGGCAAGGTGATCCTCACCGACCTGCGCGGCGGCGAGATCGCGGCCGGCGATCTGCTGCTGCGGATGGACATCGCCCAGCTGGTGACGACCCTCGGCCTGCGCGTGGGCGCCGAACGCGCCGTCGACTCCGCGCTCAGCGTGCTGGGCCCGGACGCCGTGGCCGACTGTCTGCCGATGCTTCAGCCGATCGGCCTGACCCGCTCCACGCGCGCGACGCTGCGCCGTCTCGGCCGGGAGCGCGCCGAGCGGGAGCGCGAGGCGGTTCTTGAGGCGTCCAGGCACGCGAAGCTGGCCCGCGCGGAGGCGGCCGAGAGCGACTCCATGGTCGTCCTCGAAAAACTCGACAAGAAGGCCGCCCGCGCGCAGTCCCGGGCCGAGAAGCGGGCCATCGACGAGGCGCTGGACGAGGCACGCGAGGAGGATCTGCTGACGCAGATCCGGCACCAGGTGCTGCGCATCAGGCCGCAGGCTCCGGTGGAACCGGCCCGCCTGGAGCGGGTGCGGCCGCGCACGCTGCTGAGCATCATCGCGGGCGCGATCGCCGCGTACTTCCTGCTGTCGCAGCTCACCCACATCGAGTTCGGGACGCTGTTCGCCAACGCGGAGTGGGGCTGGGTCGCCGCGGCGGTGCTGTTCTCGGCGCTGAGCTATGTCGCGGCGGCGATGAGCCTGCTGGGGTTCGTGCCGGAACGGGTGCCGTTCGTGCGGACCATCGCGGCGCAGGTCGCCGGGTCGTTCGTGAAGATCGTGGCGCCCGCCGCGGTGGGCGGTGTCGCGCTCAACACGCGGTTCCTCCAGCGCGCGGGTGTGCGGCCGGGCCTGGCGGTGGCGAGCGTCGGCGCGTCGCAGCTGTTCGGGCTGGGCTGCCACATCCTGATGCTGCTGTCCTTCGGTTATCTGACCGGCACCGAGAAGACCCCGTCCCTCTCGCCGTCCCGGACCGTCATCGCGGGTCTGCTCACCGTGGCCGTGCTGGTGCTGGTGGTCACGTCGGTGCCGTTCCTGCGGAAATTCGTCGCCACGCGCGTGCGATCCCTTTTCGCCGGGGTCGTGCCGCGCATGCTCGACGTGCTCCAGCGGCCGCAGAAGCTGGTCACCGGCATCGGCGGCATGCTGCTGCTGACGGCCTGCTTCGTGATGTGCCTGGACGCCTCGATCCGCGCCTTCGGCGACGAGTCCGCCTCGATCAGCCTGGCCAGCGTCGCGGTGGTCTTCCTCGCGGGCAACGCGCTGGGGTCCGCGGCGCCCACGCCGGGCGGTGTCGGCGCGGTGGAGGCGACCCTGACGGTCGGTCTGATCGCCGTCGGCCTGCCCAGCGAGGTGGCCGCCCCGGCCGTACTGATGTTCCGTCTGCTGACGCTCTGGCTGCCGGTGCTGCCGGGCTGGCTGGCCTTCAACCACCTCAGCCGCAAGGGCGCCCTCTGACAGCCGCCTCCAGCGGCACGCTCATCGCGCATCCCCTCCGCCCCTCCCCGCGCGCGTACCTCGTACGGCCCGTGCCCCGAGCGCCCCGACCGGCCGCGCCGCAGGATGGGTTCATGCCGAAACGATCCCGCCTGCGCGCAGCCGCCGTGACCGCCACCGCCGTACTCCTGGCCTCCGCGCTGGCGGCCTGTAGTGACGACGACACCAAGGACGTGGATCTGACGGCCCAGAAGCTCGGCTGGAAGGACTGCCCTGCCCCCTCCGAGGCGGAGGGCGGCGGCGACGCACCCTCGCCGCTGCCGGGGGGCGCCAAGTGGCAGTGCGCCACGATGAAGGCGCCGCTGGACTGGGCCGACACCAAGGGCGACACGATCGACATCGCGCTGATCCGGGCGAAGACCAGCGGCGACCAGAGCAAGCGGATCGGCTCGCTGATCTTCAACTTCGGCGGACCCGGCGGCTCCGGCGTCACCACGCTGCCCGCCTTCGGGACGGACTACGACACCCTGCGCACCCGCTACGACCTGGTGAGCTTCGACCCGCGCGGAGTCGGCCGGAGCGCCGGCGTGCGCTGCGAGAACAACCAACAGCTGGACGCGTACTTCCAGCAGGACGCGACCCCCGACGACTCCGCCGAGCGCACCGAGTACCTCGACAACGTCAAGGACTTCAACGCGGCCTGCGAGAAGAACTCCGACCGGGTGCTGCCGCACGTACGCACCACCGACGCGGCCCGGGACATGGACCTGATGCGCGAGGTCCTCGGCGACGACAAGCTGTACTACTTCGGCATCTCGTACGGCACCGAACTCGGCGGCGTCTACGCCCATCTGTTCCCGAAGAGAGTGGGCCGGGCGGTGTTCGACGCGGTCGTCGACCCGACGCAGAACTCGGAGCAGGGTTCGCTCGGCCAGGCCGAGGGCTTCCAGCTCGCGCTCGACAACTTCGCCGAGGACTGTGTCTCCAAGACCGAGGACTGCCCCGTCGGCGACAGCGCGCAGAACGTGAAGGACCGTATCGCCAAGCTGCTCAAGGACCTCGACGGCAAGCCCATCCCGGGCATCTTCCCGCGTGAGCTGACCCAGACCGCGGCGACGAGCGGCATCGCGCAGTCGCTGTACTCGCAGGACTTCTGGGAGTACCTCACCGAGGGCCTCGAGCAGGCGTACGACGGCAACGGCCAGGTCCTGATGCTGCTGGCCGACTCGATGAACGGCCGCAACCAGAACGGGGAGTACAGCAATCTCGCCGCGGCCAACATCTCCATCAACTGCGCCGACGACAAACCCCGCTACACCACCGACTACGTGCTGGAGAGACTGCCCGAGTTCCGCGCCGCGTCACCGCTGTTCGGCGACTACCTGGCCTGGTCCATGGTCAGCTGCACCGACTGGGCGGTGCCCGGCGCCGCCGACCACCCCGACGTCTCCGCGAACGGCTCGGCGCCGGTCCTCGTCGTGGGCAACACCGGCGACCCGGCCACCCCGTACGAGGGCGCGCGCAAGATGGTGACCGCGCTCGGCAAGGGTGTCGGCGTCGAGCTGACCTACGAGGGCCAGGGGCACGGGGCCTACGACAGCAAGAACAAGTGTGTGCGATCCGCGGTCGACGGCTATCTGCTGAACGGCCGGATCCCGAAGGCCGGCACGGTCTGCTCGTAAAAGCACCGTCTGCCCCGGAGAAATAGCAGGTCAGAACGTTATCCACAGGCTTCAACGGATTCCGCGATCCCCGCCTACGATGGCCTGACACCGTTCGCCTCCGAAGTGCGGACGGCCTGCGAGGGGGGATGTGCGATGACGCGTTTCGTACGGTGGACGGCGCTCGGTGCCGCCGCCGCGCTGCTGGCCACGGGTTGCAGCTCGGGCTCGTCGGACGACGGGAAAAGCAGTGAGGGCGGCCGGAGTTCCGATCCTTCGACGGGCGCGTCCTCGTCCGGGGGCTCGGCGCTGCCGTCCTCGCTGACCGCACAGAAGCTCGACTGGGGCGAGTGCGAGGGGACCTCCGACTCGCCTCCGCCGGGCGACGACTGGCGGTGCGCCACGCTCAAGGTCCCACTGGACTGGGCGAAGCCGGACGGCAGCACCATCGATCTGGCCCTGATCCGGGCCGCGGCGCAGGGCGACGACCGCATCGGCTCGCTGCTGTTCAACTTCGGCGGGCCGGGCGGCTCCGGGGTGTCGTCGATGCCGTCGTACGCGTCGACGGTCTCCGCGCTGCACGAGCGGTACGACCTGGTGAGCTGGGACCCGCGTGGTGTCGGCGCGAGCGAGGGGGTGCGCTGCCGCGACGACAAGGCGATCCAGGCGGCCGAGGCGTCGGTGGACGCCACACCGGACACACCGGCCGAGGAGCAGGCCTATCTCAAGGACGCGACCGCGTTCGGCGAGGGCTGTGAGAAGAGCGCCGGTCCGCTGCTCGCGCATGTGTCGACGACGGACACCGCCCGGGACATGGATCTGATGCGCCAGGTCCTCGGCGACGACAAGATGCACTACTTCGGCATCTCGTACGGCACCGAACTGGGCGGCGTCTACGCCCACTTGTTCCCGAAGAACGTGGGGCGGCTGATCCTGGACGCGGTCGTCGACCCGGCCGCGGACACCGTCGGCCACGCCAAGAACCAGACGAGGGGCTTCCAGCGCGCCCTGAACGACTATCTGGACTCCACCGGCGAGGACCCGAAGGAGGGCACGGCGCGGATCGCGGATCTGCTGGAGCGGATCGACGCCGAGCCGCTGTCCACGTCGACCAGCCGCAAGCTCACCCAGTCGCTCGCGATCACCGGCATCGTGCTGCCGCTGTACAGCGAGTCGGGCTGGCCCAGCCTGACCAGCGCGCTGGCCTCCGCCGAGGAGGGCGACGGTTCGGAGCTGCTGGCGCTGGCCGACGGTTACAACGAGCGGGACGCGGCGGGCAACTACGGCACGACGACCCACTCCCAGCGGGTCATATCGTGCTTGGACGACAAGCAGCGGCCGACCGTGGCGGAGACCAAGAAGCTGCTGCCGGAGTTCGAGAGGATCTCGCCCGTCTTCGGGCAGTTCCTGGGCTGGGACACGGCCGGCTGGTGCCACGACTGGCCGGTGGCGGGGCAGCACGACACCCCGGAGGTGAGCGCGCCGGGCGCGGCGCCGATCCTGGTGGTGGGCAACACCGGCGACCCGGCGACGCCCGTGGAGGGTGCCCGCGAGATGGCCGACGAACTGGGCAAGGGCGTGGGTGTGGTGCTCACCTGGAAGGGCGAGGGCCACGGCGCGTACGGGAGCGGCAGCGACTGTGTGGACTCCGCGGTGAACGCCTATCTGCTGGACGGCAGGGCGCCGAAGGACGGCACGGTCTGCTCATGACGACGGCGGGGGTCCCGGACACCCGTGGTGCCAGGGACCCCCGCCGGTGGGTCGGTGGGGCCGGACCGGTGGACCGGCCGGCCGGTCTAGTAGACGGGCTTGTCCGGCTCGATCTGGTTGACCCAGCCGATCACGCCGCCGCCGACGTGGACGGCGTCGGCGAAGCCCGCGGCCTTGAGGACGGCCAGGACCTCCGCACTGCGGACACCGGTCTTGCAGTGCAGGACGATCTTCTTGTCCTGCGGGAGGCCTTCGAGGGCGGTGCCCATCAGGAACTCGTTCTTCGGGATCAGCTTGGCGCCCGGGATGGAGACGATCTCGTACTCGTTGATCTCGCGGACGTCGATGATCTCGATGTTCTCGCCGTCGTCGATCCACTCCTTGAGCTGCTTGGGAGTGATCGTCGAGCCGGCGGCCGCCTCCTGGGCCTCCTCGGAGACGACGCCGCAGAAGGCCTCGTAGTCGATGAGCTCGGTGACGGTCGGGTTGTCGCCGCAGACCGCGCAGTCGGGGTCCTTGCGGACCTTGACCTGGCGGTACTGCATCTCCAGGGCGTCGTAGATCATCAGGCGGCCGACCAGCGGGTCGCCGACGCCGGTGAGGACCTTGATGGCCTCGGTGACCTGGATGGAGCCGATGGACGCGCACAGCACGCCCAGGACGCCGCCCTCGGCGCAGGAGGGGACCATGCCGGGGGGCGGGGGCTCCGGGTAGAGGCAGCGGTAGCACGGGCCGTGCTCGGACCAGAAGACCGACGCCTGGCCGTCGAAGCGGTAGATCGAACCCCAGACGTACGGCTTGTTCAGCAGCACGCACGCGTCGTTGACGAGGTAGCGGGTCGCGAAGTTGTCCGTGCCGTCGACGATCAGGTCGTACTGGCTGAAGATGTCCATCACGTTCTCGGCCTCGAGCCGCTCTTCGTGCAGGACCACGTTCACGTACGGGTTGATGCCCAGGACGCTGTCGCGGGCGGACTCGGCCTTGGAGCGGCCGATGTCGGCCTGGCTGTGGATGATCTGGCGCTGAAGGTTCGACTCGTCGACCTCGTCGAACTCCACGATGCCGAGCGTGCCGACGCCGGCCGCGGCCAGGTACATCAGCGCGGGCGAGCCCAGGCCGCCGGCGCCCACACAGAGCACCTTGGCGTTCTTCAGCCGCTTCTGCCCGTCCATGCCCACGTCGGGGATGATCAGGTGGCGGGAGTACCTGCGGACCTCGTCGACGGTGAGCTCGCCGGCGGGCTCGACCAGGGGTGGCAGCGACACGGGGACTCCGTTGGTCGGTCGATCACTACAGTTGTTCTCCCCGTAACAGTGCCACGGCCTTTTTCATTCCGAGACACCTGTTCCAATCCGCGAGACGATCTCGTCCCAGTAGCCGGGCACGGCCTCCCAGGGGTCCTGGCGGCCGGAGCGGTCCGTGCGGTCGGTGAACCAGATCGTGGCCGCGCCCTGCCAGCGGGCGATGCGCAGCGCCTCGTCGAGATGGCCGCCGGGCACCCCGTGGACGAAGTGGCAGAACTTCTCGGGCGGATAGGAGGCGGTCCACTCGGCCACCTGCGACCAGCGGTAGTCGCTCCAGGGGCCGGAGAACGTGACCAGTTGGTCGGCGTTCTCGGCGTAGCCGGGGTGCGGGTGGGTGCCGTGGCCGAGGACGACATGGGGTTCGCCGTCACTGATCGCGCGCAGGGTGGTGATGGTGCGGCGGATCTCGGGGAGCGCGTCGCGCTCGGCGGGGCAGCGGTCAAGGAGGAAGCCGTCGACGAGATACCAGTCGAGATAGCGGTGGGCCTCGGAGATCACGTCGCCGAAGCCGCGGGTGCCGTAGCCGGTGTCGATATGGCCGAGGACGCGGATGCCGGCGTTGCGCAGCCGGCCGGCCGCCTCCAGGCAGTGCGGGTCGGGGCGGTCGCCGGGGCCGTCGGCGACGTCGAGGACGACCCAGTGCAGCGGGGTGCCGGGGCGGGCGAGTCCGGCCCACTCGGCGGAGGCGACAAGGGGGTGCGCATAGCCGGGGACGCCGAAGCCGGTGCGGACGTCGGTGCTCGCGGTGCTCGGAGTGGTGCTGGTCAGATACGGCATGCCGCCTCCATCCAGATGTCTGCGAGGGACTCTTCGAGGTTGATCCGGGGGCGCCAGCCGAGCCGGTCGCGTGCGGTGCGCACATCGGCCTGCTGCCAGCTGCCGCAGCCGTCGGGATACGGGTAGGCGACGGGGGCCGCGTGGTCGGACTCGCTGCGCGGGTGGCCGATGGTGGCCCGCAACGGGCCGGGTGGGCCGTCGAGTTCGTGCAGCGCGCCGCCGTAGCCGGCCACGCGGGCGAGAGTCGCGGCGGCGTCGCGCAGGCGTACGGCGCGTCCGGAGCCGATGTTGATGACGCCCTGTGCGGCGGAGAGCGAGGCGGCGTGCACGGCGCGGGCCACGTCGCGTACGTCGACGTAGTCGCGCTGTGCGCCGAGGCCTCCCAGCTTGAGTTCGCCGTCGCCGGACTGCATGGCGCGGCGCATGGCCTCGGCGAGCCGGCCGAGCGGGGAGCCCGCGGGGGTGCCGGGGCCGGCCGGTGAGAAGACGCGGAGCACCACGGCGTCGAGGCCGGAGCCGAGGACGAGTTCGGTGGCGGCGAGTTTGCTGACGCCGTAGGGGCCGCCGGGGCGGGGCACGGCGTCCTCGGCGGTGGACGAGCCGGGCTGGCTGGGCCCGTACTCGGCGGCGCAGCCGATCTGTACGAGCCGGGCGCCGCAGCCGCTGCGCCGCAGGGCCTCGCAGACGGTGGCGACGGCGACGGTGTTGTGCCGGGCGAGGTCGCGGGCGCCGCCGCGGGTGGCGCCGGCGCAGTTGACGACGACGCCCGGGTGGACCGCGTCCAGGAAGCGGGTGAGCGCGCCGGGGCTGCCGGACGCGAGGTCGAAGCGGACGTCGGCGTCGTCGCCGCGGCCGAGCGCGGTGAGCTGGACGGCCGGGTCGGCGAGCAGCCGGTCGGCGACGAACCGGCCGATGTATCCGTTGGCTCCGATCAGCAGGACCCTCATCGCGCGGCTCCCGGGGTGTGCGCTCCGGTGGTGCCGAAGACGCCAGCGGGTCCTGGTGCTCCGGTTGTTCCGGGTCGGGAGGTGGTCATCTGGTGTTCTCCTTCGAGGGGGTGGTGCGGGTGCCTGCGGCGGACGGGCCGGGCGTCCTGGGCCGGTCGGGGGTGTGGTGCGTGGGGGTGGCCGTGCGGGTCGGCACGGATGCCGGCCGGCGGGTGCCCGTGCCGGTACGCGGTCGTGGGCGTCGACGGGGACGACGGCGGGGGCGGCCGTACGGGCGTTCCGGCCGCGGGGCCGGGGCCGGCCGGGTCCTCGGGGGCGGCCTCGGGGTGTGCCGGAGGCCGGGTCATCGTGGGGGCTCCGGCTCGGCGTGGGCGGAGGCGCGGGTCAGGGCGCGGGCCGCGTGGACGAGGAGGACGAGCGCACCGGCCGCGCAGGCCAGGGCCGGGACGCTGCCCGGTCCCCAGGTGTCGACGAGTGCCTGGACCGGGGTGGCGAGGAAGTCGCAGCCGGGCAGCCGGGCGGCGAAGACACTGGCCAGGGCGAGCGCCTCGGCGCCGGCCGCGCAGGTGAGGATCACGGCCGGGGCGTAGGTGAAACCGTGGATGTGGAGGAGCCGGGCGAGCAGGAGGAGGGCGCCGAGGGTGAGGGTCTGGAAGGGTGCGGCCGGTTCGTCGAGGACGGCCGCGCAGCCGGCGAGCAGGGCGGCGAGGGCGCCGAGGTACAGGGCGAACGCGCCGAGCAACAGCGGTCGTACGGAACCGGCGAAGTCCTCCAGGCCGCGGCTGGCGGTGAGTCTGCGGCGGGCGCCGGCCGCGAAGAGGTGGGCGGTCCAGGCGGCGGGCGCGCAGGCCAGGGTGAGCGCGAGCAGCGGGGCGGTGGCCAGGGGCCAGGTGTCGTCGGCGCCGCCCGTCGGCAGGGTGTCGGGGCCGCCGCCGGCGGCGACGCGGAGCAGACCGTCGCCGAGGACGGCGTAGGCGAGGAGCCAGCAGGTCCAGGTGCCGGTGGACGGGTAGGGGCCGGACGAGGTGCGGCGGGTGCGCAGCGGGCCGTTGGACAGGGCCGCGCGCAGGCCGAGGCCCACGGCGACGACGGCAGCGGCGGCCACGAGCAGGCGGTTCTGACCGTCGGTGATCCGCAGTCCGGCCACCCCGGCGGCGCACAGCGCTCCGGGCAGCAGGGTGCGGACGACCCAGCCGACACGCACGCTCGGCCCGCCCGGGCCGTCGGGGCGGGGGCGGGTCTCGTCGTCACGGGAGACGCGGGCGTACATCTCCTCCGCGAGGGAGAAGACGTCACGGTGACGGAAGCGGGCGGCGGTGCGGTCGGTGACGCCGTGCGCCTCCAGGCCGGCCGCGATCTCCAGCGGGTCGACGGCCTGTTCGCACAGTTCGCGGTGGCGGTGCATCAGCGCCTTGACGGGGTCGGCCGCGCCCCGGCGGGGGACGGCCGTCTTCTGCGGCTGCGCGCCAGGAAGGGCCTCGGACCCGGCGGCCTCGGACTTCGCACCGGAAAAGGCCTCCGACCCGGCACCCTTGGGCTGCGCGCCGAGAAGCGCCTCCGACCGGGCGTCCCACGCCCCGGCGCCGACCGGCGCACCGGGCCTGTCGAGGTCGCTCATCGCGCTCCCTCCGGAGCCGGTGCCATCCCGGTGGCCCGCACCGGTGGCCCCGCCGCCCAGGTCGGGCCGCCACGGGCGACGACACGGTCGGTGAGGTCGGTCCAGCGGCCCGGGACGTGCACCTCGGCCGGGACGGCGAAGGGGAGCGGCTCACCGGAGTCGCCGAGGACAACACGGCGGACCGGGCACTGCGAGACGATATCCAGGTAAATGCCGTGAAATGCCGTGATGTTCTGCTCGGCGCTGAACAGTTCGAGTGCGCGGGCGCGCGCGGCGGCTCCCAGGCGTTCACGGCGCTCGGGGTCGCGCAGCAGGGACACGCACGCCTCGGCGAGCGCCCGCGGATTGCGCGGCGGCACCACGAGTCCCGTACCGCCGATGACCTCGACGACCGCTCCGACATCCGTCGACACGGTGGCGCGTCCGCTGAACATGGCCTCGACCAGGCTGATCGGGAAGCCCTCGACGACGCTGGACAGCACCACGACCGCGCCGGAGGCGTAGGCCGCGGCGGGCGTCGGCACGTCGGGGTCGCCGAACTCCTCGAAGGACACCGGGTTCTCGCCGACGGAGTGCGGACCGGCGGCCTCGTCCGGGAACAGCTGGGCGGCGAGGGCCCGGCAGTGGGCGAGATAGGCGGCGCCCTCGGCGCCCGAGGGGGCGCCCACGACCCGCAGTCGCGCCTTGGGTTCGGCCCGGCGGACGTCGGCGAAGGCGTGCAGCAGGGAGACGAGGTCCTTGGCGGGTTCGACACGGCCGACCCAGAGCAGGGTGTCCGGGTCGGCGTGCTGGGGCGACTCCCCGGCCTCCGCGAAGGGCGCGGCGTCCATGCCGGGGTAGACCGTGCGCAGCTTCGCCCGGTCGGCGCCGCACCGCTCCTGCCAGCGCCGGGCGTGCGCGTTGCCGTGCGTGACGCGGGCGGAGGAGCGGTAGACCTCGGCGGCGAGGCGGCCGTGGAAGGCGGCGAGCAGGGCGCGTACGGCGGGGGCGGCCGCGTCGGCGCCGGACGCGAGGTAGTGCGTACGCAACTGCACGCCGTACTCGGTGACGAGCAGTGGTATCCCGCCGAAGTGCCGGGCCAGCAGGCCGGGGAGCGCGGCGGTGCCGCCGGACGCGGCGTGGCACAGGTCGACCGAGCCGAGTCCGTCGTCCTCGTACCAGTCGAGGGAGAGGGGGCGCAGGGCGCGTTCGAGGTGGGCGGCGACGGCGAGGAGATCCGGTACGCGCGCCTCGCGCGCCGGGCGCAGGGCTCCGGGTGCACGACAGGCGCGCTCCAGCGCACGTACGGCGACCTCCGAGCGCAGAGCGCCGACCAATCCGCCCTCGTCGCGGGCGAGTTCGGCGAGCCCGTAGAGCGCGTTGGCGAAACGGTCCGCCTCAAGGGCGGACGCCCCACGGGAGGCCTCACCCGGCACCCCCGCCTCAGCACCCCCAGCACCCCCGGAGCCCCCCACGCCCCCGGCGCCCCCGGCGCACAACACCGAGGCCAACTCCCCGTACGCCTCCGCGAACCGCCGGCGCGCACGCCGTCCGTAAGCGACCCCGTCGTCCTCGGCCGTCCACAGCGGTGCGGTCCGCACCCGGCTGACCTGGGGCGGCAACGGCAGCCAGCCCTCGCCCTCCTGGCGCTCACTGCGGCTGAGCGCGTAGAGGTCGAACTCGTGCTGCCCGAGCCCGCGTACGAGCCGGTCGCACCAGAGCCTGGCGTCACCGCTCACATACGGATAGCCACCCTCCGTAAGCAGTCCGATGCGCACGAGTGCACCCCCGTTCTCCCGTATGGGGAGCCGCCGTTGAACCGGCGGCTCGCAGCGGGACGAACGTATGCGGACATGACCGTGGCGCGACGGACGGTTGTCCATCGCGCCACCAGAAGGGGTGAACGGTCGTAACTTTCCCGTGCGGATCGCGTTCGGTCGCGCTAGGCGATCAGGCGACTACACAGCGAACACGGAGCGTCAGCTTCCGGGGTACGCCCAGGCGTTGGGGAGGCAGTGGATGCCGTCGTAGTCCAGGAACTTGGTCTGCTGCTGCATCACGGGGGCGAGATCGCCGTCCTTGTCACAGGTCACATGGGAGAAGCCGAGCCGATGGCCGACCTCGTGGTTGATCAGCATCTGCCGGTAGGCGTGGATCTCCTCGTCGCCGTACGTCTCCGAGCCCTGGGCCCAGCGGTAGGCGTTGATCATCACGCGCTCGGTGGAGGCGGAGTCGCACGAGACGTTGTCGACGGTGGTGTCCAGGCCGGACTTGGCACACCACTCGGCGGTGGTGCCGGGGCTGGCCAGGGTGATCACGAAGTCGGCGTTGCCGGAGTAGATGCGCTCGAACGTACGGGCCCCGTCGTGGGCCCAGCTGCGCTCGTCGTTCAGCGTCTTCTGCACGGCCTGCGCGAACAGCGTGCCGTCGAGCCCGAGCCCCTTCTCGACATCGACGCGGTACGTGAACTTCTGCCCGTCACCGGGCGCCTTGGCGATCCCGGGGATCGCGTCGAACTTCCCCGGGCCGTCCATCGAGGCGCTCAGGGGGTACGTCTTCGCCATCATCTGGTCGTACGTCAGCGGCACCGGCGCCGGCGGCTCGGTGGGCGTCGGCCGCTCGTCGCTGCGCGAGGCCGGGTCCCGGGCGTCCCGCGCCTGGTCGGTGGCGGACTGCGACTGCACGGCGTCGTCGTCCCCGCCGTCGTCGATCTGCCCGGCGACGATCAGCGCCAGCACGGTGGTGACGGAGAGGGCGGCGATACCGACGAAGGTCCGCCCCTTGCCGCCCCTGCCCCGCTCGGCTTCGTCGTACGGCGGCGCGTCCTCGTGGTCCGCACGGGCGTCGGTGAGCAGACCGACCCGCGTACGGGACCCCGTCTCCCACTCGGTGACGGAGGCGTACGGGTCGTCGGCGCGGCCCGCGGACGGGTGGCGCGACGTGAAGAAGTCGTCGTCGGCGTCGAAGGCGTCGACGTAGTCCTGCCGGGGCCCCCGGGGACCCCCGGGCGACGTCGGCCGCTGTCGCGGTATGCCACCGCCACCGGGTCCCGGGGCGGAGCCGCCGCCGAGTCCGGCACCGGGCCCGCGACCTCTCAACTCGCCCCAGCCGCCTCCGGTCTCGTGCTGCTCGGGGTGTCCGCCGCGCACCCGCGGCATGCCGTGCGCCGGGGTGCCGTCGGGCATCCGCTGCGCACCGCGCGGCGGCGGGCTGTCGGGGAACCTGCGGATGCCCTGGGCGGGGGTGCCGTCCGGCAGCCGGGGATGGCCGTGCGGAGGCGTGCCGTCCGGAAGATGCGGGAAGCCGTACGCGGGAGTGCCGTCCGGGAGCCGGGGGAAGCCGTGGGCCGGGGTGCCGTCCGGCAGCCGCGGAAGTCCGTGGGCCGGCGTGCCGTCCGAGAAGCGGGGCACGCCAGATCCTGGCGTGCCCTCGGAAAACCGCGACGTCCCGTCAGAAAACCGCGGGGAGCCATGAGGTGGCGAACCGTCAGGGAACCGCGGCGACCCGTACCCCGGTCTCGCTCCCGGTCCCTGTCCGCCGCCGGCACCCGGCACGGACGGCCCCTGCTGCCGACCGGAGTTCGGGCCGGCGGATCCCGGTGCCCCGGTACTTCGGCCCGGTTCCGATCCCTTACGACGACTCCCGGTGTCCGCGGCGTCGCCCCTGGGGGCGGACCCGCGGCGGCTGTGGCGTCCCACTCTGCGCCTCAGCTCCCTGTCGTCGTGGAATCGGCCCCGCCGGGACCGCTCTGGCCCTGGCCGTGCCCTGTCTGCGCCTGACCGCGCCCTGCCTGGGCCTGACCGCGCCCGGACTCAGTGTGCCCGATCCCGCTCTGTGCCTGACCACGCCCGGCCGAATTCTCACCAAGTCCGTTGTTCGGCCGACCGCGCCCGGCGGTCTGCCCCTCACCGCGACGCGTCTGCGAACCACGCGCCTGACCCTCGTCCCCGCCACGCCCGACGGAGCCACCACCACCGCCACCACCGCTGCTGCTGCCGCTGCCGCTCCTGCCGCCGTCGCCGCCCGCAGGAGCGTTGCCACGCAAACCGTTACTGGCCCCACCGCCACCGGCGGAAGCCCCGGAGTCCCCCGCCGCCCGATTGCCACCCGAACGGCCCCTCCCGGAACCGGCGGAACCGGCGGAATCCCCGGAACGCCCCGAGGCCGCCGAGGCACCCGAACTCCCCGGACCCCGAGCCCCGCTCCCGCCGAATCCACCCACCGTCACACCGCTCCCGCCGCTCCCGCCGTCCTCCACGGCCCGCACCACCGCGCCCCGCGCCGCCGCGGGCTCCGCATCCGTACCCGATGCGGCGTCCACGTCCCGGAGCAGTTCACGGAACGCCGTGGCCACCGTCCCCGGGTACTCCATCATCGCCACGTGCCCGGCGTCGGGCAGCGACAGCAGCCGGTTGTCGCGGAAGGAACGCGCTGCCTTCTGTGCCATGCGGAAGCCTACGAGCTGGTCCCGGCCGCCGTAGACGAGAAGGGTCGGTGCGAGCACCCGTTCCGCCTGGCGCCACAGCCCGTGCTGGCCGCCGAGCGTGTACGCGTCGACGATCCCCCGCGCGGAACGCGCCATCGCGTCCCAGAAATACGGCAGTTGGAGCCGCCGCTCCATCTCCTCGACGGCGTGCTCGAAGCCCTCCGTCGTGACCTGGCCGGGGTCGCCGTAGCAGAGCGCCAGGACGCCGCGGACCCGCTGCTCGGCCGTCCAGCCCTGGGAGAAGCGGGTCAGCAGCCGGATCATGCCGGGCATCGCGAGCAGCGCGGTCGGCAGGGCGCTGCGCTGGATCCGCAGCTCGGGCAGGGCCGGCGAGATCAGCGTGAGGCTCCGGACGAGGTCCGGGCGTACGGCGGCCACCCGGGTGGTGACGGCGCCGCCGAGCGAGTTGCCGAGGAGGTGGACGGGGCCCCGCTCGGCCGCGTCGAGATAACGGATCACGGCACGCGCGTGCCCGGTGACCGAGAAGTCGCCGTCGTCCGGCGGCGGGGAGTCGCCGAAGCCCGGCAGGTCGAGGGCCTCGCTGTCCACGGTGCCGTCGAGCCGTTCCATCAGCTCCGACCAGTTCTGCGAGGAACCGCCCAGTCCATGGACGTAGAGCGCGGGCGGCAGTCCCTTGCGCGCCGGGGGCCTCGAACGCAGCGTCAGGGTGACTCCCGGCAGCCGCACCGACCTCAGTCGTTCGCCTTCCGCGACCCTGACGGGCAACACCTTGGGAAGCGCGTTGGCAGTTGCTACGGACGGCAACTCGGTCGAAGACATGCGGCAATGTTACGAGACGATCACGCAGTGGCTCATGTGTTCGCCATCACAAGCTCGATCGGCGTCGAGTAACCCGGAGACGGACGGAACGGCCCCTGCGCGACGGGTGACGATTCGGACGCGGATCGCATAGCGCCCCGCTCCGGTGTCTCCTACGCTCAAAAAGAGGGCACCCGCGTGGGACCCCTGCATTCAACAGGGACGTTCGTAGGAAGGGAGCCCACCATGGCCGTCGACCCCACCGATCCCGAGACATTCGCCGACGAGATCGCGCAGCACGCCGACGAGATCGACGTCGAGGCCCCGGACGCCGACGCCGCCGAGCAGGCGACCGCTGTCGGCCCGGACCGCGACGACCCGCTGACCGGCGTGAACACGGACGAGGCCGACGAGGGGGACCTGGCCGAGCAGGCCCGGGTCGTCTCCCTCGACGAGGACGACTACCGGTGACCGGACGGCACCGCCTCCCGGTATACCTGTCGAGTTCCTGTCCGGCCCGCCGTTATCGCCCGGTCGGAGCGCGTTCGACCGTGTACGCGCGGCTTTCATGACCGTCCGGTCCGTGAAATTCTGCGCTCGCACCGCGCACAGCACGGTTACCGAAAAGTACGATGGCCGCGCGGCGCACACCGCATGTGGACGATTTTGGGAGGCGGCGTGACAGCCATCGAGCAGACAGAGGCGGCCCGCCCGCGAGGCACCCGCCTGCCGCGCCGTGCCCGACGCAACCAGCTGCTGGGCGCCGCGCAGGAGGTCTTCGTGGCGCAGGGCTACCACGCGGCCGCGATGGACGACATCGCCGAGCGCGCCGGCGTCAGCAAGCCGGTGCTCTACCAGCACTTCCCGGGCAAGCTCGACCTCTATCTCGCGCTGCTGGACCAGCACTGCGAGTCGCTGATCCAGTCCGTGCGCCACGCGCTCGCGTCGACGACCGACAACAAGCAGCGGGTCCGCGCGACCATGGACGCGTACTTCGCGTACGTCGAGGACGACGGCGGCGCCTTCCGTCTGGTGTTCGAGTCGGATCTGACGAACGAGCCCGCGGTGCGCGAGCGCGTCGACAAGGTCACCAACGAGTGCGCCGAGGCCATCTGCGAGGTCATCGCCGAGGACACCGGCCTCTCGCAGGCCGAGTCGATGCTGCTGGCGTCGGGTCTGGGCGGTCTCGCGCAGGTCGTGGCCCGCTCCTGGCTGCACAGCGACCGCAGCGTCCCGCGCGACCAGGCGGTCCAGCTGATCACCTCGCTGGCCTGGCGGGGCATCGCCGGCTTCCCGCTGCACGGCAGCGACCAGCACCACCACTGAGGGCGCGGCACGGCCGGGGCCGTTTGTTCCCGACCGCTGTTCGCTCCTGGCGTGGCAGGGCGGAGCGTGTACGTCCCCTCACCGGGCTAATGTGTGCTGCGTACGGCGCGGAAGGTCGCGCACTTCACTGACCGTCGGAGGGACATAGCCGTGGAGGTCAAGATCGGCGTGCAGCACGCGCCCCGCGAGATCGTTCTGGAGAGCGGTCAGACCGCCGAAGAGGTCGAGCGCGTGGTGGCCGAGGCACTGGCGGGCAAGGCACAGCTGCTGAGCCTCGTGGACGAGCACGGCCGCAAGATTCTCGTCCCGGCCGAGCGTCTCGCCTATGTCGAGATCGGCGAGCAGGCCCCGCGCAAGGTGGGCTTCGGCGCGCTGTAGGACGCACGCGAAGAGCTTGAGCAGGCCGGAGGGCCCGGGGTCGAGAACCCCGGGCCCTCCGGCCTGTCCGCTCTTCACGAATCGAACACGGTTCACGCACAGGGGAGGATTGCATTCCGCAGGTCAGGGGTATGACGGGCTACGACCGTTTAGGGCAGGACGGCCGGGTGGGAGGAACCCCGACATGCTCTTGGAAGCGATCAGTTCCGCGTTGCTCGGTCTGGCGTTGGCCTGGGTGGCCACCAGCCGGCTGCCGCACCGCCTGCCCGCCCGCCCCCTCGTCCTGTCGACCGGCGTCGCGGGCTCCCTCTTCGGCGCCTTCGTCACCCACAGCGCCCTGGAGACCGCGAGCCTCCTCCTGATCCTGGCCGGCGCAGTCACGGTCTCAGCAGCCTCGCTCTCCCTGCTGCTCCGCCCGGCAGCCCGCCTACGCCGCCGCTCAGCACCGGCGTAGGAACAGGGAACGGCCCGGAGCAACGCCGGGTGGCGCAACGCCGCCAGAAGGGGCGCGGGGAACTGCGCGACAAGCCCCCACACACCCGCACCCGCCCCCCGGCAGCCGCCCACCCCCACCGAAGGCGCCCCGAACCCCTAGGCGGCCAGCCCCAGCGCCGCCATCCGCTTGGTGTGCGCCTCAGTGATCCGCGAGAACATCCGCCCCACCTCCGCGAGATCGAACCCGTCGGCCACCCCGCCCACCAGCATCGTCGACAGCGCGTCGCGCTCGGCGACCACCCGCTGGGACTGGGACAGCGCCTCCCCCATCAGCCGCCGCGCCCACAGCGCGAGCCGCCCGCCCACACGCGGGTCGGCGTCGATCGCGGCACGCACCTTCTCGATGGCGAAACTCGCGTGCCCGGTGTCGTCGAGCACGGCGAGGACCAGCTGACGGCTGTCGGAGTCGAGACGGGCGGCGACCTCACGGTAGAAGTCACTGGCGATCGAGTCGCCGACGTAGGCCTTGACCAGGCCTTCCAGCCAGTCCGAGGGCGCGGTCTGCTTGTGGAAGCCGTCGAGCGCGGCGACGAACGGGTCCATCGCCTCGGTCGGCTCCGCGCCGATCTCGGTCAGCCGGTCGCGCAGCCGCTCGAAGTGGCCGAACTCGGCCGACGCCATCTTCGCCAGCTCCGCCTTGTCCGCCAGCGTGGGCGCCAGCTTGGCGTCCTCGGCGAGCCGCTCGAACGCCGCGAGTTCCCCGTACGCGAGCGCGCCGAGCAGGTCCACGACCGCTGCCCGGTACTGCGGATCCGCGGCGGCCCGCGCCCAGTCCTGCGCGGCGACGCCGGTGGGGGCGTCGGGGGTGTCGGAGGCGTTGTGAGGCTTGTCAGCGGTCGTCATGAAGCGCACAATAGCCCGCTCGTTCCGGAGCGGAAGTCCCTGGTCAGTCAGTGTGACAACGACGACCTGGTGAACGGACCCGCCAAGTGTGACGACCACAACGTGACCCAATCGGCCATCGCATGTGCGCCAATCCGGGGTATGGTGGTAATGCGCCTGCTGAGCACAGGGACGTCTTGACACGTCAGCGCTCCGGTCAGGCCACACGTATGAGGATGCCCGGTCGTTGGCCCGATCGGCTCCGACCCGACAGCCTTCCCTGACCGTACGGCTTCCTGCGTACGACGATCGGAGGGACCCCCTCAGCGGTACGAGCGCTAGAGCGTCGGCAGAGGTCCCGTGCCATACGGCTCGCCGTACGGCGGCCGACGTCCCCGGCACGGTCCGACACGACCCCCGCGCTCGCCTCGCACCGCGCACACAGAAGAGGCAGCACCCTGACTACGTTCCGAGAGCTCGGGATCCTTCCCGAGACCGCCGAGGCCCTTGAGGCCGTCGGCATCATCACTCCCTTCCCCATCCAGGAGATGACCCTCCCCGTCGCCCTTTCCGGCACGGACGTCATCGGCCAGGCCAAGACCGGCACCGGCAAGACGCTGGGCTTCGGCCTCCCCATCCTCGAGCGCGTCACCGTCCCCGCGGATGTCGAGGCCGGACGCGCCGCCCCCGACGCCCTCACCGAGGCCCCGCAGGCGCTCGTCGTCGTCCCCACCCGCGAGCTGTGCACGCAGGTCACCAACGACCTGCTGACCGCGGGCAAGGTGCGCAACGTGCGCGTGACCGCGATCTACGGCGGTCGCGCCTACGAGCCCCAGGTCGAGGCCCTGCGCAAGGGCGTCGACGTCGTCGTCGGCACCCCGGGCCGGCTGCTCGACCTCGCGGGCCAGAAGAAGCTCAACCTCAAGCACGTGCGGTGCCTGGTCCTCGACGAGGCCGACGAGATGCTCGACCTGGGCTTCCTGCCCGACGTCGAGAAGATCATCAACCTGCTTCCGGTCCGGCGCCAGACCATGCTGTTCTCGGCGACCATGCCGGGCGCGGTCATCGGCCTGGCCCGCCGGTACATGTCGCAGCCCACGCACATCCGGGCCACCTCGCCCGACGACGAGGGCGCGACCGTCGCGAACACCGCGCAGTACGTCTACCGCGCGCACAACATGGACAAGCCCGAGTTGGTCGCCCGCATATTGCAGGCGGACGGCCGGGGCCCGGTCATGGTCTTCTGCCGCACCAAGCGCACCGCGGCCGACCTCGCCGACCAGCTGAAGCAGCGCGGTTTCGCGTCCGGCGCGGTCCACGGCGACCTCGGCCAGGGCGCCCGCGAGCAGGCGCTGCGCGCCTTCCGCAACGGCAAGGTGGACGTCCTCGTCTGCACCGATGTCGCCGCGCGCGGCATCGACGTCGAGGGCGTGACCCACGTCATCAACTACCAGTCGCCGGAGGAGGAGAAGACCTACCTCCACCGCATCGGCCGCACCGGCCGCGCGGGCAAGAAGGGCATCGCGGTCACCCTCGTCGACTGGGACGACATCCCGCGCTGGCAGCTGATCAACAAGGCGTTGCAGCTGAACTTCAACGACCCGCCGGAGACGTACTCCACGTCCCCGCACTTCTTCACCGACCTCAGCATCCCCGCCGGCACCAAGGGTGTGCTGCCGCGCTCGGAGCGCACGCTCGCCGGGCTGGAGGCGGAGGCGCTGGAGGACCTGGGCGAGACGGGCGGCCGTGGTCCGCGCGGCCGTGGCGGTCGTGGCGGCCGGGACGAGTCCCGCACCGCCGAGCGCGAGCGTCCGGCCCGTACACCGCGCCGCCGTCGCCGTACCCGCAGTGGTACGCCGCTGGAGGGCGGGGACGCCCAGGCCGGTACGCCGGCTCCGGTCGCGGAGACCGCCGGCACCGCCGGGGCGGAGGCCGTCGCCGGGCCGCGCACCCCGCGCCGCCGTCGCCGCACCCGTAACGGAGCAGCGGGCGAGCAGGCACCGGCCGCCGTCGCGACGCCGGTCGAGGCCGAGGCCGCCGTGAGTGTCTCGGAGGGCCCGGCCGTCCTGGACGACGCCCCCGACACCGCCGAGGCGCCCGCCAAGTCGCGCCGCCGCCGTACCCGCAAGACCGCGGAGACGACGCCGGTCGTGACGGAGGCTCCGGTCGCGGAGGCCCCCGTAGAGGCTCCGCAGGTCGCGCTCGACACGGCCGAGGCCAAGCCGCGTCGCCGTACGCGCAAGACCGCGGCGACCACCGCTGCGGTCGAGGCCGTGGAGACGGTCGCGCCCGTCGAGGCCGTGGAGGCTACGGAGACCAAGCCGCGTCGCCGTACCCGCAAGGTCGCCCAGGCCACCGAAGCCGCCGAGGCGGTGGTCGACACGGCCGAGGCCACGGAGACGAAGCCGCGCCGCACCCGCAAGACCGCGGCCACGACCGCGACTGCGGCCGTGGAGCCCGAGGCCGTCGAGGCCGCGCCCAAGCGGACCCGCAAGGCCGCGGCGCCCGCCGAGGCGGCCCTCGACACCGTCGAAGGCGTCGAGGCCAAGCCGAAGCGGACCCGTAAGAAGGCCGCCGCCGTGGCCCCGGAGGCGCCGGAGGCCGCTGAGGCGGCCGCCGAGGCCAAGCCGAAGCGCACGCGCAAGAAGGCGACCGCCGCGGAGGCTGCCGTCGACACGGTCGAGGGCGCCGAGGCCAAGCCGCGCCGCGCCCGCAAGACCGCGGCCACGACTGCGGCCGTGGAGCCCGAGGCGGCCGAGGCCGCGCCCAAGCGGACCCGTAAGAAGGCCGCCGCCGCGATCCCGGCCCAGGCCACGGCCGACGAGGCCGAGGTCAAGCCGAGGGTCCGCAGGACCCGCAAGGCGACGGCGTCAGCGGAGTCCGCGGACGGCTGACCCGGATCCGACCGTCGACGGCCCGGCCCCCACCAGGGGGACCGGGCCGTCGCCGTTCCCGTGAAAGCGGTGGGCGAGTGCGGGTGCGTGGTGGCTGGTCGCGCAGTTCCCCGCGCCCCCAGGGGGCTGCACAACCGGCGTTTACTTGCTCAGCGGCGATGAGCTGCCGCTTTTGAGGGGCGCGGGGAACTGCGCGCCAAGCCACGACGAACCCGCACCCGCCCCACCCCCGAAACCCCCGCCGGTTACCCTCGGAACCGTGAGCCGACCCCACACCCTGATGCCGCCGCCGGCCGCCCGCGCCTACCCGCTGCGTACCGCGCGCGGTGACTTCGCCGTGGTGGACCATCCCGCGGCGCCCGACGCCGAGCAAAGGGGCGTCGCGCTGATGCTGCCGGGCTTCACGGGGAGCAAGGAGGACTTCCGCCTCCTGCACGAACCGCTCGCGGCCCGCGGCTACCGTACGGTCGCCGTCGACGGCCGTGGCCAGTACGAGTCCGACGGGCCGGCGGAGGACGAATCGGCGTACGCGCAACCGGAGTTGGCGAAGGACGTCCTCGCGCAGGCCGAGGCGCTGGGCGGCGGCCCGCTGCATCTGTTCGGGCACTCGCTCGGCGGACAGATCGCCCGCGCGGCCGTACTGCTCGACCACTCCCCCTTCGTCTCGCTGACCCTCATGTCGTCGGGCCCGGCGCAGATCTCGCCGCCCCAGCAGGACCGTGTGAAGCTGCTGCGGGACGCGCTCGCGGTGATGTCGATGGCCGACGTGTGGGTGGCGATGGAGGCGATGGGCCCCCCGGAGGACGTCGGTGGTCCGGCGCTGGGGGTCGGCGGCCGGGACCATCTGCGCCGCCGCTGGATGGGCAACAAGCCGGCCCAGCTGATCGCCACGGGACGGCAGTTGTGCACGGAGCCGGACCGGGTCGCGGAACTGGCCGCGCTCCCGCTGCCGTTCCACGTGCTGTCCGGTGCCGTCGACGACACCTGGCCGGTGCCGCTGCTGGACGAGATGGCCGAACGGCTGCACGCGCGGCGCTCGGTCGTGGCGGACGCCGAGCACTCGCCGAACGTGGACCAGCCGCTGCCGACGGCCCGTGCGATCGCCGGCTTCTGGGACACCGTAGGGCGATGAGCGCTCAGTAGAGCGTGCGCAGATGCTCCCAGAAGCCGTCACGCAGCGCGCGGCGCAGATCGGCCTGGCCGCGCAGCGAGTACTGGAGAATGCCCTCCGCCTCCACCAGGAGGTCCTGGTCGACCGAGCCGGGCAGGTAGGGGTGGCCGGGCAGCAGCTCGACGAGGGCCTCGCGACCGCGTGAGGCCAGCCACTTCGCGGCGATCTGGGCGCCGACGAACCGGACGTCCTCGCGGCCGGGCCGGGTGGCGGCGGCCTCGTAGGCGGCGGTGGTGCGTCTGCTGACGTAGGGCTTGAAGAAGTCGAGGTCGAGGGTGCGCTGGCTGTCGACCTCCCAGAGCAGCGGCTCGGCCTGGTTGCGGCCCTCGGGGGCCTCGATGCCCCACAGGTGCACGCGGGCGCCGTAGCCCTGGGCGGCCTCGACCGCCGACACCAGGTCCTCGTCGCCGCCGAGCAGGGCCGCGTCGCTGATGGCGCGGTGCCGGGCGAGGGACTCCAGATCGGTGCGGATCAGCGAGTCGACGCCCTTCTGCTGGTTGTTGGCGTTGAGGTTGCCGAGGCGGACCTTGACGTCGGGGAGTTCGGCGATGGACTGCTGCTCGGCGGTGTGGATGCGGCGGCGGGCGCCGTCGTACCAGTAGACGCGCAGCAGCCGGCTGTCGGCGAAGATCTGGCGGGCCTTGTCGATCAGCGCCTCGATCAGCCCCTCGGCGTCGAGGTCGAAGGCGCGGCGGTCCTCGGTGCCGGCGACGAGCCGGCCGGCGGCCGCGTACAGATAGCCCGCGTCGACGAAGATCGCATGGGTCGAGGGCGTTTTCGCCACCTCGGCCAGCATGCGTTGCAGCAGCTCGTTGGTGCGGTCGATGCGGGCGGACAGCGCCGCCGGGTCGTCGTTCATCGGGTCCATTGTCCCGGCGGTCACGCTGCGAACACAACCGGTCCCGATCAGTCTCAGAAAAGCCGCTTACCGGCCAGTATTTAGTCGTTCGAAAAATTTCCTTAGCGTAGGGAATCTTTCTGGCGCGCGGCCGGTTGTGAATGAACGGAACATGGGGCACAGCCGCCTCATCGACCCCCATCAGTAGTTCTCCTCAGGAGGATGACCAGACGAAGGGAGAAGCCATGCGCTTCGAGATCATGCGACTCGACGACGTCGACGGCACGCCCGTGGACACCACCGTTGTGGACGCCGCCTCCGTCAACCGGATCGTTCAGCAGGCCGCCGCCATCGGGCAGCGACTGTGGATCCGTCCGGCCGACCCCACGGCCTCGTAACACCGAATTCTTTTTTACGACGCTTACTGACGACGCCCGAGGGCCCCGTACGGACATCCCGTACGGGGCCTCCGTGTGTCCGGCTCAGCTCCCCCGGACCACCTGTGTCACACCGTTGATGATCTGCTGCACGGCGATCGCGGAGAGCATCATGCCCGCGAGCCGTGTCACGAGGACCACCCCGCCGTCCTTGATGACCCGGATGATCAGCAGCGAGTACCGCATCACCAGCCACAGCACCACGTGGATGGCCAGGATCGCGGACCACACCGAGACCTGCGCGGCGGCACCGTCCGCCTTCTGCACGGCCAGGATCACCGACACGATCGCGCCGGGCCCGGCCAGCAGCGGCATGCCGAGCGGTACGAGGGCGACGTTGACGTCCTTGGTCTGCTTGGGCTCGTCCGTCTTGCCGGTCAGCAGATCGAGCGCGATCAGCAGGAGCAGCAGCCCGCCGGCGATCATCAGCGCCGGCACGGACACATGCAGATAGTCCAGGATCTGGTGCCCGAGCAGCCCGAACACGGTGATCACACCGCCGGCGACACAGACGGCCTGGAAGGCCATCCGCCGCTGCACCTTGGCGGGCCGCCCGGAGGTCAGGGCGAGGAAGATCGGGGTGATCCCGGGGGGATCCATGATGACGAAGAGGGTCAGGAAGAGGGAGCCGAAGACGGCGGTGTCGAACACGGGGAAGCCTTGTTGCTGTTGACGCTACGGACGACGGACGGAGGGGCGGGCGGTGTACGCCTCAGGCCCCGCCGGTCCCGGGCACGGGGAACGCCCCGGTGGCCCGCCGGGTGATCTCCCCGTACACCTCGGGGTCCGTGGTGAACTCGCCCAGCACACAGGTCTTCCGGCTGCCGTGGTAGTCGCTGGAGCCGGTCACCAGCAGGCCCAGCTCCTTCGCCAGCCCGCGCAGCCGTGCCCGGGTGTCGGCGTCGTGGTCCATGTGATCGACCTCGATGCCGTCGAGACCGGCGGCGGCCAGTTCGGCGATGGACGCCTCCGGTACCGTACGCCCGCGCTTGCTCGCGCCCGGGTGGGCGAAGACGGTGACCCCGCCCGCGGCCTTGACCAGCCGGATCGCCTCGAACGGGTCGGTCTCGTGCTTCTCCACGTACGCCCGCCCGCCGTCGGCGAGCCAGTTCTCGGAGAAGGCCTCGTCGACACTGCCCACCACCCCGAGCTCGACGAGCGCGGTGGCGATGTGCGGCCGGCCCACGGACCCGTCACCGGCGATCCGCGCGACCTGCTCCCAGGTCACCGGCACACCCAGCCCGTTCAGCCGGGTGATCATGCCCTTGGCGCGGGGCACCCGGTCGTCGCGCACCAGCTCACGCTCGGCGAGCAGCGCGGGCTCCTCGGCGTCGAAGAGATAGGCCAGCATGTGCATGCTGACACCGTCGATACGGCAGGACAGCTCGGCGCCGGTGACGAGGGTGAGCCCCTCGGGCAGCGCGGCGATCGCCTCGGCGTATCCACGAGTGGTGTCGTGATCGGTCAGCGCGACCACATCAAGCCCGCCGGCACGCGCGTTCCGCACCAGCTCCCCGGGCGTGTCCGTCCCGTCGGAAGCAGTCGAGTGAGCGTGCAGATCAATACGCACGACACAACTCCAACCAACGGCAACAAGAGACACCCAAGCCTAACGGCACATGACAACGCCCCGACCACCAGCCGCCCCGAGGGGCGCGGGGAACGGCGCGAGCAACCACAAGCAGCCCGCACCCGCCCGACAACAACACCCCAGCCCCACCCGACGCGAAGGGGCGCGGGGAACTGCGCGACCAGCCCCCCACCACCCCGCACCCGCCCGACAACAACACCCCAACCCCACCCGACGCGAAGGGGCGCGGGGAACGGCGCGACCAGCCCCCCACCACCCCGCACCCGCCCGACAACAACACCCCAGCCCCACCCGACGCGAAGGGGCGCGGGGAACTGCGCGACCAGCCCCCCACCACCCAGCACCCGCCCGACAGGCGAAACCCCCCACTCCCCAGGCGCCCTACGGCTCAAGCAAGCGCGGCGACAACGCGCCGCACGGCACCAGCTCAACCTCCGCACCCGCATCCCGCAGATCCGTCAGCACCAGCTCGTCGTACATCAGCAGTCCCGACTGCTCGGGCCACACGACCGCCCACAGCCACAGCCCGCGCGCCTCGCCCGCGAACACCGCGCGGTCGTCGGGGGCGCCCGCGACATGCCAGAGCGGGGTGGGACGGCCGGCGGCGAGGACCTTGGTCTCGGCCGGTTTCTCGACGCTCATGTAGGGGCCCGGGTCGGGGCCGTCGATGCCGGCGTACCGCGCGCCCAGACCCACGCCGAGCTCCTCGGCGACGAGGATCAGCTCGCCCATGCCGCCGAGCGGTCCGGGTCCGGAGCAGGCCACCGCGGTGGCACGGCCGCCGCTGCGGTCGTCGCCCGCGCAGGCCACGCCCGTGAACAGCCAGCCGACCGGCAGCGGCCACGGCATCCACACCGGTACCTGCGTCCGGTGCACCACGACCCCGAGGGCGTCGACGCTGGGCGGGATCACGGGCTGCACCGGATGCACCGTGCCGTGGACATCGCACTGCCAGGAATCGGCGAAGAGACCGGGAGCCCTGACCCGGCCACCGCACTTCGGGCAACTGGGTTCGCCCCTCATAGGGCCCCACGGTCCTACCCGCGCACCCTCCCGTCAAGGACGATCACCCGTCCGGGCGGAACCCGTCACAGGACCTGCCGCGCAGGACCGTTCCGCGGGCACCGCGCCTCGAAGATCGAAGAGACCGGGGTGTCCGGCCGCCGGCACGGGATCCCGCCAACTGACCGGTCGGACAGGTGAGTTCCGTCACCGGCGCGGGTCAGTCGAGCGCGACGGACTTCCGGGACGGGTCGCGCAGATCGGTGCCGTGGGTGAGCCAGCGCTCCTGGAGGGCCGGCGCACCGTGCACCCGCTTCCAGGCTGCCTCGTTCGGGGTCATCGGCAGCAGCGGCAGGAACCGTACGGGATCGAGGGGCGCGTCCAGCTCAAGGTCCTCCACCAGGCCGCCCGGCTCGGCGACCAGGACCGAGGTGAAGGGGGCGCCGGGCCACAGCGGCTCACCGACGTCGAGGGAGGCGCCCGGGGCCACGATCACGCCCTCGACCTGCGGGGAAGCGGCGAGTACGGCGAGTGGGCGGAGCACCTTGTCGGTGTCGGCGCGGCCGGCGCGGACCGAGAGGACCAGCTCCGCGCGGGGGCCCTTGACCGGGTCGGCTAGCGTCGCCGTGGGGTCGGCCATCGGCTGTGCGGACATGCCGAGCGTGGCGTAGCGGACGACGTCCCCCTGGTCCGCGTCGCGGAACCGCAGCACCTCGACGCGGTCCGTGCCGAGGAAGGTGACCGCCGCGCGGGCGTCCGGTTCGCCGAGCGCGGAGCGCAACCGGGCCTCGACGAAGGGAAGAACATCAACCATGTCGGGAGCATAGAACTCGTCAGTACCGGGCAAAGCAGCGCCTTGACACTTCAGTCGGCTGATACTCTTGGCCGGTGGTCGGGCAGCGCGCGGCAAGCGTCGATCGAAGCCCGACCGGCACTGGACTCCCTGCGGGGAGACTCCCCTTCGGGGGATGGATCGTCCCTCAGCAGGGACTGGCCGGAGGAGGTGGGGCTGCAATGGATCGAAGTCGACCGTGCAGTACTACCCGCTCTTCCGGTCTCTGATGCAGCTGTCGCTGTAGCCGGCTGCCACCTCTCGCGCTCGTCACCGCGGAAGAGCACTTCGTTTCGTTTGCGTGATCCGTCTTGTCTGACTCAGCAGCGAAAGTTCGCCACCGCGACGGTGCGGTGCTCCCCGCTTTGTGGACGTGCCAAACATTCCGCAGCAAGGACGTCCCCATTCCGGGCAGTTCCAACCGTCGCCAGGCCCGCTCGATCGCTGCTCCGTCGCGAAGGAGCTTGCCATGTCGATGATTCGTGACCTGCGTGCCGCGGTCCGTCCGGCCCGCCCGGGCGCCCTGCGCAAGGAGAGCGCCGCCCCCTACGACACCACCCGCGACCCGGCGTCGCCCTCGTGCGTCGTCGACTGCGCCGTCTACCGTGACGGCGCCCGTGTCGAGACCCACAAGGCGCTGACGCCGCACGAGGCGATGCGCCAGGTGCGCCGCAGCGGAGGGTTCGTGTGGATCGGTCTGCACGAGCCGACCGAGGCCGAATTCGCCGGTATCGCCAGTGAGTTCGGGCTGCACCCGCTGGCCGTCGAGGACGCCGTACAGGCCCATCAGCGGCCCAAGCTGGAGCGTTACGACGACTCGCTGTTCACGGTCTTCAAGACCATCCACTACGTCGACCACGACGAACTGACCGCCAACAGCGAGATCGTCGAGACCGGCGAGGTGATGTGCTTCACCGGCCGGGACTTCTTCATCACCGTCCGGCACGGCGGGCAGGGCTCGCTCAAGGGGCTGCGGCACCGTCTCCAGGACGACCCGGAGCTGCTCGCCAAGGGCCCCTCGGCCGTGCTGCACGCCATCGCCGACCATGTGGTGGACGGCTACATCGCGGTGGCCGACGCCGTGCAGGACGACATCGACGAGGTGGAGACCGAGGTCTTCTCGCCGGGCCGCAAGGGCTCGCCGCGCGGCACGGACGCCGGGCGGATCTACCAACTCAAGCGTGAGGTACTGGAGTTCAAGCGGGCCGTGGCCCCGCTGCTGCGGCCCATGCAGCTGCTGAGCGAGCGGCCGATGCGGCTGGTCGACCCGGACATCCAGAAGTACTTCCGGGACGTCGCCGACCATCTGGCCCGGGTGCAGGAGCAGGTCATGGGCTTCGACGAGCTGCTCAACTCGATCCTCCAGGCCAACCTCGCGCAGGCCTCCGTCGCGCAGAACGAGGACATGCGGAAGATCACGTCATGGGCGGCGATCATCGCCGTACCGACGATGGTGTGTGGTGTCTACGGCATGAACTTCGACCACATGCCCGAGCTGCGCTGGCGGTTCGGCTACCCGATGGTGCTCGGGATCACCGCGGTGATCTGCTTCGGCATCCACCGGACGCTGAAGCGCAACGGTTGGCTGTGAGCGGCGTCGTTACGCTTCTCCCATGACTGACGCGGCCAGCCCCACGCCCGACCGGCACCCGTTGATGGACCGGGCCCTCGTCGAGGAGGCCACCAGGAAGTCCGGCCTGATCTGGGTGCGGGGGCCCGGCATCCCCGCTCGCGCGCTGTGGCACGTGTGGCACGAGGGCGCGGCCTGTGTCGTCGGCGACGGACCGGACGAGCAGCCGCTGCCGGGACTGGCCGACGGGGTGGCCGCCGAGGTGACCGTGCGCAGCAAGGACAAGGGCGGGCGGCTGGTGGCCTGGGCGGCGACGGTCGTGGAGCTGGCGCCGGGTTCCGCGGCGTGGGAGGCGGTGGTCGCCGAACTGAAGGGCAAGCGGCTCAACGCGCCCGACGGGGAGGCGATGACCGACCGCTGGCGCCGGGAGTGCCGGGTGGTGCGGCTGGAGCCCACGGGGGCGCTGTCGCCACTTCCGGAGGGCTCCCTGGCCGAGCCGCCGCAGCCGTCACCGGCGACCACCCGGGAACCGGTCCCGGCGGGGCTGCCCCGGCTGCTGGCGAAGCGACGCCGCAAGGCATAGGCGTCACACGGAGCAGCCGCCGCGAGGCATGGGCGCCGCAGGGCACAGGCGCCGCGAGGCATGCGCGCCGCAGGGGACAGCCGCCTCAGGGCATGGGCAGCGCGGGGGCGCACTCGGCGCTACGAAGTGGGCAGTTCCTGCCCGTAGTCCACCGTGTCGTCCTTCGCCGGCTCCTTCAGGGCGAAGTCCTTGCCCCAGTCGGAGAAGGTGAGCGTGCCCGCGTCGCCCGCGCGGCCGAGCCGCAGCGGGTACGGGGTGCCCTCCAGGGAGACGTCGAGGCTGCCGCCCGCGCCCTTGTCGCCGGTGATGCGGATGGTGCGCACCCCCGCCGCCTCGTGGCGGCCGTCGGTCGACAGGGAGCCGTGCAGCGTCAGCAGACCGTCGAGCAGGACGTCCTTGTCGGTGAAGCCGCTGAACCGCTTGTAGGAGGGGTCGCCCTCCGGCACCTTCACGTACTTGCCGTCGAGCTTGTCGGCGGCGGCCGTGTCCGAGCCGGACTCATCGCCGCCGGCCCCCTCGCCGCCGGACCCTTCGTCGCCGCTCTTGCCGCCGTCGGTCCAGAACTGCGCGTCCGCCATGAGGAACAGCTGCTCGCCGATCCGCAGCAGCTGGAACGTCGCGCCCTCCGCCGTCACCGACCCGCTGCCGCCGTCCGCCTTCAGACGCATGTCGAGCCGGTACGTCGTCCCGCCCGCCGTCACGTTCCCGGACAGCCGGACCGCGGCCGCCGCGTCGGCCGCCGCGCGGGTCTTCACCTGGATCTTGTCGGGGGTCAGCTTGCCGACCCCGTTCGTCCCCGCGTCCGGGTCCTCACTGCTGCACCCCGTCAGCCCGAACCCGGTCACGGCCAGGGCGCACACCGCGCCCACCAGGGTCTTCCGGCGGATACGGCCCCGGCGCAAAGCGGTCACGGATGATGCTGCCTTTCTGACGGGTGTCCTGAGCGGCGTACCGCAGCGTACCGGGGCTTCCCACGGATGGCGGAGCCAGTCCGTCCGGACCGCTCACCAGGGCGGATCCGATCGGGACGGGCTAGCCTGAAGCCCGATTCAGCCAGCAATTCACCATGAGTACGGCAAAGCGCGCACGGTACCCGCGGGGCGCGCACCGGTACGCCCGGCACACGAAGGAGGCGCAGCCATGGCCGCAGGCGCCCCCCGGATCTTCGTCTCGCACCTCTCCGGCGTCGCCGCCTTCGACCCGAGCGGCGACCAGGTGGGCCGGGTACGGGACGTGGTCGTCACCCTGCGGGTCGGGCAGCGGCCGCCCCGGGTGCTCGGGCTGGTCGTCGAACTCTCCACCCGGCGCCGGATCTTCCTGCCGATGACCCGGGTCAGCGGCATCGAGTCGGGGCAGGTCATCACGACCGGTGTGCTCAACGTCCGGCGTTTCGAGCAGCGGCCCACCGAGCGGCTGGTCTTCGGCGAGCTGCTCGACCGGCGGGTCGTGCTCACCGAGACCGGTGAGGAGGTCACCGTCCTGGATCTGTCGGTGCAGCAGCTCCCGGCCCGCCGGGACTGGGAGATCGACCGGGTCTTCGTCCGCAAGGCCCGCAAGGGCCGTACAGGGGGGTTCCGGAGGGCCAAGGGGGAGACGCTGACCGTGGAGTGGTCCGCGGTCACCGGGTTCACCCTGGAGGAGCAGGGACAGGGCGCCGAGACCCTGCTCGCCACCTTCGAACAGCTGCGCCCCGCCGACCTCGCGAACGTCCTGCACCATCTGTCGCCGAAGCGGCGCGCGGAGGTCGCCGCCGCGCTCGACGACGACCGGCTCGCCGACGTACTCGAAGAGCTCCCGGAGGACGACCAGATCGAGATCCTCGGCAAGCTCCGCAAGGAGCGGGCGGCCGACGTGCTGGAGGCGATGGACCCGGACGACGCGGCCGACCTGCTCTCCGAACTGCCCGAGGAGGAGAAGGAGCGGCTGCTCAGCCTGATGGAGCCGGCCGACGCGGCCGACATGCGGCGGCTGATGGCGTACGAGGAGCGCACGGCCGGCGGGCTGATGACGACCGAGCCGATCGTGCTGCGCCCGGACGCCACCGTCGCCGACGCCCTGGCCCGGGTCCGCAACGCCGACCTCTCCCCCGCCCTCGCCGCCCAGGTCTACGTCTGCCGGCCGCCGGACGAGACACCGACCGGCAAGTACCTGGGCACGGTCCACTTCCAGCGGCTGCTGCGCGACCCGCCGTACACCCTTGTCAGCTCGCTCGTCGACGACGATCTCCAGACCCTGGACCCGGAGGCGGCGCTCCAGGTCGTCGCCGGGTTCTTCGCGACGTACGACATGGTGGCGGCGCCCGTGGTGGACGAGTCCGGGCGGCTGCTGGGGGCGGTGACCGTGGACGACGTGCTCGACCACATGCTGCCGGAGGACTGGCGGGAGAACGAGTTCCATCTCGGGGAGGGGGCGGTCGCCGATGACGCCTGAGCGTGAGGGCACCCGCGAGGGCTCCCGGGAGCGGGCGCCGGCCGGCGCCACCGCGGCGCCCCGGTCCCGGCCCCGCCTCGACCAGCCCCGGCCGCCGCGCCGCCGGGTCCTGCCGGAGTGGGACCCGGACGCCTTCGGACGGTTCTCGGAGCGCATCGCCCGCTTCCTGGGCACCGGACGGTTCCTCGTCTGGATGACGTTCGTCATCATCGCCTGGGTGGTGTGGAACGTCTCCGCACCGCGTGACCTGCGCTTCGACCAGTACCCGTTCATCTTCCTGACCCTGATGCTCTCGCTCCAGGCGTCCTACGCCGCCCCGCTGATCCTGCTCGCGCAGAACCGGCAGGACGACCGCGACCGGGTCAACCTCGAACAGGACCGCAAGCAGAACGAGCGGTCGATCGCGGACACCGAGTACCTCACCCGGGAGATCGCCGCGCTGCGTATCGGCCTCGGCGAGGTCGCCACCCGGGACTGGATCCGCTCCGAACTCCAGGACATCGTCAAGGAGCTGGAGGAACGCGTCGACGGGCGTGGTCGCGACGGCCACCGCGTATTCCCGGCCGAACCCTCGGGAGCACGTGACGTAGACGACCGGTGACAGGGCTTACCGGGGGCCCGGTGCGGCGCCGTACCATCGTGCGTATGGCTACGGAAGACGCGGTGCGTGCAGCGCTGGCGACGGTGAACGACCCCGAGATCAACCGCCCCATCACCGAACTCGGGATGGTCAAATCGGTGGAGATCGGTGCGGACGGAGCGGTCGCGGTCGCCGTGTACCTGACGGTTTCCGGCTGCCCGATGCGCGAGACGATCACGCAGCGCGTGACGGACGCGGTCGCGGCGGTCGAGGGCGTCATCCGCGTCGACGTCACGCTCGACGTCATGAGCGACGAGCAGCGCAAGGAACTGGCGACCGCCCTGCGCGGCGGCCAGACCGAGCGCGAGGTCCCCTTCGCGAAACCCGGCTCCCTGACCCGGGTCTACGCGGTCGCCTCCGGCAAGGGCGGCGTCGGCAAGTCGTCCGTGACGGTCAACCTGGCGGCGGCGATGGCGGCGGACGGCCTCAAGGTGGGCGTTGTGGACGCCGACATCTACGGCCACTCCGTGCCGCGCATGCTGGGCGCCGAGGGCCGTCCCACCCAGGTCGAGAACATGATCATGCCGCCGTCGGCGAACGGCGTGAAGGTCATCTCGATCGGTATGTTCACCCCGGGCAACGCCCCGGTCGTGTGGCGCGGCCCGATGCTGCACCGCGCGCTCCAGCAGTTCCTCGCGGACGTGTACTGGGGCGACCTGGACGTCCTCCTCCTCGACCTGCCGCCCGGCACCGGCGACATCGCCATCTCCGTGGCCCAACTGGTCCCCAACGCCGAGATCCTGGTCGTGACGACCCCGCAGCAGGCTGCCGCCGAGGTCGCCGAGCGCGCGGGTTCCATCGCCGTGCAGACCCACCAGAAGATCGTCGGTGTCGTCGAGAACATGGCGGGGCTGCCGTGTCCGCACTGCGGCGAGATGGTCGACGTGTTCGGCAGCGGCGGCGGTCAGACGGTCGCCGACGGCCTCACCCGGACGACCGGGGCGACCGTGCCGGTGCTCGGCAGTATCCCCATCGACGTCCGGCTGCGCGAGGGCGGCGACGACGGCCGGCCGGTCGTCCTGACCGACCCCGACTCCCCCGCGGGCTCGGCCCTGCGCGACATCGCGGGCAAGCTCGGCGGCAGGCAGCGCGGACTCGCGGGGCTGTCCCTGGGCATCACCCCGCGCAACAAGTTCTGAGAGACGGGCGCGCGGCCGCCCCGGGGCGCGGGGCCGTGTGGACGTGCGGCTCCGCCGTGCGGACACGACCGACCGCCACCGGCCGGCCCTACGGCGATGGGGCGCCGCCCCTCACGGCGCCCCCGGGCTACTCGTACTCGGCGATGTCCTTCACCACGGCGAAGCCGAGGCCGTACGCGCTCATGCCCCTGCCGTACGCCCCCAGGTGAACGCCCTGCTGCGTGGATCCGGCCAGCACCCAGCCGAACTCGGACTCGCGGTAGTGGAAGGGCTGCGGCACACCGTCGACCGGCAGCGACAGCGTCGACCACTCGGCCCCGGCGAGATCGTCCGCGAGGACCCACGCCGTGTCCGTCTGCTGCTCCAGCCAGTCGTCCCGCAGGGTGTGGTCCATCTGCCCCGGCCAGGTGAAGGCCAGCAGCCCGACACCCGCCAGCCAGGCCGCCGAGGACACCGAGGTGGCCTCCAGCAGCCCCGTACCGTCGGCGCTGCGCCGGGACGGGTTCGCGGCGACGGTCACGACGACCGCGAACCGCTCCCGGTCCTCCGCCGTCGTCTCGGCCCGTACCGAGGGCTCGTCACCGTGGCCGATCGAACCGTGTTCCACGGCCCCGTCGGCCGCCGTACCCACCTGCATCAGCCAGCGCGGTCCCGTGAACGCCTCGTCGAGGCCGTACCACGGGAAGGGCGCGCTCAGGTAGCCGTCGACCGTGCGGCGGGCGGAGGGGAGCTGCTTCTCGCCCTCCGCGGCCGGCGTCTGCGCGACTGCCCGACTCGTCGTCTCCATGTGCCCGGACGCCTCCTCGCTCTCGTCGGACCGGAGCGGCCCGCCCCCCTTCGGGCGTACTCGTCCGGTCCGCACAACAACTCGGCAGCATATCCACACCTCTGAGGGCATCCGGGAAATCGCCCGGCGCGTGGGTCGCCCAGAAGGCGCGTACAGGGCGCGCGGGACATCACGGACGTATGAGAAGCGTCACGTGTGTGCGCCCCCGAACTCTCCCCGTGCGGCGTCCCGTTGGAACGCGGGCTCAGGTGGCGTCGGCGTCGTAGGGCGGGCGCTCGTCGGCGGTCTCGGGCTTCTTCGTCATGTCGATACGGGCGCCGGTCGAGCCGCCGGCGGACGACGACCCGGAGGACGGGGTGGCGGCGTCGGCGTCACGGCTGTGCACCGCGTCGGTGACGTCGGCCATCTCCTTCTTCAGGTTGAAGCCGTTGCGGATCTCCTTGAGCCCCAGCTCGTCGTTGTCCATCTGCTTGCGGATGAACGTCTTGGGGTTGAGATCCTCGAACTCGAAGTCCTTGAACTCAGGACCGAGTTCCTGCCGGATGTCCTCTTTGGCGCTCTCGGAGAACTCGCGGATCTTCCGGATCGTCCGCATCGCGTCCTGGATGACCTTCGGGAGCTTGTCCGGACCGAAAACGAGCACGGCGAGGACGATGATCGTCACCAGCTCAAGCGGTCCTATGTCATTGAACACCTGAAGCTCCTTGCCATGTCCCGGGCCGGAACCAAGGTACCCGGCGATCCTGTCCGACCGGTACCGTCCCGGGTCGTCCGAGTACGTGCATCCGACCGGTTTTTCCCGATGTTTGCCATCTTCCGCATACGGCCGCCACGCTCAGTCACCGTCCGAGGAGCCCAGCACCAGGGAGACCGTACGCTCCTTGCCGTCGCGCTCCAGCGTCAGCTCCAGCCGGTCACCGGGGCGGTGCGAACGGGTCTTGACGATCAGCTCCTCGCCGGAGTGCACCCGCCGGCCGTCGACCTCGGTGATCACGTCCCCGGACTCGATGCCGGCCTCGTCGCCGGGGCCGCCCGCAGTGACCGCGGGGCCTCCGTCGCGGCTCTCCCGGCCCACGCGGGCGCCGTCGCCCGTGTAGTTCATGTCGAGCGTGATGCCGATGACGGGGTGGGTGGCCCTGCCGGTGTTGATCAGCTCTTCTGCGACGCGTTTGCCCTGGTTGATGGGTATGGCGAAGCCGAGGCCTATCGAACCGGCCTGTCCGCCGTCCGGCTCCGAGCCGCTGCCCGCGGAGCGGATGGCCGAGTTGATGCCGATGACCCGGCCCACGGCGTCCAGCAGCGGGCCGCCGGAGTTGCCCGGGTTGATGGGCGCGTCGGTCTGGAGGGCGTCGACGTAGGAGATGTCACTGCCGTCGCCGCTGTCGCCGCCTGCCGTGATGGGCCGCTCGGTGGCGCTGATGATGCCGGAGGTGACCGTGCCGGCCAGGTCGAAGGGGGCGCCGATGGCGACGACCGGGTCGCCGACCTGCACATTCTCCGAGTTGCCGAGCGGGGCGGGCCTGAGGCCCTTGACGCCGGCCACCTTCACGACGGCCAGGTCGTACCCGCTGTCCCGGCCGACGACCTCGGCCTTCGCGGTGTCCCCGCTGTTGAAGGTCACCGTGATCTCGCCGTCGGAGCCGGCGGGCTCGACGACGTGGTTGTTGGTGAGGATGTGGCCGGTGCCGTCGAGGACGAAGCCGGTGCCGGTGCCCTCCTCGTCGCTGCCGACGACATGCAGGGTCACCACGCTCGGCAGGGCGCGCGCGGCGATCCCGGCCACGCTGTCGGGCGGCCGCTCCTCGGACTCCTTGCCGGCCTGCGGCAGCTCCACGTCCGTGACGCCACCGTTGCGCTCCAGATGGACGCCCACGGCCCCGCCGACGCCGCCGGACACCAGCGCGAGCACCAGCGCCCCGCCGATCAGGGCCTTGCGCCCGCGCCGCCGCCGCTGCTCCTCGCTCGGCACGCCGGCACCGGTCTGCTGAAGATGACCGGGTGTACCGGTCGCGCCGGCGGGAGCGGCCCAGGGGTCGTAGCGGTGCCAGGGGTCGGCGGAAGCCGGGGTCTCGGCGGGCTGGGGCGCGGGGGCGGGAGGAGTGGGAGCGGGGGGAGCCTCGTAGGGACCGGCGTGGGCGGGCGCGGGGGGCGCCTCGTACGGACCGGCCTGGGCGGGTGCGGGTTCCGAGGGCGCTTCGGGCGGGCTCGCCTGTGCGGGTGCCGGGGCCGAGGGAGGTGCGAAGGGGGTGACCGGCTGCGGGGGCGCCGGCGGTGCGACCGTTGCGCCCTCCGCCGGGTGCCGCACCGGCGGTGCGGGAGCCCATGGGCCGGGCTCGCCGTACGGCGGGGTGCTGTACGGGTCGGGATCGTGCAGCGGCTTCGGCCCGGCGCTCGCACTTCGCCCGTCCGCCGACCCGGCGCTCGCACTCTGCCCGTCCGCCGGTGCGGTTCTGCCCGAAGGGGCGGTCTCTACGGGCCGCTCCAGCACGAAGTCGCCGTCCTGCGCGACCGCCTCGCCGCCCTGCGCGGGCACGGACCCGGGCGCCGGCGCGGGATGTCTCAGCTCGAAGTCGCCTTCGGCGTTGGCGTTGGCGTTGGCGTTGGCGTCGGAGTCACGGTCCGGGCCGTCGCCCGGCGCTCCCGCGCCCGCCACCGGTGCCTCGCCCGGCAGCGGGGCCACGGTGGTGTCCGGGTGCCCGTCAGGGCCCTGCGTGGGCTTCCCCTCGTCCATGCTCTCCCCACAGCTGACCGCGGCACGGCACGCGTGCGGTGGCCGCGGTACGTCGACTCCGCGCACGGCTGCCTGCCGCGGGCGCGGTCCACTCCGGATTCAACCAGGTTCGCCGGCCCGCGAGCAGGGCGCGGTTCAGTGCGCCGGGGAGGAGGGGCCGAAGGTCGGGCCGGCCGACGGAGGTGTGGACGCGGCCACGAGGGGTCCGGCCAGCAGACCGGGGGTGACGACCTCCGGCACCTCGGACCAGGCCGTCAGCGTGAGCGGCCGGGTCGCGGAGAACGGGCGTATCAGCGGGGACATCGCGGCGGCGCCGGCCTCCACGGCTGCGGTGAGCGGATGCGACGCCTGCTCCACCCGGCCGGAGCCGGGCGCGGGGACACCCGGCAGCAGGGGGGCGGAGATCGAGCTGGGGGCCGACGGGGTCTCGCCGAGGGTGCGCTGGCCCTGGGCGAGCAGTGGCCCGGAGCCGCGGCGGCGCTGGTTCTCGGACGTCGTCGAGGCGCCCGAGCCCGGCGTACGCATCGGGGTCACATTGCTGCCGTTGCCGCCACGGGCGTCCGTGGTGTCACCGGGAACGCCGGTGGTGACACCGCCGAGCGCGATCGCGGCCAGCGACACCGCACCGGCCGCGACGAACGCGAACCGGCGCCCGCGCGACGACATCCGGTCGCTCTCGGACCGGCCGACGTCATGGATCCGGAAGCCGCGCGAGGCGGAGGCCGGTAGCACGGGGGTGTGCGGAGCGGACGGGACGTAGTCGAAGTCGAAGCGCTCGCCGCGCCTGGTGCCGAAGACACCGGCGGGCGGTCGTCCGCCGAGTCCGCCGAAGAAACCGGCGTCGTCGAGCGGGCTGCCGTCGCCGTCGGGGTCGCCGCCCGGCAGCCCCTGAAGACGGGCCAGGAAGCTCTCGGAGGGCGGCGGCGGGGCGGCCTCCGCGAAGACGTTCTTCAGACGGCGCTGTGCGTCGACCTCCGCCTTGCACTTCGGACAGGTCGCCACATGCGCCAGCACACGCTCACGCGTGTCATGACCGAGCTCGCCGTCGACAAGGGCGGCGAGTCGGTCTCCCAGGTGCTGTTCTGCGAGGCGCTCCTCGGCAGATTTGGGCCGTGTGGCACTCACGCGGACGCGCCCCCTCCTCCCAGTGCGGGAACGCGGGCCGCGAAGGAGCGGCGCTCGGCGCGCGCTTCCGGCGAGCGGTGCGCGAGGGCCTTGCGGAGCTGGGAACGGCCGCGGTGGATCCGGGAGCGGACGGTGCCGAGCTTGACGCCGAGGGTCGCGGCGATCTCCTCGTAGGACAGGCCTTCGATGTCGCACAGGACGACCGCGGCGCGGAACTCCGGTGCGAGGGTGTCGAGGGCCTGCTGGACGTCCGCGTCGAAGTGGGCGTCGTTGAAGACCTGCTGCGGGTTGGGCTCGCGGCTGGGCAGCCGCTCGGCCGCGTCCTCGCCGAGGGCGTCGAAGCGGATGCGCTGCTTGCGGCGCACCATGTCGAGGAAGAGGTTGGTGGTGATGCGGTGCAGCCAGCCCTCGAAGGTGCCCGGGGTGTACGTCGACAGGGAACGGAAGACCCTGACGAAGACCTCCTGGGTGAGATCCTCGGCGTCGTGCTGGTTGCCGGTGAGGCGGTAGGCGAGGCGGTACACCCGGCCGCTGTGCGTGCTGACGATCTCCTCCCACGTGGGCGGAGTCCACGCCTGCCCGTCCGCGTCGGTGGAGAAGGTCGCGGTCTGGGTCTTGTCAGCGGCGTGGCTGTGGTCAGCAGCGGTGTTGTTCACGGATTTCGGCCTGCCCGCCGATCCGAGAAAGCGCCGCAGCACTCCTCCCCGATCCACAGGTACGGCCGCACCTCCCCTGTCGGCTCTGGTTGTCTCCAGTGGAGCCCCTACCATAGCCACCTCGCCCGTTAGCTCCCCATAAGCGGTTTTACGAGAAATTGATCTGTGCTGATACGGCTCATACGGCTGCGTCAGTACTTGCTCGTCCAGCCGCTCGTCGTCGTGATCCAACTGTGTCCCCCAGCCGTCGCGCTCACCCTTCTAAACGCCTGGTCCCATCTGCGGGTTCCCGGCGGCAACGGATACAGTCACGCCGAGGCAACCACGGGGACAGGAGAGGGTCATTACCGGCAACCGGCCGACGAGCTGGGCGTTCGCCGACGCCTATGTCGCCGAGGACGAAGCGCTGCACTGGGCCCGGGACCGGGCCCGTGACGCAGGGCTGCGCTCGGTCTCGCCCGGCACGGGTGCCGCGCTGCGGCTGCTGGCCGCGTCGGTGGACGCCAAGGCGGTCGCGGAGATCGGTACGGGCACCGGCGTGTCCGGGATCCATCTGCTGCACGGCATGCGCCCCGACGGGGTGCTGACCACCGTCGACCCCGAGCCCGACCACCAGCAGTTCGCCCGGCAGGCCTTTCGCGCGTCCGGCTTCGCCAGCAACCGGGCCCGGTTCATCCCGGGCCGCGCCCTCGACGTACTGCCGCGGCTCGCGGACGCCGGCTACGACCTCGTTTTCTGTGACGGGGACCGTCTTGAGGTCCTCGACTACCTCGCTGAATCGTTGCGCCTGCTACGTCCGGGCGGCCTGGTGGTGTTCGAGGGCGTGTTCGCCAACGGCCGGACGGTCGATTCGGGGCCGCAGCCGACGGAGGTGCTGCGGCTGCGCGAGCTGCTGCGTTCGGTGCGGGAGACCCAGGATCTGGTGACGTCCCTGCTGCCGATGGGCGACGGACTGCTCTGCGCGGTCAAGCGCTGACGCCTTCCTCCGTACGCCCGGAGGATCCGCACGCCCGGAGGAATCCGTACGCCCGGAGGAATCCGTACGTCCCGGGGAACGAACAACCGCCCCGGCACCGAGCGCGTGCGGGGGCGGCTGAAAGGGTATGGTCGCCCGCGGTCAGCCCACGACCTTCTTGAGGGCGTCGCCGAGCGCGTCGGCCTCGTCCGGGGTCAGCTCGACGACGAGCCGACCGCCGCCTTCGAGCGGAACGCGCATGACGATGCCCCGCCCCTCCTTGGTCACCTCGAGCGGGCCGTCGCCCGTCCGCGGCTTCATGGCCGCCATGCTCGTTCCCCTTCCTGAAACCAGCTCATCGTCAAAGCCGACGGCCCCTGAAGGGCATGCACGAGCCCGGAACGGACGCGCGACACCGGCATCGAACACATTGCTTCCCAGCCATTATCCCGCATCTCGTGACCCGATGACCAACATCAGTCGGCATCGCTTGGGCAACGCACGCGAGCAAAACCACTCAATTCGGCGATCGGACTGCGATACTGCGCGCCCGCACAGACTTCCGGCCACCGGAATCCGGCTTGAATTCTTTGACGCAGGTCACACACCCGTTCCGGTGCATCGACGGCGATCTCCGCCATGCTGTCCTCGGAACACGACGTACCGAGCGGTACGCCACGAGCCGCGACGCGGAGGGGATACGCCATGGCCGACACCGTGCTCTACGAGGTGAGCGACGGACTCGCGACGATCACGCTGAACCGCCCCGAGGCGATGAACGCGCTGAACATCGCCACCAAGGTCGCCCTCCGCGAGGCGGTGCGGGCCGCCGCGGCCGACGAGGCCGTACGGGCCGTCCTGCTGACCGCCGCCGGTGACCGGGCGTTCTGTGTGGGCCAGGACCTCAAGGAGCACATCGGGCTGCTGGCCGAGGACCGCGAGGCGGGCGGCGGGCAGACCATGAGCACCGTGCGGGAGCACTACAACCCGATCGTGAAGGCGCTGGCCGGGATGGCGAAGCCCGTGGTCGCCGGGGTGAACGGGGTCGCCGCGGGGGCCGGCTTCGGCTTCGCGCTGGCCGCCGACTACCGGGTGGTCGCGGACACGGCCGCCTTCAACACGTCCTTCGCGGGTGTGGCGCTGACCGCGGACTCCGGTGTCTCGTGGACGCTGCCGCGGGTCGTCGGTCCGGGCCGCGCGACGGACCTGCTGCTCTTCCCGCGCAGTGTGAAGGCGCAGGAGGCGTACGAGCTGGGTATCGCGAACCGGCTGGTGCCGGCCGCCGACCTGGCCGCCGAGGCGCGGAAGGTAGCCCGCGCGCTGGCGGAGGGGCCGACCGTGGCGTACTCGGCGCTCAAGGCGTCCGTGGCCTACGGGCTGTCGCACTCCTTCGAGGAGACGCTGGAGAAGGAGGACGAGCTCCAGACGCGGGCGGGCGCCTCCGAGGACCACGCGATCGCGGTGCGGGCCTTCGTGAACAAGGAACAGCCGAAGTACCTGGGCCGCTGAGCCCTTTGCCGCCCGGCAAGAGGCCTCCGCTTCCTAGGCGGCGCGTCTGGCGACGCAGTTCTCCAGATGGTCGTCGACCAGACCGCACGCCTGCATCAGCGCGTACGCCGTCGTGGGCCCGACAAAGCGCAGTCCGCGTTTCTTCAGGGCCTTCGACAGGGCCGTCGACTCGGGGGTGACCGCCGGGACGTCGGCGAGGCTCTTCGGGACCGGGCGCAGGGCGGGGTCGGGGGCGTGCGACCAGATCAGTTCGTCGAGCTCGCCGGGGGCCCACGCGGTGAGCTCGCGGGCGTTGGCGAGGGTGGCGTCGATCTTGGCGCGGTTGCGGATGATGCCGGGGTCGGCGAGCAGCCGTTCGCGGTCGTCGTCCGTGAAGGCGGCCACGGCGGCGATCCCGAAGCCGGCGAACGCCGTACGGAACGTGGGGCGGCGGCGCAGGATCGTGATCCAGGAGAGCCCCGACTGGAAGGCCTCCAGGCTGAGCCGCTCGAACAGCGCGTCGTCGCCGTGGACCGGTCGGCCCCACTCCTCGTCGTGGTAGGCGACGTAGTCCGGGGTGGACAGGGCCCAGGGGCAGCGCAGGGCGCCGTCCGGGCCCGCGACGGTGCCGTCGGTCACTCGTGCTCTCCCTCGGCGGGCTTCTCCATGTCGACCCGGGGGGTGCGGGCGCCGGCCAGCGCGGACTCCAGGTCGGCGATCCGGGCGTCGCGCTCGGCGAGCTCGGCGGCGAGGCGGTTCAGCGCGTCGTCCACGTCGCCCATGCGGTAGCCGCGGACGGCGAGCGGGAAGCGCAGCGCGTCGACGTCGCCGCGGGCGACCGGGCGGTCGGCGGGCAGCGGGTCGTGCAGCCGCTGGGGCGCCGCCTCGGGCAGCGGGCCGCCGCCGTCGCCGCCGCCCACCACCGCGAGGGTGACGGCGGCGACCACGACGGCGAGCGCGACGACCAGGAACAGGAACATGACCATCGGGTGTGTGCCCCCACGCTCGGTGTGCTCGGTACGAAGCTGTCAGGGTCAGATCGTGCCATGCGCGCCCGAAGGTTAGGGTCGCAGGCGGCCGGAAAGGCCGTGGGAGCTGGATGTACGAGATGAGGTCACAGGGGATGCTCAGGCTGGGCAGGCGGGAGTTCGATCCGCACGAGCCGGTGATCATGGCGATCGTCAATCGGACCCCGGACTCCTTCTACGACCAGGGGGCGACCTTCCACGACGAGGCGGCCCTCGCGCGCGTGGAGCAGGCGGTCGCCGAGGGTGCCGCGATCATCGACATCGGCGGCGTCAAGGCCGGGCCCGGCGAGGAGGTCACCGCCGAGGAGGAGGCGCGGCGCACGGTCGGCTTCGTCGCGGAGGTGCGGCGGCGGCACCCGGACGTGGTGATCAGCGTGGACACCTGGCGGGCGGACGTCGGCGAGGCCGCGTGCGAGGCGGGCGCGGACGTGCTGAACGACGCGTGGGGCGGTGTGGATCCGCGGCTCGCGGAGGTCGCGGCGCGCTACCGGGCGGGGCTGGTGTGCACGCACGCCGGCGGCGCGGAGCCGCGTACGCGGCCGCATCGGGTGACGTACGACGATGTCGTGGCCGACATTCTGCGGGTGACGCTGGGGCTGGCCGAGCGGGCGGTGGCGCTCGGGGTGCCGCGCGAGTCGGTCATGATCGATCCGGGGCACGACTTCGGGAAGAGCACCCGGCACAGTCTTGAGGCGACCCGGCGGTTGGGGGAGCTGGTGGAGACGGGGTGGCCGGTGCTGGTGTCGTTGTCCAACAAGGACTTCGTGGGGGAGACGTTGGACGTGCCGCTCAAGGAGCGGGTGTTGGGGACGTTGGCGACGACCGCGGTGTCCGCGTGGCTGGGGGCTCAGGTGTACCGGGTGCATGAGGTTGCCGAGACTCGGCAGGTGCTGGAGATGGTCTCGGCGATCGCGGGGCATCGGGATCCCGCGGTTGCCCGGCGGGGGCTGGCGTAGGGGGTTTTCGCCCCCGCCGCCCCTACCCGTCCCGTTCCCGGGGGCTGCCGCCCCCGGACCCCCGCTTCGGCCCGAAGGGCCTCGTCCTCGAACGCCGGACGGGCTGAACTCGCCCGGCCGGCGTTCCGGACCGCCGCTAGCGGCCTGCCTCCTTCGAGACCAGGGCCACCGCCTCGTCCACGTCGTCCGTGAGGTGGAAGAGGAGGAGGTCCTTCTCCGAGGCCTTGCCCTGGGCGATCAGGGTGTTGCGGATCCAGTCGACCAGACCGCCCCAGTACTCGGTGCCGAAGAGGACGATCGGGAAGCGGGTGACCTTCTGGGTCTGGACGAGGGTCAGGGCCTCGAAGAGTTCGTCCAGGGTGCCGAGGCCGCCGGGCAGCACCACAAAACCCTGCGCGTACTTCACGAACATCATCTTCCGCACGAAGAAGTAGCGGAAGTTGAGGCCGATGTCGACGTACGGGTTGAGGCCCTGCTCGAAGGGGAGCTCGATGCCGAGGCCCACCGACGTGCCGCCGGCCTCGACCGCGCCCTTGTTGGCGGCTTCCATCGCGCCGGGTCCGCCGCCGGTGATCACCGCCCAGCCGGCCTGCACCAGCGCGCTGCCGAGCCGTACGCCCGCCTCGTACTCCGGGGAGTCCGCGCGGGTCCGGGCGGAGCCGAAGACGCTGATCGCGGGCGGGAGTTCGGCGAGTGTGCCGAAGCCCTCGATGAACTCCGACTGGATACGCAGGACGCGCCAGGGGTCGGTGTGGACCCAGTCCGACGGACCGCCCGCGTCCAGCAGCCGCTGGTCCGTGGTGCTCGCCGTGACCTGGCTCCTCCGTCGGAGGACCGGTCCGAGGCGCTGCTCTTCCGGCGGCTGCTGCTTGCCCTCGGGGTTGCCGGTGGCCATGTGCGCTCCCTCCGTTCAGGATCCTCCCCGGACCGGCCGGGGCCGGACGCCCGGGGAAGAACGTCTATCCACCTCAGCGTAGATCTACGCGGGTTACGCGCGGGGGACGTCGGCATGTCCTGCGTGAAGCGCCGTACGGGAACCTGATGTCCGGAGCCGAGACGATCTCCGTCTACGCCGTCAGCCAGGCCCTCAGCCGTTCCTCGCCGGCCAGGATTTTCGCGGTTTCGACCCGTTCGTCCCGCTTGTGGGCCAAGTGCGGGTTGCCGGGGCCGTAGTTGACGGCGGGGATGCCGAGCGCGCTGAAGCGGGAGACGTCGGTCCAGCCGTACTTGGGCTGCGGGGTGCCGCCGACCGCCTCGATGAAGGCCGCCGCGGCCGGGTGGGAGAGACCGGGCATCGCGGCGCCGCTGTGGTCGACGACCTCGAACTCCTCGACACCGCAGTCGGCGAAGACCTCGCGGACGTGCGCGACGGCCTCCTCCTCGGTGCGGTCGGGGGCGTACCGGAAGTTCACGGTGACCACGCACTCGTCGGGGATGACGTTGCCGGCGACCCCGCCCGAGATGCCGACCGCGTTGAGACCCTCGCGGTACTCCAGGCCGTCGATCAGCGGGTAACGCGGTTCGTACGCCGCCAGCCTGGCCAGGATCGGGGCGGCCGCGTGGATCGCGTTGGAGCCCATCCAGGAGCGCGCCGAGTGCGCCCGCTCCCCCCTGGTCCTCAGCAGGACGCGCAGGGTGCCCTGGCAGCCGCCCTCGACCTGGCCGTCGGAGGGTTCGAGGAGGACCGCGAAGTCGCCCGCGAGCCACTCGGGGTGCGCCGCGGCGAGGTGGCGCAGGCCGTTGCGCTCGGCCTCGACCTCCTCGTTGTCGTAGAAGATGAACGTCAGGTCCCGGTTGGGGGCCGGGACGGTCGCCGCGATACGGAGCTGGACCGCCACCCCGGACTTCATGTCGCAGGTGCCGCAGCCCCACAGGACGCCGTCCTCGTCGAGCCGGGACGGAACGTTGTCCGCGATCGGCACGGTGTCGATGTGCCCGGCCAGCACGACCCGCTGCGCGCGCCCCAGTTCCGTACGTGCCACGACGTTGTTGCCGTAGCGGTCGACCGTCAGGTGCGGCAGGGCGCGCAGCGCGTTCTCGATCGCGTCGGCGAGCGGCTTCTCGGTGCCGCTGACGGACGGGAAGTCGACAAGCCGCGCGGTCAGACGGGCGGCGTCCAGGGTGAGGTCAAGCGGGGTGTCGGCCATGGAGCCGAGACTATCGTCGGCCCTTCCGTACATGCTTTCGCCACCCGCCTGAAGTGGACCGGCAAGCTCCAGTACCTTGTACGCGTGTCAGCGCAGTCCCCCTCCCCCAAGCGCCGTGGCCGACTTCTCCGATTCGGAGCGGCCTTCGTCGTCCTGCTCGCCGTGGCGGGCTACCTCGTGGTGCAGTACGTCACCGGAGCGGGGGGATCCGGCTGCCGGGTCGTCTCGTCCGACGGCGACGGCACGGCGTACGAGTTCACGCCGGAGCAGGCCGTGAACGCGGCGACGATCACCGCCGTCGGCACCGCACGCGGTCTGCCCGAGCGGGCCGTGACCATCGCGCTCGCCACCGCCATGCAGGAGTCCGCCCTGCGCAACATCGAGCACGGCGACCGTGATTCGCTCGGCCTCTTCCAGCAGCGTCCGTCGCAGGGCTGGGGCACCGAGCAGGAGATCATGGACCCGACGTACTCGGCGGGCATGTTCTACGAACACCTCGAAAAAGTGCGCGGTTACGAGGACCTGCCGCTCACCGTCGCCGCGCAGGAGGTCCAGCGCAGCGGCTTCCCGACAGCGTACGCGAAGCACGAGCCGGACGCCCTGCTGCTGGCGAACGCCTTCACCGGGCGGTCGGCGGCCACCCTGACCTGTGCGGGCCTTCCCGAGGCCACCCAGACCCAGGGCGCGCAGGCGCAGGCGGTCGGCCCGGACGCGGTGCGCTCCGCTCTCGTACGGGACTTCGGGCAGTTGCAGCAGACCGGCGCGGAGGTGAGCGCGGGCGCGCAGTCCTCGCCGTCGCCCTCGCCGACCGGCGTCACTGCCGAGACCAGCGGGCGCACGGTGACGGTGCCGGTGTCGCGGGAGACCAACGCGGCGGACGGCAGTTCCGTCGAGGAGCGTGGCTGGCAGCTGGCGCACTGGGCGGTGGCCAACGCCTCGGACCTGCGGATCGAGCGCGTCTCGTACGCGGGCCGGGAGTGGAACGCGGGGACGCGGGACGACCCGTGGGTGGACAGCGCCGACACGTCCCGGGACGCGGTGCGAATCGTTACCGGTCGCTAGTGCGAGGCGTCCCTCTCCGGGGTTGGCCGGGGAGGGTTGCGATCGAGGGGTGCGCAGGTATTCGTGCGGTCACCCCGGTATTCGGTGAAACCCTTGGGAACACAGGGCTGTAAGGATTCCGCAGACATTCTCACCGGATGCTCTTTGCCCGTTTTTATCCGCAACCGATAATGCGACGCATTACCAACTCTTTACGTTGGCGCTCCGCAACCTTCGCGGGGGGTCGAGCGGTAGTCACTGCGTCCGAGCCCGAGGGATCAACAGCCGGTTGGTCCCTCTCGCGTTGACCGGGTCCGTTGGTCAACTGCCGGGCGCGGCAGGACACTTCACCGTTCTCTTCCGTCAAAGGAGCATCATGTCCCTCCCCCTGACCCGTCGGATCGCCCGTGCCGCGCTGCTCGTCGCTGCGGGAGCGGCCGCCGGGGTCGGTGCGGCCGGCTCCGCCAGCGCGGCCCCCGAACTGCCGGCCACCCCCAACCTGGGCGGGCTCACCGCGCTGGACGGCGCGAACGTCGGCAACACGGTCGACGGTGCGGCGCAGAACGTCACCGGGCTCGCGGGTGAGACCGGCAGCAAGGCCGTGAAGAAGGCGGTGCCGACCGCGGGCAAGACCACGGGTGGTGCGGCGAAGAAGGCGACGCCTGCTGCGCAGAAGGCGGCGGGGGATGTTGCCGGGTCGGCGGGCGACGTGGTCGGTGACACCGCGTCCACCGCGACGAAGGGCGGCCTCCCGACGGACGGCCTCACCAAGGCCGGCCCCCTCCCGGTCCAGGGCCTCCCCCTGGGCGGCTGACACTTCCCCACAACGGGGCCCAGGGGGTCACCCCTGGGCCCCGTCGCTTTTCGACCGAAATCAGACCCGCAGGTCGGACGTAGGTGGATCGGCGGCGTCAGCCGCCGCCTGTAGGGGCGCGGGGAACTGCGCGATCAACCCCCACCGGCCCGCACCCGGGCTACAGGCGAGCCACCGCGGCCCGGACGCGGTCATCCGTGGCCGTCAGAGCAACCCGCACAAACTCCGCGCCCGCCTCACCGTAGAAGTCCCCCGGCGCCACCAGAATCCCCAGCTCGGCCAGGTGACCGACCGTGTCCCAGCACGGTTCGTCCCGAGTGGCCCACAGGTACAGGCTCGCCTCACTGTGCTCGATCCGGAAGCCATGCCCGACGAGCGCCGCCCGCAGGGCCTCCCGCCGAGCCACATACCGCTCCCGCTGCACCCGCACATGCTCGTCGTCACCGAGCGCCGCGACCGCCGCAGCCTGCGTCGGAGCCGACGTCATCATGCCCCCGTGCTTACGGATCTCCAGCAGCGGCCCGAGCACGGCCGGATCACCGGCGAGGAACGCGGCCCGGTACCCGGCGAGATTGGACCGCTTGGAGAGCGAGTGCACGGCGACGACCCCGTCGTAGGAGCCGCCGTTGACGTCCGGGTGGAGGACGGAGACGGGGTCGGCCTCCCAGCCCAGTTCCAGATAGCACTCGTCGGAGAAGACCAGGACGCCGTGCGCCCGCGCCCACGCGACGATCCGGGTCAGGTCGGCCTGCGAGAGGACCCGGCCCGTCGGGTTGGACGGGGAGTTGAGCCAGAGCAGCCTCAGGTTCGAGGGATCCAGGTCCGTCGGGTCGTCGTAGACCTCGTACTCCGCGCGGGCGAGCCGGGCACCGACCTCGTAGGTCGGGTAGGCGAGGCGCGGGTACGCGACCTTGTCGCCGGGGCCGAGCCCGAGCTGGGTCGGGAGCCAGGCGACCAGTTCCTTGGAGCCGACGATCGGCAGGACGTGCTGGTGGGTGACGTCCCGCGCGCCGAGCCGCCGCGACACCCAGCCGGTGATCGCGTCACGCAGTTCGGGCGTGCCCCAGACCGTCGGATAGCCCGGCGAGTCGGCCGCCGCGACGAGCGCCTTCTGGATCACCTCGGGGACCGGGTCGACAGGTGTGCCGACCGACAGGTCGACGATGCCGTCCGGATGGGCCGCCGCGGTCTTCTTGTACGGCGTCAGCTTGTCCCAGGGGAAGGTGGGCAGGCGGTCGGTGACTGCGGACACGGGTTCTTGCTCACTTTCTGGTACGTACTGCCGGCGCCGGTACGGCAAACGCCCCGGCCCCGCAGGCGGCGATCTTCACGATCGGGCCGTACGGGACCGAGGCGGCGCGCGTGGTCCGGGCCGCTCTCAGCCGTTCTGCGGCGGCAGCGCGGCGATGAAGGGGTGGTCCCGCTCGATCAGACCGAGCTTGCTGGCGCCGCCGGGGGAGCCGAGCTCGTCGAAGAACTCGACGTTCGCCTTGTAGTAGTCCTTCCACTCCTCCGGAGTGTCGTCCTCGTAGAAGATCGCCTCGACCGGGCAGACCGGTTCGCAGGCGCCGCAGTCAACGCATTCGTCCGGGTGGATGTACAAGGACCGGGAGCCCTCGTAGATGCAGTCGACCGGGCACTCCTCGATGCACGCCTTGTCCTTCACGTCGACACAAGGCTGCGCGATGACGTAGGTCACGCTGTCGTTCCTCCTCGATACGGGCGCTGGCGGGCCACCTCAGGCTCCGCCGCCTGGCGCGCGGGAGCGCGGCGTCGTCGATGCCCGCCCCTAGTATCTCCGTTCTTGGGCATGATCCGAACAGGAGGGGTGGACCAACCTGTGGATATCTCGGCGTCAGGGCGCCTCGTAGTCCGCATTACCGCAGCTGACGTGGGCAAACGGGTCTCCGTCCGGCAGCGTCTGGACACCGGCGATACGACGGGTGAATTCACCGACACGGTGGGTGTTCTCACATCCTGGGACGACGGTGTGCTCGTGATCACACGCCGGGACGGCGAGAGTGTCCGGATCGTGGAATCCTCGCTGGTCGCGGGCAAGGTGGTGCCGGCCGCACCGGCCCGTCGCCGGGGCCCCTCGGCGTCGTACGACGAACTGAGCCGGGTCGCCTCGCGCGCGTGGCGGCCGCTGGAGAGCGAGCGGCTCGGCGACTGGGAGCTGCGGGCGGCCGCCGGATTCACCCGGCGCGCCAACTCCGTGCTGCCGCTCGGCGATCCGGGGCTGCCGCTGGACACCGCGCTCGACACCGTGCGCGGCTGGTACGGCGAACGGGGGCTGCCCGCCTACCTCCAGATCGCCACCGGCGCCGACGGCACACAGGAACTGCTCGGCGCGCAGCTGGCGGAACGCGGGTGGGTGCGGGAGGTGACCGCCGAACTGTGGACCGGCGGTCTCGCGCCGGTCGCGGACCGGGCCGAGGGCGCGGCGGTGGTGCTGTCCCGGGAGGCGGACGCCGGCTGGCTGGGCCGCTATCAGCGCAAGGGGGTCGACGAGGTCGCGCTGCGGGTGCTGGGGAGCGGGGCCTCGGTGTGGTTCGCGAGCATCCCCGGCGAGGGCGAGGGCGGCGCCCCGGCCGCGATCGGGCGGTGTGTGGTGGACGGCCGGTGGGCCGGTTTCGCCGCCGTGGAGGTGGATCCGGCGCTACGGCGGCGGGGGCTGGCCGGCGAGGTGATGGCCGCGCTGGCCCGGCGGGCGCTGGCCGAGGGCGCTTCCGCGGCGTGGCTCCAGGTCGAGGCGGACAATGTGGGTGCGCGGGCGCTGTACGCCGGGATGGGGTTCGGCGCGCACCACTCGTACCACCACTACCGGGAGCCGGACGGATCGTCCGGTACGGCCCGGCACTGAGTCACCCCGGCCGGCCGGGCTACGTATTCCCCTTACCGATCACCTCGAAAGGGCACGAAGCAGTCATGGGTTCCCCGTTCCCGCCCCCGTCCGAACGCTCCGCCGAACTGCGTCGCCGGTTCGCCGAGGAGGCCCGCGCCGAGCGGCCCGATCTGTCGGCGCTGTGCCTGCTGGTCGGCGCGCAGGCCGACGCCTCGCTGGACGACACCGGTGTCGACGCCGCGCAGGCGGAGCTGGACAGACTGGCCGGGGAGCTGCCGTACCGGCCGGGCGGGCCGGGTGCCTGGGCCGAGGCGCTGCGGAAGCTGCTCGGCGAGCGGTGTGGCTTCCGGGGTGCTCCCGTCGACTACCAGCGGCTGGAGTCCTCGCTGCTGCACCAGGTCCTTGAGCGCCGGCGCGGGCTGCCGATCCTGCTGTCGGTGGTGTGGATCGAGGTCGCGCGGCGGGCCGGGGCGCCGGTGTACGGGGTCGCGCTGCCGGGGCACTTCGTGGTCGGGTTCGGGCCGGTGGACGAGCAGGTGGGCGAGCAGGTGCTCGTTGATCCCTTCGACGGGGGGCGGGTGTTGACGGGGCCGGACGCGGAGTTGCTGGTCGCGGGGGCGACGGGGGCCTCGCTGGATGCGTCGATGCTGACGCCGGCGGATCCGCTGGACGTGGTGCTGCGGATTCTGAACAACGTGCGGGCGTGGGCGCTTGCCCGGCCCGAGCGGACGGATGTGGGGCTGTGGGCGGTGGAGCTGTCGCTGCTGTTGCCTTCGCATCCGGCGCGGCTGCGGTACGAGCGGGCGCAGTTGCTGGTGCGGCGGGGGGATGTGCTGGGTGGGGCCGTGGAGTTGGAGGCGTATGCGGAGGTTGTGGAGGGGGTGGATGGGGGTGCGGCGGAGTCCTTGAGAGGGGAGGCTCGGGCCGCTCGGGCCCTTTTGAACTAGGGGTTCGTCCGGGGGACTTCGGGTGCGGGTACGGGTGCGGGTGCGGGTGCGTTGTGGCTTGTCGCGCAGTTCCCCGGGCTCCTGGGGGGTTGCAGGCGGCCTGCGCCGAAAGCCGACGCCGCTGCCCCACCCGGTTCTACAACCAGCCCTTTTCCCTAGCCACCCGCACTGCCTCCGCTCGGTTTCGGACCGTCAGTTTCTGGATGGCGGTGGAGAGGTAGTTGCGGACCGTGCCCTGGGAGAGGTGCAGGGTCCGCGCGAGTTCCGCGTTGGTGGAGCCGTCGGCCGCCGCACGGAGGATCTCGCGTTCGCGGTCGGTGAGGGGGTTGGCGCCCTCGGCGAGGGCCGCCGCCGCGAGGGTGGGGTCGATGACACGTTCGCCGGCGAGGACCCGGCGTACCGCGTCGGCGAGTTGGGCGGCCGGGGCGTCCTTGACCAGGAAGGCGTCGGCGCCCGCCTCCATCGCGCCGCGGAGGTAGCCGGGGCGGCCGAAGGTGGTGAGGACGACGAGCCGTACGTGGGGCAGTTCGCGGTGGAGCAGAGCCGCGGCCTCGATGCCGGTGGCGCCGGGCATCTCGATGTCGAGGAGGGCCACGTCGATCTCGTGGGCGCGGGCCAGGGCCAGGATCTCGTCGCCGCGGGCGGCCTGCGCGACCACCTCGATGTCGTCCTCCAGGCCGAGCAGCGCGGCCAGTGCCTCACGGACCATCGACTGGTCCTCGGCGAGCAGGACCCGGATCGTGCGGCTCATGCCGGGGATCCTACGTCCGTACCGGAACCGTCTGTACCGGAACCGTCCCTGCCGGGGCCGTCGGGGACGGTGCCCGCCGGGACGCGGGCGACGAGCCGGAAACCCTGCTTCTGCGGGCCCGCCTCCAGGGTTCCGCCCGCCTTGTGGAGGCGTTCGGTGAGGCCGGTGAGGCCGTTGCCGGGGACACCGCCCCTGCCGCCGGATCCGTCGTCGGCGACGGTCAGCTCCACGACGGTGCCGTCGAGGGTCTCGCGGCGCAGTACCTCGACGGTGCAGCGCCGGGCGCCGCTGTGCCGTACGACGTTGGTGACCGCCTCGCGCAGCGACCAGGCGAGGGCGGTCTCCGCGTCCTCCGGGAGAGCGGCCAGGTCGGCCTCGACGGGGACCGCGGCGGTGACGCCGGCGGCGGTGAGGGCGACCTGGGCGCCGGCCAGTTCGGCGGCGAGCCGGGGGCGGCGGTAGCCGGAGACGGCCTCCCGTACGTCCACCAGGGCCTGGCGGCTGACCCGCTCGATGTCGGCGACCTGCTGGGCGGCCTTGTCGGGCTGGTCGGGGAGCATCCGGCCGGCGAGTTCGCTCTTGAGGGTGATCAGGGAGAGCGAGTGGCCGAGCAGGTCGTGCAGGTCGCGGGCGAGGCGCAGCCGTTCCTCGTTTGCGGCGAGCTGGGCGACGGTGGCGCGGGCCTCGCGCAGCTGGATCGTGGTGCGGACCATCTCGCGTACGCCGGTCATGGCGAAGCCGCCGAGGAGGGCCGGGATGAGCAGCCCGGCGAGATAGGCGCGGCCGTCGGGGACGGCGAAGGCGACGGCGCTCATCAGGGCGGAGGCGCCTGCGATGGTCCAGCGCGCGTACCGCACGGGCAGTGCGGCGCCGGACGCGATCGACACGTAGACGAAGAGCACCAGCCACTCGCGGCCCAGGGTGACGGCGAGCAGCACCGACTGGGCGGCGAGGACGGCGAGCGAGGCGAGGACGAGGCGTTCGTGGTCCCGCCGGCCGGTCCGGAAGACCAGGATCATGTACCAGGTCACGAAGGCGGCGAGGCCGAGCCAGCCGAGCACCCGGACGCCGGTGGCGTGTCCGCCGTGCAGGAGGTCGGTGACGGGGGCGCCGAGGTAGGCGAACCAGATGGCCGTCCACAGCCCTTTGACGAACCGCTGTCTGCGGTTGACGGGGCGCTGTCCGATGCCGATGCCGCTCACGCCTTCAGCGTGTCCTTCCGGTACAGCCAGGCGGCGCCGCCCGCGAACACGGCGAACGACACGGCGAGGAGGAGGACGTCCCTCGCCTCCGGGGCCCGGCTCTGCTCGATGGCCTGTCCCAGGGCAGCGTACGCGTGGGTGGGCAGCCACTTCGCGAGGGACTGGAGCCAGTCGGGGAAGGTCGTGGTCGGCATCCACAGGCCGCCGAGGAGCGACAGGCCGAAGTACACGATCATCGTGATCGGCCGGACCGCGTCCCCGGTCGCGAGGTAGCCGATGGCGACGCCGAGCGCGGCGAAGACGAGACTGCCCGCCCAGATCGCGCCGGTGAGCGCGAGCCACTGCCAGGCGTCGAGGCGTACGTCCTTCACGGCCGAGGCGACCACGAAGACGATGACGATGGACGGCAGGCTGACCACGGCGGCGCTCGCTGTCTTGGCGAGGACGTAACCGTGGCCGGGCAGGGGGGTGAGCCGCAGCTGCCGTACCCAGCCGTTCTCGCGCTCCTTGGCGATGCGCTCGCTGTTGCCCATGAGGACGGCCGTCAGGGCGCCGAAGGAGGCCATGGAGACCATCATGTACGTCGGCAGGGTCAGGTCCGTGCCGTCGACCCGCGCGGTCGAGTCGGCGCTGCCCGCGATGATCAGGAACAGCACGGACGGGTAGATCACGGAGAAGAACAGGAACTTGCGGTTGCGCAGGGCGCGGACGAGTTCCAGTTTGATCAGGCCGTTCATACGCGCTTGGCCTCCTCGGCGGCGGTGAGGGTGAGGAACGCCTGCTCCAGGCCGAGCCCGGCGACTTCGAGGTTGCGGGGGTAGACGCCGAGGCCGTAGAGGGCGTGGACGGTGGCGTCGGCGTCGGTGGACCGGATGCGGACGGTCTGCCCGGAGACGTCGAGGGCGGAGAGGGCGGGCAGGGTGTCGAGCGCGGCCCGGTCGACGGGCCCTTCGAGGTCGAAGGAGATCCTGCGGGCGCCGGCCTTCGCCTTGATCTCGGCCGCGGTGCCGTCGGCCAGCAGCCGGCCGCGGTGCAGCACGAGGACCCGGTCGGCGATGGCGTCGGCCTCTTCGAGGTAGTGGGTGGCGAACAGCACCGTGCGGCCCTGGGCGGCCTGTTCGCGCATGGTCGCCCAGAAGGCCTGGCGGGTGGTGACGTCCATGCCGGTCGTGGGCTCGTCCAGCACGATGAGGTCGCTGTCGCCGGCGGTGGCGAGGGCGAAGCGGACGCGCTGGGCCTGGCCGCCGGAGAGCTTGTTGACCTTGCGGTCGGCGATCTGGGTGACGCCGGCGCGGGCGAGGACGTCGGTCACGGGGTGCGGGCGCGGGTGCAGCGCGCAGGCGAGCCGTACGAGTTCACGGACCGTCACCTCGTCCATCAGGCCGCCGCTTTGCAGCATCGCGCCGACGCGCCCGGCGACGATGGCCTCGCGGGGGCCGTCGCCGAGCACCCGGACCGTCCCGGTGTCGGCCCGCTTCAGTCCGAGCAGCAGATCGAGCGTGGTGGACTTGCCCGCCCCGTTGGGCCCGAGCAGCGCCACCGTCTCCCCCGGGTGCAGGGCGAACGTCAGCCCGTCCACGGCCCGTACGTCCCCGTACGTCTTGCTCACCCGGTCGAAGCCGACCACGGGGGTCGTGGTCGTGACCGGTGCAGTTGTCGTCATGCACCCAAGCGTGGCCGGGCGGGACGGGGGCGGGGCAGTGTCGGGGATCCGGTGTTGCGGATGACAGATGTCATAGGGGGATGGTCGGGACGCGGTTCCACCGCGCCCTCAAGGGGCGCGGGGCCGTGACATTGTGCGGCTCCGCCGCGTGGGCGCGACCAGCCCCATCGGACCCGCAGCCGACCACGCACCCCCCGCGCGGAGCGCGCCTACCTAACTGGGGTCCGTCTCGATGGTGACGTCCCGGTCACTCGTGCTCAGCAGCGCCTGCCGAAGCGCGCCGTAGACATCCTGCGGGGTGACGTCCGTCTTGTCGCCGGTCGCCCGCGTGATCTGCACCCCGTCGAACGTCTGCCCGTAGAGCTCCTGGAGCACCGTGAGGTCGGGCGCGTCGACGAGCTTGCCGTCCACGGCCTTGACCTTGAGGAACTTCCACAGCGAGTTCTCGGGGCTGAACTCGATGAAGCGGGTGGCGTCGGTGCGCACGATGACGTTGGCCGACATCGCCGGCTCCGCGAACTCCTTCATCATGCGGTCGACCTCGGCGTTGCTGACGGTCGGTTCCTGGCTGGTGGTGGGCAGCCGGACCGGGTCGGTGGTGCCGGACTCGACCTGGGTGCGGTACGCCTTCTCGACGGCCTCGGTGGCCTGGCCGGCGTCGATGCCCTTGCCCGCCTTGCCGTAGACCGCGACGGCCTTGCCGGACTCGAACCTGATGGTGCCGTCGCCCGCGGTACCCGCGCTGCCCGAGGCCTCCTCCAGGGCGGCCCGCAGCTTCTCCTCGTCGACCGGCATGACCGGTTCGACGATCCGCTTCTGGCCGAAGAGGGAGCCGACTACGGAGACGGGGTTGTAGTCGCTGCCGGCGGCGGCGTCGACCGTGGCGTCGGCGTCGAACTGGAGGCCCGACTGGTCCGGCCTGAGGGAGACGGTCTCGCCGTCGACGGCCAGCTTCAGCGGTTTGTTGATCTGGTCGCCGAGCGCGTCGTCGAGCTTCTTGACGGCGTCGTCACGGGTGCCGCCGCCGATGTCGACGCCGAGCACGGTGGTGCCCTTGGGCACGTCGGAGTGGTTCATCAGCAGTCCGGCGCCGTAGACGCCACCGGCGATGAAGAAGACACCGGTGCCGAGCAGGACCAGCTTGTTGCGGCCCTTCTTCTTGCGGGGTGCGGCGGGCGCGCTCTGCTGGGCGGGCTCGGGCAGCTTCGGCGGGGTGTGGGTGACCGCGCCGTCGCCGGGTCCGCCGCCCGGCGCGAAGGAGGGGCCGCGGTCGCCGGCCGGCACCACGGGGATGCCGCTGCTGACGGTGTCGCCGGAGACGTTGCCCGTGTTGGGGTAGCGGCCGCCCGGGGGTTCGGTGACGTGCTTCTGCGGGGTGAGGATCGCGGTGTCGTCGCTGAGGCCGCCGCCGGGAATCGCGTGGCCGCCGGGTACGCCGGGACCGCTGGAGATGCCGGTGGTGCCGTTCGCTCCGGGGCCGCCGGGTCCGCCGGCGCCCAGGGGCGGCGCGAGGGGGCTGTCGCCGGTGACGGGGCCGCCGGTGGGGCCCGCGGGGCCCTGCGGGCCGCCGTAGCCGTGGGGGCCGCCGTGGCCGCCCTGGCCGTTGGGTCCGCCGGGACCGCCGGGACCGCCGTACGCGCCGCCGGGACCGTACTGCCCCTGCTGGCCCTGCTGGCCTTGTTGCCCCTGCTGGGTGTGCCGGCCTTGGTGTTGTCCGGGTCCGCCCTGTCCCCCGTCGGCGAAGTTCTCGCCGCCGTTGGCGAAGTAGGGCAGGTCGTCGCGGCGGGTCTCACCGGTGCCGTGGGGGTTGCCGTTGGTGGCGCTGTGGCCCTGGCCGTTGCCGTTGCCGAGGGGGCCGGCCGCGAGGGCCTCGGTGACGTCGAAGGAGCCGGTGCCGCCGCCGTGCCCGGGGGCCACGGGGCCGCCGGTGGGTCCGGAGCCGGTGCCGGGGCGGGCGGGGGCGGGGGTGCTGCCGGGGCCGAGGGCACGGTGGCCGCCCGGTCGTGCGGCACCCGGCGCGGGGGCCGCGGGTGCGGGCGCGGGTGAACCGCCGCTCTGCCCGGCCCCGTTGGCGGTGCCGCCGCCCTGACCGGGCGCGGGCTGGCCGGACTTGCGGGGCGCGAACCAGTCGCTGGTCTTCTCCTCGGCCTGGGCCGCGGGCGCGACGGGCGCCGGCTCGGCTCTGCCGTGGGAGGGAGCCGAGGCGGGGGCCTGGGCGGGCTCGGTGCGCTGCTCGCCGGCGCCGTCGGTGTCGGCGACGGGTGTGCGCACCACGACGGGCGGGATCGGCCGGGACCCGGGGATGTTGATCCGGATCCGGGTCGTCAGCGTGGTCTCGGTCTTGCGTTCCTCCGGCTGCGCGGCCGAACGGCCCTGCTCCGCACCGGCGTCGGGAACCGCGGGCGTCCCGTAGGGCGGCGTGCCCGAGGGGTATGCGGCTCCACCGCGCCCGTTGGGCCCGGAGGACGGACTGTCAGTTTCACGACTCAAGGCAGGTTCTCCCGGTTGGCTCGCCGCCCGTGCGACCTCACTTTGCTAGGGGGTCCCCCCGGCTCGAACCGAGTCGAGCGGTGGTCGAGCTGTTGGGGGAAGCTCGGCGGCGCGCACCACCATACTGGCCGCCACACGCGCGCATCCCATGACCGCTGGGGAAACCCACACGGGACTCGCACGTGTGCAGACCGGCGAAGTGGTACGTCACTTGCCAAGTCGGACGGAAGGGGCACCCGGTTGCCGCCCCAGGGCAAGCGTGGCGCAGATCACAGCCACACCCATGCCGCCGAGGAGGAAGAGGTACGAGCCACTGCCGGCGGCGAACAGGAAGTCGCCCTCGGGACGGCTCGCGGTGAGCAGCACCACGGAGATCATCCAGCCGGCGGCGCCGGCCACGGCTCCGCTGCGCCCGCCGGTCGCCCGCGCGCCACCGAGGAAGGTCCCGGCGGCGCCGAGGAGCGCGAGCAGCAGGCCGCCGGGGAACCAGGCGGACTGCATCAGGGCACCGGCGACGGCGACGACCGCGCCGAGCGCGAAGAGCCCGAGGTGGGCGAGGATCCGTACGGCGGACGGCCGCCGCAGCGGCTGGGCGAGCATCGATCCACGGTCACTCACGAGGTGTCTCCGATCCCGGCGATCCCGGCGAACAGGTCACGGTCGATGCCGTCGGCCGGCTCGCCGCGCACCAACTCGTAGTACTCGGTGGTGAACAGGGGCTGGACGAGTTCGTTGGAGAGCACGAAGTACGGCTCCAGGACCTCGATCTGGGTGGCGTGGGCGCGCATCGCGGCGGCCTTGGCGGCGGCGTGGGCGGTGCCGTCGACGGTGGTGGTGACGTGGTGGTCGTCGACCACACCGGGCACGTCGCCGACGCTCGCGGCCTTCTTGTACGGCAGGTGCGCGAGGCCGTCGGCGAGCCGGGCGAAGGCGTCCTCTACGACGGTCCTCGGCACCCGGTTCCAGTACACCCGGTCGATCCCGACGCCCTCGGCCTCGGCGAGTTCGGCGGCGCGGGTGGCGACGCGGTGGGCCTGGATGTGGTCGGGGTGGCCGTAGCCGCCGTTGGGGTCATAGGTCACGAGAACCTGCGGCCGCACCTCACGAACGACATCCAGCAGCTGCCCGGCAGCCTCATCAAGACCGGCCTGCCAGAAGCACCCCGGGTCATCGTTGTCGGGCAGCCCCATCATCCCGGAGTCGCTGTACCGCCCGGCGCCCCCGAGCAGCCGGAAGTCGTCGACCCCGAGCTCGCGCATGGCGTCGGCCAGCTCACCCAGCCGGTGCTGACCGAGGGCGGCACCGGAGAGATGGCGAAGCTCCGGCGGAATGACCTCACCCCGCTCCCCCAGCGTGCAGGTGACGAGCGTCACATGGACACCCTGGGCGGCGTACGCGGCCATGGTCGCGCCGTTGTTGATCGACTCGTCATCCGGATGAGCATGCACAAGCAACATCCGACGGCCGGGCAGTTCGGTCATACCCTCACCCTACGAGGCCCTGCGCCGCCTCTCCCGCCCACCCACCAGGCGGGCAGGAAGCAGCGGCGCCATGAGGGCTCAGAGTTCCGCCTGCGCGAAGATCTCCGCTGCGGACGGGGCCGTGACCGCCCGAGTGAGCCGGCGACGCAGCAGATCAGGGTCGGCGCAGCCGGTGATCCGTTCCCGGACCTCGTCGGAAACGTCGACACCGCGCGCTTCGAGCACCAGCAGGATGTCCTCGGCGCGCTCCTTGGCGCGAGCCTCTTCGCGGGCCTCTTCGCGGGCCTCTTCGCGGATCTCTTCGATGAGGTACGACTTGTCGAAAGAAAGGTCCACAGCCACCAGGTTCCTCCAGAGTTCTGCGGCCCGGCGATTGCCGCCGACACCTTGCGCGATGAATTCGACGATGGGGTCTACGACGGCTTCCGGTTCGTCTAGTGAGAAAACGGCACCGCGGTCCCGGCAGCGGCCAGGCTCAGGCAAGCGGAAGGTTGCACGACACCGAGACGCGCTTGCGTTCGCGACGCGGGCAGCCGTGGGCCTCCACCTCGCGCAACGCGGCCGCGATACGTGTGGCAGCCCAGACCGATGGCGAAGAGGGACAACTCCGCATGCTGGGCGAGGCGGTTGCCGATCACGCTGAGCGTAGGACAGGCAAGGGGCCGTGAATCCAGCCGAGTTGGTGATGTTCACTCGCCCGAGTGAGCCGGCTCTGCGGGCGGGTGGGGTGGGGCTTGGGCGGGTTCTTTCACCGTCGTGGTTCTTTGGAAAGGTCGCCCCTCGCACCGGAGCACGTGCACCCGGGTTCCGGTTCCGGGCCTACCTCCAGTTCGGCCCAGACCGTCTTGCGGGGGTGCGGGCCCCGGGCGGTTCCCCAGCGGTCCGCCAGCGCGTCCACCAGGATCAGACCCCTTCCCGACTCCGCCTCGACATCCGGGTGTTGCAGCTCCGGCGTGCGGTCGCCTCGGGTGTCGGTGACCTCGATACGCAGGGTGCCGCCGACGACGTAGAGCGTCAGGCGGAAGTCCCTGCCGGGGACGCGACTGTGCGTGGCGGCGTTCGCCGCGAGTTCCGCCACGATGTGCTCCGCCGGGGCCAAGGGGACTCCCCAGGCGCGGAGTTGCTCGGTGGCCAGGAGGCGGGCGAGGCGGGCTCCCCGTGGCGTGGGTGACAGCTGCGCGGTGAAGTTGCGGACGGGGGTGTGGACTTGGGCCTCGGGGGCGGCGGTTTCTTGATTCACGTCACTCAGCGTGGCCATCCACGCCTACCGTGAACAGTGATGAAGCCGTTGCGTACGGTGACTGTCCAACGGTTGTCCGGACGTGTCCAGGCTGTCGACGGCGGCCGTACGGGTAAGGGCGTCGCGGCAGGGTCGTACGACGGAGGGGCGCGGGATGGCGACGGACGTCGAGGTCGTGAGCGGAGCGGACGAGCCGGGGTGGGAGGTGGACCCCGACGACGAGTGGGGGCTCGCGATCATCGCCACGGTGGGGAGGCAGCTACGGCTGCGGCGAGAGGCGGTGGGGATGCGGGTCCCCGACTTCGGGGGCGCGGTCGGGTACGGCGACGACATGGTCTACAAGATCGAGGCCGGGAAGCGGATTCCCCGGCAGGAGTACTTGGACAAGGCGGACCAGGTGCTGGGCGCGGGCGGGCTGATCTCGGCCACCTGGGAGGACGTGAAGAAGGTCCGCTACCCGAAGAAGGTTCGGGATCTGGCCCAGATGGAGGCCAAGGCGGTCGAGATCCAGCTGTACGACCCGTTGAACATTCATGGGCTGCTACAGACGCCGGAGTACGCGCGCGGGCTTCTCCTGATGCGTCGGCCCACGTACACCGAGGACGAGGTGGAGCGGTTCATCGCCGCGCGTGTGGCCCGCAAGGCCGTGTTCGAGCGGGATCCCCGACCCGAACTGAGCTTCGTGCTGGAGGAGTGGACGCTACGGCGCCCACTGGGCGGAAAGGCGACGCTGCACCGCCAGTTGGAACACCTGCTGGAGATCGGGCGACTACGGAACGTCGAGTTGCAGGTGATGCCGATGAGTTGCGAGCAGCACGCGGGGCTGGCCGGCGGTATCGAGGTGCTGAAGTTCGAGGACGGATCGGCCGTGGGACGGTCTCCGGCACTGACCAACGGCCGACCGGTGTCCGAACCCAAACAGCTCCGTATCCTGGAACTGCGCTACGGCACCATCCGGGCCCAAGCGCTCACACCGCGTGAGTCAGCGGCCTTCGTCGAACAACTGCTGGGAGAGACATGATCCGCAACGCCTCGGCCGGGAACGCCTCCGAGCTCGCGTGGTTCAAGAGCAGCTACAGCAGCAGCAGCGAGGGCGACTCCTGCGTCGAGGTCGCCCTCGGCACCGGCACTATCCACGTCCGTGACTCCAAGCACCACCAGACCACCGGCCCCCGCCTCCAGCTCACGCCGGAGGCCTGGGCCGACTTCGTGGTGGACGTGTCGCGCTGACCGGGGTCAGAAGTTGATGCTGCCGATCATCCCCGCGATGTTCGTCGTCAGCTCGTTGATCGTCGGGGCGATCGTCGAGGACGCCAGGTAGAAGCCCAGGAGTACGCAGACCACCGCATGCCCCGCCTTCAGGCCGGACTTCTTGACCAGCAGGAAGACGACGATCGCCAGCAGCACCACCGCCGAAATCGAGAGTGCCACGGCGGATCACCTCCAAGCAGAGCGGGCGGACTTGCCCATCCGTACAGACGTGTAGAGACGTGTAAATCCATGCAGCAGCCAGCAGGTTCATACCCACCCAGCGCCAGTGATCATAACTATCCGTACGCGCGCATCTCTCGGCGCACGGCCGCACAAGGGGGCGCATGGCCAATATCGTCGGAGCATGACGACCGAGGCTGACTCCTTCCCCCGCCGGCACGCCCGTACCCAGCGCTTCTCGCTCGGCGCGCCGCGTTCGTTCACCGTCGCGCCGGACGGCTCGCGTGTCGCGTTTCTGCGCTCTCCGTCGGGCACGGATCACGCCAACACCCTGTGGGTGCTCGATCTGCCGGACGGCGGGGAGCGGGTGGCGGCGGATCCGCGCGCGCTGCTGGGCGGCTCGGCGGAGCGGCTGTCGCCCGAGGAGCGGGCGCGCCGCGAACGCAGCCGCGAGGGCGGCGCGGGGATCGTCGGGTATGCCACCGACGCGGCCGTGGAGTTGGCCGCCTTCGCCCTGTCGGGGCGGCTCTTCACGGCGGAGCTGCGGACCGGCACGGCACGCGAACTGCCGGTTCCGGGGCCGGTGATCGACCCGCGCCCCTCCCCCGACGGCCGCCTTGTCGCGTATGTCGCCGCGGGGGCGCTTCGGGTCACGGGCGCGGACGGCGAGGAGGACCGGGCACTCGCGGAGCCCGAGGCGCCCGAAGTGACGTACGGGCTGGCCGAGTTCGTCGCCGCGGAGGAGATGGACCGTCCGGGCGGCTTCTGGTGGGCGCCGGAGTCCGACCGGCTGCTGGTGGCGCGGGTGGACGACACGCCGGTGCGGCGCTGGTGGATCGCCGACCCGGCGCAGCCGGAACGTGATCCACAACACGTCCCGTATCCGGCGGCGGGCACACCCAACGCACAGGTCAGGCTCTTTGTGATCGACCTCGGCGGGGTGCGCACGGAGGTCTCCTGGGACCGTGCGCGGTACCCGTATCTGGCGCGTGTGCACTGGTCAGCGGCGGGTGCGCCGCTGATCCTGGTGCAGGCGCGCGACCAGCGCAGCGCGCTGTATCTGGCGGTGGACCCGGACACCGGCACGACCCGGATGGTGCATGCCGACGAAGATCCGATTTGGCTGGAACTTTTCCCCGGAGTGCCCAGCTGGTCGCCCTCCGGACGGCTCGTGCGGATCGCCGACGAGGGCGGCGCGCGGGTCCTCGCGGTGGGTGAACGGCCGTTGACGGGACCGCAGTTGCACGTCCGCGCGGTGCTCGACGTGTCGGACGACGATGTGCTGGTGGCGGCCTCGGCGGGCACGGAGGCGGCCTTTCCGGAAATCGGCGAGGTACACGTCTACCGGGTGAACGAACTCGGCGTGGCGCGTCTGTCGGAGGAGCCCGGCGTGCACACGGCGGTGCGTTCGGGCGACGTCACGGTCCTGGCGTCCTTCGCCCTGGACCGGCCGGGGGCCAAGGTGCAGGTGCTGCGCGACGGCAAGCCCGCCGCGATCGTCCCCTCGTACGCCGAGCATCCCGGTTTCTCCCCGCGCGTGACGCTCACCACGGGGGGCGCACGGCAGATCCCGTGCGCCGTACTTATGCCGCGTGACTACCCCGGTGACACTCCCCTGCCGGTGCTCCTCGACCCCTATGGCGGTCCGCACGCGTCCCGGGTCGTCGCCGCGCACAACGCGTATCTGACCTCGCAGTGGTTCGCCGACCAGGGGTTCGCGGTGGTCGTCGCGGACGGGCGCGGCACACCGGGCCGTTCACCGGCGTGGGAGAAGGCCGTCCACGGGGATCTGACGCTCACGCTCGACGACCAGGTCGAGGCGCTCCAGGGCCTGGCGGAGTCGTTCCCGCTGGATCTCTCCCGGGTGGCCGTGCGCGGCTGGTCCTTCGGCGGCTGGCTCGCGGGGCTGGCGGTACTGCGCCGCCCCGACGTCTTCCACGCGGCCGTCGCGGGCGCCCCGGTGACGGACTGGCGGCTGTACGACACGCACTACACCGAGCGGTACCTCGGCGATCCCGCCCGCTCGCCGGAGTCGTACGCGCACAACTCCCTGATCACCGACAACGGGCTGTCCTCCCCCGCCGAGCCGCACCGGCCCCTGATGATCGTGCACGGTCTGGCGGACGACAACGTCGTCTTCGCCCATGCCCTGCGGCTGTCCTCCGCGCTGCTCTCGGCGGGCCGCCCGCACGAGGTGCTGCCCCTGTCCGGCGTCACGCACATGACCCCGCAGGAGCAGGTCGCCGAGAACCTGCTGCTGCTCCAGGTGGACTTCCTCAAGCGGGCTCTCAAGATGGACGCCTGAGCCGCGACCCGGCCGTACCCGGACAAGAACCAGACCGGGGTGACATGGCGCACCCCGGTCTGGTTACGGCACCCGCACGGCCGTACGTTCTTCAGTGTGGCGTGTCCCCATATCGGTGCCGGGTCGGCGGAGTTGCCGCTTTGTTACCGCTCCCCGTCCGACGGCACGACCTGCTTCTCCTCGGCGAAGAGACAGGCCGAGTCGTGGACCGCCGGGCCGGACAGGGACCGCAGATGGGGCGGTACGGCCAGCGGCGGGATCTCCTGGGCGCAGCGTTCCTGGGCCTTCCAGCAGCGGGTGCGGAAGCGGCAGCCGGAGGGGACGTGCGTCGGGGACGGGACGTCGCCGGCCAGGATGATCCGCTCGCGGTGTTCACGGGCGTCGGGGTCGGGCACGGGGACCGCGGACAGCAGCGCCTGGGTGTAGGGGTGCGTGGGATGGTCGTAGATCTCGGCGTCCCTGCCGGTCTCGACGATCCGGCCGAGGTACATCACGCCGACCCGGTCGGAGATGTGCCGGACGATCGACAGGTCGTGGGCGATGAAGAGATAGGCGAGGTCGAACTCGTTCTGGAGGCGTTCCATCAGGTTGATGACCTGGGCCTGGACCGAGACGTCCAGCGCGGAGACCGGCTCGTCCGCGACGATGATCTCCGGGCGCAGTGCCAGCCCCCGCGCGATGCCGATGCGCTGGCGCTGACCGCCGGAGAACTGGTGCGGATAGCGGTTGATGTACTCGGGGTTGAGGCCGACCACGTCGAGCAGTTCCTGCACCCGGCGGCGGCGGTCGCCCTTGGGGGCCACCTCGGGGTGGATGTCGTAGGGCTCGCCGATGATGTCGCCGACGGTCATCCGGGGGTTGAGCGAGGTGTACGGGTCCTGGAAGACCATCTGGATGTTGCGGCGTACGGCCTTCAGGGCGCGCCCCGACAGGCGGGTGATGTCCTCGCCCTTGTACTTGATCGAACCGGCCGTCGGGCGCTCCAGGTTGACCAGCATCCTGGCGACGGTCGACTTGCCGCAGCCGGACTCGCCGACGATGCCGAGGGTCTCGCCGCGGGCCAGGGTGAGGTCGACGCCGTCGACGGCCTTCACCGCGCCGACCTGCTTCCTGAAGAGGATGCCGGTGGTGAGCGGGTAGTGCTTGACCAGCCCGGTGACCTCCAGGATGGGTTCGGGGGCGGGCGCGGGCGCCGGCGCGGACCCGGGTTCAGCCGTTGTCGCCATCGAGGCACTCCCTCCAGAAGTGGCAGGCGCTCTCGCGGCCCTCGGAGACGTCGTACAGGGGTGGTTCGTCGGTGCGGCAGACGTCCTGGGCGAGCGGGCAGCGCGGGTGGAAGGCGCAGCCGGGCGGGATGTTGAGCAGGTTGGGGGGCAGGCCCTTGATGGCGTAGAGCTCCTGGCCCTTCTGGTCGAGGCGCGGGATGGAGTCGAGCAGGCCGCGGGTGTACGGGTGGGCGGGCGCCTTGTAGATGTCGTGGACGGGCGCCTGCTCCACGATCCGGCCCGCGTACATGACGGCGATGCGGTCGGCGACGTCGGCGACCACCCCGAGGTCGTGCGTGATGAGGATCAGGCCCATCCGCAGTTCGCGCTGGAGGTCGGCGAGGAGTTCCATCACCTGGGCCTGGACGGTGACGTCGAGGGCGGTGGTCGGCTCGTCGGCGATGATCAGGGCGGGTTCGAGGGCGAGCGCCATCGCGATCATGATGCGCTGGCGCATACCGCCGGAGAACTGGTGCGGGTACTGCTTGACCCGCTCCTTGGCGCCGGGGATGCGCACCCGGTCCATCAGCTCGACGGCCTTGGCCCGTGCGTCCTTCCTCGACATGCCCCGGTGCACGATGAACATCTCGCCGAGCTGGTCGCCGACGGAGAGCACCGGGTTCAGCGAGGACAGCGCGTCCTGGAAGATCATCGCCATCTCGGCGCCGCGCACCTTGCGCCGCTCCTCCTCCTTGAGCTTCAGCAGGTCGCGGCCCTGGAAGAGGATCTCGCCGCCGGTGATCCGGCCGGGCGGCATGTCGAGGATGCCCATGACGGCCTGTGCGGTGACCGACTTGCCGGAGCCCGACTCGCCGAGCACGGCGAGGGTCTCGCCGGCGTCCACGGCGTAGTCGACGCCGTTCACGGCCTTGGCGACACCGTCCCTCGTCTTGAACTCCACGTGCAGGTCACGCACTTCGAGGAGCACGGCGGCTCACCTCAGCTTCGGGTCGAGGGCGTCGCGCACCGCGTCGCCGAGCATGATGAACGCGAGGACGGTGAGCGCGAGGGCGCCGGACGGCCAGAGCAGGGCGTGCGGGGCGTTGCGGATGTAGGGCGAGGCGGCGGAGATGTCGATGCCCCAGGAGACGCTCGGCGGCTTCAGTCCGACGCCGAGGTACGACAGGGTCGCCTCCAGGGCGATGTACGTACCGAGCGCGATCGTCGCGACGACGATGACCGGCGCCACGGCGTTGGGGGTGATGTGCCGCAGCAGGAGCCGGGAGTTGGAGGCGCCGAGGGCGCGGGCGGCCTGCACGTAGTCGTTCTGTTTGGCGGTGATGACCGAGCCGCGGGCGATCCGGGAGATCTGCGGCCAGCCGAGCAGCACCATGAACCCGATGACGGGCCAGATGGAGTTGCTGGTCACCACCGACAGCAGCACGAGGCCGCCGAGGACGACGGGGATCGCGAAGAAGATGTCGGTGATGCGGGACAGGATCGAGTCGGAGATCCCGCCGAAGAACCCGGCGAGGCCGCCGAGGACCGAGCCGAGGATCGCGACCCCGAGGGTGGCGCAGACGCCCACGGCGACGGACGTACGGGCGCCGTAGACCGTACGGGTGTAGACGTCGCAGCCCTGGCCGTTGAAGCCGAACGGGTGGCCGGGCTGGGAGCCCTCCTGGGCCTTGGAGAGGTCGCACTTGAGGGGGTTGCCCGAGGCGATGAGGTGCGGCCACAGGGAGATGAAGACCAGGAAGAGGATCACCAGGCCCGAGATGATGAAGACGGGGTTGCGGCGCAGGTCGTGCCAGGCGTCGGACCACAGGCTGCGGGCGCGCTCCTGGGGGCCGGGGCCGCCGGGCGGGGTGCCCAGCGTCTCCGCCTCGGCGGCGGCGAGGTCCATGGCGCCGCCCATGCCGGTGGAGGCGATGGCGGAGTCCTCGTTCGCCCGTCCCCCGCCGGCGGCGTACGGCTGCGAAGGCTCAGACATAGCGGATCCTCGGGTCGAGTACGGCGTACAGAAGGTCCACCAGCAGGTTGGCGACCAGGAAGACGAGGACGAGGACGGTCACGAAACCCACGACCGTCTGGGTGTTCTGCCGGAGGATGCCCTGGTAGAGCTGGTAGCCGACCCCGTGGATGTTGAAGATCCGCTCGGTGACGATGGCGCCGCCCATCAGGGCGCCGATGTCGGTGCCGATGAAGGTGACCACGGGGATGAGCGAGTTGCGCAGCAGATGCCGGGTCACCACCCGGCGCCTCGGGAGGCCCTTCGCCGTGGCCGTACGGACGTAGTCGGAGCGGCGGTTCTCGGCGATGGAGGTGCGGGTCAGGCGGGTGACGTAGGCGAGTGAGACCGAGGCGAGGACCAGGCCGGGCACGATCAGCTCGTCGAAGGACGCCTCGGTGGACACCGACGGTTTGATCCAGCCCCACTCGACGCCGAGCAGCAGCTGGAGCAGCAGGCCGGTGACGAAGGTGGGGACGGAGATGACGACGAGGGTCAGCAGCAGTACGGCGGTGTCGATGGGCCGCCCGCGGCGCAGCCCGGTGATGACACCCAGCGTGATGCCGATGACGACCTCGAAGACGATCGCCACGATGGTCAGCCGGATGGTGACCGGGAAGGCGCTGCCCATCAGCTCGGTGACCGGCTGCCCGTTGAAGGCGGTGCCGAAGTCGCCGGTGAAGACGTTGCCCATGTAGGTCAGGTACTGCTGCCACTCGGGCTTGTCGAGGCCGAACTCCTTGCGCAGCTGAGCGGCGGTGGCCGGGTCGCACTCCCGGTCGCCGCAGAGTCCGGCGATGGGGTCGCCCATCACGTTCACCATCAGGAAGATCAGCAGCGTGGCCCCGATGAAGACCGGGATCATCTGGAGCAGCCGCCGGACGACGTACCGTCCCATGCCGGGTCAGCTCACCTTGATCTCGTTGTACACCGGGACGCTGAACGGGTTGAGCTTCACGTCGGAGAGCCGCTCCGAGTAGCCTGCGCTGCCGTTCTGGTACCAGAGCGGGATGGCCGCCATGTTGTCCCGGACGACCTCCTCGGCCTGCTGGAACAGGCCCACGGCCTTCGCGGTGTCGGTCTCGGCGTTGGCCTGGTCGACGAGTCCGTCGAAGTCCTTGTTGGACCACTTGCCGTCGTTGGAGGAGGCGTTGGTGTAGTAGAGCGGCTGGAGGAAGTTCTGGATGAGCGGGTAGTCCATCTGCCAGCCGGCCCGGAACGGTCCGCTCATCTTCCGCTCGGTGATCTGGTTGCGGAAGTCGGCGAAGGTGCCGACGGGGTTGCCGACGCAGGCGCGGTCGTTGTCGAGCGCGTTGTTGATGGAGTTGCAGACGGCGTCCACCCAGTCCTTGTGAGACCCGGTGTCGGCGTTGTAGGTGATCTTCACCTGCCCCCCAGGAAGCCCACCCCCTTCCTGAATGAGCTTCTTCGCCTCAGCGGCATCGAACTCGCACCACTCCCCGCACAGCCCCTCCTTGAAGCCGCCCTCCTCGCCGAGCACCGGGGAGGTCCAGTCGGTGGCCGGGGTGCGGGTCTTCTGGAAGATGGTCTGGGTGATCTGGTCGCGGTCGATCGCGCGGGACAGGCCCTGGCGGACCTTGACCGAGTCGGCCTTGTTCCAGTCGCTGTCGTAGAACGGGAAGGCGAGGGTCTGGATGATGCCGGCCGGGGTGTTGAGGTAGCGGTCGCCGAGGTCGTTCTTGACGTTCTTGAGCTGCGAGGCGGGGACGTCGTCGACGAGGTCGAGGTTGCCGGCCATCAGGTCGGTGTAGGCGGTGTTGTTGTCGGTGTAGACCTTGAGGTCGACGCCGCCGTTCTGCGCCTTGTCGGTACCGGGGTAGCCGTCCCAGGCGCGCAGGGACATCTGCGAGCCCTTCTGGTACGAGTCGATGGTGTACGGGCCGTTGCCGACGGGCTTGCTCACCCAGGCGGCGTGGTCGTCGAAGAACGCCTTGGGCAGCGGGGCGTAGGCCGGGTAGCCGAGGGTGTCGGGGAACGTGGAGAACTTCTGCCCGAGCCGGATGGTGAAGGTCCGCTCACCGGTGACCTTCAGCCCGGAGAGCGTCTGAGCGCTCTGGGCGCCGCTCTCGGGGTGCACCTGCTCATACCCGTCGATATAGCCGAAGAAGTAGGCATTGCGCTGGTTGTTCTTGAGGCTGGCGCCGTAGTTCCAGGCGTCGACGAAGGACTGGGCGGTGACGGCTTCGCCGTTGCTGAACGTCCAGCCGCTCTTGACGGTGACGGTGAAGTTCTGCGAGTCGGTGGTCTCGATGGACTCGGCGAGCATGTCCTTGGCCTCGCCGGTCTCCGGGTCGTACCGCTTCAGACCACGGAAGATCATGTCGAGGACCTTGCCGCCCTGCACCTCGTTGGTGTTGGCCGGCTCCAGCGGGTTCTGCGGGTCGCCCCAGGAGGCGCTGAGCACGGCGCCGGAGTCGCCGCCGCTGTCCCCGCCGCTGTCGCCGCCTCCGCAGGCCGTCGCCGCGAGGGCGATCGCCGTGGCGCATGCGGCCCATCTGGCGTGCGTGGCTCCACGCATGGGGTGCCTCCTCGTCAGTGCGTGTGCGTCAGCGCTGGCGCTGGCTCATTACGGGACAATATGTACGCACTCCCCCCAACCCGCACGCCCACCCACCCGTACGAGGGGCCCCGGCCCCCCGAAGAGCCCTGACCCCACCCCACACCCGCACCGTCACGACGACAGCTCCCACCCCCAGGGGCGCGGGGAACTGCGCGCCAAGCCCCCACCGGGCCGCACCGGCACGACGACGGAGGCCCCTCCAGGGGCGCGGGGAACTGCGCGACCAGCCACCACGGCCCCGCACCGTCACAACAACCGTCACCCCCCAGGGGCGCGGGGAACTGCGCGAACGGCCACGACGGCGCCGCACCCGACAACACCACCCGGCGTGGGGGCTGGACCGCGGGGCGTTGCGCAACCCGGCGCGACGGGGTGCCGCCGCGCCCACCCGTGCCGCCCCAGCGGCACAGCTGCCCGCAGCGGCGGTGGGTGCGGCTGCCCGCGGCGGCGGTGGGTGAGCGGGAACCGCCTCCTGTGGGCACCGCCCCAGCGGCAGCGCCAGCGGCAGCGCCAGCGGGGCGTCATGTTGCGGCCAAGGCCCGACATTCCCTCCCCCACCGGCAGGTCAAAGGACAAAAGAGCCGATCAAACCCACCGGGGTTTCATTGACCCGCCCTGACACCGCGTTGAACAGTCGCGCTAGCCCGTGCGTTCGCCAACTGTTCACCCACCCCCCGCACGGGCCGGGAGCACCATGACCTCGCCCACCTCCGTCGCCGCACCCCCACCGGCGCAACCCGCCCCACCCCCAAGACCCGGCGCCGGCGCCGGCAACGGCCGTTCACCCGCCCGCATCGCCTGGCTGAGGTTCCGCCGGGACAAGGCAGGAGTGATCTCGGCCGGCATCGTCGTCGTCTTCTTCGTCGCCGGCATCGCCGCCCCGCTGATCGCGAAGCTGTACGGCAAGGACCCGTACACCACCTACGGCCAGAACCAGTCCGGCCTCCTGAACGAGTTCGGCTTCCCCGTCCGCCCCAACGGAGGCGTAAGCGGCGACTTCTGGTTCGGCGTCGAGCCCCAGCTCGGCCGGGACGTCTTCACCCTCCTGCTCTACGGCATCCGCAACTCGCTGCTCATCGCCACCGCGACCACCGTCCTCGTCACGTTCCTCGGCATCGTCGTAGGACTGACGGCCGGTTACCTCGGCGGCCGTGTCGACGGCTTCGTGGGCCGGGTCATCGACATCCTGCTGGCCTTCCCGTCCACGCTGTTCTTCATCGCCTTCTGGCCGGTGATGATCTCGATCTTCGTGTCGCCGGACGAGAACACCCCGACCTGGCTGACGGTGGTCAGCCTGATCTCCGTGATGACCGCGTTCGGCTGGGCCCCCATCGCCCGCCTGCTCCGCGGCGAGGTACTCGGCCTGCGCGAACGGGAGTTCGTGGAGGCAGCCCGCGTCACCGGCGCCTCCCCCGCCCGGATCATCTTCCGCGAGCTGCTGCCCAACCTGTGGACGCCGATCCTCATCCAGGCCACCCTCGCGCTGCCCATGTACGTCACCACGGAGGCCGCCCTCGCGTTCCTCGGCGTCGGCCTGAGCGACCCGACCCCCGACTGGGGCGTGATGATCCAGCGCGGCGCGCAGGTCTACCAGAACGACATCACGTACATGCTCTTCCCCGGCCTGTCGATGGTGGTCTTCGTGATCGCCTTCAACCTCCTCGGCGACTCCGTGCGCGACGCGCTGGACCCGAAGACCAGGCGCTGATCCCCCCTCCCTCGAGCCCAACCCGACCCGACCCACCCTTCAGACAGGACAGTCATGTCTCTCTCCGGTTCGCCCCTCTCCCGCAGAAACTTCGTCATCGCCACCTCGGTGGCCGCGGCCGGCGGCTCCCTGCTGCTTTCGGCGTGCAGCAGCGGCGGCGGGGGAGGCGGTACGTCGGACAGCGGCGGCGGCGCGGCCGGTACGGCCGACTACTCCGCGGTGACCATCGGCACCGCGGACGACTCCACCGGCCCGGCACCGGAGGTGTCCGGCGCGCGCAAGGGCGGCACGATCCACGCGCTCGGCCCGGACGACTTCTCCCATCTGGACCCGCAGCGCATCTACTTCGCCTGGAACTCCACGGCGGCCAATCTCTACGTCCGCTGTCTGACCGGCTACAAGATCGCCTCGAACGGCTCGATGAAGCTGGTCGGCGACCTGGCCACCGACCCCGGCACGATGTCCGACGGCGGCAGGACCTGGACCTTCACGCTGAAGGACGGGGTCAAGTGGGAGGACGGCAGCGACCTCACCGTGGACGACGTACGCCACGGCATCGAGCGCGGCTTCGCCAGCTTCACCACCGAGGGCGCGACCTACGTCCAGTCCGCGCTGACCGGCACCAGCGACTTCCGCTCGGTCTACAAGGGCCCGTACAGCGGCAAGCACCTGTCCTCGATCGTCACCGACCCGGCGAAGCGGACCATCACCTTCCATCTGAAGACGGCCCGCCCGGACCTCAACTACACGCTGGCAATGCACTCCTACGGGGCCGTGCCGGTCAAGCACGACACCAAGCAGAACTACGACAAGGACCCGTTCTCCTGCGGTCCGTACCGGATCAAGCAGCACTCGGTCGACAAGTCGATGACGTTTGTGCGCAACACGCACTGGAACCCGGCGACCGACCCGATCCGCACGGCCTACCCGGACACGTTCGCCTTCGAGTTCGGCCCCGAGGCGCTCCAGGCGACGGACCGGCTGATCGCCGACTCCGGCGACGACGAGTTCGCGGTGATGGCCTACAGCGGTGTCCCCGCCGAGCGGATCCAGAAGGTGCTCGGCGACGCCGACCTCAAGGCCCGCACGATCGACGGACTGCTGTCGGGCCTGTACTACTACGCCATCAACTGCCGCCGGATCAAGGACGTCCGGATCCGCCAGGCCCTCAACCACGCCTGGCCCCTCCAGCAGATCCGCACGATCTACGGCGGCCCGTCGGCCGGTGACTACGCGACCACGATCCTCAGCCCGGACATCGCGGGCCGCCAGAAGTTCGACCTGTACGGCAAGCTCACCAAGCCGCAGGGCGACCCGGAGAAGGCGAAGGCGCTGCTGAAGGAGGCCGGGGCGCTCGGCCAGAAGATCGTCTACACGTATCCGCAGGGCGGCAACGACGTCTACGAGAAGACCAAGGTGGTCATCGCGGACGCGCTGAAGAAGGCCGGCTTCGATCCGGTCATCAAGCCGGTGGAGTCCACCAGCTACTACGACCAGGTCCAGCAGATCGACAACCAGTTCGACGTGATGTGGTTCGGCTGGTCCCCGGACTGGCCCACCGGATACACCATCCTCCAGCCGCTGTTCGACGGCACGACGATCGCCAACGGCGCCAACAACGTCTCGGAGCTCAACGTCGGCTGGGTCAACTCCGACATCAGGCAGGACGCCGTCATCACCGACCCCGACAAGGCCAACGCGGCCTGGGCCTCCCTCGACCGGCAGCTGATGCAGAAGGAGGCGCCGATCATCCCGGAGACCTACCAGCGCCGCTACTACCTGTACGGCGACAAGGTCGGCGGCAGCCAGTTCGACCCGCTGTTCTCCGCGTTCCTGCTCTACAAGCTCTACGCCAAGGCCTGATCGACGACCATGGCCCGTTTCCTCCTCCGCCGGACGCTGGGCGCGCTGCTGATCCTCCTGATCATCAGCGTGCTCACCTTCGTCCTGTTCTACGTCGCCCCGCGCGACCCGGCGCGCACCGCCTGCGGCAAGCTCTGCACGCCCGAGACGCTCGCGCTGGTGCGGCGCAACCTCGGCATCGACGAACCCCTCCCGGTGCAGTACTGGCACTGGCTGGTCGGCGTCTTCGCCGGCCGCGACTACGCCGGGCTCGGCAACTGCCCGGCCCCCTGCCTCGGTTACTCCTTCACCAACCACGAGCCGGTGCTCGGCCTGATCACCGACCGCTTCCCGACCACCCTCTCGCTCGCCCTCGGCTCCACGGTGGTGTTCGTCGTGGCCGGCGTCGGCACCGGCATGATCGCGGCGGTCAGGCAGGGCCGCCCGCTCGACAAGATCGCCTCCTCGGCGTCCCTGATCGGCTCCTCGCTCCAGATCTACATCGTCGGTGTGGTCGCCATGTACTACCTCTCCGACCAATGGCACGTCTTCGCCCGCCCCTCCGACGCCACCGGCTTCACCCAGGATCCGGCGGCCTGGTTCAAGGGCCTGCTACTGCCCTGGCTGGTGCTCGCGCTGATCTTCACCGCCAACTACACCCGGATGACCCGCTCCCAGCTGGTCGAGACCCTCAGCGAGGACTACGTCCGTACGGCCCGCGCCAAGGGCATGTCCCGGCGCACGGTGTTCTTCCGGTTCGCCTGGCGCGGCGCGATGGGCCCGATCGTCACCATTCTCGGCCTCGACATCGGCTACCTCCTGGGCGGCGCGATCATCACCGAGCAGACCTTCGGACTGCACGGCATCGGGGCGCTGTCCATCAAGGCCGTACGCGACAACGACCTGCCGCTGCTGCTCGGTGTGGTGCTGGTCGCGGCGGCGGCGATCGTCGTGGCGAACATCGTCGTGGACGCCGTGTACGCGCTGATCGACCCACGGATCCGGCTGGCGTAGGAGAGGCGAACATGACCACTCAAGCGGCCGTCACCGACGGCACCCGCGAGGCCACCGGCACCCCGTTCCTGTCGGTCCGCGACCTGCACGTGCACTTCTCCACCGACGACGGTGTGGTCAAGGCCGTCGACGGGCTCTCCTTCGACGTCGAGGCGGGCCGGACCCTCGGCATCGTCGGCGAGTCCGGCTCCGGCAAGTCCGTCACCAACCTCACCGTCCTCGGCCTGCACGACCGCCGCCGCACGGCCATCGAGGGCGAGATCGTCCTCGACGGCACCGAGCTGCTGACCGCCCCCGAACGGGAGCTGGAGCGGCTGCGCGGCAACAAGATGGCGATGATCTTCCAGGACGCGCTGGCCTCCCTGTCGCCGTACCACACGGTCGGCGTCCAGATCGCCGAGACGTACCGCAAGCACACCGGCGCGTCCCGCCGGGAGGCCCGCGCGCGGGCCGTCGAGATGCTGCGGCGGGTCGGGATCCCGCAGCCGGAGGTGCGGGTCGACGACTACCCGCACCAGTTCTCCGGCGGTATGCGCCAGCGCGCGATGATCGCCATGGCCCTGGTCTGCGACCCCCGGCTGCTGATCGCCGACGAGCCGACCACCGCCCTGGACGTCACCGTGCAGGCCCAGATCATGGACCTGCTGCGTGAACTCCAGGACGAGTACGGCACGGCGATCGTGTTCATCACCCACGACCTCGGCGTCATCTCGCAGATGGCGGACGACGTCCTTGTGATGTACGCGGGCCGGTGCGTGGAGCGCGGCAGCCGCGCCGAGGTACTGACGGACCCGCAACACCCGTACACCCTTGGCCTGTTGGGCTCCATGCCCAGTCTGCGCGGGCCGGTGGACGTGCCGCTGGCGCCGATCCCGGGCACCCCGCCCTCGCTGCTCGACCCGCCGCCGGGCTGCCCCTTCCATCCGCGCTGCGCCTTCGCCGAGCAGGTGCCCGGGGGCCGCTGCGCCGGCGAGCGCCCGGTGCTGAACCTGACGGCGGGCCGGGGCGCCGCCTGTCATCTCACGGCCGGACAGCGCCGCGAGTTCTTCGCGGACTACACGACGGCCCGGGTCGACTGACCCGCGCAACACGGCACTTCACGCTAGGAACCCCATGCCATGACCGAGACCACGCCCCTGCTGGACGTCCGGGGCCTGACGAAACACTTCCCGATCCACGGCGGCTTCCCGATCAAACGCAAGGTCGGCGCGGTCCAGGCCGTCGACGGCATCGACCTGACCGTCGGGGTCGGCGAAAGCGTGGGCCTGGTCGGCGAGTCCGGCTGCGGCAAGTCGACCACGGGCCGGCTGATCACCCGCCTCCTGGAGCCCTCCGAGGGCCGCATCACCTACGCCGGCGAGGACATCACCCACGCCAACCGCAGGCAACTGGCGCCGGTGCGTTCGGAGATCCAGATGATCTTCCAGGATCCGTACTCGTCGTTGAATCCGCGGCAGACGGTCGGCACGATCATCAAGTC
>NZ_JBIVNC010000011.1:0-295641 GCF_044753385.1 Streptomyces sp. NPDC088387
TGGTACTGCAGGGGGGACCCTGTGGGAGAGTAGGACGCCGCCGAACAATTATTGAGGAAACCCCGCATCTTCGGATGCGGGGTTTTCTGCGTTTAGGGGACCAGTTTTGTTTCGTACGCCAGGATCACTGCCTGGATGCGGTCCCGGGAACCCGTCTTCGCCAGGATGCGGCTGATGTGGGTCTTCACCGTCGACTCGGCCAGGTGCAGGCGGGTGGCGATCTCCGTGTTGGTCCAGCCCCTGCCGATGACCGTGAGGATTTCGCGTTCGCGGTCCGTCAGGGGTGCGAGGCGTGGGTCCGGGCCGGGGTCCGAGGCACCACCCTCGGACGGCGTGGGCAGGAAGTGGACGTAGGCGTCCAGGAGGCGGCGGGTCAGGGCCGGGGCGACCACCGCGTCACCCGTGGCCACCGCGCGGATGCCGGACAGGAGTTCCTCGGGCTGGGCGTCCTTCACCAGGAAGCCGGAAGCGCCGGCGCGGAGGCCGGCGTAGGCGTATTCGTCGAGGTCGAACGTGGTGAGGATGAGGACCCGGGTGCGGTTGCCGGTGGCGGTGACGCGGTGGGTGGCCTCGATGCCGTCGAGTCCGGGCATGCGGATGTCCATGAGGACGACGTCGGGGTGGAGTTCGGCCGTCATACGGACCGCCTCCGCTCCGTTCCCGGCCTCGCCGAGGACCGTCATGTCGTCCTGGCTCTCCAGCAGCATGCGGTAGCCGAGGCGTTGCAGCGGCTGGTCGTCGGCTATGAGGACGGTGGTCACTGCGGGGGTTCCTCCGGTAGGTGCAGATGGATGCGCCAGCCCCGGTCCGGGTGCGGGCGTGGGCCGGCCTCAAGTGTGCCCCCGTAGAGGGATGTTCGCTCGTGCATGCCGGGGAGGCCCTTGCCCTCGCTGTGTGAAGGGAGCTTCTGTGTGCCTCGGCCGGTGTCGGTCACGGTGAGGGTGACGGCGCCCTGGGTCTCGTAGGCGAGGGTGATGTGGGCTGTGGTGCCGGGGCCCGCGTGTTTGAGGGTGTTGGTGAGGGCCTCCTGGACGATCCGGTAGACGGTGAGCTGGCGGCCTGCCGGGAGGGACGCGGGGGTGCCCTTTGTGGTGAGGGTGATGGGGAGGCCGGCCTTGCGGACGCCGTCGAGGAGGGGTTCCAGGTCGGTGAGGGTGGGTTGGGGGGAGCGTTGTGGCTCCGCCGCCGTACCGGTGTCCTCGTCGAGGATGTCCAGGAGGCGGCGTAGCTCGTCCAGGGCCTGGCGGCTGGTGGTGCCGATGGCCTGGAGGGCCTGGGCGGCGCGTTCGGGGGACTTGGCGGCGGCGTAGCGGCCGCCGTCGGCGAGGCCGGTGATGACCGAGAGGTTGTGACCGATGATGTCGTGCATCTCCCGGGCGATACGGGCGCGTTCGGCGGCGGTGGCGAGACGGGCCTGCTGGTCGCGTTCGATCTCCAGGCGCCGGGCGCGGTCCTCCAGGGCCTCGGTGTGGTCCCGTCGGGTGCGCACCGCGATGCCGACGGCGGCGACCAGGGCCAGGGACATCAGCTGCGGGACGACGTCCTGGTCCCAACTGCCCCTGGGATGGCGGACGGCGGTCACGACGACCGGGGCCGTGGTCACCGCCGCCGCCCACCACAGGGTGCGCAGCGGCAGCCGCAGGGCGATCTGGAAGACCACCACGAGCTGGAGCAGCGCGGCCTGGAGGACCGCGCCTGACCAGGCGTTGACGAGGGCCACCGGGGCCATGACCAGCAGGACCGCGAGGGGGTGGCTGCGGCGCCGGACGAGCGGGACCGTGAGAGCGAGGCTCATCGTCAGGACCAGCCAGCCCGGCGCGTGCGGGTCGCGGGCGATGTTGCGCCAGCCGTCTCCGGTGTAGTCGATCAGGGCGGCCGTCACCCAGAACGCGGTGAAGTGGGCGTCCCACACCAGCGGGTGGCGCCGGTCGAGGGCGCGCACCCGCTGGATCGTGCGGTGGACGTACTGGGTGAGGGGTTCTGTCGTCCGGTCCTGGGCCACGGGGTCCATGGTCGCCGCTCGTCGGCTCATACGTCCCGGCGCCTCAGCAACAGGGCCGCCGCCCCCAGCGTCGCCGCCGCCCACAGGGCCAGGGCGAGCAGGGCCGCGCCCGCCGAGGTGCCGCCGGGTGCCGGGTCGGCCTGGGTGAGGGTCTCCAGGGCCTTCGCGGGGAAGTAGCGGACGGTGTCGTCGATGACGTCGTACGGGAGCATTCCGAGGACCTCCGGGAGGACCATGACCGCGCCGATCAGGACGCCGATGGCGGCCGGGACCGAGCGGACGAGGGCACCGATGGCCAGGGCCATGACACCGAGGAGGGCGAGGCCGGCGGCGTTCCCGACGAGCGCGCCGGCCACGCCCGGGTCGCCGAGGGACGCGGACCTGCCGGTGCCGTCGAGGAGGGGCTGGGCGGCGGTGAAGGTGACGAGGTTGGTGATCAGGACGGTGACGAAGGAGAGCGCGGCGATGATCGCCGCCTTGGACCACAGGACGGGCAACCGGCGCGGTACGGCCGTCATGGTGGAGCGGATCATGCCGGTCGAGTGCTCGCCGGCGGTGGCGAGGATACCGAGTACACCGACGATGATCTGCGAGAACTGCATACCGAGCAGGACCAGCAGGACGGGGTCGATGTCGTCGTCGCCTCCGCCGGACTCGAAGGAGCCGGCGATCGCGAGGCCGGTGGCGAGGGTCAGCGCGAGGGTGAGGGCGAGGCTGACCCAGGTCGAGCGGAGTGTGCGGAGCTTGTGCCATTCGGCGTGCAGGACGCGGGCCGGGGTGACGCGGTGGGCGGCGGGTGCGGTGATCGTGGTCATGCGGCTGCTCCTGCCGGGGTCCTGGGCGTGGCGAACTCGACCGAGTCGCGTGTGAGATCCATGAAGGCCTGCTCCAGGGAGGCGGCCTGCGGGGTGAGTTCGAGCAGCGGGATGCCGTGGGCGGCGGCCGTGCGGCCGATGTGCCCGGCGTCCGTGCCGTGGACGTGCAGGGTGTCAGGCGTGTCAGGGGTGCCGGTGGTGATCTCGACGCCGGGTGCGGAGAGCAGTCGTACGAGGGTGCCGGCCTCGGGGGTGACGACCTTGACGGAACCGGCTCCCGACTGCCGTACGAACTGCTCGACCGTGGTGTCGGCGAGCAGCCGGCCGCGGCCGATGATGATCAGGTGCTCGGCGGTCAGCGCCATCTCGCTCATCAGGTGGGAGGAGACGAGGACCGTACGGCCTTCCGCGGCGAGGGACTTGAGGAGGGTGCGGATCCACAGGACGCCCTCGGGGTCGAGGCCGTTGACGGGTTCGTCGAGGATCAGGACGCCCGGGTCGCCGAGCAGCGCGGCGGCGATGCCCAGGCGCTGGCCCATGCCGAGGGAGAAGCCCTTGACGCGGCGGTGGGCGACCTCGGTGAGGCCGGTCAGTTCGAGGAGGTGGGTGACGCGGGCGCGTGGGATGCCGTGGGTGAGGGCCAGCGCCATGAGGTGGTGGTGGGCGGTGCGGCCGGGGTGGACCGAGCGGGCCTCCAGGAGCGCGCCGACCTCGGTGAGGGGCGCGGGGTGGGCGGCGTAGGGGCGGCCCGCGATGGTCGCGCCGCCGCGGGTCGGGGTGTCCAGACCGACGAGCATGCGCATGGTCGTGGACTTGCCGGCGCCGTTGGGGCCGAGGAAGCCGGTGACGGTGCCCGGCCGGACGGTGAAGGACAGGTCGTCGACGGCGGTCCTGCCGCCGTAGCGCTTGGTCAGGTGCTCTGCCGTAATCATGGGTCGATCGTCGGCCGCGGGGGGTGGGCGTCGCGTCGGACCGCGGGCAGTATTCCAGGTGAGGGGCGTAGTACCCGGGTACTACCGTGGCCCGTATGAGCACCGACATCGAAGAGCGGTACGTGGTCCGGTCGATCCGTGCCGACGAGTGGCCGGCGGCGAGGGAGCTGCGGCTGGCCGCGCTGCGGGACCCGGTCGCGCACCTGGCGTATCTGGAGACCTACGAGCAGGCACTCGCGCACCCCGAGTCGTTCTGGAGGGAGCGGGCGGAGCGGTCCGCGGAGGGCGCCTCGCAGTCGCAGCAGATCATCGCGGAGGGGCCGGACGGACAGTGGGTGGGCACGCTGACCGTACTGATCGAGGAGGCCGGCACGAAGGACTGGGCCGGGTTTCCGGTCGAGCGGCGGCAGGGGCATGTCGTCGCGGTGTTCATGCGGCCCGAGCACCGCGGCTGCGGGCTGACCGAACTGCTCTTCGACGAGGGACTCCAGTGGGCGTGGCGGCAGGGAGTGGCGCGGGCGCGGCTCATCGTGCACGAGGACAACGGGCGGGCGCGGGCGTTCTACCGGCGGACCGGGTTCACCCCGAGCGGGGTGACGGTGCCGCTGCCGGGGAGCGCGGGGGAGACGGAACTGGAGTACGTGCTGGAGCGGCCCTGAGCGGCCCCGAGCGGGCCAGCGGCGCGGTGGACCTCTGCGCCGACGACTGCGGTCAGCCCACCGGGAGTTCGGTGTTCGGCCAGCGTGACCTGGCTTGCTCCCGGGAGCGGATGAGGGCCAGGGTCGGCAGGCCGAGGTCCGCGCCGGTCGACAGCAGGTCGGGGAGGCCCGGTACGGGGGCCACCGCGGCGATGTCGTCGAGGACCAGGGTCATTGGTGGGTCGAGCCGACCGGCCGATGACCGTTCGGCCATGTGCCGGCCGTGCTCGACCACGCTGGAGACGAGGGCCGTCAGCAGGGGCATCGCTCCCGGGTTCGCCCTGGGGTCCTCGATGGATTCACCGACCACATAAAGCGTGCCCCCTTCGTCCACGAAGGAATCCAGGGAGAGCGCGTCGGCTCGGTTGGGTGTGCAGGCCTCGCGGACGTTGACCGTGAAGAGCGCGGACAGGGCGCGGCCGACCAACTCCTGTGCGATGTCCCGGCGTTCGGGATGCGCGGTGAGCGCGGCCTCCAGTTCGCCCGCGGCGCCGGCGGCCGCCTTGGGGTGGGTGCGGAGGGTGCGTACGGCGTCCTGGATCTGGTTGCCCTGGGCCCAGCGGTGGACGTGGCGGACGGTACGGCCGTCCAGTGCGGCGGCGTGCAGGCAGCTGCGCAGGAGGGTCTGCGCGGTGTCGGCCACCGCCTGGTCGATCTTCGCGGTCGGGCGGACCGGGGCGAGCAGGGCTGTCGCCCGTGCGAGTGCCGTTGCCTTGTCCTCGCAGCCGGTTGTGGGGGACCAGTGGAGGCGGGCCGGGGTGTCGCAGCGGTGGGTGGGGTCGTAGAGGAGGACGGGGCCGAGTTTGGCGCGGGCGTCCTTGGTGTCCTGCCAGAGGGTGGGGTTGGAGGTGACGATCAGGGCAGGGCCCTCGGCGTCGCGGATTGCCTGGGTGGCGGTGGTGTGGCGGTGTTCGGGGGTGTCGAAGAGGACGGCGGCGCCGTCGGTGCGGGTGCCTGTGCCGGCTGGTGTGGGTGGTTTGCGCAGTTCCCCGCGCCCCTGGGGTGTTGAGGGTTGCTGGTCGGGTGCGGGTGGGTGGGGCTGAATCGCGCCGTTCCCCGCGCCCCTGGGGGTGTGAGGGTTGTCGGTCGGGTGCGGGGCGGGCGGTGCCATGAGAGGCTGCTGGACCGGCACGGCCGGCTGGATCGGTGCGGCTTGCTGGACCGGCACGGTCCACTTCTCGTAGGCCTGTTCCGTCCGGTCCGCCCGCGCCCGAGTCCGTACCGCCTTCCACCGTGCCAGCGTGCCCATCACGAACACCGTCAGCACGACCAGGATCATCAACTGCCCGATGAGTAGGCCCCAGAACAGGCCGTAGCCCGATAGCTGGTCGGCCGGGGTGTCGGGCCAGGCGGCCGCGATGTCGTGCGGCTGGGCGACGAGGGCGCGGATGGCCAGCGGGGAGCGGGCGTAGGTCACGGCGTGGGGCCACGCGCCGTGCGAGAACAGGCCGGCGAGACCGGTCGCCGTCCACACCAGCACGGTCATGCCGAGCAGGAACGCGAGTATGCCGACCAGCAGGCCGTCCGGGACGCCGCCCTGGCCGTCCTGACGGTGATCGTCCCGTCTCACGCCGCCCCCTTATGCCACCGTCGACTCGGAGTCACCGAGGTGTTGTTCCACAAAGGCCGCCGCGCGTTCCTCCGCCTCCAGCTCGGCGGCGCGCAGGGCGTCGTCGGCGTGTTCGGCGGAGGTCTGGGTCATCGCGCGGTCGGTGAAGACCAGCGGGCGTTCGGTGTCGGTGATCAGGTGTTTGACCACCTGGACATTGCCGTTGACGTCCCAGACGGCGATACCCGGGGTGAGTGACGGGATGATCTCCACGGCCCATCTGGGCAGCCCGAGGACCTTGCCGGTCGCGCGGGCCTCGTCCGCCTTCTGGGCGTAGATGGTCCGCGTCGACGCCATCTTCAGGATCGCCGCGGCCTCCTTGGCGGCCGCCCCGTCCACCACGTCGGAGAGATGGTGGACCACCGCCACGAAGGACAGACCGAGGCGGCGCCCGAACTTCAGCAGCCGCTGGAACAGCTGCGCCACGAACGGGCTGTTGATGATGTGCCACGCCTCCTCGACCAGGAAGATGCGCTTCTTGCGGTCGGGGCGGATCCAGGTGTGCTCCAGCCACACGCCGACGATCGCCATCAGGATCGGCATGGCGATGGAGTTGCGGTCGATGTGGGACAGGTCGAAGACGATCAGCGGCGCGTCCAGGTCGATGCCGACCGTCGTCGGACCGTCGAACATGCCCCGCAGGTCACCGTCGACGAGCCGGTCGATGACGAGGGCGACGTCCAGGCCCCACGCGCGTACGTCGTCTATGTCGACGTTCATCGCCTCGGCCGACTCCGGCTCGGGGTGCCGTAGCTGCTCGACGATGTCGGTGAGGACCGGCTGGCGTTCGACGATCGTCTCGTTGACGTAGGCGTGCGCGACCTTCAGGGCGAAGCCGGAGCGTTCGTCGAGGCCGTGGCCCATCGCCACCTCGATGATGGTCCGCAGCAGGGCCAGCTGACCGGTCGTGGTGATCGCGGGGTCGAGCGGGTTGAGCCGGATGCCGTGGTCCAGGGCGGCCGTCGGGTCCAGCCGGATCGGCGTTATGCCCAGCTCCTGCGCGATGAGGTTCCATTCGCCGACGCCGTCCTCGCCCTGGGCGTCGAGGACCACGACCTGCCGGTCGCGGAAGCGGAGCTGGCGCAGTACGTACGTCTTCTCCAGCGCCGACTTGCCGTTGCCGGACTCGCCGAGGACCAGCCAGTGCGGGGCCGGGAGCTGCTGGCCGTAGAGCTGGAAGGGGTCGTAGATGTAGCCCTTGCCGGAGTAGACCTCGCGGCCGATGATCACGCCGGAGTCGCCGAGGCCGGGGGCCGCGGTCGGCAGGTAGACCGCCTGGGCCTGGCCCGTGGACGTGCGCACCGGGAGCCGGGTGGTCTCGATCTTCCCGAAGAGGAAGGACGTGAAGGCCTCGGTGAGGACGGACAGCGGATCCCGCATGTATGGCCCCTACCTTCGAATGCCGGTGGCGAACGGGAGCGTGTTCACAAAGGCCCGGTGGTGCTCGCGGTCGCACCACTCCAGCTTCAGATACGACTTTCCGGCCGACGCCCTTATCGTCCGCTTGTCGCGCTGGAGTGCCTCCGGGGAGCGGGAGGAGACGGTGATGTACCCGACCAGGTTGACGCCGGCCGCGCCGGACGCGAGGTCCTCGCCGCGCTGGTCGAGGCGGTTGTGGGCGGCGATGTCGCGGGGGTCGACGGTCCGGTTCATCTTGGCGGCGCGGGACGCCTCGGCGTCGTCGTTGGTCTTCTCCGTCAGCATGCGCTCGATGGCGATCTCGGTGGGTTCGAGGTCCATGGTGACGGCGACCGTGCGGATGACGTCCGGGGTGTGGACGAGCAGCGGGGCGAGGAAGTTGACGCCGACGGGAGTCATCGGCCACTCCTTCACCCAGGCCGTGGCGTGGCACCAGGGGGCGCGGGTGGACGACTCGCGGGTCTTCGCCTGGAGGAAGTTCGGGTCCATGGCGTCGAGTTCGGCCGGCCAGGCGTTGCGCTTGGTCATCGCCTGGATGTGGTCGATGGGGTGGTCCGGGTCGTACATGGAGTGGACCAGGGAGGCGAGCCGGCCCTGGCCGAGCGGCTGGCGTACGCGGATGTCGGCTTCCTGGAGCCGGGAGCAGATGTCGGTCAGCTCGCGGGCCATGACGACCGCGAGTCCGGAGTCCCGGTCGGCCTTCCCGCCGTGCGGGCGGGCCGCGCGGGCCATCGCCTGGGCCTCGGCGGCCAGTTCACGGTTGTAGTGCATACAGGCCACGAGATAGGCGCGGTGCTGCTCGCTGCTGGTCGACACCATCGACTGGAGCTGGTCGTACGACTCCTGCAACCAGGGCAGCGCCTTCTCGTCGCCGCGCACGGAGACGTCCTTGGCGTGGGCGTCCGGGTCGGCCGGCAGGGTGCGGGCGAGCATCTGGATGCGGGTGACGAATCCGTCGCCGTTGGCCACGTGTTTGAGCAGGGTGCCGAAGCGGTCGACGAGGGCTTCCTGGTCCTCGCTGTCGCGCAGGCCGACGCCGGGGCCCTCGATCTCGATGGCGGCGGTGACCGTCTTGCGGTCGGCGTGCAGCAGTACGGCGATCTCGTCGGGCCCGAACGGGGCGGCGAGCCAGGTGATCCGGCCGATGCCGGGCGGCGGGCCGATCTCCACCTCGCGTCCGTCGATGCGGGTGCCGGCCTCCATCACGCCCGAGCGGTAGGCGGTGGTCGAGCGCAGGGTCCGCTTGTAGCTGCGGTTGATCTCGAACCACTTGTAGAACGTGCGGCGCTTGTAGGGGACGTAGACCGCCGCGAAGGCGACCAGCGGGAAGCCCATGAGGAGCACGATGCGCAGGGACAGCACCGGGACGAGGAGTCCGCACATCATGCCGAGGAACGCGCCCGTGATGATCAGCGCGATCTCGCCGGTCTCGCGGTTGCGGCCGACGATCGCGTTCGGCCGGGCGCGGCCGATCAGATAGGTACGGCGGGGCGCGACCGGATGGGACAGATGAGCCGAGTGGGAATCAGCCGTCAACGCCCTTCACCTCCTGTGCTCTTGCGGTTGTTGCCGGCGTGCGGGGTGTTCACCGGGCTGGGCGCGCGCGGTGCCGGGGCGGCGGAGGGGACCGTTCCACCGCCCCCGGAGGAGGGACGTGAGCTGTGCGCGGCGACTCCGCCGGCGGCCTGGTTGGCCGGGCGGGCGCCGGCGCCGGACTGGCCGCCGTTGTTGTCGGCGCGGGAGCTGTGGGTCTTGATGCCCTGCGCGACGAGGGTGGCCGGGGAGCTGATCACGGCGGCGGCCTTGCCCTCGGCGCCCTGCATGATCCGGTTGTTGCGGGAGCCGGCGATCTCGTCGCCGAAGCCGGGGACGAAGCGGTAGATCATCGCGGAGGCGAAGATGGCCAGCAGGATGATGGCGAGGCCGGAGACGACGGCGGAGAAGGCGTCGGGGCCGTCGTCGGCGGAGAGCGCGCCGGCCAGCCCGAGGACGATCACCACGACCGGCTTCACCAGGATGACGGCGATCATGATGCCGGCCCAGCGGCGGACGTGGCCCCACAGGTTCTTGTCGACGAGCCCGGCGTACACCACCGTGCCGAGCAGGGCGCCGACGTAGAGCAGGGCGGCGCGGATGACGAGTTCCAGCCAGAGCACACCGGCCGCGACGATCGACACCAGGGAGACGACGATCAGCATGATCGGGCCGCCGCCGATGTCCTCGCCCTTCTCCAGGGCCGCGGAGAAGTTGCCGAAGAAGACGTCGGTCTGGTCGCCGGTGGCCTGGGCGAGGACGTCGCTGATGCCGTCGGTCGCGGAGACCACGGTGTAGAGGATCAGCGGGGTGAAGGCGGAGGCGAGGACGGTCAGCCAGAGGAAGCCGATGGCCTCGCCGACGGCGGTGGCGAAGGGCACCCCGCGCACCGCCCGCTTGGCGACCGCGAGCAGCCACAGCAGCAGGGTCAGCACGGTGGACGCGGCGAACACCACGGCGTACTGCTGGAGGAACTGGGGGTTGGTGAAGTCGACGTTCGCCGTGTCCTGCACTGCCTCGCTGAGCTTCTCGACGGTCCAGGACGCGGCGTCGGCGCAGCCCTTGGCGAGGGAGGACAGGGGGTCGGCGGTGTCGGTGAGGTTGTTGGGGGTGGAGCCGCCGGTGCCGGCGTCGCTGCCGCGCTCGCAGTAGCGCTTGGCCTCACCGGAGATGAGCTCGCACTCGCTGTTGCTCGGGGACGGCGTGGGGCTGGGTGTGGGCGCGGCCAGCGCCCGGGTGGCGAACAGGACCAGTGACGTCTGTACGGCCGCCACGATGCCGGCGAGCCTGAGCGCGCGCTGCGCGTTACCGGGCATACGTGAAGCCTCCGTACTCCTCGATGGCCTTGCTGATCTCGTCGGAGGTCGCGGCCCGGTCGTCGCCCGGGACCGGGGCGGGGCCGTCCGTCTGCGTGTCCTCGGTGATCTTCCAGTCGCCGTCGGCCCAGCGCAGGTCGAAGGTCCAGGTCTTCCACGTGGAGGTCACGGGGTCGGTGGAGCGCTCGCCGGACATGCCGATCATGCCCATGTACCAGACGGCGACCTTGGTGGTGGCGTCCGTGTACGCGCTGACCGTGGTGCCGACCGGGACGACCCGGGAGACGAAGGTGTTGCCGGTGGGCGGGTTGCCGTTCGCGTCGAGGCCCATGGTCTTGAGGAAGTCGGCCGAATAGGCCTGGTCCATGGGGGCCTTGAGCCGGGCCGCGGCCTCGGCGGTGAACAGGCCGTCCACGAGGGCGTGCCGGGCGTCCTTGTGGAACATCTGGGTCGAGCCGAGCGCCACCGCGTAGTTGGCGGCGGCGGACTGGGCGCCCTGCTCGGTCCGTGGGAAGCCGGACGGGACGCCGTTGTTCGTGGTCTGCACGGGCTGGGTGCCGCTCGGGGCGGTCGTGGAGGTCTGCGGTCTGTCCTGGCTCTCGGCGGCCGAGCCGGCGGAGTCGCCGCCGCCGCGGTTCGCGAAGGCGATCGCCGCGATCAGCACCACCACGACACCGACGACCGTGACCAGGCTTCTGGACGAGGAACGGCCGCGCCGGGCGCCGCCGTAGGAGTCGCTGTCCGGGAGCCGGGTGCGGGTGGTGCCGCTGCCGCCGTACTCGCCGGAACTCTCCGCCCGCGCGGAGTCGCCGTAGCCGTGGTCGTCCCCGAGGCTCATGCCGCGTACGCCCCCTCGACGTCGTAGCCGTAACCGCCGTACCGGAAAAACGTGTCGCCGTACGACGGTAGCCGTGCTGGTTCCCGCGCGGGCGCGGTGTGGTGACTCGACATCAGGGAAACGCAACCTCAGCCGGTGGGCACGACGGGTGGGTGGAGTGGAGGGGGACCGGGCGTGCCCGGACGGGACAGGGGACCGCCAGTGCGTCTGCTGACCGTGCGTCACGCGCGGGCACGTGCCTGGTGGTGCGCGGCTACACGGCCATGCCGTACACGATCGTGAACAGGGTGCCGAGGGAGCCGATGATGAAGACCCCGGTGAGGCCGGCGATGATCAGGCCCTTGCCCTGCTCCGCGCTGAAGGTGTCGCGCAGGGCCGTGGCGCCGATGCGCTGCTTGGCCGCGCCCCAGATGGCGATGCCCAGGCAGAGGAGGATGGCGACCGCCATCACCACCTCGATCATCACCCTCGCCTCGTTGCCCAGGCTGCCGAAGGGGCCCCAGTCCGGAGCGATCCCGCCGATGATGGTGTTGATGTCTCCCTTTTCGGCCGCAAAGAGCATGTAAGTCACCGCCCCTGTTGGGTAGTTCCGCAGTCCCCTGCGGTGTGCAGAGGTCAGGCCTCATTCTCGCCGACGATGGCGCCCGAGTATGTCGACTTGGCGTCATCGGCTGGCGGGTTTCGTACGAAAACCACTTATGGTCACTCTGTGTATCACGGCAGGTCACGCCGGGCAACGAAGTGGGAACGGAACCTGTCGTGTGGTGCCGTCGTTGAGCCCCTCTGTGCCCCGGACCGTTTGTGACGGTCCGTCGGGGGCGAGGTCGCGCCCATGTTCTGCGGGTGAAGGCTATATCCGCGCGCGCGGCGGCGGGTGACGCGGGGGCGCGGGAGACCGCCGATGTGCCGGGTGTTGGCGACCGGCGCCAAAAAAGGCCGGAAAGCGATCCCCCGGCGGCGGCGGGCGGCCGTCGGACGACCGCGCCGCGGACGGGGACGTACGGCGGTCGGGGGCCGCCGTGTTCTCGAAGGTGAAGCCCGGACGGGCCCGCGCGGGCCGTGCGGAGGCGGGGCCCGACGGGTGCCGAACAGGCCGGAAAATGGCCGACTCGGCGGCCACATGGGCGAAGTGGCCTTGAACGGGGCCGGGATGGGGGAAGGTTGAGACGTGCGGAAATGGTGGGTCGGTGGCGGCATAGCGGTCGCGCTCGGGCTGAGCTTCATGATGCTGCTCGTCGTCGGGGTGTACGTGATCGCCGGGAACGTCGCGGGCGGTGTGGGCGGCGGGACGAAGGCACTGGCCAAGGGGTCGGTGCCCGCCGCCTATCAGACGTTGGTGCAGAAGTGGGGCAACCTGTGCCCCGCGATCAACCCGGCCCTGCTCGCCGCGCAGCTCTACCAGGAGAGCGGCTTCAACCCCACCGCCAAGAGCCCGGCACAGGCGCAGGGCATAGCGCAGTTCATCCCCGGGACCTGGGCGACGCACGGGATCGACGGCGACGGTGACGGCGACCGTGACGTGTGGGACCCGCAGGACGCGATCCCCTCGGCCGCCACGTACGACTGCGAACTCGCCTCGTACGTCAAGGACGTGCCCGGCAACGCCACCCACAACATGCTCGCCGCCTACAACGCGGGCGCGTACGCGGTCATCAGGTACGGAGGCGTCCCCCCGTACAAGGAGACCCAGAACTACGTGCAGATCATCACCACGCTGGAGGAGAGCTTCGCCGCGCCCGTCGGCCGGGTCGACCCCTCCGAGCAGGCCGCCGGCGCCATCCACTACGCCCAGCAGAAGCTCGGCACGCTCTATCTGTGGGGCGGCAACGGTACGGCGGACCAGGGCGGGCGGTTCGACTGCTCGGGCCTGACCAAGGCGGCCTACGAGAGCGTCGGCATCACCCTGCCCCGGGTGGCCAACGACCAGTACAACGCGGGACCGCATCCCTCGCGGGACGAACTGCTCCCCGGCGACCTCGTGTTCTTCTCCGACGACCTCACCAATTCCCGGGCCATCCGCCACGTCGGTATCTACGTCGGTGGCGGGTACATGATCGACGCCCCGCGTCCCGGCGCCGTGATCCGGTTCGACCCCGTCGACACCCCCGACTACTTCGGTGCGACCCGGGTCACCGAGGATGGCGCGAAAGCGCTCCCCACAAACGTCTGAGCCGGGTCGAAAACGGTTCGAACCGAGTGTGAACCTGCCCCCTGAGCTGCGATGATGAGTCTCTCTTCGATAACGTCTGAGTGATCTTTCGGTGGAGTGTGGAACGTACTGAGAAGGGCCGTGCGTTTCTGTTCACGTAGTCGAGCGGACGTGTGACAGGACCGGTCCCACCAAGCGGATCTACAGACCACGGGGGTGGCAACACGGCGCGTACCCACGCGCGCCGGAAAGAGGACGACGAAGGGGCCGCTGAACATGGCTGGACTCGCGCTATCCGGGTCGAACCCCGACGTCGAGCTGCTCTACGACATCAATGGCCTGGCCAAGGACGCCCCGCAGTGGCTCGACCGGACGGTGGCGTACGTCGGTGAGTACGGGCTGCTGCTCGCGCTGGTCCTGCTGGTGCTCGGGGGCTGGTGGTCGGTGCGGCGCCGGTCGCCCAGTGCGGAGGAGGCGGCGTCGTCCGTCGCCGCGCTGATCTGGGCGCCGCTCGCGGCGGGTGTCGCCGTGCTGGTCAATGTGCCGATACGGGGGTTCGTGGAGCGGCGGCGGCCCTTCCTCGACCATCAGGGGCTCGACGTCCTGGTGTCCGGCAAGACCGACTTCTCGTTCGTGAGCGATCACGCGACGATCGCGATGGCTCTGGGCGTGGGGTTGTTCGTCGCCCATCGGCGGCTGGGGCTTGCCGGGATCGCTGTGGCGCTGGTCGAGGGGTTCTGCCGGGTGTACATGGGCGTGCACTATCCGACGGACGTGGTGGGGGGATTCGCGCTCGGCACGGCTGTTGCTCTGCTGTTGTCGCCGGTTGCGTCGGCGTTGTTGACGCCGGTCGTACGCGCGGTTGCGGCTTCGCCTGGGATCGGGGGGGTTGTGTGGCGCCGGCCCCGGGGGGTTGGGGGTGTGGTGGCCGGGGACTGTGCGGAGGAGTCTGCCGGGGGGCGTGAGAGGGATCTTGCGGCCTAGGGGGCGGGGGCGGGTGCCGGTGCCGGTGCGAGTGTCGGTGCGGGTGCGTTGTGGCTTGTCGCGCAGTTCCCCGCGCCCCTAGGTGGGTGGGTGTTTCTGGGTTGGAGAGGTTCCCCGTGCCTGGGTTGGAGAGGTTTCCTCTCTTACAGGGACTGGGGGTATGTGAAGAACTTTTGTGGGTCGTACTGCTTCTTCAGTTGGGCCAGTTTCGGGGCTGCTTCTCCGTAGTAGGCCTTGCGCCAGTTGGGGAGGGTGGGGTCCGTGTAGTTCTGGTAGGCGGCGCCCGAGGCGTGCGGGGCCATGGACTTGTGGGCCTTGGTCAGCCAGGACTGGGCCGTGGTGCCCGTCGTGCCGGCGCGCCAGGAGACGATGTACTGGGCCAGCATCCGCGAGCGGCGGTGGACGAAGGCGGTCGCCGTGGGGGAGACGCGGTTGATCGCGCCGCCGAGTGCCGTGAAGGCGATGCTGCCCGCGCCGCCGCGTACCGCGCGCATCTGGGACATCAGGGTCTGGATGCCGGCGGCGGACAGGGAGCGGTCGAAGAAGTCGGAGCGGGCGGCGTACGTCTCGCGGCCCAGCGCGCCCTGCGGTGAACGGCCCGGGGTCGGGCCCGGAAGGTGGCACTGCGCGTCCTTGGTGAACGACGAGCAGCCCGCGTACACCTCCATCGCGTCCTCGTAGCCCCGGCGGCGCAGCGAGACGTTGCTCGCGGAGGCGCCCACGCGGTCGGCGAGACGGTCGACGGCGTTCTGGAGTTCGCCGTACGTGCCGAGGGAGAACGCGGCGACGGAGATCGTGGGGGTGCCGCCCTCGGCGTTGGCGAGGTGCAGCGACGACCAGATCTCGTCCGGCTGGGACGGGCCCCACTCCTGCCAGGCCCTGATGACGGCGGCGGCGCGCGACCAGGGCCAGGAGAGGTAGGCGGAGACGGCCTGGGGCGCGGGGTGGGTGCGGAAGCGCAGCTCGGTCACCACGCCGAAGTTGCCGTTGCCCGCGCCGCGCAGGGCCCAGAAGAGGTCCTTGTTCTCGCGGGCGTTCGCCACCAGCTGCTTGCCGTCGGCGGTGATCAGCGTGGCCTGGGTGAGGCTGTCGCAGGTCAGTCCGTAGGCGCGGGAGACGACCCCGTGGCCGCCGCCGAGGGTGAGCCCGGAGACGCCGACGGTCGGGCAGGAGCCGGCCGGGATGGTCACTCCGCGCGCGGCCAGGGTGCGGTAGACGTCGATCAGCTTGGCGCCCGCGCCGACGACGGCCTCGTTGCCGCTCGCGCGCACCCGGTTCAGCTTGGAGACGTCGACGATCAGCCGTCCGTTGCCGGAGGACCAGCCCGCGTAGGAGTGGCCGCCGTTGCGGATGGCGACCTTGAGGTCGTGGGCGCGGGCGTACGTCACCGCCGTACGGATGTCGTCGGGGTGGGCGACGTAGGCGACGGCCGCCGGCTTGAGGGTGTCGAAGCGGGTGTTGTAGAGCTGCCGGGCCGCCGCCCAGGAGGCGTCACCCGGGCGGATCAGCGGGCCGTCGAGATCGCGGGCGAGGCCGGCCCAGTTCGCGGCGGCCGTGGCGGCGGCGGTGCGCACCGCCGTGCCGGTGCCGGAGGACGCGGCGGGCCCGGTGCCGGACGCCGTGGCGTCCGCCGGTCCGCTGCCGGTGGTGCAGGATGTCGCCGCCGCTGTGATGAGTGCGGCAGCGCCGCCGATGAACGTACGCCGCTCCATGTGGTGCCCCTCGCGTCGGCGCCGTTCCCCTGAGCGGGACGTCGCTTGCCGTACGTCGAAAACGCGCCGATTCCGGCGAGCGAAAGCGACGCTTCCTGTGGAACGAGACGGTGCCGCGGCATTCGGGGTTCCCGGGGCGGGAGGGGCGTTGCGCGGAGTGCCCCGAGGGGCCGCGGGGCCGGGTGCATTGGTGTAGCGTCAGCCCGGAAAGTCCTGTTTGTCCCTCATGGTTGAGCTCGCGACGCTGGTTGGCAAGGGGGCGGCGGAGGGCCGGAAGGGAAGCGGGGATTCCGTTTTGTCCGGCTCGTGGCGGCCCCGCGTGACCGGTTCGATGCCGGGACCGTCACGTGCTCTCCCCGTGAGCATTCCGTGACCTAACCACAAAGTCCCGAGGGGTTCACGCCTCGTTCACTTTCGGCCATAGGCGGCTTCACCTGATCTGCCTAATTTCGGCCCTACCGATGCGACGCGTGCTCGAAAGCATGTCCGCGTCACCAAGACTTCGCACGCCGCCGGATTCAGGACGGCGGCTCCTGGAAGGACATTCCGAAAGTGAAGCTTCAGCGCATGAACCGGCGGGCCCTCACCCTCGGTGCTCTCGCCGTCTCCGGCGCCCTGGCCCTCACGGCGTGCGGCTCGGACGACACCGGCACCAGCGGCAGCGACAGCAGCGCCTCGTCGACCGGTGCGGCCAGTGACATCGCGTGTGACGACGCCAGCGGCCAGATCCTCGCCGACGGCTCCTCCGCGCAGAAGAACGCCATCGACGCCTGGGTCAAGCAGTTCACCCAGGCCTGCAACGGCGTGCAGATCAACTACAAGGGCGGCGGCTCCGGCGCCGGTGTGACCGCGTTCACCCAGGGCACCGTCGCCTTCGCCGGCTCCGACTCCGCGCTGGAGCCCGAGGAGATCGAGGCGTCGAAGCAGGTCTGCTCCGGCGGCCAGGGCGTCGACCTCCCGATGGTCGGCGGACCGATCGCCCTCGGCTACAACGTCCCGGGTGTCGACAACCTCGTCCTGGACGCGCCGACCCTCGCCCAGATCTTCGACGACAAGATCACCAACTGGAACGACGAGGCCATCGCGAAGCTCAACCCCGACGCGAAGCTTCCCGACCTGAAGATCCAGGCGTTCCACCGTGCCGAGGACTCCGGCACCACGGACAACTTCACCAAGTACCTGATCGCCACCACCCCGGACAACTGGAAGTACGAGGGCGGCAAGGCCTGGCAGGCCAAGGGCGGCCAGGCGGCCACCGGTTCCGCGGGCATGGCCCAGCAGGTCAAGCAGAACTCCGGCGCCATCGGCTACATGGAGCTCTCGTACGCGAAGGACCTGTCCGTCGTCGCCGTCGACACGGGTGCGGCCGAGCCGGTCCAGGCCTCCGTCGAGAGTGCCACCAAGGCCGTCGCCGACGCCAAGGTCGTCGGCACGGGCAAGGACCTGGCCCTGGAGCTGAACTACGCGACCAAGGCCGACGGCGCCTACCCGATCACCCTGGTCACGTACGAGATCGTCTGCGACAAGGGCAACAAGTCCGAGACGCTGCCCGCCACGAAGGCGTTCCTCACCTACATCGCGAGCGAGGACGGCCAGCAGCTGCTGGCGGACAACGACTACGCCCCGATGCCGGCCGACATCATCGCCAAGGTCCGGACCACCATCTCCGAGCTGAGCTGACCCGAGTGCGGTCCGGTCCCCGTCCGGGGCCGGGCCGCACCGTCCGGTGCACCGCCGCCCGGAGCCGCTCCTCGTACGCGGCTCCTCCGAGCCGCGCGAAGCGCGGTTCCGCAGACCGGAGACTCCGATGGACATAACGACGAAGAACACTGACGCACCTCCCCCCGCACCACAGCCTTCCGACCCCGAGCAGAAGCGCGCCGCCCGCGGCGCGACCCGGCCCGGAGACCGTGTCTTCCTCGGTCTCACCCGCGGGTCGGGCATCCTGCTGCTCGCCGTCATGGCCGCCATCGCGGTCTTCCTCACCTGGCGCGCGGCCGTCGCGATCAGCAAGGACGAGGGCAACTTCCTCACCACCTTCGAGTGGAACACCAACCTCCAGCCGCCGGTCTTCGGCATCGCGGTCCTGGCCTTCGGCACGGTCGTGTCGTCGATCATCGCCATGGTCATCGCGGTCCCGATCGCCGTCTCCATCGCGCTGTTCCTCACGCACTACGCGCCGCGCCGGCTGCGCGGGCCGATCGGCTACGTGATCGACCTGCTCGCCGCCGTGCCGTCCATCGTGTACGGCCTCTGGGGCGCCCTGGTCCTGGTGCCGCACATGGCGGGGCTGTTCGGTTGGCTCGACACCTACTTCGGCTGGACCGGCATCTTCGAGTGGTCGGGCGGCGCCCCGCGCTCGATGCTCACCGTCGGCATTCTGCTCGCGATCATGATCCTGCCGATCATCACCAACGTGAGCCGTGAGGTCTTCCGGCAGGTCCCGCAGATGCACGAGGAGGCGGCCCTGGCGCTCGGCGCCACACGCTGGGAGGTCATCCGCATGGCGGTGCTGCCCTTCGGCCGCTCCGGTGTGATCTCCGCGTCGATGCTCGGCCTCGGCCGCGCGCTCGGCGAGACGATGGCCGTGGCGACCGTGCTGTCCCCGAGCTTCACCATCGAGGCCAGCCTGCTCGACCCGGGCGGCGGCACCTTCGCCCAGAACATCGCCAGCAAGTTCAGTGAGGCCTCGGAGTTCGGGCGGGACGCGCTCATCGCCTCGGGTCTGGTCCTCTTCGTCATCACGCTGCTGGTCAACGGCGCGGCCCGCGCGATCATCGCCCGCCGCAGTGAGTACTCGGGGGCCAACGCATGAGCAACGCCGTCATCGACCAGAAGCCGCACACCCTGCGCGGCGCGACCCTGCCCAAGTGGACGCCGTACGCGGTGGCCGGCGGCTCGATCGTGCTCGCCGTGGCCATCGGCCTGGGCGCCGGCCTCGACAGCCGGGTCCAGTGGGGCCTGATCGCCGCGATCCTGTTCCTCGTCATCACCTTCGGCGTCGCTGCCAGGGTCGAGGGCAAGCGGCAGGCCAAGGACCGGATCGCCACCGCGCTGGTCTGGGTCGCCTTCCTGCTCGCCGTCGTACCGCTGGCCTCCCTGGTCTGGGAGACCGTCGAGCGCGGTGTGAAGGTCCTCGACATCTACTTCCTGACCCACTCCATGGGTGTGGTCGCCGACTCCGAGGTCGGCGGTGGCGCCTACGCCGCCATCCTCGGCTCCCTGGAGCAGGTCGGCCTGGCCACGGCCATGGGCGCTCCGATCGGTATCTTCACCGCGATCTACCTGGTGGAGTACGGACGCGGCAAGCTCGCCAAGGCCGTCACCTTCTTCGTCGACGTCATGACGGGCATCCCGTCGATCGTCGCCGGTCTGTTCATCCTCAGCATCATGCTGATCTTCGACATGCAGCCGTTCGGTTTCGCCGGCTCGCTCGCCCTGGCCATCCTGATGATGCCCGTGGTCGTCCGCTCCACGGAGGAGATGCTCAAGCTCGTACCCAACGAGCTGCGCGAGGCCTCCCTGGCGCTGGGCATCCCGAAGTGGCGCACCATCCTGAAGGTGGTCCTGCCGACCGCCATCGGCGGTATCACCACCGGCGTCATGCTGTCGGTCGCCCGTATCGCGGGTGAGACCGCGCCGGTGCTGCTGCTGGTGTTCGGCAACCCCTTCATCAACGCCAACCCCTTCGAGGGTGCGCAGGCCTCGCTGCCGCTGTACATCTACCAGCAGTATCAGCAGAGCCAGTCCGAGGCGGCGTACGACCGTGCGTGGGCAGCGTCGCTGACGCTGATCGCGTTCGTGATGATCCTGAACCTGTTGGCCCGCGGCATCGCCCGCTGGAAGGCCCCGAAGACCGGTCGCTGACGCGGCCATGAAGCGACCGATTTCCGAAAGAAGCAGTGATTTCCATGGCCAAGCGCATTGATGTCAGCGGCCTCAGCGCCTACTACGGCTCGTTCCTGGCCATCGAGGACATCTCGATGACCGTCGAGCCCCGTTCCGTGACGGCCTTCATCGGCCCGTCCGGCTGCGGCAAGTCCACGTTCCTGCGCACGCTCAACCGGATGCACGAGGTGACGCCGGGCGGCCGGGTCGACGGCAAGGTCATGCTCGACGAGGAGAACCTGTACGGCGCCGGGGTCGACCCCGTGGCCGTACGGCGTGAGGTCGGCATGGTCTTCCAGCGGCCGAACCCGTTCCCGACGATGTCGGTGTACGACAACGTCGCGGCCGGCCTGAAGCTGAACGGTTCGTACAAGAAGTCCCAGCTGGACGACATCGTGGAGAAGTCGCTCAAGGGCGCGAACCTCTGGAACGAGGTCAAGGACCGTCTGAACAAGCCGGGTTCCGGGCTCTCCGGTGGTCAGCAGCAGCGGCTGTGCATCGCGCGGGCGATCGCCGTCGAGCCGAACGTGCTGCTCATGGACGAGCCGTGCTCGGCGCTCGACCCGATCTCCACGCTCGCGATCGAGGACCTCATCGGTGAGCTCAAGGAGCGGTTCACGATCGTCATCGTGACGCACAACATGCAGCAGGCTGCGCGGGTCTCCGACCGTACGGCGTTCTTCAACCTCGCTGCCGTGGGGCAGCCGGGGAAGCTGATCGAGATCGATGACACGGAGCGGATCTTCTCCAATCCGTCTGTGCAGGCTACGGAGGACTACATCTCCGGTCGGTTTGGCTGAGGCCGGCCGTTGGGACCCCTCGCGGTGCTGCATGGCGGTGCCACCGCGAGGCAGAAGAGGGCCCGCCCCCTTTGGGGGGCGGGCCCGTTTCGCATCCCGGACGCGCGGTGCCTGCGGCGGCGGTGCGTTTGCGGGTGCGGGGTGCCTGCGGCGGCGGTGCGTTTCCGGGTGCGGGTGCTTCGTGGCTGGTTGCGCAGTTCCCCGCGCCCCTATCGCCTCGCGGGGGCGTCGGGTGTGTGGCGGGTGCGGGTGCGTTGTGGTTGCTCGCGCAGTTCCCCGCGCCCCTATCGCCTCGCGGGGCGCCGGTTGTGTGGCGGGTGCGGGTGCGTTGTGGTTGCTCGCGCAGTTCCCCGCGCCCCCAAGACGGCGGCGTTCACCGGAGGTTTTTTTAGGGGCGCGGGGAACTGCGCGACCAGCCACGACGGGCCCGCGGGGAAATGTTTGCCGGGGTTACAGGAATGCCAGGTAGACGATTCCGTAGGCGCCGGCTGCCACCAGCCCGGCCGCCGGCATCGTGATGAACCAGCCGAGGACGATGTTCTTGGCGACGCCCCAGCGCACCGCGTTCACCCGCTTCGTCGCTCCGACGCCCATGATCGCCGACGTGATGACGTGGGTCGTGGAGATCGGGGCCTTGAAGAGGAACGCCGTGGTGAACATGATCGCCGCGCCGGTCGTCTCCGCGGCGAATCCCTGTGGGGGGTCCAGTTCGATGATCTTGCGGCCCAGCGTCCGCATGATCCGCCAGCCACCGGCGTACGTGCCCAGCGACAGCATCATCGCGCAGACGATCTTCACCCAGACCGGGATCGGGTCGCCGTAGTCCTCCACGTCGGCGATGACCAGGGCCATCACCACGATGCCCATCGTCTTCTGGGCGTCCTGGAGGCCGTGGCCGAGGGCCATACCGGCGGCCGACACGGTCTGCGCGATACGGAAGCCGCGCTTGGCCTTGTGCGGGTTGGACCGGCGGAACATCCACATGATCGCGGTCATCACGAGATAGCCGACGCCCAGTCCGACCAGCGGCGACACGAACATCGGGATGATGACCTTGTCGAAGACACCGTGCCAGTACACCCCCGTACCGCCCGCGAGCGCGGCGCCCACCAGGCCGCCGAACAGGGCGTGCGAGGAGGACGAGGGCAGGCCGAAGTACCAGGTGATGAGGTTCCAGGTGATCGCGCCGAGCAGCGCGGCGAAGAGGATGCCCATCCCCTTCGAGCCCTCGGGGGTCTCGATCAGCCCCTCGGAGACGGTCTTGGCGACACCGCTGCCGAGGAACGCGCCGGCCAGGTTCATGACCGCGGCCATCAGCAGCGCGGCCCTGGGCGTCAGGGCCCGGGTCGACACGGAGGTGGCGATGGCGTTCGCCGAGTCGTGGAAGCCGTTGGTATAGGTGAAGAACAGCGCGACCAGGATGGTCACGACCAGGGCAAGAGTGTCCATGGCCGGGCCTCAGGACTCCTTTACCGCGATGGTCTCCACCGTGTTCGCCACGTGCTCGAAGGCGTCCGCGGCCTCTTCGAGGACATCCACGATCTGCTTCAGCTTGAGGACCTCGATGGCGTCGTACTTGCCGTTGAAGAGGTGGGCCAGCAGCTTGCGGTGGATCTGGTCGGCCTGGTTCTCCAGGCGGTTGACCTCGATCCAGTACTCGGTGAGGTTGTCCATCGTGCGCAGGTTCGGCATCGCCTCGGCCGTCAGCTCGGCGGCCCGCGCCAGCACCTCGATCTGCTGCTCGACGCCCTTGGGAAGCTCCTCGACGTTGTAGAGGACGACCAGGTCGACGGCTTCCTCCATGAAGTCCATGATGTCGTCGAGGCAGGACGCGAGGTTGTAGATGTCCTCGCGGTCGAAGGGCGTGATGAACGAGGAGTTCAGCTGGTGGAAGATCGCGTGTGTGGCGTCGTCACCGGCGTGTTCCGCTGCCCGCATACGCTCCGCGATCTCGGCCCGGGCAGACGCGTCCGCCCCGAGCAGTTCCATCAGGAGTTTCGAGCCCGTGACGATGTTGTCCGCGGATGCGGCGAACATGTCGTAGAAGCTCGTCTCCCGGGGGGTCAGACGAAAGCGCACGTGGGGTCCTCTTGGTGCTTCGGTTTCGGTCAGGCTGATGCTAGGCGCATCATCCGGCCACGGCTAATGGGCCGTCCCCCAGTGTCGCCCATAAAGCAGACTTGTCGGCACGGGGGCGGTACGAGGTCGCGGCCCGGCCATTGCCGGAGGCGTTGGCCAAAGGCCCTATACCCAGGAGAATTCGCTACCATATACCCAGTAGGGGTATGTGTCTGGAGCTGGAGGACGCGATGACGACCACAGAGGCCGGCGCGGGAGCGCCCTCCGCCCCCGTGACCGGGGAAGTGGTCACGGACCACGACCGCGGAGTGCACGGCTACCACAAGCAGAAGGACGAGCACCTGAAGCGGCTGCGCCGGATCGAGGGGCAGATCCGCGGTCTCCAGCGGATGGTCGACGAGGACGTCTACTGCATCGACATACTCACGCAGGTCTCCGCGTCCACGAAGGCCCTCCAGTCCTTCGCGTTGCAGCTCCTGGAGGAGCATCTGCGGCACTGCGTGGCCGACGCCGCCGTCAAGGGCGGCGACGAGATCGACGCCAAGGTCGAGGAAGCGACGAAGGCGATCGGGCGGCTGCTGCGCACCTGAGCCGCGGAAGTGGCCGAAAACCGGCGGGTGGGCACTCGGTGTCCGCCCGCCGGTCGCGTTCAGCCGCTCTGCGTGCCGCGCTCCTCGGCCACCCGCAGCACCTCGTCGATGCTCTCCAGGCTGAGCCGGTCCTCGTGCGCGGCCGAGGCCGCGATGATCAGCTCTCCGCAGAGCTCGATCTCGGCGAGGGCCACGTAGTCCTGTACTGCCGTACCGCCGACCGGAGCCACGTGCATCACCTCGTCTCTGCCGTCACCGACTTCCTAGAGTAGGGAGCCGTCAACACAACGCGCATGGCACGGACGGGCTAGTTCTCGCGCCCTGGGGCGGGTCGTCCCTGGGGGCCCGCTCACTCCTCGGCGATTCTGCCGGCGTAGATGTCCGCGCGGTCCGGCAACCGTACGTCCACCCGGACCCCGAAGTCGTACAGCAGGGTCGTCGAGGCGACCGCCACGGTGCCCCTGTCGCGTCCGCCGACAAAGCTGAAACGGTGCCTGACCTTGCGGATCCTGCCCTCGTCGTCGAGGAACACGTCGAACGGGACCGCGGCCGTGGCGAACCCTTTCGCCGCCGCGCGCAGCGAGTCACGGCCGCCCGCGGAGGCGCCCTTCGCGGCCAGTGCCAGATCGGCGGTGCCGCGGTAGTGCCGGACCTCGGTGCCCGCGACCTCCGTCTCGCCGACGTACGTCGCCGTCCGCGCCCCGCGCAGCACCTCGGCCGCGGCGAACGGGTCGGTGGCCCCGCCGGTCACCAGGTTGCCGTCGGACAGGGAGGCGGTCTCGACCCGGACCCACTTGTCGGCGGGGACTCCGGCGCCGCGGTTCTTCATGAACAGGGCGCCCGGCGCGAGCAGTTCGGTGATGGGCGGGTCCTCGCCGCGGCCCGCCGGGTCCTGCGGCAGCCGTACCTTCAGCTCGCCGAGGCGGCGGGTGTAGTCGTAGACGCCCTCGCCGCGGATGGTCACACGGGTGCCGCCGGTCGCCATCTCCATCGACGTACGGGCCTTGGAGGTGCCGGCGTCGACCAGGGCGTCCGCGGCCCGGTGCAGGGCCGGGACCGGATCGGGGGCCGGCGCGTCGTCGGCGACGGCACCGCCGCCGGAACAGCCCGCGGCGGCCAGACAGACACCGGCCATGAGCCCCGCGACGACCGTGCCGCCCGCCTTGCCGTGCTGCCAACGCGCCATCTGCCGCTACCCCCAGCCGTCCGTGTCCCGGGCCCGCCGTCGTTCCGGTTAACGACGGGTAGGAAGCGCCGTCACGCTCGCCGCAGGGGAAGGGGGTGCCCCGGACACGGGGGTCCGCTCCGGCGTACGCAAGGGTCGTTACACGACCTCGACGCGCGCCATGCGCACTGTTTACCCGGCCTCGCTACCTTGGAGGACGTGACACACGAGGAGCGGTCCGCCGCCCCGCAGGACCTTCCGGAACACCGCACGAGCACCGTCGAACGGGGCCCCTTCTGTCTGGCCAGCTGCGTCTGCGGCTGGCGGGGCCCGGCCCGGCGCGCCCGCAGCCTGGCGAGAACGGACGCCCAGGGCCATCTGACGGCCGGGTGAGCCCTGCCCGCCGGTACCGGCTCCGGCCCCCTGGAGCCGTGCCGGTCAGTTCCCCGTGTGTTCGAGCGCGCGGACCAGTTCGGTGACGAGGTCCTGGTCACGAGGCTGGGTGAGGCGGGTGCGGGCCTCCTCCGGGGTGAGCCAGAGGATGCGGTCGACCTCGTCGTTCGGGGCGAAGGCGCCGCCGGTCGCCTCGGCCGCCCAGTAACGCACCTCTTTGGGGCGGCCGTTGGCGAGGTAGCGGGTGGTGCTGAGCTCGGTGCCGGGCGCCGCGGTGTAGCCGGTCTCCTCGGCCACCTCGCGCAGCGCCCCCGCGAGCGCCTCCTCGCCCCGCTTGAGCTTGCCCTTCGGGTGGGACCAGTCGTCGTACTTCGGCCGGTGGACGAGACAGAGCCGCAGTCCGCCGTCGAGCGGTGAGCGGCGCCACAGGAGACAGCCCGCCGCCAGGACCGTGGTGTCGTGCATACGGGTCACCCCTGAGCTCGTCGTCCTGTGGTCCGCCCGGTCAGGGCGTCCTCACCGTTTCCTTCTGCCACGCCTGCTGGAACGCGAACCGGGCCGCCTCGACCTCGTGCCGCTGGTCGGCGTGGAGCACCCCGAGGGCGTACGCCGTCGCCGGTGCGATCCGGGGGGTGCGCGCCGCCTGGGCCGCGGCGGACGCGGCCTCCGAGGCGTCGCGGTGCCGGTTGAGGGCCTGGCCCGCCTCAAGCAGCCGGACGTCGTCGGGGGTCTGGCCGCGGAGCACTTCCAGTGCATAGCGGTGCAGGCGGAGCAGGAGGCGGACCTGGTGCCAGGGGGCGTCCTGGGGGTGCGGGGCCGGGTCCGGGGAGAGGCCGTGGATGAGGGCCTCCGCGTTGTAGGGGTGGCCCGCCTTGACGAGGGGGAGCGCGGCTACGGCGTCCGTGAGGCGTTCCTCCGCGGCGGTGGCCGGGGTGTGGAGGGGGGCCGTCGTGGCCGTGGCGGTGAGGGGGACCTCGCTGGCGAGGACGGCGACCTTGTCGGCGACCGCGTGGAAGCGGCTGCTGCCGAGGGCCTGGAGGGCGGTGCTGTGTGCCCTTGTCCGGGCCAGGGTGAGTTGGCGGTCCAGCAGCGCGCCTGCCTTTGCCGCGCCGACTGTGAGGTTGCCGCGCTCCTGGGGGGCCGTCGGGTGGGTGGGTGCGCCGGCGTTGCCTGGTGCCGCTGCGCCCACCCGTGCCGCCCCAGCGGCACGACTGCCCGCAGCTGCGTCGGTGCGACTGCCCGTAGCTGCGTCGGTGCGACTGCCCGCGGCTGCGTCGGCACGACTGCCCGCAGTTGCGTCCGTGGTTTGGGTGGGGAGTTGGGGGGTGCCCGAGAGGCGGTGGAGGGCTTGGAGGAGACGGTCCAGGCGGGACTCGTAGGCGTGCTCCAGGGCCAGCGTGCCGGAGAGCCAGGCCAGTTCGGGGCGGATCGCCTCCGACCAGTCGGGGTCCAGCAGGGGACGGAAGGTGTGCAGGCTGCCGCTGATGCGGCGGGCCGAGCGGCGCAGGGCGCGCGCCGAATCGACGGACTCCTCCGTGCCGTTGTGGTGTGCCCCGGCGCCGGTCTCCCGGTGCTGCCGGAGGGCACGGAGGAACTCCGTGGCCTGGGCGCGCAGGTAGCCCGCGAGGGCGTCCCCCGTCACCGCCCCGGTCAAGGGCTCCGTCTGGTCAAGGTGTTGCTGTGCCACGCCGGCGCCTCCGGGCGTCTATGAGCGTCTCCTGGACGTTCCGCAGTGGCCCGCCGTCCGCGTCGGTCGCGTGCCGGGTCCACTCGCCGTCCGGGCCCAGGTGCCAGGACGCGGTGGCGTCGGACATGCCCGACTCCAGGAGCCGGTTGAGCGCGGCGCGGTGGGCCGGCTCGACGACCCGGACGAGGGCCTCGATGCGGCGGTCGAGGTTGCGGTGCATCATGTCGGCGCTGCCGATCCACACCTCGGGTTCTCCTCCGTTGCCGAAGGCGAACACGCGGGAGTGTTCCAGGAAGCGGCCGAGGATCGAGCGGACCCGGATGTTCTCCGAAAGGCCCGCTACTCCGGGGCGCAGCGCGCAGATGCCACGCACCCAGATGTCGACGGGTACTCCCGCCTGGGACGCCCGGTACAGGGCGTCGATGATGGCCTCGTCGACGATCGAGTTGACCTTGATACGGACGTGGGCGGGACGTCCGGCACGGTGGTGCTGGACCTCCTTCTCGATCCGTGAGACCAGGCCGCCGCGCAGGGATTTCGGGGCGACCAGGAGCCGGCGGTAGGTCTCGCGGCGCGAGTAGCCGGAGAGCCGGTTGAACAGGTCGGACAGGTCCGCGCCGACCTGCGGGTCGGCGGTGAGCAGACCGAGGTCCTCGTACAGCCGGGCCGTCTTGGGGTGGTAGTTGCCGGTGCCGACGTGGCAGTACCGCCGCAGGGTGTCGCCCTCCTGGCGGACCACGAGCGACAGCTTGCAGTGCGTCTTGAGGCCGACCAGGCCGTAGACGACGTGGCAGCCGGCCTCCTCCAGTTTGCGCGCCCACTCGATGTTGGCGTGCTCGTCGAAGCGGGCCTTGATCTCCACCAGGACGAGGACCTGCTTGCCGGCCTCGGCCGCTTCTATGAGCGCGTCGACGATCGGGGAGTCGCCCGAGGTCCGGTACAGGGTCTGCTTGATCGCGAGGACGTCGGGGTCCTTGGCCGCCTGCTCCAGGAAGGCCTGGACGGAGGTGGAGAAGGAGTCGTACGGGTGGTGGAGCAGGACGTCGCGCTGGCGCAGGGCGCCGAAGATGTCTGCGGCGGAGGCCGACTCGACCTCGGCGAGATCGCGGTGGGTGCCGGCGATGAACCGGCGGTACTTCAGCTCGGGCCGGTCCAGGCGGTGGATGCGGAACAGGCCGGTGAGGTCGAGCGGGCCGGGCAGCGGGTAGACCTCCGCCTCGGTGATCTTCAGCTCGCGCACCAGCAGGTCGAGCACCTCGCGGTCGATGGACTCCTCGACCTCGAGTCGCACCGGCGGGCCGAAGCGGCGCCGCATGAGTTCCTTCTCCAGGGCCTGGAGGAGGTTCTCGGTGTCGTCCTCCTCGACCTCCAGGTCCTCGTTGCGGGTGACCCGGAAGGCGTGGTGCTCCAGCACCTCCATGCCCGGGAACAGCTCTTCGAGGTGGGCGCCGATGATGTCCTCGATCGGCACGTACCGGCCCGGGGAGCTCTCCAGGAAGCGGGCGAGCAGCGGCGGCACCTTCACGCGGGCGAAGTGCCGGTTGCCGCTGACCGGGTTCCGTACCACCACGGCCAGGTTCAGGGAGAGGCCGGAGATGTACGGGAAGGGGTGGGCCGGGTCGACGGCCAGCGGGGTGAGGATCGGGAAGATCTGGTTGCGGAAGAGCATGAACAGGCGGGCCTGTTCCTTCTCCGCCAGCTCGTTCCAGCGGACCAGGTGGATGCCCTCCTCGGCGAGTGCCGGGGCGACGTCCTCGTGGAAGCAGGCGGCGTGCCGGGCCATCAGCTCGCGGGAGCGGGCCCAGATCATCTCCAGGACCTGGGACGGCTGGAGGCCGGAGGCGGAGCGGGTGGCGACGCCGGTGTCGATGCGGCGCTTGAGTCCGGCGACCCGGACCATGAAGAACTCGTCCAGGTTGCTGGCGAAGATCGCGAGGAAGTTGGCGCGCTCCAGGAGCGGGGTGTTCGGGTCCTCGGCGAGTTCCAGGACCCGTTCGTTGAAGGCGAGCCAGCTGCGTTCCCGGTCGAGGAAGCGGCCCTGGGGCAGCTGCGTCCCGTCGTCGGCCGAGTCGTCGTACGCGTCGAGGTCGGCGTCGATGTCGGGTTCCAGGTCGGAGACCGTGGCGGCCACCGTGTGCGGGCGGTGCGCGGCGAGGGAGCCCACGGAGGGCTGGGGGTGCTGGGTCTCGGCCTTGGGGGTGGTTTGCTGGCTCATGGACCCATTCTTCCGCGCGCCGACGCTAACGGGCGCGTCGGAGGGCGCTGGCGGGAGCGCGACGACCATTCCCTCGGGGGTCGGTGACGGCTCGGGCACGGCGGGGTTCATTGGCAGAGCGTCGCAAGACCGTCTGAATCAATGGTTACGGAGACATGACGTGCGGGATAGCGGGGGGCGGCTCGCGGGGGTCGAAAGGCGGTCCGCCCGGGTGAGCACAAGCGCCCCGGCGGGTGTACGTCCTTCCCGCTCGTGACGGGACGTACACCCACCGGGGTGGGACCGGGCCTGTGCGGCGCCCGCCCTAGGCGACCCGGCGCCGCAGGATACCGAACGCCGCCCAGATCGCGAGCCCGGCGACGGCCAGGAGGACGGCCGTCTCCACGAGCTGGAGTGGCCAGAAGTGGGCGGGCGGGTGGAATTCCCGGTAGTAGCCGACGACGCCCTCCCGGACCTGGCACTCGACGTTGTCGAGGCAGAGCGGGTCGGTGATCCGGTCGCCGGAGGCGGTGAGGGCGCCCTCGTCGACCATGGTGCCGTTGATCGGCGGGTACTCGTTCGGGTCGGTCACCGTGTCGACCGGCCACAGCCGCGGGCGCAGCTCGTTCACGGCCCCGGTCACCACCAGCAGGCCCAGCACGCCCAGGGTGAGTCCGGAGGAGGCCTTGCGGGTGAGCATGCCGGCCAGCACGCCGATGGCCAGGGCCAGCAGGGCGTAGGCGGTGGCGATCGTGCCGTTGGTGGTGAAGGTGGGGCTGTTGTGCCACTCGCGGGTGTTGGTCGCCTCGCGCAGGAAGCCGTCGGCGGACCACAGCAGCCGGTGCAGCAGGGTCAGCACCAGGGTGCCCGAGGCGATCACCACGGCGGGCAGGGCCAGCTTCGAGGCGAGCCAGCGGGCCGGGGTCACGGACTGTGTCCAGGTCAGCCGGGCGGTGCCCTGCTCCAGCTCGCGGCCGATCAGGGAGCTGCCCGCCCACCCGGCGATCAGGATCGGGGCCACCAGGAGCAGGCCGGTGGCGAGACCCCAGGCCATGTCGTAGCGCTGGAAGGCGCCGCCGCTGGTGTCGCAGAGTCCGGGGGAGCAGTCCATCCGCCGGAACACGTCCTCGGCCGCGTCGACCCCGAACCCGTACGCCCACAGCAGGGCGCCACTGCCGACGGCCACCAGCATCGCCCAGAACCACAGCGCCGACCGGTGCAGCCGCAGCAGCAGCCAGGTCATCCCGCGGGGCCCGCCCCGCTCCGCCTCGGCGGGCGCGATCGTCGCGACGGTGGCGGTCATACGGCGGCCTCCTCGGCGTCGGTGGTGTGGGTCCCGTTCGTCCCGTCGACCGTGTCGATCACGAGTTCCGGGGCGTCCGGCGAGCGCAGGTGGGCGAGGACCAGTTCCTCCAGGGACGGCTCGGCGCTCTGCCAGCCGTCGCCGAGCGGGCCCCGCGGCCGGACCAGCGCGGTGACCTGGCGGCCGGCCGTGCGGGACTCGACGACCGTGTGCGGGGCGAGGCCGGTGGCCGCGGCGCCGGTGACCAGCGCGTGCGCGGCCATCAGCTCGTCCAGCGGGCCGGCGAGCCGGACCCGGCCGCCGCCCAGCAGCACCAGGTGGTCGCAGGCGTTCTCCAGGTCGGCGAGGATGTGCGAGGACATCAGGAGCGTGGAGCCGTGCTCGGCGGTCTCGGCGAGGAGGGTGCCCATCAGCTCGTGCCGGGCGAGCGGGTCGAGGTCGGCCATCGGCTCGTCGAGCAGCAGCAGTTCGGGGCGTTTGCCGAGGGCCAGGGCGAGGGCGACGCGGGTGCGCTGACCGCCGGAGAGGCTGCCGACGCGGCCGTCCGGGTCGAGGTCGCCGCCCGCGACGATCCGCCCGGCGACGGCCGCGTCCCAGCGGCCGGGGTTGAGCTCACGGCCCATACCCAGGGTCTCGGCGACGCTGAGCTTGGCGTGCAGGGGCTTGTCCTGCGCCACGTAGGCAAGGCGTGTGCGGGCTTCGGCCGGGGTGGTGCCGAGGACGGTGACCGTGCCCTCGGTGGGGCGGAGCAGTCCGGCGACCAGGGCGAGCAGGGTGGACTTGCCCGCGCCGTTCGGGCCGACCAGCGCGCAGACGCGGCCGGCCGGCAGCCGGAAGCCGCACTGGTCCAGGGCGGGCCTGCCGCGCCGCCCGTACCGCTTGCCCAGCGCGGCCGCCTCGATGGCGGTGTCGGTCATTCCTGGTCCCCCTTGAAGTGCTTGTCGAGTACGGACGTGAAGAGCGCGGCGACGTCGTCCCGGTCCAGGCCGGCGGCGTGTGCCCGCCGGGCCCACTCCTCCAGCTCGGCGTGGAGCGGCGAGTCGGCCGGTGCCGTGCCGAGGGTGCGGCGGACGAAGGTGCCGAGGCCGCGTCTGGCCTCGACCAGACCGTCACGTTCCAGCTCGCGGTAGGCCTTGAGCACGGTGTTCGGATTGATGGCGGTGGCCTCGACGACCTCGCGGGCCGTCGGGAGCCGGTCGCCGGGCTCCAGGAGACCGAGGCGGAGGGCCTGTTTGGTCTGCTGCACGATCTGGAGATAGGTGGCGACGCCGGAGCGCCGGTCGATCCGGTAGTCGACCACGCGGACAACCACCCTTTCACTAATTGAGTAGTGAAAGGGTGGTGCAAAAGAGGGGGCGGCGTCAAGTCGCCGCCCCCTCCTCGTCCCCGAAGCGGTGCCCTCAGGTCTCCGTGCGGTACATCAGGTCCGTCTCGTACGTGGTGAAACCCAGCCGCTCGTACACCGTCACCGCCGCCTTGTTGTCGGCGTCCACGTAGAGCATCGCCGTCGGCAGTCCCCGGGCCGCCAGGTGCCGCAGGCCGATCGTGGTGAGCGCCTTGCCGAGGCCGCCGCCCTGGGCCTCGGGGTCGACCCCTACGACGTACACCTCGCCCAGTTGCTCCTCGGCGTGCACCTTCGTCCAGTGGAAGCCGACGACCGTGCCCGCGCGCTCCGCGAGGAAGAAGCCGGCCGGGTCGAACCACGGCTCGGCCTTGCGGTCGTCGAGGTCGCGCTGGGTCAGCGAGCCCTGCTCCGGGTGGTGGGCGAAGGCCGCCGCGTTGACGGCGAGCCAGGCCGAGTCGTCCTGCCCGGGGACGAACGTCCGCACGTCCACACCCGGCGGCAGCACCGGCTCGGGCAGTTCGAGGCCGGTCAGCGGCCGCCGCATCTGGCGCAGTTCACGGAACAGGGTGAGGCCGAGGACCTGGGCGAGATGCCGGGCCGCGGAGTGGCCGCCGTGCGCCCAGACGCGCAGCCGCTTGCCGGAGACGGCGAGCAGGGCCGAGCCGAGCGCCCGGCCGTGTCCGTGCGCTCGGTGCGCGGGGTGCACGACCAGCTCGGCGGCGGGCGCCTCGACCGGGTCGGTGTCCTCCAGCTGCGCGTAGCCGACGAGTTCGCCGCCGACGGTGAGCAGCAGATGCGTGATGCCCGGGCGCTCCCCGCCGCGCAGTTGCAGCCTGCCCTGCTCGGACACCGCCTGCTGCCCGTCGGAGCGGGCGGCCTCGGCGAGCAGTTCGAGCACGGCGGCGGTCTGCCCGGGAGTGAGTGCCGTGAGGGTCTCGATGGTCCGGGCGTGGCCGCCCTGTGCGCTGTCGTCGCTGGTCATGGATACGAGGGTACGGGGCGGCCGGTGCGGTCGAGGGGTACGGGAAACCATCGGGCCGTGGCCCACTGGAAACCATCATGTAACCCTGAAACCCCTGTCGCGCTACGCGCGTTGACTTTAGGCTGCGCCCCGGAACCGGCACATCTCAGCAGAGACCCACAGGGGGCGACGTATGCCACTCATCTCCCAGCCCGACCGGCGCGTCAGACGCCGCACGACCCGGCTGCTCGCCGCGGTCGCCGGCCTGACCACGGCGGGCGCGCTCGCCGCGACGGCGCTGCCCGGCACCGCCGCCGCCGGCGAGGACGGCCGGCAGCCGACCCGGCACCTGCCGAGCCGCTACCAGGACGTCCAGCTGCTGTCCTTCAACGACCTGCACGGCAACCTGGAGCCGCCGGCCGGATCCGCGGGCCGGGTCACCGAACTCCAGGCCGACGGCACCACGAAGACCGTCGACGCGGGCGGCGTCGAGTACCTCGCCACGCATCTGCGCGACGCGCGCAAGGGCGAGAAGTACTCCATCACCGCGGCCGGCGGCGACATGGTCGGCGCCTCCCCGCTGATCTCGGGCCTGTTCCACGACGAGCCCACCATCGAGGCGCTGAACAAGCTCGACCTCGACGTGACGAGCGTCGGCAACCACGAGTTCGACGAGGGCGCCAAGGAACTGGGCCGGCTCCAGAACGGCGGCTGCCACCCCACCGAGGGCTGCTACACCGACAAGAAGTTCAAGGGCGCCGACTTCCCCTACCTCGCCGCCAACGTCCTCGACGAGAAGACGAAGAAGCCGATCCTCAAGCCCTACTGGGTCTGGAAGAAGAACGGCGTCAAGGTCGGCTTCATCGGCGTCACCCTCGAAGGCACGCCCGACATCGTCTCCGCCGACGGCGTCAAGGGCCTGGCCTTCAAGGACGAGGTCGAGACCATCAACAAGTACGCCAGGGAACTCCAGAGCCAGGGCGTGAAGTCCATCGTCGCGCTGGTGCACGAGGGCGGCTTCCCGGCCTCGCAGGCGTACAACTACGACTGTGACTCGCCCGGCGCCGGCGACGGCATCTCCGGTCCGATCGCGGACATCGCCAAGAACGTCACCCCGCAGGTCGACGCGCTCGTCACCGGCCACACGCACGCCGCGTACGTCTGCACGGTCCCGGACCCGGCGGGCAACCCGCGTATGGTCACCTCGGCCGCGTCCTTCGGCCGCCTCTACACCGACACCACGCTGACCTACGACCGTCGCACCGGTGACATCGCCCGTACGGCCGTCGAGTCCGCGAACCACGTGGTCAGCCGGGACGTCCCCAAGGCGCCCGACATGACCTCGCTGATCGGCAAGTGGAACACCCTCGCGGCCCCGATCGGCAACCGCGCCATCGGCCACATCTCCGCCGACATCGGCACCTCCGGCACCGAGTCCCCGCTGGGCGACCTCATCGCGGACGCGCAGTTCGCGTACGGCAAGGAGCTGGACCCGGAGACCGACCTCGCGCTGATGAACCCCGGCGGCATCCGCGCGCCCCTGACCTACGCGGCCAACGGCAGCGAGGGCGACGGTGTGGTGACGTACGCGGAGGGCTTCACGGTCCAGCCGTTCGCCAACACGGTGAACCTGCGGAGCGTGACCGGCGCGCAGCTGATCCAGGTGCTCAAGGAGCAGGTGAGCGGCGCCAACGCGGCATCGCCGAAGATCCTTCAGGTCTCTTCCCAGCTGACGTACACCCTCGACCTGACCAAGAGCGGCGCCGACCGGGTCGTCACCGACTCGATCAGGGTGGGCGGCGCGGCCGTCGACCCGACGGCGGTCTACCGCGTCGCGGCCAACAGCTTCCTCGCGGCCGGCGGCGACGGCTTCCCGACGCTCGGGCAGGGCACGGGTGAGCTGGTCGGCTCGGACGATCTGGCGGCGCTGGAGAAGTATCTGACGGCGAACTCGTCGGCGGCGGATCCGATCGAGCCGCCGGCGGCGAATCGCATCACCGTTGTCAGGTAGCGGACCCTGGTGATCTGAACACCCTCACGAGGCGGGGCCTGGAGTGTGACACCGGGCCCTGCCTCGGTCGTTTCCGGCGGGGTGGGTGGGGTGGGTGGGGTGGTGGGTATGTGCGGGTGCGTTGTGGCTTGTCGCGCAGTTCCCCGCGCCCCTGAGGCGGGCCGGGGTCTCGGTGGCGGGTGTTGTTACGCCGTTTCCGGTGGGGGTGTTGGGGCGCCCGGCAGTCTCACCGTGGCCACCGTGCCGCCACCGTGGGCGTGGGTCAGGGTTACCTCGCCGCCGGCCTGGCGGATCGTGCGGGCGACGATGGAGAGGCCGAGGCCCGAGCCGGGGAGGGCCCGCGCGCTGGGGGAGCGCCAGAAACGGTCGAAGACGTGGGGGAGTTCCTCGGCGGGGATGCCGGGGCCGTGGTCCCGGACCGTGAGGACACCGTTGGTCAGGGCGACCTCGATCGTGCCGCCCTCGGGGCTGAACTTCACCGCGTTGTCGAGGATGTTGACGATCGCCCGCTCCAGCGCCGCCGGCTCCGCCCGCACGTACCAGGGCCGGACGTGCGCGCTGATCGTCAGCTCCGGACCGCGCAGCCGCGCCCTGCGCAGCGCCGCCTCGACGGTCTCCTCCAACGACACCACCTGCACCCGCTCGCCCCGCTGGCCCTCCGAACGCGCCAGCTCCTGCAAGTCGCCGATCAGGGCGGCCAGTTCGGTCATCTGGGCCGTCACCGACGCGAGCAGCGCCTTGCGGTCCGCCGCGGGGATGGGGCGGCCGGTCTCCTCACTGCGGGTGAGGAGTTCGATGTTGGTACGGAGTGAGGTGAGGGGGGTGCGGAGTTCGTGGCCCGCGTCGGCGATCAGCTGCTGCTGGAGGTCGTGGGAGGCGGCCAGCGCCGAGGTCATGGAGTTGAAGGAACGGGACAGCCGGGCGACCTCGTCCTCGCTCTCCTCGTCGACCGGGATGCGGATCGTGAGGTCCTCGGTACGGGCCACGTGCTCGACAGCCTCGGTGAGCCGGTCCACAGGGGTGAGCCCGGCACGGGCGACGGCGAGTCCGGCCGCGCCCGCCACCAGGACCCCGATGCCGGAGACCACGAGCAGCAGCAACGCCAGGTCGTTCAGGGTCTTCTCGGTGGACTTCAGCGGGATGGCCACGAGGAGCGCGGCGTCCGGGACGACCTTCGGGGCGGGGTCGGGCTCGCCGGGGGTGGGCAGCTGTTGCAGCAGCAGCGGCATCGTGAGCACCCGTACCGAATTGCCGTCGCTGTCGGTGCCCGTGCGGAAGACACCGTTGGGGTCCGAGTCGCGGGCGACCGCCTGGTCCTTGTCGTTGGTCTTGACGAAGCCCCTGGAGTCGGAGGACACACAGGCGGTCCCGTCCGACTGGACCAGTTGGAGGTAGTAGTCGTTGGGCCTGTCGAGGCCGGTGTCCGAACCGGCCGGCTCCTGTGTGCAGTTCGCCAGTACCGACTGGATCACGCTGCCCCGCTGCGGAGTGCTGGCCTGGGCCAGATCGTTGTCCACCTCCTGGTACAGCCGCCCCCGCACCACGAACCAGCAGCTCACCGATACCGCCGCCACCGCGAACGCCACCGCCGCCGCGACCAGCAGGGCCAGGCGGGAGCGGATCGGCAGGGACCTGACGCGGCGGAGGAACCCGCTCACTCGGCGCCGCCCTGGCGCAGGACGTACCCCACGCCCCGCACGGTGTGCACGAGGCGCGGTTCGCCGCCGGCCTCGGTCTTGCGGCGCAGGTACATGACGTAGACGTCGAGGGAGTTGGAGGAGGGCTCGAAGTCGAAGCCCCAGACCGCCTTGAGGATCTGCTCGCGGGTGAGGACCTGACGCGGGTGTGCCATGAACATCTCCAGCAGGGTGAACTCCGTACGGGTCAGCTCCACCGGCCGGCCCGCGCGGGTCACCTCCCGGGTGGCCAGGTCCATGCGCAGGTCGGCGAAGGTGAGGGCCTCGTCGTCGGGGGCGTCGCCGCCCGCGCCCGGGTAGGAGCTGCGGCGCAGCAGCGCGCGGATCCGGGCGAAGAGCTCGTCGAGTTCGAACGGCTTGACCAGGTAGTCGTCGGCGCCGGCGTCCAGGCCGGTGACCCGGTCGCCCACGGTGTCCCGGGCGGTCAGCATCAGGATCGGGATGGTGTCGCCCGCGCCGCGGATCCGGCGGGCGGCGGTCAGACCGTCCATGCGGGGCATCTGGATGTCGAGGACGACGAGGTCGGGCCGGTACGCGGCGGCCTTCTCCAGGGCGTCCGCGCCGTCGACCGCGACCTCCGTGTCGTAGCCCTCGAAGGCGAGGCTGCGCTGGAGCGCTTCGCGCACCGCCGGCTCGTCGTCGACGATCAGGATGCGCTGGGGGTCACGGTCGCCATCGGCGGGGCTCATGCTCGTGTCCTCGGGTGCGGTGGGAAGGGGCCGGTCGACGTTCTCAGCAATCAGCGTCGCATGTCGGCCGGTCGTGCCGGTAAGCCTTCGTACGGGATCCACCGTGCCGGACGGGCCGGACGTGTCGGACGTGCCCGACGTGCCGGACGTCGTCAGCCGCGCAGGGTGCGGCTGCGGCGGGCGGTCACCCGGTGGGTCCCGGGCCGGCTCGCACCCGGAGCCAGCTCGGGTGCCCGGGTGCGCGGGCCGTGCAGTTCCGTCGCCACCTCCAGGGCCAGGGCGTAGGAGGCCGGGTCGGTCCCGTTCGTGCTGTGTGTGATCTGCCGGATCATGAGGTCTTTCCTAACTTCCGGAGCCGCCGGCCCGCAGGGTGTCCAGGTCGGCCTTGACCGTGTTGATCGGGATCGCGAAGCCGAGGCCCACGCTGCCCGCGTCGCCGGAGGAGGAGCCCGCCGCCGAGTACATCGCGGAGTTGATCCCGATGATGTTGCCGTTCATGTCGATCAGCGCGCCGCCGGAGTTGCCCGGGTTCAGCGAGGCGTCGGTCTGGAGGGCCTTGTACGTCGTCGTCGAGTTGCCGGTGTCGCCGTTGAACTGCTGGCCACCGAACTCGAACGGCCAGCCGCCCTGTCCGCCCTGCTGTTGCTGCTGGCCCTCGTCCGTGGAGACGGTCACGTCGCGGTCGAGCGCGGAGACGATGCCGCTGGTCACCGTGCCGGTCAGGCCCTCGGGCGAACCGATCGCCACGACCTCGTCGCCGACCTGGACGCCGCTGGAGTCGCCGAGGGTCGCCACCTTCAGACCGGAGGCGTTCTCCAGCTTGATCAGGGCGAGGTCCTTGGCGGGGTCGGTGCCGACGACCTGCGCGGTGTACGTCTTGCCGTCGCTGGTGGAGACCTTGACCTCGGAGGCGCCGGCCACGACGTGGTTGTTGGTGACGATCTCGCCGTCACTGGTGATGATCACGCCGGAGCCGGTGGAGGAACCGGCGTTCGAGGTGGCGTTGATCTCGACGATGCTGGGGCTGACCGCCTTGGCGACACCGGCGACCGTGCCCTGCTGGCTGGACGGGACCACGTTGGTGCTGGTGGAGCTGGAGGAGGCCACGGTGTCGGAGCCGGTCAGCTCCTGGATGCCGTACGCCGTGCCGCCGCCGATCGCCGCCGCCACGATCGCCACGGCCGCGATCAGCGCGATCGGGCCCCGGGTCCGCTTGCGCGGCGCGGCGTGGGCGGCGGGCTCGTGCAGCAGCGCGGTGGGCGCGCCCTCGGCGGCACCGGCCTGCGGCTGGTACGCGGGCGGCGGCGGCCACTCGGGGTTCACGGGAGAGGATGCGTGCTGCTGGGGACCCTGCTCAGGGTTCGTGTGCTCGCTGTCGTACTCGCCGTCGCGGCGGAAGCTCTCGGTCATGTCCATGAGCTTCCCGCCCGCCCATGAGAGCTTCCTGAGCGCCCGCTGAGAAGCCCGCCAGAACCTCGTATGCCCGATATAAGGGCGTTGCTCGGCGTTGAGGGCGCCTTCTCAGGCGCCGTTCAGAGAAACCCACCCAGGGGCGCGACAAGCCACAACGCACCCGCACCCGGCCTGCGACGACTACTCACACCCACAGGACCGGCGCGTCACCAACCGCGAAGGAAACACCTTCAGCCGCTCCCGTCGCGAACCCGCGACCCGCAACCCGTCGTCCAGGACCAGATCCACCGCGGCCCGCGCCATCGCCGACCGGTCGGAGGCGACCGTCGTCATCGGCGGATCCGCCAGCGCCGCTTCCTTGATGTCGTCGAAGCCGACCACCGCCAACTGCCCCGGCACGTCGAGGCGGAGCTCACGGGCCGCGCGCAGCAGCCCGATCGCCTGGTCGTCGGTGGAGCAGAAGACGGCCGGGGGCCGCCGCGGCCCGGACAGGATGTCGAGGGCGACCCGGTACGCGTCGTACCGGTTGTACGGCGCCTCGAACAGCCGCCCCTCCGTGGACAGCCCGGCCCCGCTCATCGCGCGCCGCCAGCCCTCCACGTGGTCGGAGACCGGGTCGCCGACCGACGGCGTCTCCGCGGTGCCGCCCATACAGGCGACGTAGTCGTAGCCGTGCCCCAGCAGATGCTCGACGGCGAGCTGCGCGCCGTTGACGTCGTCCAGCACGACGGCGACGTCGTCGATGGCCTCGGGGCGTTCGTGCAGCAGCACGACCCGGGCGTCCCAGGCGTCGATCTCGGCGGCGGCCAGGTCGTTCAGCGCGTGGCTGACCAGGATCAGACCGGAGACCCGCATCCCGAGGAAGGCCCGCAGATAGTGGACCTCGCGCTCGCCGATGTAGTCGGAGTTGCCGACGAGCACCATTTTCCCGCGCTCGGAGGCGGCCTGTTCGACCGCGTGCGCCATCTCCGCGAAGAACGGCTGGCGTGCGTCCGGCACGATCAGGCCTATGAGGTCGGTGCGCCGCGACGCCATCGCCTGGGCCACCCGGTCCGGGCGGTAGCCCAGTTCCTTGATGGCGGCGAGGACACGCTCGCGCGTGGCCGGGGCGACCGGCCGGGGTCCGTTGTTGATGACGTAGCTGACTACGGCCGTGGATGTTCCCGCCAGCCGTGCCACGTCATCTCTTGTCACCTTGGCCACGCGCGGAGTCTACGCGGATGGACCCGCTCTGGGCAGGGCGTAAGCAAGCCCGGCTGCGGGCCCCCGGCGGGCGCCCGCACCCTGCCCGAGCGCCTCCTACGCCTTGGCCGGCACCTCGGCGGGCGCCTCTGCCGCGACGGCGGGTGCGTTGTCCGCATCCTCCGGCTTTGGCCGGGCCGCCTTGGCCTTCGCCTCGTCCGCGGCCCGGTCCACCTTCTCCGGGGTAACGAATCGATAACCGACGTTGCGCACGGTACCGATCAGCGACTCGTGCTCGGGGCCGAGCTTCGCGCGCAGCCGCCGTACGTGCACGTCCACGGTCCGGGTGCCGCCGAAGTAGTCGTAGCCCCAGACCTCCTGGAGCAGCTGGGCGCGGGTGAAGACCCGGCCCGGGTGCTGCGCGAGGTACTTCAGGAGCTCGAACTCCTTGAAGGTCAGGTCCAGGACCCGGCCCTTGAGCTTGGCGCTGTACGTCGCCTCGTCCACCGACAGATCGCCGTTGCGGATCTCCATCGGGGAGTCGTCGTTGACGATCTGCTGGCGGCCGGTCGCGAGCCGCAGCCGGGCCTCAACCTCGGCGGGTCCCGCGGTGTCCAGCAGTACGTCGTCGATGCCCCAGTCCGCGGTGACCGCGGCGAGGCCGCCCTCCGTCACCACGAGCATGAGCGGACAGCCGGGGCCGGTGGAGCGGAGCAGCTGACACAGGCTGCGGACCTGCGGCAGGTCACGGCGGCCGTCGATCAGGATGATGTCGGCACCCGGGGTGTCGACGAGTGCGGGCCCCTCGGCGGGGGCCACCCGCACGTTGTGCAGGAGCAGGCCGAGAGCGGGGAGCACCTCCGACGACGGCTGGAGGGCATTGGTCAGGAGCAGCAGAGAACTCATACGTCTGGTTCCTCCTCGGTCCCTGCGAGGACGTGTGCGGTGCATCACTGCGCTGCGATCCCGAAGGCCCCGTACACACCGGCGGTCACCTGGGGTTTCCCGCTTCGTATACAACGCTTCCGAAAGCACAAAAGGACCCGGGGGCTTCGCTGCCCGAGTCCTCTGCCGAGCAGAATAGCCCACATGAGCAACGGTCCGGCAGGCCATGCGGCACGATCCATCACCGTTCGTCCGAAGGATGAGACGGCCGGGGGTGGCAGACCCACCCCATCACGGACGTTTCTGCACACCGCCGACGGTGTGCGGATCGACGCCGTATACGACCGGGGTGACGTCGTATACGACACGTTGACGTCACGCTCCGACCATGTGGCGTTCGTCGTCGCCCACGGGTTCACCGGTGATGTGGACAAGCCGCACGTCCGCCGGGTCGTCGACGCGCTGCTGCCGTACGGCGCCGTCGTCACGTTCTCCTTCCGCGGCCACGGGGCCTCCGGCGGGCGTTCCACGGTCGGCGACCGCGAGGTGCTCGACCTGGTCGCCGCCGTGGCGTGGGCACGGGAGCAGGGGCACGAGCGGGTGGTGACCGTCGGCTTCTCGATGGGCGGCTCGGTGGTGCTGCGGCATGCGGCGCTGCACGCGCAGTCGACCGAGGCGGTGGTGTCGGTCAGCGCGCCGGCCCGCTGGTACTACCGCGGTACGGCGCCCATGCGGCGCGTGCACTGGCTGGTCACCCGCCCCGAGGGCCGCCTGGTGGGGCGGTACGGGCTGCGCACCCGGATCCAGCACCGCGGCTGGGACCCGGTGCCGCTCTCCCCGGTCGAGGCCGTGCCCCGGATCGCGCCGACGCCGCTGCTCATCGTGCACGGCGACCGCGACGGCTACTTCCCGGTGGACCACCCCCACATGCTGGCCGCGGCCGCCGGTGACCACGGCGAACTCTGGCTGGAGCCGGGCATGGGCCACGCCGAGCACGCGGCCACCGACGAACTCCTCGCCAGGATCGGGCGCTGGGGGGTCGAGCGGGCGGGCTAGCCTGACCGTGTTCGATGCCGAACCAACAGGACCGACAGGACCGACAGAGGGACGTCATGGCAAAGGTCACCGTGCGGTACTGGGCCGCCGCGAAGGCCGCGGCCGGGGTGGGCGAGGAGCCGTACGACGCGGCCGACCTCGCCGAGGCGCTCGCCGCCGTGCGCGAGCGACACCCCGGGGAACTCACGCGCGTGCTGCGGCGATGCTCGTTCCTCATCGACGGTGACCCCGTCGGGACCCGGGCGCATGAGACGGTACGGCTGGCCGAGGGCGGCACGGTCGAGGTGCTTCCGCCGTTCGCAGGAGGGTGACCGGACCGATGAGCAACCAGCCGTACGAGGGCTCCTACGAGGGGCAGCGGTACGACGCGCAGCGGTACGACGGGCAGGTGTACGACGGGCAGCGGTACGACGCGCAGCGGTACGACGGGCAGGTGTACGAGGGGCAGGGGTACGACCCTTATGCCGCTCAGCCGCAGCCGCAGCCGCAGCCTCAGGCGCCGCCTGCCGCGTGGCCCGGCAACGAGCAGTACGGGTACGAGGATCCGCAGGCTCAGCAGTACACCCAGCAGTGGCAGGGGCAGACCTGGGAGACGCAGGTCCATGCGCCGGTGGCGGATCCGGCGGAGACGTCCTATCTGCCGCCCCAGCAGCCGTACCAGCCGTATGACAGCGGGGCGGGTCATCCCGTGACCGGCGTTGCGGCTCCTGCTGCTGGGGGCGCGCCTGCCCAAGGCGGCGGCACGGGCGAGAGCGGGTACGGGCCCGCGACCCTTGCCGGGAATTCTCGGGTTACCGATGCTCAACGGGCGCGGCTTGAAGGGCGGTCGCCGATCATCGAGCCCGGGGGGCAGCCCGCCGCGCTCACCGCGCTGATCGGCATACTGCTGGCCGCAGCCGCGCCGATCGGATCGTTCGCGCTGGTCGTGCCGCTCGTCGCGCTCCAGGCGCTCACCGCCGCCGGCTGGTTCCGGCTGAACGGGATGTGGCCCGCCCGGCAGGGCATCGCGCTGGCGTTCGCGGGCGCGCTCACCGCCGACGTGGCGCTGCTGGCGCTCGGCCGCGACCAGGGCGCCGCCGCGATCCTCGGCACCCTCGGTGTCTGGCTGCTGCTGACGATCGTCATGCAACTGCGTTCGCACGCCGACCCGGACGAGCGGATGTACGGACTGATGGCGACGGTCGCCTCGTCCGCGCTGGCGATCCTCGCGACCGGATTCCTCGCGGCGGAGCCGGAGGCGGTGAGTGTCGGGGCCGCCGCCGTGGCCGTCGCGCTGCTGGCCCGCGCGCTGCCGCTGCCCACCCCGGCCTCCGTCGTGGTGTCGCTGCTGGCCGCGGCCGGCGCGGGCATCGCGGTGGGCGGGGCCACGGACTACGGCACCCCGGGCGCGCTGCTCGGCGCGGGCGTCGCCGCCTGCGCGCTGATCGGCCACCGGGTCGCCTCGTACGACTATCCGTCGCGCTTTGTGCACTTCACGGCCGGTGTGGCGCTTCCGCTGGCGGCCGCGGCGCCGGTGGTGTGGGTGCTCGGGCGCGCCCTGGGCTGAGGTACTGCCGGACGGCTCCCACGGGGCCGGTGAACGGGGCCCGGACGCGGCCCTGTTCGCCGGCCCCGTTCGTCACAGGTGATCGACAATCGTGCGTCGACCCTTCCCGCCGGGGTTACCGTGACTGCCTTCCGTGACGATGCCGAGGTGGGGAACATGCGTGCACTGCGAATACTTCTGATCGTCGTGGTGATCCTGGGGGGCCTGTTCGTCGGAGCCGACCGGCTGGCGGTGAACTTCGCCGAGGACGAGGTGGCGAGCAAGCTCCAGAGCACCGAGAACCTCGCGCAGACCCCGGACGTGTCGATCAACGGTTTCCCGTTCCTCACCCAGCTGGTCGGCGGCTCGCTCGACGACGTGGAGATCGGTATCGACGGCTACGAGGCCGTCACCGGCGACGACGGCCAGAAGATCCGGATCGACGACCTCGACGCACAGATGAAGGGTGTCGAGTTCTCCGGCGACTACAGCTCCGCCACGGCCCGGACCGCGACGGGCACCGCCCTCATCTCGTACCCGGAGCTGCTGAAGACTGCCCAGTCCTCCGAGGACACCGAGGTCGCGCCCGGTGTCACCGCCAAGGTCGTCGGCCTCTCCGACGGCGGCAACGGGAAGATCAAGGTGGCGGTCGAGGCGACGGTCCTCGGCAACAAGCTGCCGGCCCCGGTGTCGGTGCTGAGCACGGTCACCGTCGTCGACGGCGACAACGTGCGGGTGAAGGCCGACGCGCTGCCCGAGATCGGCGGGGTGCAGATCGCCGAGGACCAGATCCGGGCGATCACCGACTTCGAGCAGTCCATCCGGGACCTGCCCGGTGGCATCCAGCTCGACAAGGTCGAGGCGGCGAAGGACGGTGTCGAGATCTCGGTGAAGGGTTCCGACGTCCGGCTCGCCGGGTAGGACGGCAGGCGGCCCCGGCGGGCAGAGCCCCACGAGGGGTCGCCGGGGCTCACCGGGACGCCGTGTCCGAAGGGCGAGACGCGGCCGTCCGTACCGTAGAAGCGTGGACGGCTCCCGGGCCCGGGAGCCGTGCGGCGGCGGCCCGGACCCGTACGTATTCCCGAATGGCGGACGATCGTGTCTCAGCATGCGACACACCGGTGACATGCCCCGAGTCCGTCCCTACGATCGAGGCCATGAAGCGTCAGGCGGACCTCACGAAGCGGCGGGCAGTAGACCTGTGCCGCGTCGCCGCCATGCTCTGTCGCGCTTTCTGATCCGCGGAGGCGTTCTGTCCTCCGCCCTTCCCGCACCGCCCTGCTCAGGGCACGCGTGCGCCGCCCCCGATGCGTGAGCGCACTTCTCTACTTCGCACGCCCCGCCGTAACTGCCCCGGAGGAGAAAGAGCATGAGCCGCAGCGACGTCCTGGTAGACGCCGACTGGCTTCAGGAGCACCTGGAGGATTCGTCGATCGTCGTGGTGGAGGTCGACGAGGACACGTCCGCCTACGAGAAGAACCACATCCGCGGCGCGATCCGGATCGACTGGACCAAGGACCTCCAGGACCCGGTCCGCCGTGACTTCGTGGACCAGGCCGGCTTCGAGAAGCTGCTGTCCGAGAAGGGCATCGCCAACGACCAGACGGTGATCCTCTACGGCGGCAACAACAACTGGTTCGCCTCCTACGCGTACTGGTACTTCAAGCTCTACGGCCACGACGCGGTCAAGCTGCTCGACGGCGGCCGCAAGAAGTGGGAGCTGGACGCCCGCGAGCTGGTCGCCGGCGACGAGGTCCCCGAGCGCGCCAAGACCGACTACAAGGCGAAGGCGCAGGACACCTCGATCCGTGCCTTCCGCGACGACGTGGTCGCCGCGATCGGCGCGCAGAACCTGGTCGACGTGCGGTCGCCCGACGAGTTCAGCGGCAAGCTGCTCGCGCCGGCCCACCTGCCGCAGGAGCAGTCGCAGCGTCCGGGCCACGTCCCGTCCGCGCGCAACATCCCGTGGTCGAAGAACGCCAACGACGACGGCACCTTCAAGTCGGACGACGAGCTCAAGGAGCTCTACGCCGAGGAGCAGGTCGACCTCGCCAAGGACACCATTGCGTACTGCCGCATCGGCGAGCGCTCGGCCCTGACCTGGTTCGTGCTGCACGAGCTGCTCGGTGTCGAGAACGTCAAGAACTACGACGGCTCCTGGACCGAGTACGGCTCCCTCGTCGGTGTGCCGATCGAGCTCGGCGCCAATAAGTAAGCACGTCCCGACCTTCAAGACCTCTGGAGAGAAAGCATGTGTGGAGCGAAGGCCGGCGGCCCCGACGCCTCGACAATCAAGCCCGGTGAGACCACGATCCAGGGCCAGGTGACCCGCGACGGCGAGCCCGTGACGGGTTACGTCCGGCTCCTGGACTCGACCGGCGAGTTCACCGCCGAGGTCCCCACGTCCGCCACGGGCCAGTTCCGGTTCTACGCGGCCGAGGGCACCTGGACCGTCCGCGCCCTCGTGCCCGGCGGTACCGCCGACCGCACGGTCGTCGCCCAGCAGGGCGGTCTCGCGGAGGTCGCGATCGCGGTCTGACGGACCCCGTCAGCAGCAGGAGGGGCCGCATTCTCCGGGTCGTACACCGGAGGTGCGGCCCTTCCGCGTTCCCGGATCTACGCTGGAGGTATGTACGCGCGCCGGAGGCATGCCTACTTCGCGATGATGGGGACCTGCATCGGTCTCTTCGTGCTGGCGTGGGGCGTGGTGCGGATCTGGTCGGTGCCGGCCGCGGTCGCCATGTGTGTGGTGGCCATGGTGATCCCGCCCTTCGCCGCCATGGTCGCCAACCGCCGGGGTCCCGAGGACCGCTGGTGGGACGACCCCTCCGGCGATCCCAAGTCCGACGAGTGGTGGGACGAACTGGACGGCAAGAAGCGGCGGCAGTAGGAAGGCCGTATGCCGCCTCCGAGTCTGTCGACGGTCGTCCTCGACTGCGCCGACGCCCACCAGCTCGCCGCGTTCTACCAGCAGTTGCTGGGCTACGCCGTGGTCCGGGAGGAACCCGACTGGGTGCTCATCGGACCGCCCGAAGGGGCCGGCGGCACCCACCTCGCCTTCCAGGCCGAGCCCGAGTACGTCCCGCCCACCTGGCCCACCCGCCGGCCCGGCGAGCAGCAGATGATGCTGCACCTCGACATCGAGGTCGACGACCTGGCCGCCGAGACCGAGCGGGTGGTGGCGGCGGGGGCCCGGCTCGCGGAGTACCAGCCGCAGGACGACGTACGGGTCCTCTTCGACCCGGCGGGCCATCCGTTCTGCCTGTGGACGTCCAAGGAGCCGTGACTCAGACGTCCGAGGAGCCGTGACTCAGTAGACGAGCGCCTGTGTCTCGTCGCCCAGGGCCTCCTGCACGAAGAGCTGCGCGCCGGCGATCCGTACGCCCTCGATGACGTCCTTCTCGCTGATGTCGCGCCGGGCCGCGCACTGGGTGCACAGGGTGAGCCGGCCGGCCGCGAGGATCGAGTCGATCAGGTCGGGCAGCGGCGCGGCGTGCGGCAGCTCGAACTCGGCGGCCCGGCCCGGCAGCGCGAACCACGCGGACTCGCCGGTGAGCCACACGGACACGTCCACCCCGCTGGCCACGGCCACCGCCGCCACCGTGAACGCCTGCGAGCAGCGCTCGGGGGCGTCGGCCCCCGCGGTCACCTTGATCACGAGCTTCTTCGCCATGCCTGAATCGTAATCAACTCCCTTACAACCCGGGCCCCGAGCCATGAGTCACCTGTGACGCGCGTGAATGGAATCCGCGCTTCATGTCCTGTGGGGGACGAAATTGGAAGACTCTGAAAGATCGGAAACGGCGGAGGCCGGGGGGAGCCCGGAGGCCGCGGGGGCCGTGGCGGCTCCGGCGCAGCCGGACGCCGGGCCGCGCCGTCGTGGTCGCACCACCTTGCTGATCGGCGTCGCGGCCGTGCTCGGTGTGGTCGCCGGCACCTGCACCGGATACCTCGTCCAGGCGGACCGGGAGCCGACCGCGCTGCCGCCGCTGTCGCAGCCGGTGCTGCCGCAGTCGACCGGCCCGGCGCCGGAGCCGCTCTCGGCCGACCAGGACCGCAGGCTCCGCACCGACGGCGACCTGCGCAAACTGCTGCTGAAGCGGCCCGCGGGGGCGAAGGAGGCGGACTGGCTGCCCTCGTCCGACGGGTGGATGGACATGGCGACGTACGCCGGTTTCTACACCGAGCCCGGCGCCCGGTTCAGCTCCCTGGTCACCGACGAGTTCCGCCGGGCCGCCGTGGCGGGCTGGGAGGTCGGCAACTCGTACACCGTGGAGATCAGGCTGGTGCAGTTCCGGCAGGAGGAGTCCGTCGCCGCGGCCGACGCCGTCAGCAGCCACCAGTCCTGGGCGGACGCCGACACCAAGGGCGACAGCTGGACCATCCCCGGCACCGACGACGGCATGGCGTACGTCCACGCCGACCCGGTGCAGGACCCCGGCTACGAGCCGCTGTACGCGGCCGAGGCGCACGCCTGGCGCGGGGACATCGCCATGGAGATCTGGATCTACGGCGACCGGCCGTTGGCCAAGAAGACGGTCATGGACCTGGCCGAGCGGCAGATGGAGCGGCTGTGAGCACAACCGGAACACCGCAGGACCGGCCGCAGGACCGGCCGGAGGACAGGCCGGAGGACAGGCCGGAGGACGGGACGCTGCCGGCGGAGGGGGCCGAAGGGCCGGACACGTCGGCCGTGCCGGCCGTACCGACCCGCAGGACGCTGCGGCCCCGGCGGGTCGCCGCTGTCGCCGGTTGTCTGGTGCTCGCCGGTGCGGTGGTCGCCGGGGTGAGTACGACCGTCGTGGCCGTGCAGGGGGCCGACCGGGACGCGGGTGCCCCGCGCTGGCAGTTCCCGAAGAGCGAGGCCGAGGACGGGAAGGCGCCGACGGCCACCGGGCTCGCCGCCACGCTGGTGCCCTACGGCACCGACGGCTGGGTCCGCGGACCGGACATCGGCGAGTACGGCTCCGACGTGCTGCTCAGCGGCGCCCAGGCCACGGCCATGCGGAAGGAGGCCCTGAAGGGGATGCCGCGTTCGGTGCGCGAGGAGATGGAGAAGGAGATCGACCGGCGGCCCTCCAAGGGCCTGGCCATGCGCAGCTACTTCAGCGGCGGCACGGTGTGGGACCCCGGCAGCGACCAGGTCTTCTCGGTCAACGTGGTGCTCGCGCGGATGGAGAGCAGCAGCAGCGTCCGTGAGCTCTCGCGGACCCAGCGGGAGCTCTTCGACGCGTTGACCGACGCCAAGGGGCCCAAGGTCAAGGGCCACGAGAAGGACGCCGCGTGCTTCGAGGCACCCGGGGAGAACGACGAGGAGATCAGCGGAGTGTTCTGCACCGCCTACGCGGGTGACGTACTGGTCACCGCCTCGGCGGCCGGGCCCGCCGACGCCGACCTCGGCGACGTCGCCGTACTCCTGCGCACCCAACTCGACCGGATCGCCGAGCCGGGGAAGGCGATATGAACGACCAGACCACAGCACCCGACCCGACCACCGAGCCGGCCTCGGCGCTCGTCCCCGACTCGGTCTCGGAGCCGGTGTCCGGACCTGTCGCCCGGCCGGTGTCCGGGCCCGTTTCCGAGCCGGTCACCGGACCTGGCCCCGACTCGGTCTCCGAGCAGGTCGCCGGACCGATCGCCGGGCCGGTCGCCGCATTGGCCCCGGACGGTGTCCAGGGCGACGCGGTCGCCGTCGTTCCGGCCCCGCCCCCGGCGCCCCGCGACCGGCGTGCGCTGCGTGCCGCGGGTCGCTGGGTTGCCGCTGTTGCCGTGTTCGCGGTGCTCGGTGGTGCCACTGCGTACGGGATCTCCGGTATGGACCGGGAGGACGTGCCGGGGCTGGCCACGGAGTCGGACGGGCGGTGGGACTACCCCGAGCTGACCCGGCCGCCGCTGCCCTCCGGCAGCCCCGGGCCCCTCGCGGACTCCAACCCGGCCGGCAGCCACTACGCCGATCTGCGCGCCCTCCTGCTGCCCGCCCCCGCCGGGGCGACCCAGGACAAGGCGCTGCGCGGCGCGGACGGCTGGCTGAAGACGGAGGACTACCTGGCCGAGTTCGAGGCCGAGTACCGGGAGCCGCTGGGGCAGAAGCTGGCCGACACGGGCCTGCGGCACATCGCCGCCCGCGGCTGGACCACACCGGACGGCATCCGCACCCGGATCTACCTCCTCCAGTTCGGCACCAAGCAGATGGTGGACCAGGAGATCGCCAGCGAGGCCCTGGCGTTCTCCGCCCCCACGTACTCGGTACGCGGCTCCCACGACTCGGTCTACGACGAGCACTTCCCGGACCGGGCCTCCGTCGCCGGAGTCGACCGCACCGCCTACGCCGAGGCGAAGCCCTACGGCGCCGAGCAGGTGCGGGAGGCCTATCTCGCCGCCGGTGACGTGTACGCCGTGATCCTTCAGTCGGGCAAGGGCGGAGTGCCGACCGTGCCGTTCCGGCAGACGGTCGTGCTCCAGAGCCAGCTGCTGGGCTGACGTCCGCGGACGGACCTCGCACGGAAGGCCGGGCCCCGGCCGCGTAAGCTGGGGCCCGGCCTTGTGCACACGTACCCGCTCACCAAGGAGCACCCCGTGATCGTCTTCTTCGAAGCCCTGCTGGTCCTGGTCTGCGTCGGCGTTCTCGCCTTCACCGGTCTGGCCGTGAAGAAGCTGTACCAGGGCCAGCGCTGACCGACGTATCTAGGAACCGCTTCTCATGATCGAGATCCCGTCCGACCTTCACAAGGACCTCGTCCCGCTCGTCTTCCTGCTCGGCAACTGGGCCGGCGCGGGCGTGCACGACTTCCCCGGCTCCGAGAAGTGCAACTTCGGGCAGGAGGTCACCTTCAGCCACGACGGCCGGGACTTCCTGGAGTACCACTCCCACACCTGGGTCCTGGACAAGGACGGCGACAAGGTCCGCCCGCTGGAGACCGAGCACGGCTTCTGGCGCATCAAGGACAGCCGCAAGGTCGAGGTGACGATGACCCGCGACGACGGCGTCATCGAGATCTGGTACGGCGAGCTGGCCCACCAGAAGCCCCAGATCGACCTGGTCACGGACGCCGTCGCCCGTACGGCCGACTCCCGCCCCTACACCGGCGGCAAGCGTCTGTACGGCTACGTCAAGAGTGACCTCATGTGGGTCGGCGAGAAGCAGACCCCCGAGGTCGAGCTGCGCCCCTACATGTCCGCGCACCTGAAGAAGGTCGTCTCGCCGGAGGACGTCGAGCGCTGGGCCAAGGCCCTTCCCGACGACATGCCGGACGATGGGATCGCCTTTTTCAAGTAGTCCTACACTTGCGGGTGTGGTGAGCACCGACTGGAAGACTGATCTGCGGCAGCGCGGTTACCGCCTGACCCCGCAGCGGCAACTTGTGCTCGAGGCCGTCGACACCCTGGAGCACGCGACCCCCGACGACATCCTCGGCGAAGTACGGAAGACGGCGTCGGGGATCAACATCTCCACGGTCTACCGCACACTGGAACTGCTGGAGGAGCTCGGGCTGGTCAGCCACGCGCATCTCGGGCACGGGGCGCCGACCTACCATCTCGCGGACCGGCACCACCATCTGCACCTGGTGTGCCGGGACTGCACCAACGTCATCGAGGCCGACGTCGAGGTCGCCGCCGACTTCACCGCCAAGCTGCGCGAGCAGTTCGGCTTCGACACCGACATGAAGCACTTCGCGATCTTCGGGCGGTGCCGCGACTGCACGCTCAAGAGTTCAACCACCAAGTCGTAGGCTGGGTGCATGAAGAGCCCCCTGCTGAGCCTGCCCGGCGCCGTCCCCGCCGAGGGTGTGGACGAAGGCGTCGCCGCCCACTACGGCGAACTGTTCCGTGAGCAGCGCGCCCTCGCCGAAGGCACCGGTTTCGTCGACCTCTCCCACCGCGGTGTCGTCGCGGTCTCCGGCGCCGACCGGCTGAGCTGGCTGCACCTCCTGCTCACGCAGCACGTCAGCGAGCTCCCGGCGGGGGAGGCCACCGAGGCGCTGGTGCTCTCGGCCAACGGGCACATCGAGCACGCGCTGTATCTCGTCGACGACGGCGGCACGGTCTGGGCGCATGTCGAGCCCGGCACACAGGAGGCGCTGATCGCGTACCTGGAGTCGATGAAGTTCTTCTACCGCGTCGAGGTCGAGGACCGCACCGCCGACATCGCCGTGGTGCACCTCCCGGCCGGCTCCATCACCGAGCCCCCGGCGGACGCGGTGGTACGGGAGACGGCGTACGGCCGTGATCTCTTCCTGCCCCGCGCGGAGCTGGAGTCCTTCGCGGACAAGGCGGGGCCGGCGGCCGGGATCCTCGCCTACGAGGCGTTGCGGGTCGAGCAGCACCGGCCGCGGCTCGGTTTCGAGACCGACCACCGGACCATCCCGCACGAGCTGGGGTGGATCGGCACGGCGGTGCATCTTCAGAAGGGCTGCTACCGGGGGCAGGAGACGGTCGCCCGCGTCCAGAACCTGGGCAAGCCGCCGCGGCGGCTGGTCTTTCTCCACCTCGACGGCAGTGAGGTGCTGTTGCCTGCGGCGGGGACGGAGCTGCGGCTCGCTACGGACGAGCCGGACGGGCGGAAGGTCGGGTTCATCACGACCTCGGTGCGTCATCATGAGCTGGGGCCGGTGGCGCTTGCCCTGGTCAAGCGCAATGTCCCTGCGGACGCCCGCCTGATGGCCGACACCACGGCAGCGGCCCAGGAGATCGTGGTCGAACCCTGACGCCGGCGGCGTGGGGCGCGAGTACGGGTGCGGGTCCGTGGTGGCCGGTCGCGCAGTTCCCCGCGCCCCTGGGGGCGACCGGTCGTGGTGCGTGTGCGGGCCCGTGGTGGCTTGTCGCGCAGTTCCCCGCGCCCCTTAAGCCTTCCGGCTCGCGCCCGTCAGAAGCGCACCGCAGCTCGCGTGCCCACTGCCCGCCGTAGCCGCGGGCAATCGTGCCGCAGGGCGGCACCCGGCCCACAGAAGGCGGCACCACGGCGGCGCCGGGTTGCGCAGACGCCCGGTGCGTCACATCTCCAGCAACACCGTGAAGGGGCCGTCGTTCGTCAGGGACACCCGCATCTGGGCGCCGAAGCGGCCCGTTGCCACCGTTGCGCCCAGTGCGCGGAGTTGTGCCACTACCTCGTCCACCAGCGGCTCGGCGACATCGCCGGGCGCCGCCGCGTTCCACGTCGGCCGACGGCCCTTGCGCGCATCCCCGTACAGCGTGAACTGGCTGATCACCAGCAGCGGCGCCCCCACATCACTGCACGACTTCTCGTCGGAGAGCATCCGCACGGACCACAGCTTGCGCGCCAGCTGCGCCGCCTTCTCGGGGGTGTCCTCGTGCGTCACCCCCACCAGCACGCACAACCCCTCCCCGGCGATCTCCCCGACCGTCTCGCCGTCCACGACGACACTCGCGCCGTCCACCCTCTGCACCACCGCTCGCATACGCCCATCATGCCGGGCCGCACCCCACGCCCCGCAGCGGGGAAGGGGATCATCCGCCGAGCCGACTTTCTCTACGCCAACCCCCCATCTGGGGCCGATCGGGGGCACTCGGTCACATAGCGGCCCTTTGGGGTGGCACGATGCTGGCACACGCCGGTCGAGGGGACGGTTGAGGCACATGAGCACACCGAGTATGGGGCAGCCGCCCGGCGCGGTCTCGCCGTCGAGGCCGCCCGCGCAACGCACCGACAGCCCACCACTGCCCGCCACCGGGCCAGGCCTGACCGCGCTGAGCCTGCCGGAGCTGCGCACCCTGCGCCGCGACGCCCAGCGCGACGAGGCCGACCTGAGCTACGTACGGCGGCTGCTCCAGGGCCGTATCGACATCCTGCGCGCGGAACTGGCCCGCCGCGGGACCGCGTCCCCGGTGGCGCCCGGCGAGGCGTCCGTGGTGCAGCGGCTCTCCGAGATCCTCGCGGACGGACCCGCCCGGCACCGTTCGTCGGCCCGGCACGTCACGCTGGGCATCCCGCAGGGCGAGGAGTACCGGCGGCTGGCCGCCGAGATGCTTGCCGAGGTCGAACTGTCGGCCCTGGACGCCCGTACGGACCTGGAACTGACCACGGCGATGGGCCGCCTCGTCCGCTACGAGCAGCAGGTGTCCGGACGCCGCCAGAGCCTCCAGCGCACGGCCGACGAGTGCAGCGCGGAGATCGGCCGCCGGTACCGCGACGGCGAGGCCCAGGTCGACGACCTGCTGACCTGAGCGGCCGGGGGGAGGGCCGGCCCGTCGGGCGCCGGAAAAACACGCGACACCCGCGCACCCTCCCTCTACCGTGACCTCATGAGCCGCAGTGACGACATCGACGTACGTCCGATCACCGAGGCGGAGATCGCCGACTGGACCCGGGCGCTGAACACCGGGTTCCTGCGGCCTTCCGTGTCCTCCGAGGCGGAGATCGCCGAGCGGGCCACGTACATCGTGCCCGAACGTACGCTCGGCGCCTTCGACGGCGGCCGCTGTGTGGCGACCTTCCGTTCCTTCGCGCAGCAGCTCACGGCCGTCGGCGGCAAGGTGGTCCCCGCGGACGCGATCTCGAACGTCGCGGTCACCTCCACCCACCGCCGCCGCGGCCTGCTCACCCGGATGATGGCCCACGACCTGGCGGCCGCGAAGGAGCGCGGCGAGGTCGTCGCGACGCTGATCGCGGCCGAGTACCCGATCTACGGACGGTTCGGCTTCGGCCCGGCGACCTGGACCTCCGAGTGGGCGATCGACGTGGCGCGCACCGGTCTGGACCCCCGGGCGCCGGTGCCGGACGACGGCGGACGGATCGACCTCGTGGACGGCGAGGACGTCCGCAAGCTCGGTCCCGAACTGTACGAGCGGCTGCGCCGCGTCCGCCCCGGTGTGATCGACCGCGACGAGCGTTGGTGGCAGGTCCACACGGGTGCGCTGCGCCTCGACCGTTCACCGTGGTCGGATCGTTTCTACGCCGTGTACCGCTCGGCGGACGGTGAGGTCGAGGGGCTCGCCGTCTACGGGTGCGACGACCACTGGGGTGAGACCAAGCAGCCGCTCAACACGGCCACCGTCCAGAGCCTGATCGCGGTGACGCCGGCGGCCGAGCGCGCCCTGTGGCACCACCTCTGCTCCATCGACTGGATCACGCAGGTGAAGACGGGCTGGCGGGCCGCTGACGACCTGGTCCCGCTGCTGCTGCCCGACCCGCGCGCCGCCCGGCTCGTCACGCACGTGGACTGGCTGTGGGTGCGGATCCTGGACGTCGTACGGGCGCTGGAGGCGCGGACGTACGAGGCGGAGGGGGCGCTGGTCCTTGAGGTCGTCGACGCGGGCGGGCTGGCCGGCGGACGGTACCGGCTGGAGGCGTCGGCGGCGGGGGCCTCGTGCGCTCCGACCACCGCGAGTGCCGATCTGACGCTGGACGTCGGTGAGTTGGGCACCCTGTGGCTCGGTGACGAGTCGGCGGTGCGGCTCGCGGCGCTGGGCCGGGTGCGGGAAGAACGAGCGGGCGCCGCCCGGTTGGCCGACGCCCTGCTGCGTACGTCCAGGCGGCCTTGGTGCCCGGACATCTTCTGAGGTCTCCCTTCTGCCGACGACGGTGGCTCACGCATCCGTAGCGTGCTCTTCAGTTGTGGTGGTGCATCCGTTTCTGCGGGTGGTGCTGTTCAGTTGTGATGCTGTTCAGATGTCGTGCTGTTCAGTTGTGGCTGTACATCCGTAGCGTGCTTTTGAGTTGTGGCTGTGCTGTTGTCCCTCTTCGGTTGTCGATGTTCAGTTGTGACTGGGCCGTGGTGCAGACCGACCGGACTCCCGGCTCCCCTCCGGAAGGGAGCCCGATCAGCCGTACTCGGGGCCGGCGGCGCGCGCCGGGTGGGTGTCAGCCGGACTGGGCGAGCAGCATCACGAGGATGATGGCGCCGATCCCGCCGAGCATGGTGCTCCTTGCCTTGATGCCGACGGTCAGCGCGACGAACGCGATGATCCCCATCGGCCCGTACTTCCACTCGATGAGCTGCTCGAATCCGATGATCAGGGCGGCCAGGACGATGGCGACGAGTGGCATGACGGTTGCTCCTAACGATCCCCCTGGTGGCCAACCTCCTGAAAGCTTGACCATGTTGTAGAAGTTGGCGACCAACTTCACAGTACTTATCTCCGCTTGGAAGCGTCTCATAACCACCTTTCCCTGAACTGCCCAAAGATGGCGGGAAGTTGTAGTGTTTGGTTGTGGACCCGGAACACGGCTCCGTCAATGGCAGAAAAAGGCCCCAGCGGTCCCATGCGACACACCGCGAGGTGGCCGAGGAGCTGCGCGCCCGGATCAGGTCCGGGGCGCTGCGGCCGGGCCAGCGCATGCCCACACAGGCCCAGCTCGCCGAGGAGTTCGGGGTGGAGCGCGGGGCCGTGCGCGAGGCGCTGCGGCTGCTCCAGGCCGAGCGGCTGCTGACCAATGTCTCCAAGGGCAGCCCCGCGACGGTCGCCCCGGACGTCGGCAGGGCCCTGACCGGCGCGTCCGCCGAACCGCAGCCGACCACGGTCGCGCTGGCCCCGCGGATAGCGGACGCGTTCGCCGCCCCGCACGTCGAGATCGACGCCCTGTGCCTGACGTCGATCTCCCTCACCCTCGCGATCGGCGAACCCCTGCGCCGAATCCACACCGGCGAGCTGAAACCGGCCAAGGTCGACGTCCGCGTCCTGCTGCCCTCGCGCGACATCGAGCTGGCGTTCCCGGTACCGGTGGGCGGCCGCGGCGACCGCGACCCGGTCCACCCCCGCTGGCTCGCGCAGCGCAACGCGCAGGGACAGGTCCTCCAGCACAACCTGCTGGCGCTGCGGTCCAGCCACGGCATCGACGTGCACGTGTCCTTCCGCGCGCTGCCGTTCACCCCGCCGGTGAAGCTGTACCTGCTCAACGGCTCGGAGGCGCTGTTCGCGTACTACACGCTGTCGCGGCACGAGCAGGAGATCGACCACGAGCAGCTTCAGATGTACGACGCCCAGGGCACCCAGTCGGTGCTGTTCGGCTTCGAGCAGGGGGCCGGGCTGCGGGACACGACGTTCGTCGAGCAGTCCCACGTGTGGTTCAACGCGCTGTGGGAGACGATCAGTTCGGAGCTGCTGCTCACGAGCTGACGTCTCCCACGGGTCGGGGCCCCTGCGCGGGGCTACATGGCCGGGCGGGTGACCAGGAGGGCGAGCACCACCGCGCCCGCGGAGGTGATGGCCGGGCTCTTCGCCTTGATGCCTATGGTGAGCAGCAGCAGGCCGACGATGCCGGCGGCGCCGTACTTCCACTGGACGATCTGCTGGAACCCGACGACGAAGACGGCGGAGAGGAGGGTGAGGACAGGCACGGTGGTTCCCCCTTCGGGCAGCCGGGGCGGGACGGGCGTGGGGGTTCGGCGCTGTACTGCGGTGGTGCGGGGACGGGGTGCGGCGAGTTGGTGAAGTCTCCGTGCGGAGGAGGCAAAGCTTCCGCCAACTCCCTGGAGTTGGTTACCAACTCTGACTAGGTTGTCCCCACTTGGTAACCACTCATAAACAACTTTTCAGCAACTCCCCTTAGATGGATCTAAGTTGTAGCGTTTGGTCGTGACACAGGAGAACGTGGCAGTGAACGGCAGCAGAAGGCTCACGCCCCAGGAGATCGCCGACACCCTGCGCGAGCGCATCCGCCGCGGCGACCTCAAGGCGGGCGACCGCCTGCCCACCCAGGCCGAACTCGCCGAGGAGTTCGGGGTGGAGCGCGGTGCCGTCCGCCAGGCCCTGCGCTCACTCCAGGACCTTGGGCTGCTCACCAACGTCAGCAAGGGCAGCCCACCGCGGATCGCCGAGCCGGCCCGCATCAGCGACGACCCCCGGCCGACCATGGTCGCCCTCTCCCCACGCCTCGGCGAGGCCTTCTCCGCCGCGCACGTCCGCATCGACGCGGCCTGTCTCACCGCCGAGACCCTGATGCTGGCCATGGGCGAACCCCTGCGCCGCATCCACGCCGGTGAGCTCAAGCCCGACAAGGTCGACGTCCGGGTACTGCTGCCGTCGCGCGACATCGACCTCGCCTTCCCGGTCTCCGTCGAGGGTGACGACAGCGAGGTCCACCAGCGCTGGCTCTCCCAGCGCAACGCCCAGGGCCACGTCCTCCAGCACAACCTGCGCTCCCTGCGCAACTCCCACGGCATCGACGTCAACATCCGCTTCCGCGCACTGCCGTTCACCCCGCCGGTCAAGCTCTACCTGCTCAACGAGGCCGAGGCGCTCATCGCGTACTACACGATCACCCGCCGCGAGGAGGCCACGGACACCGGGACCCTGGAGATGTACGACACCCTGGGCACCGACTCCCTGCTGTTCTCCTTCCGCCGGCGGGCCGCCCAGCGCGACGCCGCGTTCGTGGACGAATCCCAGAAGTGGTTCAACGCCCTCTGGGAAACCATCACCACGGACCTGACACTCTCCTAGTGACTTCTGATACGAGGCAGACGGAACAGGCGGCGGCGAGCACCGAGAACCAGGCGGAGGGACTGCGGGACCTCGTCACCCGGGCCCAGGTGGTCCTGTGGGACTTCGACGGACCGGTCTGCCGGCTCTTCGCGGCGCACCCGGCGGAGCGGGTGGCGACCGAGATGGTGGAGTGGCTGGAGGGCCGCGGACTGCGCGGCCTGCTCACCGAGGGCGACCGGAAGTCCCTCGACCCGCACGCCGTACTGCGCGCCGTGGACCGCCGGCACCCCAGCAGCGACCTCGTCGTCGAGCTGGAGGAACGTCTCACCAAGGAGGAACTGCGCGCCGCGGCCTCGGCGATGCCCACCGCCTACGCCGACATCCTGATACGCACCTGGACCGCCGTCGGCTCCCGCCTCGCGATCACCACGAACAACTCCCCGCGCGTGGTCAACAAGTACCTCACCAGCCGCGACCTGGTCCCCTGCTTCGCCCCCCACATCTACGGCCGCACCCGCGACCTGCAACTCCTCAAGCCGGACCCGCACTGCCTCAACAGAGCCCTGCGCGCCATGGGCTGCGCCCCCTCCGCCGCCCTGATGATCGGCGACACCCCCTCCGACCTCGCGGCCGCCCGCAGCGCCGGAGTCCCTTTCCTGGGCTACGCGCGTAACGAGGACAAGGCCCAACTGCTGCGCAGCGCGGGGGCGACGGCGGTGGTGGGGTCACTGGAGCCGGTACTGAGAGCGGTACGACTTCAGGCCTGAGTCATCATCAGCGCCAGCAGGACCGCGGCCCCGACCGCCAGTCCGCTCCGCCGCGCCCGGATCCCGACGCCGATCACGAACAGCAGTGCCACGCCGACGATGCCGAGCCGGGCCTGTGCCGTCATCGCCAGCGAGAGTTCGATCAGTCCTCGGACCACCTGGAACAGGAGCACGCCCCCCACATCCCTATCGACGTCTACACGTTGACCTCAGAAACTCTCGACACCCACATCAGGCTTCAGACGGAACGGAATTGCGGCGGTTTCATCGCCCCCGAGCGGATCACCCTGCGGATGCTCCTGCCCTCCGAGACGCTCGCCCTGCCCTACCCGACGCATCAGGGCGACCGCGCGGATCCACGCCCCCGGCAGCGGCTGCGGGGCATCACGGACCGTCATACGGAGTCCCTGCACGGGGCGCTGGTCGAACTGCGCACCGAGCGGCTCGTCCCGTCCGTCGAGGTGGAGGTGCGCCGGGTGGATCTGACCCCGGCCTTCAAGCTCTACCTGCTCAACGGTGACGAGGCCCTGCACGGGATGTACCGGGTGGTGGAGCGCCCCCTGGTCCTGCCCGACGGGGAGGAGATCGTGGCTCTGGACGCCCTCGGAGTCGGCGCGACCCTGACCCGTCACGTGAAGGACCGCGACCCGAATTCGCCGGGATCGGTCTTCGTCGACAGCATGCAGTCGTGGTTCGACTCCGTCTGGGACCTGTTGGCAGAACGGTCTTGAGGGGTGCGCTAGCATACGCGCACCGTGTGAGCAACTGCTCGCGTCCGTACGTATGGGATGGCGATCGGCCAGCCTCGAATACCCGACGCGGGAGGAGCGGCACCCCACCCCCCCTGTGTCGGTCCACCCCGGCGACTCCGGTCGTGCGGAACACCAGTCGAGCCAGTTAGCGTTTGCCAGAACCGTCCCCTCATGCGAGTACCGGAGCGGCCCGTGGGCGCACCACCTGTTCCCCGACATCTACTCGGGGAACGTGCTGCCGGTGATCCCCACGGCCCTGCACTCAAAGCGTTCGTGACGGGAGCGGCCCAGTACGGGCTGGAGAGCAGCGGACACCACAACCGCAACTACGTGCTGGCGTTACCGGAGGACATGGCACGGGTGCTGGGGCAGAAGCCCGGTACGTCCGTGACCGTCCGCCTCAGACGGACCGACGCCCTGCCCGTGGTCATCCGCACCTGGCAGGACGAGACCCAGATCCTCGACGCGATCCGCGGCTTCCTGCCACACGCCCCGCAGTGCCTGGCCAAGGGGAAAGGGTTCGCCGTCCACAGCCATGTGGAGGGGGTGCCGCTGTCCACGGTCTGCCCGAACGAGAAGCCCGTCGACACCCTGCTGATGAAGGCGCTCGCCGGGCTGCTCGCCGAGACCACCCGCGTCCGCCGCGGCGCGCTGCCCCGGCTGCCGGCCAGCTGGCCCGCCAACCACTCCGACAGCCGCGGATTCCTCCAGACGCTCGCCCACATGGCGGACAGTCAGATCCGCCAGCCCAACAGCCGGGTGTTCGACGGCCTGTTCAAGGCGCTGGGCATCCCCGAGGACGCGCTGATCCGGCTGCGCGAACGCGTCCCCGCCATGGCCCGAAGGCCGTACAGCCTGCTCCACGGCGACCTGCACCGGGACAACGTGATTACCTCCTACGGCGGTGACCCCCCGCTGATCTGCGTCGACTGGGAGCTCGCCACCTACGGCGACCCCCTGCACGACCTCGCGACCCATCTCGTGCGCATGCGCTACCCGGCCTTTCAGTGGGGCCAGGTCGTCGACGCCTGGGCCGAGGCGATGCAGGAGTTCCGGCCCGCCGCCGTCAACGGCGTCGGCAAGGACCTGCGCCACTACGTCGACTTCGAACGGGCCCAGTCCGTCTATCCCGACGTGATGCGGGCCGCCCGGTCGCTGGAGGTTTCGTCGGACCAGAAGACCCTCGACGAGGCGACCGACTCGGTGCGCCGCGCGCTGGAACTGGCGGAGCGTCCGCTCCGGCTCGGTAGTCTGCCGGGCCGCAAGGAGATCGAGTCGACCCTCTACCGGTGGCGGGCCTCGCGGCGCGCGACGCTCGGCGTCGACTCCGGCCCGGTCGCCGGGGCGATGCGCTGGGATCCGGACCGCCGGGTTCCCGAACGCGGGACGTTCCCGCACTCCTACGTCGAGTCCGCGCTCCGCGAGGAGGGCGCCGTACCGGCCAGCCGGGTCTTCAAGGGCACCGCCCACCTCAACTCCGTGGTCCGGGTACCTGCGTACAAGAAGCCGGTGGTGGTGCGCCGCAAGGTCGCGGGCGCCTGCCGGCGCGAGCCCCGCTACCTCAGCGAGCACGCCGTGCTCGCCGCGATCGAGAAGTCCGGGGCCGAGGTCGCCGCTCCACAGGTGCTGGCGCTGGGCACGGGCTATCAGGACGAGCCCTTCACCATCCACACCTACGCCGGCCCCTACAGCGGCCCGCTCGACCTGGACCGGCCGCCCAACCACCCCGTGCACGGACTGCTGCCGCACGAGGCGGACGGGCTCGTCGACCAGCTGCGCGCCCTGACCGAGGTGGACTACCGCAGCATCGACCCGACCGCGGGCGAGGGCGGCTTCCACCACTGGCTCTGCGACCAACTGGTCCTGCTGGTGGACGCGCTGCCCAAGGAGTCGCAGCACCTGGCCCGGCTGCTCGGCCTGCCCGACGCCCCCCGGCTGCGCGAGATCCTGTCCCGCCACTCGGTGACCCACCGCACGCCCGCACTGCTGCACGGCGACCTCAACCCGTGGAACCTGGTGCGCCGCGACGACCGGCTCGCACTGACCATCATCGACTGGGAGATGGCCCTGGTCGGCGACCCGCTGTACGACCTGGTCCGGCACATGCACCTGACGCCGACCCGGCCGGAGATTCGCGACCGGATGTTCCGCCGATGGGCGGGCAACCTGCCCGGGGGCCACACATTGGACTGGGAAAAGGACTGGCGGGTCTACCGGTCGCTGGAGATCGTCCGGTCCGCGTACATCGACCTCGACCGTCTGGTCACCAGCGCCAGCCTGGACGCGCCCAACGTCCGCCGGGCCGTGGACTCCTACGCCATGACCCTGGCCGTGGCCACGGGTGCGCTGGGATTGCCGGTCCGGCCGACGGCCAATCCCCACCTCGCGCGCGCCCTGGCCTGGCCGGCCGATGCGTAGGCTCTCCCCATGACCCCCGGCGGCCTGCGTGAGCGTAAGAAGCAGCGGATGTACGAAGTCGTCTCCGACATCGCCGTCCGGTTGTTTCTGGCGCGTGGGTTCGACGCCGTGTCCGTCGCCGAGGTGGCGGCAGCGGCCGAGATCTCCAAGCCGACGCTGTTCCGGTACTTCCCGGCCAAGGAAGACCTCGTCCTGTACCGGATCGCCGATCACGAGGACGAGGCCGCCCGGGTCGTCGCCGGCCGGGCGGCGCCGCTCGCCGCGTTGAAGGCGCACTTCCTGGAGGGGCTGGAGCGGGGCGATCCCATCACCGGGATCAGCGACCACCCCTCGGTACTCGCCTTCCACCGGCTGCTGTACGGCACTCCGTCCCTGGTCGCGCGGATGTACGGCCATCTGGAGCGGTCCGAGGCCGCGCTCGCCGAGGCGCTCGGCGGGGACGGGGACGCGCGGCTGGCCGCCGGGCAGATCGTCGCCGTACAGCGGATCCTCGCGCAGGACAACTTCCGGCGGATCACGGCCGGGGAGTCCGTCGCCGAGGTGCGGGCGGATGCGGTTGTCGCCGCCGAGCGGGCCTTTCAGCGGCTTGAGGACGGGCTCAGCGGGCTGAGTGGGCTGAGTGGGCTGAGTGAGTCGCGAGGGTCTGGCGGATCGGGTGCGGCGTCCGGCGCGGAATAGTAGACCGGTAAAGAATTTAACTCGGTTACGTTATTCGAGTACGCTCGCTCGAATGACGGCACCCGAACCCGCCCTCAGCCCACCCGCCCCCACCCATCAGGCCCTCGTCGACGAGCGTGCCCACCACGACGTCTGCCGGGCCGCGCTCGCCGCCATGGTCGCCGGAGCGGACGAGCAGGTCGTCGTCGGTGCCGACGTCTCCGCCTCCGGAGCCGACGCCGAAGTGCTCGGCCACCGGCTGCGCAGTCAGGCCAAGGCCCTGCACGAGCTTCCCGAAGGGCCCCTGTTCTTCGGCAAGTTGGACTTCTGCGACGGGAGCCAGGAACAGGCCCTGCACATCGGACGGCTCCGGATCACCGAGCACCCCTCCGCCCCGCCCCTCGTCGTCGACTGGCGCGCCCCCGTCTCCCGCGCCTTCTACCAGGCCGGCCCCCGCGACCCCCAGGGCGTCGCCGTCCGCCGCCGCTTCGGCTGGGCCGCCGGCAGCCACGGCGACTCCGCCGATCTGACCTCCCTGGAGGACGAGTACCTCGACGCCGGCCGCCCGCCGGCCGCCGGCACCATCGTCGCCCGCGAGATCGAACGGCCCCGCGTCGGGCCGATGCGCGACATCGCGGCGACCATCCAGCCCGACCAGGACGATCTCGTACGGGGAGACCTCGCGCTGTCCGTCTGTGTGCAGGGCGCCCCGGGCACCGGCAAGACCGCCGTCGGGCTGCACCGCGCCGCCTACCTCCTCTACACCCACCCCCAGCGCATCCGCCGCGGCGGACTGCTCATCCTCGGACCCAACCGCACCTTCCTGACCTACATCTCCGCGGTCCTGCCCGCCCTCGGCGAGACCGGCGTACGGCAGTCCACCCTGCACGACGAACTGGCCGACGCCACCGGGCACTTCGCCACCGCGACCGACCCGCCCCGCGCCGCGCTCCTCAAGCACGACGCCCGGATGGCCGAGGTGCTGCGGCGGGCCCTCCACGCGCGCGTCGATGCCGACGCCCACGGCGGTGAGGGGCCGGTCGTGCCGGACGGGTCCTACCGGTGGCGGGTGCCCGCGGACGAGGCGGCCGCGATCGTCGCCGGGGTGCTCGCCGAGGAGCCGCCGTACGACGTGGGGCGCGAGCGGGTGCGCACGCGGCTCGTGGAGCGGCTGCGGCGGCAGGTCGAACGGCGGGCCGGGCCCCCGCCCGCCGCCTGGGTACGGAAGGTCGAACGCGCCCTCACCCCGTACGTCGACGCCGTCTGGCCCCGGGTACGGCCCGAGGAGGTCGTCGCCGGGGTCCTCGGGGAGGGGGACGTCCTCGCGCGGGCCGCACACGGGGTACTGGAAGGTGACGAGCAGGAGGCACTCCTGTGGCCCCGGCCGCCCCGGTCCTGGAAGTCCGCCCGCTGGTCCGCCGCGGACCTGGTGCTGCTGGACGAGGTCGCCGGGCTGATCGCGCATCCCGAGGGGTACGGCCATCTCGTCGTCGACGAGGCGCAGGACCTGTCGCCGATGGAGTGCCGGGCGATCGCGCGCCGGGCGGTGTTCGGTTCGCTGACCGTGCTGGGCGATCTGGCGCAGGGCACCACCCCGTGGGCCGCCCGCTCGTGGGCGACGAGCCTGCGCCATCTGGGCAAGCCGGACGCCACCGTCGTACCGCTGACCACGGGGTTCCGCGTCCCGGCCGAGGTGGTCGGGCTCGCCAACCGGCTGCTGGCGCGGCTGGACGTGGACGTACCGGCCGGGCGTTCCCTGCGGACGGACGGCGAGCTGCGGATCCGGGACGCCGGTGGTGATGTGCCCGGTGCGGTGGTGTGTGCCGTGCGGGAGGCGGTCGGGCGGGAGGGGTCCGTGGGGGTGATCGCCGCCGACCGGCACGTTGACGGGCTGCGCTCCGCGCTCGCCGACGCCGGGATCGAGACCGCCGGGCCCGACGAACTCGGCGCCCGGGTCGCCGTGGTGCCCGCGAGTCTCGCCAAGGGGCTGGAGTACGACCATGTCGTCGCCGTCGAACCCGCGGCGATCGCCGACGCCGAGGACCGGGGCCTGCACCGGCTGTACGTGGTACTGACCCGGGCGGTGTCGCGGCTGGACGTGGTGCACGGGAGGCCGCTGCCGTTCTGAGCGGCGCGGCGGCCTCCCGCTCCGGCCGTCAGCCGAGCAGCGGCATCAACTGCTCCTCCTCGTACGCCAGATGGGCCTCCAGCGCGGTCGTCAGGCGTTCGACCTCGGCGCGTACGACGGGGACCGGCTCGTCGCCCATGACCACGCGGCGCAGCTCCTCGACCAGTTCAGTGATGCGTTCGTGCTCCTCGTTCAGGCGCACGAGGGTCGGGGCCGCCTCGGGATACCGGCCGGCCAGGGCGGGGAACATCGCGATGTTCTCGCCGGTGTGGTGGTTGTCCAGGCCGTGGCAGAAGGTGAGGCAGTTGATCCGCAGCTGGGCCACCAGGTGCGTACCGCCGTCGGTCAACTCCTTGCGGATCATGTCGAGTTCACGGCGGAACGCGTCGTGGACGACCTTGAGCGCCTCGGCCATGGACCCGGCGTTGATGTTCGGCGGGCCCGGTACCTCCTGGAGGGCGACGACCGGGATCAGCCGGTCCGTCCCGCGCTGGTAGTCCGCCCAGCCCTCGTCCGACTCCACGGCCCGCGCCCACGCCCGGTCGCGTTCCTCGCCGGTCAGGACCTCCGCCTCCGCCTCGTAGGTGAAAGCGCCGTTCTCGACCGTCACGCGGGGCTCGGCCAGCAGGTTGTGGTACCAGGCGGGGTGTCTTGGTGAGCCGCCCGCCGTGGCGATGACCAGGATCCGGTCGTCACCGTCGGCGAGATAGCCGACGGGGGTGGTGTGCGGGGCGCCGGAACGGGCTCCCGTGGTGGTGAGCAGAATCAGCCGCGCGCCCTCGAAGTAGCCGCCTACGCGGCCGTGGTTTGCGCGGAACTCCTCGATGACCTGCTGGTTGAAGTCGTTGGGCATGCTGGGGTGTGGTCTCCTTCTCTGGCCCTGGATGGTGGTGAGGGTGAAGAGAAGAAGACGGCGGGCTCCTGGCCCGCGCCGGCCTCACTCAGAGGCCGGGCAACCCACTCGTTCACGGCGCGAGGCCGACCCGGCAGTCATGACAGAGAATTTAGCGGGGGGACTGGCCGTCGGGCAACGTGGTTTTTCGCGGGCGGGCGAGGGCGGGCGCGGGCGGGCGGGTGCGGGCCGGTGGGGCCGGTGCGAGCCGGTGAGGCCGGGTGCGGGCCGGTGGGGGCTGATCGCGCAGTTCCCCGCGCCCCTAAAAGCAAAAGCCCTCCCCGCGCATCCGCGGCCCCCCGTTGCAGCCGCGCCCCCACCCAGCCGCGCCCCCACCCAGCCACGCGCCCCACCCAGCCGCGCGCCCCACCCAGCCGCGGGCAGTCGTGCCGCAGGGCGGCACGGGTGGGCGCGGCGGCACCCCGTCGGCGCCGGGCTGCGCAAAACCCCGCCGAACGCGCACCCGTCGGCGCCCATCACGCCGGCCCACAAGGATTCCGGCGTTTCACGGATGTGCTCAGTGTCGGGACAGCAGTTCCGTCACCCTCAGGAACCCGTCCGAGCCATGACCCTCGGCGATGACCCGGCGGGCCAGCCCCTCCGTCACCCGCATCACGCTCGAGTCGATGCCATGTGCCTCGGCGGCCCGCACCACATGGGCCATCGTCGACACCGCGGACGTGATCGGGTTCAGCTCGCCCGAGTACGTGCCGTCCTCCACGTTCCCCGACATCTCCTCGAACAGCGGCGGCAGAATCGCGCCGATCCCCTGCGCGAACGGCGACAGCTCCCGCGGGCTGATGCCCTCCGCCCGCGCGAGCGCCAGCCCGTGCGCGAAGCCGGACATCGCCGTCCAGAAGATGTCGAGCAGCGCGAGGTCGTAACCGGCGGCCCGCCCGATGTCCTCCCCGAGGTGGGTGTGCGCGCCGCCGAGCGCGTCGAGGACCGCCCGGTGCGTGCCGTACAGCTCCTGCGGGCCGCTGTACAGGAACACCGCCTCGGGCAGCCCGATGGTCGTGACCGGCGTCATGATCGCGCCGTCCAGGTAACGCACGCCGTGTGCGTCGGCCCAGGCGCCCAGGTCACGGGCGCGGTCGGGCGTGTCGGCGGTCAGGTTCACGACCGTACGGCCCTTGAGCGCGGCGGCCACCTCGTCGCGGCGCAGCACGGTGTCCACGGCGTCGTAGTTCACCACGCAGACCACGACCAGATCGCTCGCGGCCACCGCCTCCTCGGGCGAACCGGCGGCCACGGCCCCGCGCTCCACCAACTCGCCGGCCCGCCCGGGAGTGCGGTTCCATACGGTCGTACGCAGACCCGCCGCCAGGAACGCTCCGGCGAGCGCCCGGCCCATCGGGCCCAGACCGAGGACGGTCACGGCAGACTGGTCGGGGGAGGGGTTTTCGTGGGTGGACAGTCCGTGCGTGGACATGGATCAACTCTCCTGGAATAAGCAGGCTAAAAGGCGCAAAACGGTGTGTGAGGAGTCAGCTCGACATGACACGCGGCCGAGCCCGTGATGTGAACGTCTGTGGTGTGACCGCCGCGATCTCCGTGATCGACGGCAAGTGGAAGACGGCCCTGCTGTGGGCGCTGGAGTCCGGCCCGCACCGGCCCGCCGAGCTGCGCCGGCGGCTGCCCGGGCTCAGCGAGAAGGTGCTGACCCAGGCACTGCGGGAGATGGCGGAGGACGGTCTGGTGCACCGAGAGGCGTACGACGTCCTGCCCCCGAAGACGGTCTACTCCCTGACCGACTTCGGCCGTGAACTGGCCGAGGCCCTCGCTCCTCTCTCCGACTGGGGCCACCGCCGCCTGGACCGGCTGACGGCGACTTCCTGATCACGGGAACAGCCTCGCCCGGAACGCGCCGGGTGCCAAGTACCCACAAAAAAGTGGGTGTTCGCCGTCCCGACGGCCTCCCCGCCCCTACAACCTCCCTGCCCCTACAGCCTCCGCGCTCTACGACTTCCCCCCGGGGGCCTCCCGCGCCGCCCGCTCCAGCCGCGCCCGGTACTCCTCCCACCACACCTCGTCGCCCGGCGCCATGCTGGTGTTGTTCCGGCCCATCCCGACCGAACCGTCCATGAGTTCACGCAGGATGTCGGCGTGCCCGGCGTGCCGCTGGGTGTCGGCGATCACGCGGACCACGGCGTGGTGCAACGTCACCTCGGCCCGGTCGCCCGGCCACCAGGGCACCCGGCCGACGGTGTCCAGCGGCAGCGCGTCGATGGTCGCGTCCGCGTGGGCCCAGGCGCGTTGGTAGAGCCCCACGATGTCCGCGCGGGTCTCGTCGGCGGTGGCCCACATGTCGGCGTTGGCCTCCGCCAACTCCTCCGTGGAGGGCAGCACTTCGTCCGACGGCCGCCCGAACGTCTCGCCCAGATAGCCCAGTTCCACTCCGGCCGCGTGCTTCACCAGCCCCAGCAGATTGGTGCCGGTCGGTGTCGACGGCCGCCGCGCGTCGTACTCCGAAAGCCCCTCCAGCTTCCAGAGCAGGGCATCGCGCGCGGACTGAAGATAGAAGTGAAGGTCGCTCTTGGCGTGGGACGGAGTCATGGGGACAGTCTGCCGCTCGGGCCCCCGACTTCCGAGGCTCGCGCGACGGGCGGGCGCTCAGGCCCTGAGGGCCGTCTCCAGTCGGTCGCGCAGCACGTCCAGCCGGCTGCGGCCGGGTGTGAAGGCGGGCAGCCGGCGCAGGATGCCGCCGACCGCGGGCGGCGCATGTTCGATCGCCCAGCGGATCTCCTCGTCTCCGGCGGTGAGGTCGCCACCCGCCGCGAGTTCGGCCGCGCGGGCCGCCTGCATCGCCGGCGAGACGGCGTGCTTGGCCTGGTGAGGGGTGGCCAGGGCGTGGATGTACGGGCTCGCCGCCGCGTAGCCCGCGGCGCGGGCGGCGGCGGTCGCGGCGGGATCGCCCACGTCCCGGGCGGCGGCCAGGGCCGCGTGCGCGAGGGCGCGCAGCGGACCCCGTTCGATCTCCTGGCGGGCGTAGGCGCGCACGGCGTCGAGGGCTTCCCGGGGGCGGGTGTCCGCGGGTGCCGCCGCGTCGAACAGGGCCTGTACCCGCTCGGCGCAGTCGGCCGTCCAGCCGCCGAGCAGCCGGCGGTCCTCGTCGCTGATGGTCACTTCGGTCACCCGCACATCCTCCTGATTTCCCCGGCGCCTGTCGCCGCGGTTTCCGGCGGCCGGGCCGGCCAGGGGGAGTTCAGCGCAGGGTGAGCGGGGTCTCGGTCGTGACGTGGGTGAGTTTCTCGGGGTTGCGGACGTAGTAGAGGCCGGTGACGCGGGCGTCCTCGATGAGCAGGGCGACGACACCGTCGAGTTCGCCCTCAAGGTGCAGGACGAAGCCCGGACTGCCGTTGACCAGGATCGGCGCGAAGGTGACCGGGTCCTTTCCGAGGCCGCCGAGGATGTAACGGGCCACCTTGTCGCCGCCGATGATCGGCCGCAGCGCCGCCTGCCGGTGCCCGCCGCCGTCCGTCAGCAGCACCACGTCGGGGGCGAGTACGTCCAGCAGGCCCTGGATGTCCCCGGTCGCGACCGCGTTGCGGAACGACTCCAGGGCGGCCCGGGTCTGGCGCGCGGAGACCACCTTGCGGGGGCGGCGCGCGTCCACGTGCCGGCGGGCGCGGTGCGCGATCTGCCGTACGGCCGCGGGGGTCTTGTCGACGGCGGCCGCGATCTCGTCGTGGCTGACATCGAACACCTCGCGCAGGACGAACACCGCGCGCTCGGTGGGCGAGAGGGTCTCCAGGACCAGCATCAGCGCCATCGACATACTCTCCGCGAGCTCCGCGTCCTCGGCGACATCGGGCGAGGTCAGCAGTGGTTCGGGCAGCCAGGGACCTACGTAGGACTCCTTGCGGCGGGACAGGGAGCGCAGCCGGTTGAGCGCCTGGCGGGTGGTGATCCGGACCAGGTAGGCGCGCCGGTCACGCACCTGTTCCTGGTCCACCTCGGCCCACCGCAGCCAGGTCTCCTGAAGGACGTCCTCGGCGTCGGCCGCCGAGCCGAGCATCTCGTAGGCGACGGTGAAGAGCAGGTTGCGGTGCGCGACGAAGGCGTCGGTCGCCGGGTCGGTGGGGCGCTCGCCCATGTCCCTGTCCATGCCCGTGTCCATGCCGCCGTCTGTGCCCCTGTCCGTGCTCACGTCCCTGTCCTCCTTCTCCTTGTCCCTCATGGCTGCCCGTCGTCCTTCTAGGCAGCCGGTTCGGTGGCCGCCGCGGGCGCCGCCTTGCCCCGCCCGGACTTGATCTGCTGCCCGCGCTTGGCGCCGCCCGAGACCTTGTGCAGTCGGTACGAACCCGGCTTGCGCGCCTCCCCGGCCAGCTGCTTGACGATGCTCGCGCAGACGAACTCCTTGATCTTCGCGCCGGTGCGGCCCGCGATGTGGAACGGCACCGCGGTGTCGTCCCGGTGGGCGAACTGGAAGATGCCCGCCCCGCGGCCCAGGCTGATGCACTGCCCGGCGAAGAGCGCGTTGAGGTCCGAGGGCCGCTCGCCCGCGATCCGCGCCAGTACGGTGTCCGCGGCCCGCGCGCCCATCGGCATCGCCGCCTGGCAGCTCATCCGCAGCGGCAGCCCCGACGGCGCCGCCGAGTCGCCGGCCGCGACGATCCGCGGGTCGTCGACGCTGGTCAGCGTCTCATCGGTGAGCAGCCGGCCCACGGAGTCGGTGCTCAGCCCGCTGCGCACGGCCAGGTCCGGCACACCGAACCCGGCGGTCCACACGGTCACCTCGCTCGGCAGCTCACGGCCGTCGGCGAGCCGTACGGTGTCCCCGGTCACCGACGTCACCTTGGCGCCGGGCCCCTGGATCACGGTCACCCCGAGCGCGGCGAGGCGTGCGGCGACCGCGCGCCGGCCCCGGGTGTGCAGATACGGGCCGAGGATCCCGCCGCACACGAGGGTGACCCTCCTGCCTGCCTCGCCCAGTTCGGCGGCGGTCTCGATGCCGGTCGGACCGGCTCCGACGACCGTCACCGGGGCCGTGGGGGACGCCTCGTCGAGGGCCGGCCGCAGCCGTAGTGCCTCTTCCAGGCCGGCGATCGGGTAGGCGAACTCGGCGGCGCCGGGGACGCGTTGGTCCACGCTGCCGCTGCCCACCGCGTAGATCAGGTAGTCGTAGCCGACGGCCCCGCCGGTCGCGAGCGTCACGCGGCGCCCGCCGGCGTCGATCCGGTCGACGCTGTCGATCACCAGCCGCACGTCCTCGGCCAGGACGTCCCGGTACTCGACGACCGCCTCGCCGGTACGGCCCGCCAGTTGGTGCAGCCGGATCCGCTCGACGAACGTCGGGCGCGGGTTGACGAGCGTGACGGTCACGTCGTCGCGGTGCGTCAGGCGGTTGGCGGCCATCACGCCGGCGTAGCCGCCGCCGACCACCACGACCTGGGTGTTCTCACTCACGGTGCCTCCTCGGTTGGTGTTCGAAAGGGAGACACCGGGGACGCGCCGAATTGTGACATGACGTGACTCAGGTCACACCTGGCGCCCCACTCCGGGCCGTGTCGCCCCGCTCCGCCCCCGCCGCCCAGGCCACGTGCCCGTCGGGGCGGATCAGGGCGGCACGGACGCCGGCCCAGGCGGGGCGGGCCTGATCGAGGGTGTCGAGGGTGTCGAGGGGGGCGCGATGGACGGCGATCGGGGGTGCCGGGCGGTCGGCGGAGGCGCGGTGGGCGGAGGCGCGGTCGGCGGTAGCGCGGTCCGTGAAGGCGCGGTCGGTGGAAGCGCGGTCCGTGAAGGGCCGGTCCGTGCGGGGCCGGTCTGTGAAGGCGCCGTCCGTGAAGGGCCGGTCCGCGAAGGACCCATCCTCGAATGGCCCCGCTCTTCGAGGATCTCCTCGGTACGGGCCTGGGGGAGGGCGAGGGTGAACGGGAAGGGCGTGTCCAGGCCGCTGAAGTCGAGCCGTTTCTCCAGCGCGCCGAAGTGGCCGCTCGGGATGCGCAGGTCCTCGGCGACGAACTGCTCGTGCAGTCCGCGCGTGGCCAGGATCTCGATGGTGCGCGGGTGGACGGTGAGCGCCTTGGAGAGCTGGTCGATCTCCGTACGTTCCTCGACGACCGTGACGGCGACTCCGCCCAGCCGCAGCTCCCCGGCGAGCCAGAGGCCGACGGGGCCCGCGCCGGCGATGACGACGTGCTGCTGCTCCATGAGCTCCACCTCTTGGTCGGCGACCAACAATGCCCGTGCACAGTCAACTAGGTCAATGACCAAGGCGCAAGCGTGCGACGCGAGGGAGGGCGGGGGTCGTGAGTGGGGGTCGTGAGTGAGGGCCGTGAGCGAGTGCCGCGTGTGTGCCGGCGAGCCGGGATTGCCGACCCGGGGGAGGCTGGACCTCGGGCGGCAGGCCCCGTACAGAGATCGGAGCGAGTGATGAAGGCAGTCCGTTTCAGCCGGTTCGGCGGCCCCGAGGTGCTGGAGATCGTGGATCTCCCCGACCCGCATCCGGGTCCCGGCCAGGTCCGGATCGCGGTGCACGCGGCCGGCGTCAACCCGAGCGACTGGAAGAAGCGCAGGGGCATGATGGACCAGGAGCTTCCGCAGACCCTGGGCTCCGAGGCGGCGGGCGTCGTCGACGAACTGGGCCCCGGCGTCACGGACGTGGCCGTCGGCGACCGCGTCTTCGGACTGTCCGACGCGGGCGCGGCCCAGGCACAACTGGCGGTCCTCGCGCACTACGCGCCGGTCCCGCCCTCGCTCGACCTCCCCGGCGCCGCCGCGCTGCCGGTCGCCGTCGAGACGGCCGTACGCGCGCTCGACCAGCTCGGCGTCGGCAGCGGCGGCACTCTGCTGGTCAACGGCGCCTCCGGGGGCGTCGGCAGCTCGGCGGTGCAGTTCGCGGTGGCCCGCGGCGCCCGTGTGATCGGTACCGCGAGCCCGGCGAACCAGGACTACGTCCGCTCCCTGGGCGCCGAGCCGGTCACCTACGGCGAGGGACTGGTCGACCGGGTGCGCGCACTGGCCCCCGACGGGGTCGACCTCGCCCTCGACGCGGCCGGGAGCGGGATCCTGCCCGAGCTGATCGACCTCACGGGCGGCGCCGAACACGTCCTTACGGTCGCCGACTTCGCCGGTGCGCAGCAGTACGGGGTGCGGTTCAGTACGGGTGAGTCGGGCCGCGCGCTCCACGTACTCGCCGAACTGGGCGACCTGGTCGAGTCGGGCCGCTTCTCCTTGCCGGTCGCCCGGACCCTCCCGCTCACGGAGGTCGCCGAGGCGCAGCGCGAGAGCGAGGAGGGCCATGTGCGGGGCAAGCTGGTGCTGCTGGTGAACTGAGCCGGGCGCCCGCTCAGCCGGCTTCGGGGGCTTCGGGGGCTTAGGTCGGGGGCTTAGGGGGCTTCGTGGATCTCGTACGAGGCCCAGTCGGCGAGCGGGCGGTAACCGAGGCGCTGGTAGAGGGCGTTGCTGGTGGGGTTGGACTGGTCCGCGAACAGGACGACGTCCTCTGCGCCCTCGGCCAGCGCGGCGCGGGTCACGGCGGTCGTCACGGCCGCCGCGTAGCCGCGGCCGCGCAGATGGGCCGGGGTGTAGACGATGTCCACCTGGACCTGGCCGCCGATGTTCGGGTTCAGGCCCGCGACGGAGACGGGGGTGCCGTCCGGGGTCTCCCAGAGCGTGTAGCGCTTGTCGGCGAAGCGGGTGTCGGGCCAGGTGCCGGCGTCGATGGTGACGTCCTCCCCGACGGCCCGGGCGAACTCCCGGCACCAGAACATGACTTCGTCGAGATCCCGCTCCCCGAGGACACGGGCCCGGCCGGCCGGCATCGGGTCCGGCAGGACGAGTCTGTCGAGCCCGTACAGCCGCACCTGGGTGTCGCGGAGCTTCGCCGTCGCGCCGGTGTACCACTGCCAGGCCTTGACGAAGGCGGCGGCCGTGTCGTCGTCCGCGCCGACGCTCGGCAGGGGCTCGCCGAGGGCGGCCAGCCGGGCGGCGAGCGAGTCTGCCTGCTCGGCGGTGAGCGGGGAGGGGGCGATGCCGCGGGGCGGGAGCCGGTAGAAGGTGGCGCGGACCTCGCCGGCCTCCTCCAGTGCGCCGAACAGCGGCGCATCGCATCCGTACGCCGCCGCCCCACGCGTCCGCACCCGCTCGGCCCAGGTCAGCTGCATGACATGCAGACCGGGCCGCGACCGCAGAAACCCGCCGGCCCGGCCGAGGAAGTCGTCCACGTCATCGGTGAGATACCAGTTGTCAGAAGCCATGCCTCATCGTTCCCCAGCCCCGCCGAGAGCCCCACGGATTCCCGTCAATCACGGCCCAGAGACCAAGCCGTCCCGAACGCGGCCTCAACGCCGCCCCCAACGCCCCCGCCGACGAGCACGCCCCCCGGCCCGCCACTGGTCGGCCAGCACCGCCGCGACGGCTGCCACCACCCGCTCATCAGCCCGGCCCGTCGGCGAGGACAGACGGGTCTTGCGGTGATCGACCAGCCCCCAGACCCCTTGATCCCGGTAGCGGATCCGCATCCTCTCGACCGTCCGCGCGCTCACCGTCCAGCCCAGGGCACGCAACTCGGTGGCCTTCGCGGCAATCCGCTCCTCCAAGATATGCAGGGCCGGGTCGTACTCCGGCCGTGGTCCCGCCCCGGCTCCGATGCCGCTTTGCCGCTCGGACTCCAGCTCCAGTAGATGCTGTTTCCAGGCGGTGGCTTTCTCTGCCTCCAGCGGCGGAACGGTGTCCAGCAACGCGAAGGGCGCCACTACCGGTGGCCCGTCCCGCTGACTAAGGAACTCGAAACCTTCGGCGGCCAGTAGGTGAGGCAGCAATACCAGACTCGCCCGACCAGCCTCGTCGGCCAGCCGCACCAGCAGGCTGGCCCAGAAGTCGTCATCGCCTGGCCGTAGGACGCCTTCCTCCTCGGGCTCGAAGTCGTAGGGGGAAACGTCCAGGTGTTCTGGGAACAGCCCGAGTTCGCGGGCGCGAGCTAGAGCTCCTTGGCAGAGTCTGCTGCTGCCGACGTAGAGGTACTGGTCCCACCCGACGTGCACTGCGAAAACGTCTTCCACCTCCAGCCGGCACCAGGCGCCGCTGTCGCGCAGCATGAGGCGAATCAGCTCCAGCCCGATGTCCAGCGGCATCTCTGCTCCGTCGTGGAAGTCGGCAAGACCGCCGGGAAGGAGCCTGTCGAGATCGAAGCCGTCCAGAGATCTCTCAACGCCGAAGTGAGCAAGAGACGAGACCTCCGGCTCGCGGACAGACAGATGGTCGATGCTGGTGTCCGCGGCGAACGCCTTGACCGCCTGAAGATAGGCCGCCTCGATCTCGCCGTGATCGCTGATGCTGTCCTCGGTGCCGGTGTAGTGCCCGTGATCGTCACGGTCGGCGGGGTCGTACTTGCTGACGCGATAGACCTAGGGGAGCTGCACATCGCCATCTTCCAGCGCTTGCTGAGGAAGTGCCACGGCATTTGAGACAAGGGCATCGGTGCGCCCTCTGAGACCCATCCGAATTTTGCTGGTCAGCACGCTGCGTGGTGACACGAGCCGCGAGATCCTACAAGTGCGAGGGATCAGGCCGAGGCTTCGGGGGTGTCGACAGACAGGCGATGCCACGCGTGGCCGCAACCGTCGGAGCAGAAGCGCTCTCGTCGGCGTTCGTCGGCGACGGCCAGCACCGCGATCAGTAGCCGGAATGACTTGAGGCGCTCGTCGTGCGGGGTGAGACTGGCGATCTTTCCGAGCTGCTGGTCGATCCGCCCCCGTGTGATCAGAACTGCCGGTGTGTGCGTGGCGCGAAGTCCGGCGCGTCGGATGCTTTCCGGGCCGTCCTCGGCAGTGGCGCGGGCCTGAATGCAGAAATGTGACAGGAGGCACAGGGTGTTGGACTGCTCTTCAGCGGAGAGGCTCTCGAACCACTCGATTCCCTGTGGCATCGGCCGAAGCTCTTGGGCGAGTTCGTTGAGAATGATGTACGGATCAGCCATTCTCACGCCCCCGTTGCGCTCCATTCACAGTCTTTCCCGGTCATCCAAGCAGACCCTCGGGTGCCTAGAAAGGCAGTTCGTCGGCTTCCAACGGCTCTGAGTACCCACGTACCCAGGGGCTGGGGAGGGCGGTGCAGAGCGACTCCAGGTCGGCGAACGTACTTCCCCGAACGTGCAGCCAGCTGTGGTCACTCAGTCCGTCGAGCCGCAAGAGCTTCCCCGGCGCGGAGAACCAGCACACGGGTGACTCTTCCTTCCCCGTCCACATCGGGTACTCGGGAAAGTCCACCGGCGCGAACCGGCTCGGCAGCTCTCGAATCAGGCTGGCGGGAAGTTCGCAGGCGTTGTAGAGCCGTCCTTCGCTGCCAAGCAGCGTCTCGCTGAGTATCAGCTCGACACAGGCCAGGGAGACCCGCTCCAGGAAGGGGACCCAACCATCCCGTGACTGGACGAACACCGGCGGATCGTCCTGACCGAGGTCCCGCCGCCGTACTCCCCAGAAAGCGCACCCCTGATTCTCGCTGCGGAAGACGAGCACTCCACCGAACTCGTCGTGCACGAACAGCTCAGAAGGGCGCAGCAGCGGGTCCTGGTTGCCGGTGAGGTCGTGACGCGTACCGAGAAGCGAGTACGCCTCGCGCAGCGCGGTCGGCAGTGCGAGCCCCAGCGTCTCCTCGGCCCGCTCCAGCTCCTCCGGTCTCGTACCCGCGCTGTCGGCGAGCGGCTCCGCCCACGCTGCGGCAAAGTCCCGAACGAAGGCCCAGGCTCCCGCCCTGTCGGGTATCCCGCCGCGCAGAGCGTGAGCCACATCGAACACGTCAACCATGCGGTGGACCGTACAGGCCAGCCAGCTTCGCCGGGACTCCGCCATGTCGTTTGCCAGAACCACTGGGACTCGCCACATCTATTGAGAACGGACAGTCCTCCTCAGTCGCAGCGCCCCGTCACCCGGGTGGCGCGTGCTTTTGCAAGCGGATGCTTGCAATAGTTAGCAAGGTTGGGGCACAGTAGGGGCATGGCATCGCTCAACGTCGGCAATCTCGGTGAGTATCTGCGCGAGCAGCGGCGCAACGCGCAGCTCTCGTTGCGGCAGCTCGCCGACGCCGCCGGGGTGTCGAATCCGTATCTGAGCCAGATCGAGCGCGGGCTGCGCAAGCCGAGCGCGGAGGTGCTGCAACAGGTCGCCAAGGCCCTTCAGATCTCCGCCGAGACGCTGTACGTGCGAGCCGGCATCCTCGACGCGGAGCGGGACGGGGAGGAGCACCGACGGGAAGGCGCGACGCGCGCCGTCATCCTCGCCGACCCGACGCTGAACGAGCAGCAGAAACTGGTGCTGCTCCAGGTCTACGAGTCGTTCCGCAAGGAGAACGGCCACGTGGCCGACGGCCACCCGCTCACGGCGGCCACCACGGACACGGATGCCCGCACCGACGGCGACGACGCCGTCGTACGCGGCCCCAGAGCGGCCGACGGCAACGATGCCGGCCCGCAGCAGACAGCCGGTTGAACCGGACCAGGGAGAAACCGGCGCCCCGCCGCGGACCACCACCAAAACCCTCAGCCGAACGCGAATCCGGGAGGACCATCACCATGGCCATCACCGACGACCTGCGCAAGACCTTCAGCGACCCGACCCCCCTCTACTTCGCCGCCGGCACCGCCGACCTGGCCCTCCAGCAGGCGAAGAAGGTGCCGACCCTGGTCGAGCAGCTGCGTACCGAGGCCCCGGCCCGGTTCGAGGCCGTGCGGGGCACCGACCCCAAGGCCGTCCAGGACAAGGCCGCCGCCCGCGCCAAGGAGGCCGGCGCCCGGGTCAAGGAGACCCAGGAGACCCTCCAGACCCGCGTCAACGAGTTCATCAACTCCTTCGACGGCGACCTGAAGAAGCTCGGCACCAACCTCGACGCCGACCTCAAGCGCATCGGCGAGAGCGCCCAGGACATCGCGCTGCGCGGTGTCGGCGTCGCCGCCGAGTACGTGGTCAAGGCCCGCGAGACCTACGAGAAGGTCGCCGAGCACGGCGAGCAGGCCGTGAAGACCTGGCGCGGCGAGGCCGCCGAGGAGATCGAGGAACTGGCGATCGTCGTCGAGCCGAGCGCCGAGCCCGTCGAGGTCAAGGAGACCGTGGCGCCCGCCCCGGCCAAGACCGAGGCCAAGCCGGCCCCCGCCCCTTCCGCCGCCGCCAAGAAGGCTCCGGCGAAGAAGGCCCCGGCCGCCCGCAAGACCACCGCGAAGAAGACCACGCCCCCGGCCAAGTGACGGGCGGTTCCGCGAAACGGGCCGGGCACTTACCGAGTGCCCGGCCCGTTGTCCGGGTAGCGAACCGGTGGATGCGGGTACGGTGACCGGGTAGAGACGATCCGATTCGGGTGGTGGACGTTGTGCTGATGCAGGGCTTCTCGAGCTTCCTGTCGCTGCTGAACCTGGCGTTGACCGTGTTCAGCGCGTTCGCGCTGTTCGACGCCGCCACGCGCCGCGAGGACGCCTACCGCGCGGCGAGCAAGCAGTCCAAGCCGTTCTGGCTGATCATCCTCGGTATCGCCCTTGTGGTGAACCTGATCTTCGGCATCCTGTCGTTCCTGCCGGTCCTCGGCCTCATCGCCACCATCGTCTACATGGTCGATGTCCGCCCGGCGATCCGCAGCCTCCCCGGCGGCGGCCGCTCCCGCCGCACCGGCGGCGGCTCCAGCAGCGACGGCCCCTACGGCCCGTACAACGGCGGCCGGTAGAGCAGGCGGTTCTCCACGGAACGCGGCGAGCCGCAACGCCACGACGGGGCGCGGGGCTCATCTTGATTTGCGGCGACCGCCACTGACTCAAGGGACGCGGGGCTCTGCTTGATTTGCGGCTACCGCCGCGCGGGCCCGACCAGCCCCCACCCACCCGCACCCGGCGTCACCCGCCCGGGCCCCCGCACCCGGCACCCCACCCACCCGCACCCGAAGTCACCAACCCGCCCCCGGCAAGGCCACGTCACCCACGTTCAAGCAGCACCACAGCCACGTCGTCCGTCAACTCGCCCCCATTGAGCTCCCGAACCTCGTTCACGGCAGCCCGCAGCAGCGCCTCCCCCCGCAGCCCCTCCCCCAACTGCCGGCGGACCATGTCGACCATCCCGTCCTGCCCCAGCCGCTCCAGGCGCCCCTCACCGACCCGCCCCTCGATGAGCCCGTCGGTGTAGAGCATCAGGCTCCACTCACGCCCCAGCTCGACCTGCATCCGCGGCCAGCGCGCGCCGGGCAGCAGCCCGAGGGCGGGCCCGTTGTTGTCGTACGGCAGCAGCCGTGCGGTACGGCCGGGCCGGGCGACCAGCGGCGCCGGGTGCCCGGCGAGGCACAGCCCGGCACGGCGCCCGTCCGGCGCGATGTCCACCGTGCACAGCGTCGCGAAGATCTCGTCGTTGTCCCGCTCGTGCTCCAGCACCTGCTGCAACGTCCCCAGCAGCTCGTCCCCGCACAGCCCCGCGAGGGTCAGCGCCCGCCACGCGATCCGCAGCTCCACACCGAGCGCCGCCTCGTCGGGACCGTGCCCGCAGACGTCGCCGATCATCGCGTGCACGGTGCCGTCGGGCGTCCGTACGACGTCGTAGAAGTCACCGCCGAGCAGCGCGCGCGAGCGGCCGGGGCGGTAGCGGGCGGCGAAGCGCAGGACCGAGCCCTCCAGGAGCGGCGTCGGCAGCAGGCCGCGTTCCAGGCGGGCGTTCTCCTGGGCGCGCATCCGCCCCTCGGCGAGCCGCCGCTCGGCGCTGTCGGAACGTTTCCGCTCAACGGCGTAGCGGATCGCCCGGCTCAGCAGCCGTGCGTCCAGCTCGTCCCGGAAGAGATAGTCCTGGGCGCCCACACGGACCGCCTCGGCGCCGCGCTCGGAGTCGCCGGACGCGGTGAGTGCGAGGACGGCGTGCCGGGGCGCCAGCTCCAGCACATGCCGCAGTACGGCCAGCTCGTCGCCCTCGGTGGCTCCGCCGGGCGCGGGCAGCGCGAGGTCCAGCAGGATGCACTGGACGTCGTCGGTGAGCAGCCGCCCGGCCTCGGTGAGATTGCGGGCCGTGCGGACGCGGATCGGCTGTCCGGAGGCGTCGATCAGCTCCGGCACGATCAGCGAGCCGGCCGGGTCGTCCTCGATCAGCAGCAGGGTGAGCGCGCCGCCGCTGGTGTGCGGGTACGGCGTCGTGGCGGTCCGCTCGGCCGGGTGGTGCGTGCGCGGGGACTCCGCCATGGACGGGCCGCCGGTCGCGGACTCCATGGAGGGACCGCCTTTCGCGGACGCGGCGTGCGCCTGACCACTCTCCACGGCCGGGATCGCTCTCTGCCGCGGTACGGGTACGGGCATTGTCCTGGGTTCCTTCCCTCCCCCCGAGGGCATGGCAGGGCGAGGGGTCTCGACCTACCGACGGGGACCATAGCGGGTGGTGGCGCCGGATTGGAATGGTGTGAGGCACGTCGCTCGGCCCACCGCCGCTGTCATATGCCGCGATCCGTACCGCAGTTGGGCAGGGCGCCCATCGGGGCGGGATGACGAAGGTCACGTCACGGGCGGGTTTGCCGCCGACGGGGCGTGGGCCAGGTCACGTGGCCCGGGTCACGACCGTGCCGACCTCGTGCGTCCCGACGCAGAACCCCCGGCCGTCCCGACGTAAAACCCCCAGCCGTCCCGACGCAGAACCCCCAGCCGTCCCGACGTAAAACCCCCAGCCGTCCCGACGCAGAACCCCCAGCCGTCCCGACGTAAAAACCCCAGCCGTCCCGACGCGAAGCCAAGACCGCCCCGACGCGAAGCCAGGACCGCCCCGCCGTCACGCCCCCGGCCGCACCACCCCGAGTATCGGCATGGACCCCGCCCCCGTGATCGTCACCGTCCGCCCCGGCCGAGGGGCGTGCACGATCGACCCGTCGCCGATGTACATCGCGACATGACTGGCGTCGGAGTTGTAGATGATCAGGTCGCCGGGCCGCATGTCCTCGACGCCGACGCGGGGCAGTTGGCGCCACTGTTCCTGCGAGGTGCGCGGGATCGGTGTGCCGGCCGCCGCCCAGGCCTGTGAGGTCAGCCCGGAGCAGTCGAACGTCGACGGCCCCTCCGCACCCCATTCGTACGCCTTGCCCAACTGGTCCGTGGCGTACGCGACGGCCTTCTTGCCCTGCGCGGTCGCCCGGCCCTCGATGTCGTCGAGTATCCCGGTGCCCAGCCAGGCGGTCTGGGAGCGGGAGGCGGCCTGCTGCTCCAGCCTGGCGAGGCGCTCCTTCTCCTCCTTCGCCAGCTGGGACTCGACCCGCTCGGCCGCCGCGATCTGCTTCTTGATCTTCTTTTTCGCCGCGTCCTTGGCCTTGCGGTTGGCCTCCAGCTTCTCCCAGCCGGTGGAGGCGTCCTTGGCGTACTGCTCCAGGTCCTGCTGGGTCCGCGTCAGTTCGGCCAGGGTGTGGTCGGTTGCGCGCTGGCCCTGGAGGATGCGCTCGCTGCCGTCGAGGAACTCGCGCGGAGTGTCGCTGAGCATCAGCTGGGCCTCGGGCGGCAGCCCGCCCGAGCGGTACTGGGCACGGGCCGCGGCGCCCGCCAGCGCCTTCAGGTCCGCCACCTTCTCCCGGCCGTCGACGATCCGCTTGGCCAGCCCGACGATCTGGGCGGACTGCTCCTCGGCCAGTTCCTCCGCGGCGTTGTAGGCGTCGGTGGCGACGGCCGCGTCGTGGTAGAGGTCCTCCAGCTGGAGCCGGATCGACTCGAGTTCCTCGTTCGTCGCCGGCGTCGACGCCGTACCACTGCCCGACCGGGGCGGGGTGGGGTCCGGGGCGGCCAGTGCCGTGCCCGGTGCCGCCAGCACCGTCACCGCGCAGACCACGGTGAGTGCCGCCGCGAGCAGGCCGCGCTTGCCCGATCCCATACCCATGCCCCCCAACTGATGCACCGTCAGTGACGTGTGGACGCCCGAGGGATCGTGCCACGCCAGGTCGCGGAGCGACAGAGGCAGTGAATCCATCCCCCGACCACCGCGTTGTACGACGATCTCCCAGTCTCTGTGACGAACGACTCAGCGAGATCGTTCCTCGATCGTTCCCCGCGAATCGACCGTCCGGGAGAACGAGGGGGAAGGTCTGGGGAAAGGGGTCACGTCCGGGGCGCCAACGCGGGCCAGCGGACGGTGACTTCACCCTGCCGCCAGCGCACCGGCCCGTCGGCCACCGGCCAGTCGGCGGTCAGGTCCCGCACCGCGCGGATCCAGCGCTGCCGGGCGCCGTAGGAGGCGTAGGGCGCGGCGGCGGCCCAGGCGCGGTCGAAGTCCCGGAGGAAGGCGTGCACGGGTTCGCCCGGCACGTTCCGGTGGATCAGCGCCTTCGGCAGCCGTTCGGCGAGGTCCGAGGGGCGTTCCAGCGAGGCGAGCCGGGCCGCGAAGGTGACGGTCCGCGGGCCCTCGGGGCCGAGCGCGACCCACACATGGCGGCGCCCGATCTCGTCACAGGTCCCCTCCACCAGCAGCCCGCCCGGCGCGAGCCGCGCGCACAGCCGCTCCCAGACCGCGGCGACCTCCGGCTCGTCGTACTGGCGAAGGACGTTGGCGGCCCGGATCAGCAGGGGCCGCCCGGGGACCGGGACTTCGAAGCCCCCGTGCCGGAACACCAGGCCCTCGCGCTCGTACGGCTGCGCCGCCGCGACCCGCGCCGGTTCGATCTCCACGCCCACGACGTGGGTGCGGGGGGCGACGGTCCGCAGGCGGTCCAGCAGTTCGACGGCGGTCCAGGGGGCGGCGCCGTAGCCCAGGTCGACGGCCACGGGGTCGGCGGCACGGCGCAGTTCGCCGCCGTGCACGGCGGCGATCCAGCGGTCCATACGGCGCAGGCGGTTGGGGTTGGTGGTGCCGCGCGTCACCGCGCCCACGGGACGGACAGCGCCCCCGGGGCGGTGGGCTGCGCGGGCTGTCATGCGTACGAGGGTATGCGCTGCCGTCACCCCTTGACGGCCCGTACGCCGGCCGCCGGGGCGTCCGCCGCGACCTCCCGAAGTCCTGCCCGCTCCTCCGAAAGGTCTCGAACGGTTGAGCGACACCCGGTAATGATTGGGCAAAGATGCCCGGACCGGAAATGGAGCACCACCTTCCGGTGTTGGATCCGGTTGGAGGGCGCTCAACGTCCTCCGACAGGCATGCCCGCGGCAGGGAGGAACGGCACGTGAGCCAATACGTGAGCAGGCTCGGTCGCCGCCACTCGGCGGCCTCCTCGCGCCTGCGGCTCGGGCACCGCCGCCCGCGCCGGGTCGCCATGCTCTCCGTGCACACCTCGCCGCTCCACCAGCCGGGCACCGGCGACGCCGGCGGAATGAACGTCTACATCGTGGAGCTCGCGCAGCGCCTCGCCGCGATCAACATCGAGGTCGAGATCTTCACCCGCGCCACCTCCGCCGCCCTCCCGCCCACCGTCGAGCTGAGTCCGGGCGTCCTCGTCCGGCACATCGACGCCGGCCCCTACGAGGGGCTCGCCAAGGAGGACCTCCCGGCGCAGCTGTGCGCCTTCACGCACGGGGTGATGCAGGCCTGGGCCGGCCACCGCCCCGGCTACTACGACCTGGTCCACTCCCACTACTGGCTCTCCGGCCACGTCGGCTGGCTCGCCGCACAGCGCTGGGGCGTCCCCCTGGTGCACGCCATGCACACCATGGCGAAGGTGAAGAACGCCAACCTCGCCGACGGCGACAGCCCCGAGCCCGCCGCGCGGGTCATCGGCGAGACCCAGATCGTCGCCGCCGCGGACCGGCTGATCGCCAACACCGCCGAGGAGGCCGAGGAACTCGTCCGGCACTACGCGGCCGACCCCGGCAAGGTCGCCGTCGTCCACCCCGGCGTCAACCTCGGCCGCTTCCACCCCGCCGACGGCCGGGCCGCCGCCCGCGCCCGCCTCGGCCTCCCGCAGGACGCGCTGATCCCGCTCTTCGCGGGCCGTATCCAGCCCCTCAAGGCACCGGACGTGCTGCTGCGGGCGATCGCCGTACTGCTCGACGAGCGTCCCGAGCTGCGCCGCACCATCGTCGTGCCGATCGTCGGCGGCCCCAGCGGCAGCGGTCTGGCCAAGCCGGAGGGGCTTCAGAAGCTGGCCGCGCGGCTCGGCATCGCGGATGTCGTACGGTTCCGGCCGCCCGTCGGCCAGGACCAGCTCGCGGACTGGTTCCGGGCCGCGTCCGTACTGGTCATGCCGTCCTACAGCGAGTCCTTCGGGCTGGTCGCCATAGAGGCGCAGGCGGCCGGCACCCCGGTCCTCGCGGCCGCCGTCGGCGGACTGCCGGTGGCCGTGCGCGACGGACGTACCGGCTTCCTGGTGCAGGGCCACGACCCGGCCGCGTACGCGCGCGTGCTGGGCCGGTTCGCCGACGAACCGGCGCTCACCGGCCGGATGGGCGACGCCGCCGCCCGGCACGCCCGGTCCTTCGGCTGGGACGCCGCCGCCGGCGCCACCGCGGAGGTCTACACGGCCGCGCTGCACTCCCACCGCCGCCGCGCCCGCGCCCACCACGGCTGACGTACGCTCCCCGTATGGAGGCTGGACAGCGGCAGGCGGCGCGGGTCATCGAGGATGTGCTCAAGGACGACGACATCGAGTGGGAGAGCCCCGAGCCCGGCCACTACGTGGTGAAGCTCCCCGGCACCCGCAAGCTGTCGACGACGGTCTCGCTGATCGTCGGCCGCCACTCGCTCTCCCTCAACGCCTTCGTCGTCCGCCACCCCGACGAGAACGAGCCCGCCGTCCACCGCTGGCTCCTGGAGCGCAACCTCAAGCTCTACGGCGTGGGTTACGCCGTCGACCCGCTCGGCGACATCTACGTCACCGGCAGGCTCCCGCTCTCCGTCGTCACCCCGGACGGCGTCGACCGGCTCCTCGGCCAGGTCCTGGAGACCGCGGACGGCGACTTCAACACCCTGCTGGAGCTGGGATTCGCCACCGCGATCCGTAAGGAGCACGCCTGGCGGGTGTCCCGCGGCGAGTCGACACGGAACCTGGACGCGTTCACACATCTGATCGAGCGCCCGTCCAGCTGAGTCGCGTTCCCCTTCAACAAGCGCTGCGCTCCAACAAGCACTGCGCCAACTCTTCCCCGGCTTCGGACCCCGTGGCATGCTCACCGCTGACGCACATATGAACTTCGTTCATATCCATGGATGCTGGAAGGGCGGACGGGCATGGGCAACGCGTACGAGGGCATCACCAGACGCACGGTGCTCGGCACGGCGATCGCGGTCGCGGCGACGGCCGCCGGCACCGCGTCGGCGACCGCCGCCGACACCTCACCGGCCCACGCCGCCACCCCGTCCGCCCCCACTCCGGGCGCGCACCCCGCGAAGAGCTCGCACCCCGCGAAGGGCTCGCAAGTGCCCACCCTCTGGCGCGAGTTCAACCGCTCCCCGTACACCCACCCGCAGATCCCGTTCGTCGGCCGGGCGGGCGCACAGGCCGGCGCCCGCCGCCTCCCGCGCCGCCGGGTCGTCGCCGACGTACGGGACTTCGGGGCCGTCGCGGACGGCACGACCGACTCCGCACCCGCGATCAACCGTGCCATCGCCGCCGCCGGACGGGCCGGCGGTGGCACGGTACTCATCCCCGCCGGCACCTTCCGCATCGACGACGTGATCCGCCTGGGCCACTCCAACGTCGTGCTGCGCGGCGCCGGCAGCGGTCGCACCACACTGCACGCGACGAAGAACCTCACCGAGCTGATCGGCGTCTACGGCTCCCGCTACGGCGGCGACAAGTCCTCCTGGTCCTGGGCCGGCGGCCTGATCTGGCTCGCCCCGACGGCCCGTTGGGAGTCGCTGACCACCGCGATCCGCGCGAAGGCCTGGCCGTTCGAGGGCTGGACCGGCAACAAGCGCGACGAGTGGAGCACCCTCACCACCGTCGAACCGGCCCGCCAGGGCTCCCACACGATCACCGTCGCCGACGCCCGCGGGCTCCGCCCCGGCGCGCTCGTCCTGCTCCGCCTCGCCGACGACGCCGACCACACCCTCCTTGAGCACATGTGCGGCGGCGGCCCCGGCACCGAGGCGTACGACTGGCCCGCCATGACCAAGCTGACCTCGTACGTCCCCTACGAGTGGCCGGTCCGCGTCACCCGCGTGAAGGGCCGCCGGGTCACCCTCGAACGCCCCCTGCCGCTCGACGTCCGCCCCGAATGGGACCCCCGCCTCACCACCCACGTCCCGGAGCTGACCGGGTCCGGCGTCGAGGGCCTCACCCTGGAGTGCGCCGAGACACCCCAGCAGCCGCACCTCCTCGACAAGGGCTTCAACGGCGTCACCTTCCAGTGCGCGTACGACTGCTGGGCGGACGACGTCACCGTCCGCAACGTCGACAACGGCTTCGGCCTCGTCGCCGCCTCCGCCTGCACCCTGCGCCGCACCCGCGTCGAGGGCCGCGGCGCGCACCACCCGTACTTCTGCCGCGAGGGCTCGCACGACAACCTGGTCGAGGAGTTCACGATCGCCGCGCGCACCACCCCGGCGCCCTCCAACGTCCAGCTGCACGGCATCAACGTCGAGGGCCTGTCCTCGTACAACGTCTGGTCGCGCGGTGTGATGGAGATGGGCACCTTCGACAGCCATCGCGGGCTGCCGTTCGCCAACGTGCGTACCGACATCACCGTCAACAACAACGGCCGGCACGGCGGCGACGCGATCGCCGGACCACTGCACGGCGCCCGCTTCGCGCACTGGAACATCCGCGTCACCAACGGCCGCGCGGGCCTGATGAAGATCGACGGACTCGCCCCCTACAGCGCGACCGTCGGCATCAACGAGGTCCGCGAGTTCGACCAGATCGACGTCCCCGACTTCACCGGCGACCTGCACAGCCGCCTGGAGCTGTACGGCACGACGGACACCGTACGGCCGCGCAACCTCTACGACGCCCAGCGCGAGCTGGACCGATAACGGCCCGGGGTCACCCCCACCAGCCGCCGGAAGTGCCGGGTCAGATGCGCCTGGTCGTAGAACCCGGTGGCGAGCGCCGCCGCGGCCGGTCGCGCGCCCGTGAGCAGCAGCCCACGGGCGCGCTCGACCCGCCGTGAACTCAGGTACTGGTGCGGGGCGATGCCGTACGCGCCGCTGAACGCCCGTACGAGATGGGCGGGATGGGCGTCGAGCAGCCGCCCGGCGGCCTCCAGGGACAGCCCCTCGACGACCCTCTCGTCGAGCAGTTCGCGCAGCCGGCGCGCGAGCCCCGGATCGTCGCGCCGGACGGCGGTGCCGAGACGGGGCCGCAGCCGCTCCGCCAGCCGCTCGGCGACGAAGGTCAGCCGGCTCTCCGCCTCCAGCTCCTCGCCGGGCCGGCCGAGCGCGGTGTGCAGCTGCCCCACGCGGTGCCGCAGCAGCGGGTCGCGCAGGTCGGGGGTGTCGACGGCGGCCCCGATCAGCTCGTCCGCGAGACGCGAGGAGTCGAGATAGAGGACCCGCTTGCGGAAGCCCTCCGGGGTGGCCGCGGCGCCGTTGTGCGGCACGTGCGGGGGCAGCAGGGACACCGTGTCGTGCGGGGTGCCGTGCGCGTGCCGCTCCAGGTCGTACCGCACCGCCCCGTCGTCGACGATCAGCAGCGTCCACGCCTCGTGCACGTGCATCGGATAGGCGTACTCGGTGAAGTGGGCGTGGAAGACCTCCACGACGCCCGGGACACCGGGACGCCAGGCGGAGACGGTCTCGCCGGTCCGCGGCGGGGACGCTTCCCGCGGTGGGGATGCTTCCCGCGGTGGGGGTGATGTCCGCGGCGGGGGAGTTTTCCGCGGTGGGGCCATGCAAAGAACGTACAAGACGGTGGCGCGGACCGGTCGGCAGTCTCGTCCCATGAGCACAGACCCGACCTCCACCCCCGCCGCCGTGACCCCCGTGACCCCCGTGACCCCCGTGACGCCCATGACCCCGGAGCCCGTCCGCTTCGACACGAAGATCGCCGTCCTGCTGCGCGAGGACCTGGAGCCCTGGCAGCGGCTGAACGTGACCGCGTTCCTGGTCAGCGGCCTCGGCACCCAGCTCCCCGAGGTGATCGGCGAGCCGTACGCGGACGGCGACGGTGTCGCCTACCTGCCGATGTTCCGCCAGCCGGTCCTGGTCTTCGAGGGTACGAAGGAGACGCTGACCGCGGCCCACACCCGCGTCCTGTCCCGGGCCCTGCCCCGCGCCCTGTTCACCGCGGACCTCTTCACCACCGGCAACGACCGCGACAACCGCGCGGCGGTCCGGGCCGTCCCGACCGCGGCGCTGGACCTGGTGGGGCTCGCGGTCTACGGCCCGAAGAACGCGGTGGACAAGGTGGTGAAGGGGGCGCAGATGCACCCGTGAGGTACTGCGGGCCCGCCGCTCAGCCGGCGCCGACCTCGGGCTTGGCGCGGGCGACGGGAGCCTCCACGTCCCCCGGCCCCGGGTCCGCCCCCGCGTCCACAGGCTCCTGTGCCGGGAGGCGCCGCATGAGCAGGCCGTACCCGGCGGCCGTCACCGTGCCCAGCACCGCGCACAGCCCCCACAGCCACTCCGCCCCGAACCGGTCGATGACAAAGCCGGACATCAGCGGGGCGACCAGCGCGGCCACGGACCAGGACATCGTGTACATGCCCTGGTAGCGGCCGCGCCCGTGGACGGGGGAGAGGCGGACGACGAGCCCGGTCTGCGTCGGCGCGTTGACGATCTCGGCGAGTGTCCACACGCAGACCGTGAGCGCGAAGATCCCGACGGACCCGGCGAACGCGGTCAGCCCGAACCCGTACCCGGCGAGCAGCGCCGAGATCACCAGCAGCCTGCGCGGATCGCGGTGTTCGATGAACCGGGTGACGGGGATCTGGAGCACCACGATCAGTACACCGTTGACGGCGACGGCCATGCCGTAGTCCGCGGCGGTGAAGCCGGCCTCGCCCATCGCGACGGGCAGGCCCACGGAGCCCTGCTGGAAGATCAGCGCGATCAGGAAGGACAGGGTGACGACACCCATGAACCGCCTGTCCCGCAGTACGGTCCCCAGCCCCACGGCGTCCTCCGCGTCCGCCTCCTTCCCGGAGCGGACGGGCCGCGACTCGGGCAGCTTGACGAAGACCACGACCGCGCAGATCGCGGTCATCGCCGCCTCCAGCAGGAACCCGGCGCGGTAGCTGTACTCGGCGAGGAACCCGGCGCCCACGGAGGAGATCGCGAAGCCGAGGTTGATGGCCCAGTAGTTCAACGAGAACGCCCGTACGCGGTCCTCGGGCCGCACGATGTCCGCCATCATCGCCTGCACGGCGGGCCGGGAGGCGTTGGAGGCGGCACCGACCAGGAAGGCGACCCCGGCGATGGCCACGGGGTGGTGCACGAACCCCAGCACCGCCACCGAGACGGCCGTGGAGGCCTGCGCGATCAGCATCGTGGGGCGCCGCCCGAGCCGGTCGGTCAGTACACCGGCGCCGAGCGAGGAGACGACCCCGCCGAGGCCGTGCAGGGCCGCGACCAGACCGGCGTAGGAGGCGGAGTAGCCGCGGTCGAGGGTCAGATAGAGCGCCATGAAGGTGGAGATGAAGGCGCCGAGCCGGTTCACGAGGGTGCTGGTCCACAGCCACCAGAACGCGGGCGGCAGTCCGGAGACGCTGTCGCTGACGGCACGTCTGAGAGCGGCGACGGACATGGGACCCCCGGATGACACGACGTTCGAGTAAGCGGCGACAGCCGCTTTCAGAACTTACGAACGGGGTGTGCCGGCGTCGAGCGAATTAACAGATCCCGTCAACCGTCCGCCAGGCGGGAGGCCCGTGCGGGCGATCGGACCCTTCTATTACGCTCGGACCCATGGCCGACGCACCGTACAAGCTGATCCTCCTCCGCCACGGCGAGAGCGAGTGGAACGCGAAGAACCTGTTCACCGGCTGGGTGGACGTCAACCTCAACGAGAAGGGCGAGAAGGAGGCAGTCCGCGGCGGTGAGCTCCTGAAGGACGCCGGCCTGCTGCCCGACGTGGTCCACACCTCGCTCCAGAAGCGCGCGATCCGCACCGCGCAGCTGGCGCTGGAGTCCGCCGACCGCCTCTGGATCCCGGTCCACCGCAGCTGGCGCCTGAACGAGCGTCACTACGGCGCCCTCCAGGGCAAGGACAAGGCGCAGACCCTCGCGGAGTTCGGCGAGGAGCAGTTCATGCTCTGGCGCCGCTCCTACGACACCCCGCCGCCGCCGCTCGACATCGACGCCGAGTACTCCCAGTTCTCGGACCCGCGCTACGCCACCCTCCCGCCGGAGCTGCGCCCGCGGACGGAGTGCCTGAAGGACGTCGTCGTCCGGATGCTCCCGTACTGGTTCGACGGCATCGTCCCGGACCTCCTCACGGGCCGTACGGTCCTGGTCGCGGCCCACGGCAACAGCCTCCGCGCCCTCGTCAAGCACCTCGACAACATCTCGGACGCCGACATCGCGGGCCTCAACATCCCCACCGGCATCCCCCTCTCCTACGAACTCGACGCCGAGTTCAAGCCCCTCAACCCGGGCGGCACCTACCTCGACCCGGACGCGGCAGCGGCAGCGATCGAGGCGGTAAAGAACCAGGGCAAGAAGAAGTAAGCAGAACTGATCAAGCCCTCTGCCTGCGGGTTCTCCGCTAGTAGGGGGCTTGTTGCTACCCCCGGGCCGTCGCTGGGCCGTGAAAGGGGTTCAGGGCTGCTGTCAAGCCTCCCTACACGCCTCGGTGGACAGCGATGTGACCGGTATGCTGATGCCGCCTCACCTGAACCTCCCTTGAACTCGGCGCGGGGGCGCGCGAGTTCCAGGCTCCGGCCCGAGCAACGGGTCGGTTGGAGGAGGATAGGGAGGTGGTAGAGGTGAGTCTTGAGAAGGACAGGCCTCGTAAGTGGACCGGTGCCGAGAGGTGGCAGGTCTGGCTTGCGGGCGTCGGCCTACTGGTGACCATCGCTACCGGCGTGATGCAGCTCGCTCGATGAGTGAGTCACGCGCGAGGGCGGTTGCGACCGGGAGCTGTGCATGCAGCGAGCCCGGTCTGCTGGTACGCGACCGGGCTCGTTGACTGCAAGAGGGCCTGGATCCGGGTGCCACCGGGTCTGGGTCCTCGGTCGTCCTAGAGTCTTCTAGAACCTTCGCGAGCTATCTAGAGTCAACTAGAACCAACTAGAGCTTGCATGCCAATCTCTCACGCACTGCTAGTTCAATCAACTTGTGAGTCTCTGCGTGAGCCTAGATCTTTCGTCCCTTCAGCGAACGTCTTCGCCGATCTATTCGCGGTGACCATTGAAGAGTCGTATCTCCATCGCTGTCTCTTCTTCTCGTCGGCGACTGAAGACAGACGCCACCACCTTTCGAGTGCGCTCCTGGCTCGAAGGCATGAGGTGTGCGTACACGCGGAGCGTGAGACCTGGGTCCGAGTGGCCGAGGTACTCGGCGAGAGCCTTGATGTTCTCGCCGCCGTCGAGGAGGACCGAGGCGTAGAAGTGGCGGAGGGCGTGCATGCCGTTCTCGCGAGACTCGGCGTACGACTCGCCCGGTTTCCGCTCGGGGATCACGTCGGCCGAAGCCAGTGTTCGCTTCCACACCTCCTCGTTGAGGGACGTCCGCCAGACATGACCACCGCGCGGCCCGGTGAAGATCAGCCGTTTGGTCACCGGAGGCCCGTCTGCCACCTTCCACGGCAAGGTGATCTCGACCGGCGGGAACTGCTTCATGTGCACCCGGAGCGCGTCGGCGACCGGCTCAGGAAGCGGCACGTCCCGGAGCTTGCCGCCCTTGGGCGGGGCGAAGACGGCCTTGCTCCGGCTTAGCTTGAGCTGCTGGACCACGTGAAGCGTGTCCGAGGCGAAGTCGATCGCGTCGACAGCGACGCCGAGGATTTCGCCTTGGCGGAGGTCGCAGCCGCCGCCCAGGTCGGCCATGGCCTGGAAGCGCTCAGGCATGCCGGCCCGGACGGCGAAGAGTCGTTCCGGCGTCCACGGGACGACGCGCTTCGTGTCCACGGCTGGCGGCTGGACCGAGCGAGCCGCACACGGGTTGCGTGGAAGGTGCCCGTCATCCACGGCCGCGCTCAGAGCTGCACGAACGTTGGAGTAGATCGTCCGGGCGTACGAGCCACGGACACCGTTCTCCTGAAGCTGCCGCACCCAGTCACGAATGTGCGCAGGCTGGAAGGAGCCGAGAGGGCGCGAACCCAAGTACGGGAACGCGTGCAACCGAAGCTGCGACTTCATCGACGCCTGAGTGTTCGGGTCCGCGCCCTGCGTGGCAACCCAGCTCTCCGCGTACTGCTGGAACGTGATCCGGGCCGCGCGAGGATCGATGTACTGACCGCGCGCCATGTCCGCTTCGATGTGGGCCAGCCACTGTTCAGCGAGCCGCTTCTGTCGATCAGGGAAGCTCTTGGCCTTCTCCGTTCTGTCCGGACCGACGTAACGCGCTCGGTACCGGAGACCGGAGCCGTAGCGATCGGTCTTGACCTTCCGAACCTTGCCGTCCGAACCGGTCTCCGTCTTGTACCAGCGGTTGGATGTGCCCGGCCATCAGGCAGCAGCCCCGTCCATCAGGGACTCGACCCAGGCCCGAACGTCGTTGGGGTCGTAGCGCAGATGCCGGTCGACCCGGAAGCCGCGGGGACCGGTGCGCTTGCGCCGCCACTGATACACCGTTTCGATCGGCACGCCCAGGAGCTTGGCGACGTCCAAGGGAGTCAGGTTCTGGTGCGAATGCTGGACCCAGGACCTCACAGAACAGGAGCAGCGGCCGGCACTCCGGGCGTCCTTCGATGCGTACTCGCCTCCACAGGCGGACAGATGGGTTGCCGTCGCACTGCGGACGATCTCACCGGCGCTCGATACCGAGGCTTCCGACGACGCGTGGGTCTGGCTCTATCAGGGCCGCATCGCAACACGGCATGCCCTCCTGCACGGCGAGCCCTGCGCAGTCGCGGTCACTCACGGGACCACCCGCATCATGTGGACGATCCGACCGGTGCTCTTCCTGCCGCTCGCACACCGACAGGGTGCTGAACTCCCAGAGCGCGCATACGACTTCAAGCCCCACGCGTCCGACTGAGTTACAACTTTCTCTACTGGTTCAAGTACCCGGCTGCGCTCCGCTCCGCCGGGCGGGCTTCCCGGCTCCGCTCGGGACTGCGCTCCTGCCTTCGGCCCGCTCCGCCCCGGCTGCGCCGACGCCCGCGCACATGTGGATAGGCCCGGCGGCATAGGTCTAGCCCCTGACCAACCCGGCCCACGGTCAAGGACGAAGCCTCCGGCGGGGGATCGGCCGGCACCGGGTGGGAGGGGGCACCGTTCCCGGCCGCGGGCACATCGTGGTGAGCGTTGGGAGCGGGGGCGAGTCGTGGGCGGGATGCCCACCTTGTCCTCTTCCTGGATTCTCGTCCCGCAAGTCCCAAACGAACCTTAACCTGGCTAGGCACCAAGGAGGAAAGCGAGCAACAAACAACCGTCAGGGGGATAAAGAAGTGGCTGACCCTATCGAACTAATGCTGGCCGACCTCTCGAATTCGTATGCGGACACGAAAGTTTCGAATGCTTTCCTTCGCCTATACGTGAGCGATTCTCGTTTCGACCGCGCCTTCGCCAGCCTTCACGAGCGGCTGAACGGGCATTTCGAATCCATCAATGACAGGGCGGAGACGACCCGCCACTACTGGGCCGAACAGAGCAGGGAAATGCTTACGCTCGTCAAGGAAGTTACGAACTTCCTTGACTCCCTCAAGCATGCCGGCATGCAGGTGAACTTAGCAGAATCCTACGCAGACGCAATAAAGAGCTGCCATTCATGGCTAGTGCGCAGCGGAGGCAGCGCTATCCCAGATGACTTCGAGCAAATTACAATCATCAAGTATAAGCCAGTTTTTTCTCGCCCAGAAACAGAGAGCAAACTGAACAAGTCCAGCCAACGCACCCAGTTGCAACTGATCGGCGAAGGTTCGTACGCGAAGGTATTCTCGTTCGTCGACCCTGACTACGGAATCAAATTCGCCGTCAAGCGCGCCAAAAATGATTTGAGCGAACGGGACCTTTACCGGTTCCAGCAAGAGTTCGAGATCCTTAAGCGCCTAAGATTCCCGTACATAGTTGAGGTATTCCAGTACCACGCAGCTCGCAATGAATACCAAATGGAGTTTTGTGAGTCTACGCTCCGCAAGTACATCAAGAAACGCAACAACACGTTGTCATTCTCATCACGGAAGAGAATTGCACTTCAATTTTTGTACGGCGTCAATTACATCCACACTGAAGGCCTGCTTCACCGCGACGTCAGCCTCCAGAACGTTCTAGTGAAGACTTTCAACGGTGGGGCTGTACCTGTAAAGCTCTCAGACTTCGGCCTCGCCAAGGGTAAGAATTCCGAGTCCACGCGAACAAAGACAGAGATGCGCGGAACCTATCGGGATCCCGCCCTGGAGAGATTCAAGGACTATGGCGTACGCAATGAAATATACTCGATCGGTTGGGTGCTTTCCTATATTTTCAGCGGCAAGGAGGTCCTGCTATCCCAAGATGATGCGCCGAGCCAGATCGTGCGGAAATGTACGGCGCATGATGTCGCACATCGGTACGGGAGCGTGCGCGAACTAATCGGTGACGTTGAGGGAATGGAAGCCACCCCCCCACGGACGCTCCAGCTTGACAAGGCCTCTGACATCCACTGCTGACAGCAACGGTGTTGGACGGGCGTGCACACCAGCGTCCCCGCGTGGCCGTCACGCCAACCATCGACAGCACCTGAAGCGAGCGCAGATCGAACTCCTAAATCGGGTGTCGCAGGTTCGAAGCCTGCCGGGGCGCCGACTGTCGTCGTTCACGTGCGTGTAGACGTTCGTCGTGACGGCGAGCTGCGAGTGTCCCAGGATCTCCATGACGGTGCGCGGGGCGATGCCGGCCGCGAAGAGCAGTCGGGCATGCGTTGCACCTGAGCCGCTGCGCTAAAAGTCAGCGCATTCCCCCTTGCGCATCGCTTTTGGCGGCGTTTTCATTGGGAGGGACTGACTCTTTCCACCAGTTAATAAGTGCACCTCTTACTGCATACGCAAAAACATGAAGATGCATGGGAAGCTCAGAAGCATACCATTCACTTTGCCCGCTCCCCCAGACACCGCTTGGCCTCTCGGGATAGTAATCACCGTCTTCCAATTCCGATCCACCGACGCCGGTGAGCAAGGGAGCAGGAAACGGTGCCCCGGAATGCAGGAGGGCCGATCTAAGAGCATAGATTTTTTTCACATGATCAACTAGTTCATCTTCCCAGTTGACGCGATCAGAAAAACTAATTGGGCGCTCTACCGGGGGGACCGGCTGAAACTTTTCCACAAAAGTCTGGACTCTTCGCCCTGCGGAGAGAAGCTTTTTAAAGTATTTCGCGACACCTTTTAGTAGGTCCGCTCCTCCTGCGGCTTCGATCTTCTTCGCTGCACCAGGGTAAGCGGTACGAAAGACATCGGTCGCATCGATGGTTTCAGTCTGATGATGCACGGCAACTACTTCCAAGGCAGTTACGAGTTGCAACCACGCCTGTTCAGGGTCGGCCTCAGCAATCCATAGGCCGTTCGCATAGTGATGCGCCGCCTTCACTAAAACCGTAGAAATGACGGGCGACAGCGCCCCAAAGCTAGAAAGCATAGGATCGCACCCGGCAAGATTTACTTCCTCCTCACCTGGCGGAGGAAAGATACGCGCACGAACAGGAGACTCCAAAAGAGCTGGAGGCGAGTGGTGTCCATACCATGGAAATCCAGAGGGGTCACCCCCCGCTGGGAAAACCCTGACAGGACCTCCATCTCTAATCCTTACTCCGAGAAGTAGGGATATGAGGGATGAGATCTCATCGCCAGTGCTTAGACCAGTGTCATGCTGCGCATGAAGACGCGCCCCCTCCGACTCCCTCGGCCCCCTGTACTCTGTCAGCATTCTGGCAGCTAGGCTTGGACGAAGAACACCCGTCGGATACGTGCCTGTGCTTGTCGAATAGAGCACAAGTGGACCAAAGGTCTCCTTGGGCCCCTCCCAATTCGGAGAACCGCAGGAATCTTTGAACTCTCGATCAGACCACATGAGGTGTTCAATTCCACGGCCGTCCGGATTTGGAAAGTTCCAATCTCTCCATAGAGAGGATCCGCTTTCCAGAGGATTCTGATAGGGCATTCAAGTCTCCTAGCTGCACTTGTGTGCACATAAGCCGAGAATGGCTTCCTAGATGACCGTTCTCTGTATAGCTACGGATCAGAAGGCTTCTGACATCCACGGCTGACATCAACGACGCCGGACGGGGGCGCACACCAGCGTCTCTGTCCGACCGTGCACCAGTCGCCGACAGCCGCCAGAGCACGCTCGGATCGAACTCCTAACGCGGTGCTCATGGACGAGCACCCTCCCGGGCCGTCCTAAAACCGATCTCCGCAACACGGTGACGATCGTTCCCTACTCCATGAGGCCCCCGTGTTGTTGATGCCTTCTACCGCGACAGCGGCCTCAGGCTTCCGTCTCGCCGTCGTTGTCCGCCGGGTCCTGCCGTTTCAGACGCTTCAGCACGCGCGATGTCGCGGGCACGGCAGTCTCAGACCACCAGCGTTGCGCGTGCGGAGCCGCGATCTGCGCAGCCTTCGCCCCGGCCAGCAGCGCAGCAGCGATCGCAATCATTCGCAGATCGACTCGCGCACCGGTGCTATCGGATGGACCCCGGTCAGTGGCACCAACCGGCTCGGCTTCGGCAACGGTCACGTCGTCGGCAGGGAACGACTCGGCGGGCTCAGGCGGAGTTGGCGCATTGGTGATGTCATTCAGCAGAGCCGCGAGAGTCTCATCGCTCCAGGTCGTTGTGGTCCACTGCCGGTAGTAGTGCAGGGACCTGACGTTGCCCCTGTAATGGTCCTCTTGGGTGCCGTACTTCTCTCCCTTGTCGGTTAGGGAGTACGCGCCTGGCTCGCCTGTCAGGTAGCCATACCTATGCAGCAGCAGGTTCATCTGTCGACCGGTTTTGCCAATCTCCCGGCCGAGCACAGTTGCCGATTTACCCACCACTCCCGTACCTCCCCGCTCGGCCGGGCGCAGACAGCTCCCGGCATCCCCAAGGCAGGGAAAGCTACCCGGTGCCACGGCCCTGTGCAGGGCAATTGCGGCATTCGTTATGCGCAGCTCACGTGCGAGGGTGAGTGCAGCTGGTCGCGCCGGTCTTCTGAGAGCCCGTAACTCGATCATGATCCGTGGGGCAGGAGTTGCCAGGCAATGTCTTGGTACAAGACGTACAAGATGCCCTACATGCACAGCCGGTCATCCACCGGTTTCGGCCCTGGTGACTGCTTGGGGCGCCACGGGCTGGGTCGCTACCAGCTCACGGACAAGTGACGAAAGTGGTAGGGACGCGCAACCCGCTGAGCGTCGCACCGCTGCCGCACCAGATCGAGGGGGAACAGCGGGGAACCACGGTAATCGGGCCGAGTGCGATGAGGCCACACCATGGCCATTCACCCTGGTCAGCGACGAAAGCGGCCCCAAACGCTCGCAGCTTCCCAAGCTGAGAGCTCTGGCGCTGTCGTCACAGGTCGGCCGTCACGGCTTGCCCTGGTCAAGGGCATCGACAGCGTGGCTAAGGCCTGTGGGGGTGGCGCGAGGCATACGCGTGCGTGATCGGTCAGCGCACCCGCCGTCGTGGCTGACTGTCTTCGGCTGAGGTTCAGGCGGCGCGCATCGAGGATGCCGGCCGTCAGTCGACGCGCCGAAGCTGGGCCGTCTCTGGGCCGTCCGAGGTTGCTCAACAGCGGCCAAGGACGACCAACGACGACCGCCAGGCGCCCGATCCCACTGCCCCTGAACAGCAAAAACCCAGCTCCCCAAGACCCCCGGCAACACCCAGGGCAAGAAGAAGTAGCACCCCACGACGAGGGGCCCCGTACCGCGGTACGGGGCCCCTCGTGTGTGCGGGAGATCCCCTGTGTTCGGGATATCCGGTGTGCCGTCAGCCGCACTGGCAGGGGCTGCCCTGCTGGCAGCCGCAGGTGCATCCCGAACCGCAGCCGCACGCCGCGATCAGCGGGAGGCTCAGGAGTTCGGCGGGCTGTTCGGTCGGGCGGTCCTGCGTGGGATCGGGCGTCTTGCTGGGGGATTCGGACATGGGTCCCTCCTCAAGGCAGTTGCCTGTGCCCATTGGATGCCCGGTACGGCGGTCGCATCAACGGCGCATCGAGGCTCGCGCGCGCCCCCGGCCCTGCCGGCGGTGGGGCTCAGGCGCCCTCCACCCCCGGCAGTGCCTGTACGTCCTGCTGGAGGGCGTCCGCGTGTTCGCCGGTCACCAGGAAGACGACTCGCTTGGCCACGGCGACCGCGTGGTCGGCGAAGCGCTCGTAGTAGCGGCCGAGCAGGGTCACGTCGACCGCCGTCTCGATGCCGTGCTTCCAGCGGTCGTCCATCAGGTGCTGGAAGAGCGTGCGGTGGAGCAGGTCCATCGCGTCGTCGTCGGCTTCCATCTGCATCGCCAGGTCGACGTCCTTGGTGATGATCACCTCGGCCGCCTTCGCCATCAGCCGCTGCGCGAGCTGGCCCATCTCCAGGATGGTGGCGTGCAGGTCGTGCGGGATCGCCCGCTCGGGGAACCGCAGCCGGGTCAGCTTCGCCACGTGCTGGGCGAGGTCGCCGGAGCGCTCCAGGTCCGCGGACATCCGCAGCGACGTCACGACGATCCGCAGATCCGTCGCCACCGGCTGCTGGCGGGCCAGCAGATCTATCGCTCGGGCCTCCAGGTCGTGCTGGAGTTCGTCGATCTTCTGGTCGCCCTCGATGACGTTTTCGGCCAGCTTCAGATCGGCGTCGAGGATCGCCGTCGTGGCGCGACCGATCGCCGATCCGACCAGCCGGGCCATCTCCACCAGACCGTCGCCGATCGAATCAAGTTCCTCGTGGTACGCGTCCCGCATCTGGGTTCCCTCTCGTACGTTGTTCCAGGGGTGCTTCGGGTTCCGACCTTGCCGTACGACGTCGCGCGGGGGTGTCCTCGGCCGGTGCCCCTGTGGTGCGTCGGACACTGCGGACCCCACGCTCTCACCCTCGACGGTGTACGCGTCCGAATCGGCCATCCCAAATGAACCGATACTGGCTCCAAGGTGAACTCTGGGCGACGAGTGTTCGAGGTCGCACACGGATGGCTGTGGTCACGGCGTGTCCCATGCCTAACCTGGGTGCATGGACGTGAACGCGGCGGTCGCCGCAGCGGCAGCGATCGCCGGGGTGCTTACCGGTGTCATCGCCATGCTGGCGTTCCGCTGGAGCGAGCGCGACCTGAAGCGGCCCACTCGCACCTCCCTGCACACCGACCCGGTGCTCCCACCAGGCGTGGACACCGTCCTGTCGGTACTCCGGTCCTCGGCCGTCGTCCTCGACGAGGCCGACGCCGTGGTCAAGGCCAGTTCCGCGGCGTACGCCCTGGGACTGGTGCGCGGCGGCAAACTCGCCGTCGAACCCATGCTCCAGATGGCCCGGGACACCCGGCGCGACGGTGAGATACGCCAGGTCGAACTCGACCTGCCTCGTCGTGGCACCGGCCGCGGCGAGGCTCTCGCCGTCTCCGCCCGGGTCGCCCCGCTCGGCTCCCGGCTGGTGCTGCTGCTCGTCGAGGACCTCACCGAGGCCCGGCGGATAGAGGCGGTACGCCGCGACTTCGTCGCCAACGTGAGCCATGAACTCAAGACCCCCGTCGGTGCCCTCTCCCTGCTGTCCGAGGCGGTCATGGACGCCTCCGACGACCCGGAGGCCGTACAGCGCTTCGCCGGGCGCATGCAGATAGAGGCCACCCGCCTGACCAACCTGGTCCAGGAGCTCATCGACCTCTCCCGGGTACAGAACGACGACCCGCTGGAGGACGCCGAGCCGGTGCGGGTGGACGAACTGGTCGCCGAGGCCATCGACCGCTGCCGCCACGCGGCCGGCACCAAGCAGATCACCATGGTCGCCGCCATCCAAGGGCCCGACGGACCGTCCGGCGAGAGTGCCGGCGGAAAGCGGGTGACCGCCGCCGACCTGCACGTCTGGGGCAACCGCGGCCAGCTCGCCGCCGCTCTCGGCAACCTCGTCGAGAACGCCGTCAACTACTCCCCGGCCCGCACCCGCGTCGGCATAGCAGCCCGCCGGGTGAGCGCGTCCGGCGGTGACGCCATCGAGATCGCCGTGACCGACCAGGGCATCGGCATCTCCGGCAAGGACAAGGAGCGCATCTTCGAGCGCTTCTACCGCGTCGATCCGGCCCGCTCCCGTGCCACGGGCGGCACGGGCCTGGGGCTCGCGATCGTCAAACACGTGGCCGCCTCGCACGGCGGAGAGGTCACGGTGTGGAGTTCCGAGGGACAGGGCTCCACCTTCACCCTGCGGCTGCCGGAGGCGGGTGTCGCCCGTGACCGGGCCCAACAGCACCCGGCCCTCGACGACGAGGCCGGGCAGGCCGCAAGCTCGTCCCACGACACATCCCCCGAGTCAACCGCGTACCAGACGCTTTCCGCCCCGGAGGTCCTTCCGTGACCCGAGTGCTCGTCGTCGAGGACGAGGAGTCCTTCTCCGACGCCCTGTCGTACATGCTCCGCAAGGAGGGCTTCGAGGTCGCCGTCGCGACCACCGGGCCCGACGGTCTCGACGAGTTCGAGCGCAACGGCGCCGACCTCGTCCTGCTCGACCTCATGCTGCCCGGCCTGCCGGGCACCGAGGTCTGCCGCCAGCTGCGGGGCCGCTCCAACGTCCCCGTCATCATGGTCACCGCCAAGGACAGCGAGATCGACAAGGTCGTCGGACTCGAAATAGGAGCCGATGACTACGTCACCAAGCCGTTCTCGTCCCGTGAGCTCGTCGCCCGTATCCGGGCCGTACTGCGCCGCCGCGGCGAGCCCGAGGAGGTCGCTCCGGCGGCCCTGGAGGCCGGTCCTGTCCGCATGGACGTCGACCGTCACGTCGTCACCGTCTCCGGCTCCAAGGTCGACCTGCCTCTCAAGGAGTTCGACCTGCTCGAGATGCTGCTGCGCAACGCGGGCCGCGTGCTGACCCGTATGCAGCTCATCGACCGGGTCTGGGGCGCCGACTACGTCGGCGACACCAAGACCCTCGACGTCCACGTCAAGCGCCTGCGCGCCAAGATCGAGCCGGACCCGGGCGCCCCGCGCTACCTGGTGACGGTCCGCGGTCTCGGCTACAAGTTCGAGCCGTAGACCGGCACCGCACCCACGCGCCACACGAAAGGGCGGGACCTCCCGAGGAGGCCCCGCCCTTCGCGCGTGTCATCACGGGTCTACGGTCTACGGTCCACGGCTCTACGGTCGTTCAGCTGCCGTCGGCACCCGTGTCCGTGGCCGTCGCCGAGCCGGACGCGGCGTCGGTCGGCGTGCCGGTGCTGCCGGACTCCTCGGTGTTCGGCGAGCCCGTGGTGCCGTCGGCGGGCTCACCCGTGGCCCCGTCCGACTCACCGGTCGACGGCTCGTCCGAGGAGCCCTCCGAGGACTCGCCCGACGGCTCGCCGGAGGCGCCCGGCGCCGCCGGAACCTCGCTCGGGCCCCAGGAGGTGAAGAAGCTGTCGGCCGGCACGACGAAGGCCTGGAGGCTCACGTCACCGGTGGTGCTGAAGGTGAAGGTGACCTTCTGGGCGTCACCGTCGGTCAGCGGCTCCCCGTCCGAGAGCACCGCGGAGGCGTTGTCCTTGCCGCCGAGGATCACGGACCCGCCGGCCGGGACGGTCAGCTTGCCCTTGCCCCCGGCGGGCGTGATCGCGGCGTCCCCGATGCCGTCCACGGCGATCGAGTCCAGCGTCTGCGCCCGGTCGCCCGTGTTGAACAGGGTGGCGGAGACGGCGGCCGGACCGGCGGCGTCGGTGTCGGGCTGGGTGATGACGATGGCGTTCTGGATCTTGATGTCGCCGACGCTGGTCGCCGCGTTGTCCGGCTTGATCTCCAGGGTCTGCGAGTTGTTGCCGGCGCCGCAGGCGGCGAGCGAGGCGATCGAGAACGCGATGGCGGAAGCGGCGAGGGCGCCGCGTCGAAGGCTGCTGCTCACGGCGGCGGCAACTCCTTGGAACGCAGGGGCGGCTTTCCTTGTAAAGCCGCCCTAAGGATCAGTCAGCGGCCTTAGGTTACCGAGCCGTTCCCGCGCCGCCGCACCCGACCCTCCCCCAACCCGGCCGGGTCGCTCAGCAGGCCGTACGCGATCGGTGTACGGCGTGGCGCGCGGCCGCCCCAAGTGACCCACGAGTCACTTTGGCACCGCACTCGTCCGTCATTCACATAAGTGCGCCGGGCATACCGCCGTACATAGCGGAGCGGCCCGGCCGCGAATTTTCCGTGAAGGAATGCACGACCGGCCGGAAATTGATCACGATGCGTCTTGTCGGGGACCCCGTGATCAATTCCGGATTCTCCGAGCCCCCGACTCGCGCACCGAACGGAGTAGCGAGCGTCGAGCACTTGGAAGCGGACATATGGGGACGTTCGTCCACTTGGCAGGGGTGTCCGACGTGTGTAACGTACGCGTTTCTCTCGCCCCGGAGAGCCGCTCCGACCTGCGAATACCTTGTTCCGGGGGTTGGGCGAAGCACGTTCCTGTCGCTGTTGTCAAGCCCCGAGATATGCCCTGACCTGCGAAAACGCCATTCAGAACCCGCCGTTTCCGTGTTACTCTGGATAGCCACGGAAGGGGTACCTGTCACATGACGTTCAAGGTTGGCGACACCGTGGTCTATCCCCATCACGGGGCCGCGCTGATCGAGGCTATCGAAACTCGCCAGATCAAAGGCGTGGACAAGACCTACTTGGTGCTGAAGGTCGCCCAGGGTGACCTGACGGTACGTGTGCCAGCGGACAATGCGGAGTTCGTCGGCGTACGTGATGTGGTCGGTCAGGACGGGCTGGACCGGGTCTTCGAGGTGCTGCGCGCGCCGTATGCCGAGGAGCCCACGAACTGGTCCCGTCGATACAAGGCAAACCTGGAGAAGCTCGCCTCCGGCGATGTCATCAAGGTCGCGGAAGTCGTGCGTGACCTGTGGCGTCGTGAGCGTGAGCGTGGACTCTCCGCCGGTGAGAAGCGCATGCTCGCCAAGGCCCGCCAGATCCTGGTGAGCGAGCTCGCTCTTGCGGAGAACACCAACGAGGACAAGGCCGAGGCGCTGCTCGACGAGGTTCTCGCCTCCTGACGAGGGCGCGGAGCCCGGTCAGCCCCGCACACCAAAATGCCGCGGTGCCCGATGACGTCTTTGCTGTCGCCGGGCGCTGCGGCATGTTCGTACCCGGACGGGTACGCCACTGCCGAGGAAACGCCCCCCGGTACTCGGTACTGTGCGTGCCGGGCCCGGGCAACTGCCTCGACCAGGGTCACGGAAGGGTCCGGTCAAGGCTTCGCGCCCGGCACGATGTGGCCATACCCAAGTAGGCCGAGCACACAAACCTGACAGGAACCGATGTCTGACCTTTCGCGCCCTTCGCCCGCAGGAGTCCGTACCGCCGCGGTCATTCCGGCCGCCGGACGGGGCGTACGTCTCGGTCCGGGCGCCCCCAAGGCGCTCCGCGCGCTGGGTGGGACCCCGATGCTGATCCACGCCGTCCGCGCGATGGCCGCCTCGCGTCATGTCGCCCTCGTGGTCGTCGTCGCCCCGCCCGAGGGAGCCGCCGAGGTCAAGTCGCTGCTCGACGCGCACGCGCTGCCCGACCGCACCGACTTCCTCGTCGTCCCCGGCGGCGACTCCCGCCAGGACTCCGTGAAGCTCGGCCTCGACGCGCTGCCGCCCGGCTACGACGTGGTGCTGGTGCACGACGCCGCCCGCCCCCTGGTTCCCGTGGACACCGTGGACGCCGTCGTCGAGGCCGTCCGCGCCGGAGCGCCCGCCGTCGTCCCCGCCCTGCCGCTCGCCGACACCGTCAAGGAGGTCGTGCCCGCGCAGGCCCCCGGCGAGCCCGAGCCGGTGGTCGCGACGCCCGAGCGGGCGCGGCTGCGTGCCGTGCAGACGCCGCAGGGCTTCGACCGGGACGCCCTGGTCCGCGCCCACGAGACGGTGACCGGCAGCGTCACGGACGACGCCGGCATGATCGAGCAGCTGGGTCTCACCGTGGTGGTCGTACCCGGCCACGAGGAGGCCTTCAAGGTCACCCGCCCGCTGGACCTGGTCCTCGCCGAGGCCGTCCTCGCCCGCCGGAGGCTGAACGATGGCTACTGAGCCGGCCCCGCCCCTGCCGCAGGTCGGCATCGGCACCGACATCCACGCCTTCGAGGACGGCCGCGAGCTGTGGTGCGCCGGCCTGAAGTGGGAGGGCGAGGGGCCCGGTCTCGCCGGGCACTCCGACGCGGACGTCGTCGCGCACGCCGCGTGCAACGCGCTGTTCTCCGCCGCCGGGCTCGGTGACCTCGGGCAGCACTTCGGTACCGGGCGGCCCGAGTGGGCCGGCGCGTCCGGCGTGGCGCTGCTCGCGGAGGCGGCGCGGATCGTCCGGGACGCGGGGTTCCGTATCGGGAACGTCGCCGTGCAGGTCGTCGGTCCCCGCCCGAAGATCGGCAAGCGCCGCGAGGAGGCGCAGAAGGTGTTGTCGGAGGCCGCCGGGGCGCCGGTCTCGGTCTCCGGCGCCACCACGGACGGTCTCGGCTTCCCCGGCCGCGAAGAGGGCCTGATGGCAATAGCAACAGCCCTCGTGATCCGGCTCACCTGAGTACACCTGCGGGTGAGTGGTGGGCTGGTCGCGCAGTTCCCCGCGCCCCTTAAAAGCAGGACGTCACGTGCAGGTGCCTTCAGGGGCGCGGAGAACTGCGCGACCGGCCACGCCGAGACCCGCACCCGCCGGCCGGCACAGCGCGCCCCCGCCGGACGGCGAAACGTCACGAACAGATGGCCTTGGCGGCATCCGCACAAGGCACACCGCCGCGCCCACTACCCTGGAGTGGTGACCATTCGCCTGTACGACACCAGCGCCCGGCAGATTCGTGACTTCGCCCCGATCACACCGGGCTGTGTCTCGATCTACCTGTGTGGTGCCACGGTCCAGGCGGCCCCGCACATCGGCCACATCCGCTCGGGGCTGAACTTCGACATCCTGCGCCGCTGGTTCGCCCACCGCGGCTACGAGGTGACGTTCATCCGCAACGTCACGGACATCGACGACAAGATCATCAGGAAGGCGGCCGAGCAGAACCGCCCCTGGTGGTCCATCGGCTACGAGAACGAGCGCGCGTTCAACGACGGCTACCGCGCCCTCGGCTGCCTGCCGCCCACGAACGAACCCCGTGCCACCGGCCACATCACCGAGATGGTCGAGATGATGCAGGGCCTCATCGAGCGCGGTCACGCCTACGAGTCCGAGGGCAACGTCTACTTCGACGTACGGTCCCTCCCCGGATACCTGTCGCTGTCCCGGCAGGACCTGGACGATCTGCGCCAGCCCGCGGAGGACGGCGAGACCGGCAAGCGGGACCTGCGCGACTTCGCGATGTGGAAGGCCGCCAAGCCCGGCGAGCCCAGCTGGGAGACGCCCTGGGGGCGTGGCCGGCCGGGCTGGCACCTGGAGTGTTCGGCGATGGCCCACAAGTACCTGGGCAGCGTCTTCGACATCCACGGCGGCGGCATCGACCTGATCTTCCCGCACCACGAGAACGAGATCGCCCAGGCCCGCGGCTACGGCGACGAGTTCGCGCGGTACTGGGTGCACAACGCCTGGGTCACCATGAGCGGCGAGAAGATGTCCAAGTCGCTCGGCAACTCGGTGCTGGTCTCCGAGATGGTCAAGGCATGGCGCCCCATCGTGCTCCGCTACTACCTGGGCACCCCGCACTACCGCTCGACGATCGAGTACAGCGAGGAGGCCCTGCGCGAGGCCGAGTCCGCGTTCGCGCGGATCGAGGGCTTTGTGCAGCGGGTGGTGGAGCTGGCCGGCGGGGCCGTCGAGCCCGCCGCCGAGGTGCCGCCCGCCTTCGCCGAGGCGATGGACGACGACCTGGGTGTGCCGCAGGCCCTCGCCGTCGTGCACAACACCGTCCGGCAGGGCAACAGCGCCCTGGCCGCCGACGACAAGGAGAGCGCGGTCGCCCGTCTCTCCGAGGTCCGGGCGATGCTCGGCGTCCTCGGCCTGGACCCGCTGGACGAGCAGTGGTCCGGCGGCGGTGAGCGCGGCGAGGACCTCCACGGAGTCGTCGACAGCCTCGTACGTCTGGTGCTCGACCAGCGTGAGGCGGCGCGCGGCCGCAAGGACTGGGCCACCGCCGACGCCATCCGCGACCAGCTGAACCAGTCCGGTCTCGCCATCGAGGACAGTCCGCAGGGTCCGCGCTGGACCCTCGGCCCGCGCTGAGCGGACCCCCACCGATGTGCCGCTCGCACACGCGGGCGGCACACTGCATAGACGTACGTATTCCACTCACCGACGAACTCATCGAACTCACAGACAGGTAGGTCATGGCCGCGAACAACCGCCGCATGTCCGGCAAGAAGGGCGCGCAGGTCGGCAGTGGCGGCCAGCGACGCCGGGGCCTCGAGGGCAAGGGCCCGACCCCGCCCGCCGAGATGCGCAAGGGACACAAGAAGAACCGGGTCGCCAACGCCAAGGCGAAGCAGGCGGTACGCCGGCCCACCGTGCGCGGGCGCGGCGGCAAGGGCACCTCCGAGCTGGTCGTCGGCCGCAACCCGGTCGTCGAGGCGCTGCGCGAGGGCGTGCCCGCGTCCACGCTCTACGTCCAGCAGTTCATCGACAACGACGAGCGGGTGCGCGAGGCGCTCCAGCTCGTCGCCCAGCGCGGCGGCATCAACCTCATGGAGGCGCCGCGCCCCGAGCTCGACCGGATGACCAACGGGCTCAACCACCAGGGCCTGGTCCTCCAGGTCCCGCCGTACGAGTACGCGCACCCCGAGGACCTCGCCGACGCCGCCGCCGACGCAGGTGAGGACCCGCTGATCGTCGCCCTCGACGGGGTGACCGACCCGCGCAACCTCGGTGCCGTCGTACGGTCCGTCTCCGCGTTCGGCGGCCACGGTGTGGTGGTGCCCGAGCGGCGCGCGGCCGGGATGACCGCCGGTGCCTGGAAGACGTCCGCCGGCGCCGCGGCCCGTACGCCCGTCGCCCGCGCGACCAACCTGACGCGGGTGCTGGAGGCCTACAAGAAGGCCGGCATCGCCGTCGTCGGGCTCGCGGCCGACGGCGAGGCCGAGATCGGCGACCTCGCGGCGCTCGGCGGCCCGGTCGTCATCGTCGTGGGCAGCGAGGGCAAGGGCCTGTCCCGGCTGGTCGGCGAGACGTGCGACTACCGGGTACGGATCCCGATGCCGGGCGGCACGGAGTCGCTCAACGCGGGTGTGGCGACGGGCATCGTGCTGTACGAGGCGGCACGGCGCCGGGCCTGAACAGACGTGCCCCTCCTCACCCTTGCGGGTCAAACGGGGTGAGGAGGGCAACCTTGACGGAGTCCGGACAGATCCGCCCAGTCAAAGCAGTGTCCTAAACACACGTCACTCGGTTAGATGAGTGTGGACACCAGAACACCCCGCACACCCACGGGGGACCGCTCGTCGGGTTTCGACGACGCTCCCGCGCTGAGCATGGTGAAGGTGCCGAGCGATCCGGCGCAGGTCATCGTCAATCATGCGAGCTTCCGCGTGCAGCTGGGCGCCTCCTCGCGCGCGCAGTCGCCGCGCGTGGCAGGCCAGTTGAGCGGCGCGGACACGGCCCGCGTCCCGGCCGTCGGCACGGCGGGCAGAGCGGACGCCGGTGCCGCGGCCCGGCGCCGCCCCGTCGTCTGGAGCGGCCGCTCGGCCCCCGACGACACCGGCGCCCACCGCCTGCTCCAGGCCGTGCGCACCGCGGGCGTCCGCCACCCCGACGAACCCCTCGCCGACGCCGGCGCGACCCAGGTCATCCCGCGCGTCGACGCCCCCGCCGGCTACGACGGCAACGACTACGCCGAGTACGACGGTTACGACGACCTCGACCAGACCGTCGAGACGCCCGTGGTCGGTGCCCAGCGCACCCACGACGGCGGCGACGGCACCCGACTCCTGCCCCACATGCGGACGGTGGGCAGCGCGGACGACGAACTCCGCTACGAGGGCGACGAGTTCGACGACGACTCCGACACCGGATCCGCGGACGGCAACCGCTCCAAGCGGCACGGCGACGACCCCGCCCGGCACGCGTACTACCCGGGCCGCCGGATGAACCTCGGCGTCGTCCTGCTCCCGCTGCGCATCTTCCTCGGTTTCATCTCCATCTACGCCGGCATGGGCAAGCTCTGCGACCCCGTCTACTTCGACGGCGGCGAGCGCGGCTCCATGGTGAAGTGGCTCAACACCCTGCACCCCTGGCAAGTCGCCGAGCCCCTGCGCCAGTTCGCCCTGGAGCACCCCGTCGGGGCCGGCCTGGTGATCGCCTTCCTCCAGGTCATCGTGGGTGTCCTCACGGTCCTGGGCTGCTGGCAGCGGGTGGCCGCGTGCGTCGGAGCACTGCTCTCCGCGGCGCTGCTCGTCACGGTCAGCTGGAAGAGCGTCCCCGCCTACGACACCCCGGACATCATCTATCTCGCCGCCTGGTCGCCGCTGATCATCGCCGGCGCGCCCGTCTACTCCATCGACGGCCGCCTCGCGGGCAGCGCCTGGCGACGCCTCGGACCGCGCGCCGAACTCTGGGACCTGCGCCGGTACGTACTGCGGCGCGGTGCCCTCGTCACGGCCGTCGTCGCCGGGCTCACCCTGCTCGTCGGCTCCCTGCTCGGCGGCGCCGTCCGCGACGCGGACCGGGTGGTCGTGCCCGGCCCCGGAGAGGCCCCGCGCAACGAACTGCCCGGCACCCCGCTCCCCGAGCGGTCCGGCAAGCGCGAGGCGAGCAACACCCCGTCGGCCTCCACCGCCCCCACACAGGGAGCCACGTCGGCCGCGCCCAGCGCCGCCGCGACGCCGGGCGCGACCCGCGACACCGGTACCGAGACCGGCGGCGCCCCCAGCCAGACGCAGGGCACCGGCGGCCAGGCCCCGCCCCAGCAGACCGCACCCGAACAGCAGGCCCCCAGCACCACGACCGGTCCCACCTCCGGCGGTTCCCCGACCGGCGGCGCGGGCAACCCGGGCGGCGGCAGCGGCGGCGGCTCCTCCTCGTCCGGGCAACCCGGGCTGGTGGGCGGCCTGTTGGGGTAGATGGGCCGGTGGGCGGCATTCTCGGCGAGCGGCCCACCGGCTGACCAACACGGCATACGACAGCCCCGCGCACCTCGACGGTGTGCGGGGCTGTGTTGTGCGGGGACGCCCGGGTGCGGTCAGCGTCTGATCGCCGCGAGCTCCTTGGCGGCCTCGGTGAGGTCCTTCGCCGTGTCAATGGCCCGCCAGTACGCGCCCTGCGGGATCGGGAACCCGGCCAGCCGCAGCTCACGCGCCAGCCGCGGGAACGTGGTCCGCTCGTGGTCCCCGCGCTCCGGGAGCATCCCGGCGAACTCGGGGGAGAAGACGTAGACCCCCGCGTTGATCTCGTACGTCGTCGGCGGGGACTCGATGAAGTCCGTGATGTGTCCGAAGCCGTCCGTCTGCACCGCGCCCCACGGGATCCGCGGACGGGCCAGCGCGACCGTCGCGGCGGCGTCCCGCTCGGTGTGGAAGTCCGCCATGTCGCGCAGCGAGAACCGGGTCCAGATGTCGCCGTTGGTGGCGTACCAGGGCTGGTCCGGGTGCGGCAGGTGCGAGGCCGCGAACTTCAGACCGCCGCCGCGGCCGAGCGGCTCGGTCTCCACCGCCGTGGTGACCCGGACCGGCAGGTCGGCGCTCTCCAGCCACTGCTGGAGCACCTCGGCGAGATGGCCACAGCTGACGACCACGTCGGTGACGCCCTCTTCGGCGAGCCACGCGAGCTGGTGACCTATGATCGGCGTCCCCGTCCCGGGGATCTCGACCATCGGCTTGGGCCGGTCGTCGGTGTACGGGCGCAGCCGGGAGCCCTGGCCGCCGGCCAGCACAACGGCCTGGACGGGGCGGGAGGCGACGTTCGGAGCAGTCATGCCCGAACTGTACGTGGCGCCCGCGGGAGGCCCGCAGGACGGATTACGGCACGACGAGATGGCCGTACGGCGTCGGAATGGCCGCACGGCGACGGACCTGCCGTGTACTGCGCGACGGGCTGTTGTGCCGCGTCGGGTGTGCCGTGCCCGGGGCGGGGGCCCGGGTGGCGTGCTGCTGGTGCGGGTGGGTGCGGTGATGGGTGGGGGATGCGTCCGTCCGGCGCCGCGCGGGCGTGGGGTCACGTCCGTCCCGGCGCCGTACGGGTCAGCTGTGGGCGGCGGCGACTCCGGTGGCGTAGGCGGTGTCGCAGACCGGGCGGGCGAAGGACTGGGCGCGCGTCGGGCCGTAGATCTGGACCGCGGCGCGGCCGAGGGCGCGGGCGATCGAGACGCAGTGCCTGGCGAGCGACGGACGGCCGTTGACCGCCTCCTGGAGGTGGGTCAGGGCGACCGCCGGGTCCTCCTCCTGCAACTCGGCCAGCAGCCGGTCACGCAGCACCTCGTGGGGTGCCGGCGGGGCGGCGGGCTTGGAGTCGGACACGGCGCTGTCCGCGGCGGTGAGGACCGGGCCGGTGGGGTTTCCCGACCAGCTGACCCGGGTGACCGCCAGGGTCCCGGAGAGCACCAGGACGACGGGCAGGACGAGAGCGAGCGAGCGGCCGACCCGGCGGGCGGGGCCACGGCCGCGTGGCGGCTGCTGAGTGGTGGAGTGCTTCACGGAGTGCTTCACGCGAGTGAGGGTAGCGCCCGGTAATGATTTGGCGACATTTAGTCACCGGTTCGGGGGATGAAGTGGCGCCTCTTTTTGGGTACGGAGTTGACGCACGCTGCTCGAAATGCCCGTTGTGCCGGGGTATTTGTCGACAACAAGAGCGAATGAAAAGGGCCCCACAGGGGAACTGTGGGGCCCTTGACGTCAACCCGCGGCGCTGAGCTGCGGTTGTTGTGCGTCTCCGGAGGTTTCAGCCTTGCGGGTCAGTCGGAGAGACGCGCGCCCGTCGACGTGGAGAAGACGTGGGTCTCGCCGGAGCGCGGTACGACGCTCAGCTGGCTGCCCTTCTCCGGGACGTCACGGCCGCTGACGCGGACCACGAGGTCCTTGGAGTCGTCGCCGACCTGGGCGGTGCCGTAGACGTAGGCGTCGGCGCCGAGCTCCTCGACCACGTTCACGGTGACCGCGAGGCCCTGCTCGGACTCGGGGCCCGCCACGTCGAAGTGCTCCGGGCGGACGCCGACCGTGACGGTCTTGTCGGTGGTGGCGGAGAGCGCGTCGCGGTCCACCGGCACCACGGACTTGCCGAACTTCACACCGCCGTCGGCGATCGGGACCTCGACCAGGTTCATGGCCGGGGAGCCGATGAAGCCGGCGACGAAGAGGTTGGCCGGGCGGTCGTACATGTTGCGCGGGGTGTCGACCTGCTGGAGCAGACCGTCCTTGAGGACGGCGACGCGGTCGCCCATCGTCATGGCCTCGACCTGGTCGTGGGTGACGTACACGGTCGTGATGCCCAGGCGGCGCTGGAGCGAGGCGATCTGCGTACGGGTCGACACACGGAGCTTGGCGTCGAGGTTGGACAGCGGCTCGTCCATGAGGAACACCTGGGGCTCACGCACGATGGCGCGGCCCATGGCCACACGCTGGCGCTGACCGCCGGAGAGCGCCTTCGGCTTGCGGTCCAGGTACTCGGTCAGGTCGAGGATCTTCGCGGCCTCCTCGACCTTCTGCCGGATCTCCGCCTTGTTGATGCCGGCGATCTTGAGCGCGAAGCCCATGTTGTCGGCGACCGACATGTGCGGGTACAGCGCGTAGTTCTGGAACACCATGGCGATGTCCCGGTCCTTCGGCGGGAGGTGCGTGACGTCGCGCTCGCCGATGCGAATGGTGCCGGCGTTGACGTCCTCGAGCCCCGCGAGCATCCGGAGCGAGGTGGACTTGCCGCAGCCGGACGGGCCGACCAGAACGAGGAACTCGCCGTCCTCGATCTCGATCTCGAGCGCGTCCACGGCGGGCTTCTCGGAACCCGGGTAGATCCGGGTCGCCTTGTCGAACGAAACAGTGGCCATGGTGAAGGCCCCCTTCTACCGGCAGGAACGTGCCGGACGATCCGTTGTAGGAAGGTGGTGTAGTCCACAACGCGTGGACTGGCTCAGGACGGTACCTCCCGTTCACCTGTTCTGTCAGTAGTCCGGGGCCTGTGAACTTCGCGGAAATTTTCGACAGTGCCAGGTCGGGAGCTGGGTACACTGCACGGGCACGTGCGTCACGCGCGTGCAGGCCTCCTTAGCTCAGATGGCCAGAGCAACGCACTTGTAATGCGTAGGTCGTCGGTTCGAATCCGACAGGGGGCTCTTTTCTAAGCCCAGCCCGGACAGTGTCCGGGCTGGGCTTTTGTTGTGTCTTATGGCTGTAGGCGGCGGGCGATCTCCAGGTGGGTCTCGTCCGGGGGCTCCTCGTCCTCGATGTGCCACAGGCTGTTCTGGAGGACGCGGGCGAGGGTCCAGGCGTGGGCACGTGCGCGGTCCAGGGCCAGGACGTCGGTCATGGCGTCGAAGCGCCAGTGGGTGTCCTCGGGGTCGAAGCGGTTGGTGAGGGCCGGGAAGAGGTCGAAACCGGGGTCGCCCGCGAGGGGTTTGGGGTCGATGGCGAGCCAGGGGGCGCGGTCGGCGGCGAGGACGTTGTCGTAGTGCAGGTCCCAGTGCAGGAGCCGGTCGCCGGGCTCGTCGGCGACCTCCCGTACGGCGGCGGCGCAGTCGGCCAGGAGGCGGCGGGTGCCGGGGTCGGGGACGTGGCGCAGGGCCCGCGGGGTGCGTTCCAGCATCGCCGCGGCGATGTCCGCGAGGCGGCGCATGCCGGGCGGGGCGGCGGTCGCGGTGAGGTGGGCCAGCAGACGGGCGATGGCAACGACGGCCGTACGGGTGTCGGGGACGTGGGAGAGCGTGCGGGCCGGGTCGAGGCGTTCGAGGAGCAGGGTGCCGGTGGCCGGGTCGTGGTCGAGGAGCCGTACGGCCCCGTCGCCGTCCCACGCGCGCAGGGCGGCCGGTTCGCCCCGGGTCTCCTCGTCGGGCAGCTGGAGCTTCAGTACGGCGGCGCCGGTGCCGTCCGTGCGCAGGACCGGGAGGACCAGGGCGCACATGCCGTACATCGAGGGACCGTCGAGCCGTAGCTCCCAGCGGTCCAGGAAGCGGGCGGCGAGGGCGGGGAGCGCGGCGGCGAAGGCGCGGCCGCGCTCCCCGTGGGCGGCCGCCTGGGACGTGGCCAGTTCCTCGGGGACATGGACGGGGTCGTGGATCACATACGGGACCCTACGGACGTATGCCCACCGGCTCACCCCCATTTCCGGAGGGGGGAGATCGTCGGTCGGCGCGGGGCGGAACAACGAAATCCGAAGGAGACAGGGGCCGTATCGACGGGTTACCGTCCCCGGCATGGACAGCAATGTCGTGAACGGTGGCGTCTCCTTCTGGTTCGCGCAGGAGGGCTTCCCGGCTCCGCGGGAGCCCCTCGCCGGCGACGCCTCCGCCGACGTCGTGATCGTCGGCGGCGGCTACACGGGGCTGTGGACGGCGTACTACCTGAAGAAGGCGGCCCCCTTCCTCCGTATCACCGTGCTCGAACAGAAGTTCTGCGGCTACGGCGCCTCCGGGCGCAACGGCGGCTGGCTCTACAACGGCATCGCGGGCCGCGACCGGTATGCGAAGCTGCACGGCCACGAGGCCGCCGTACGGCTCCAGCGGGCCATGAACGACACCGTCGACGAGGTCGTCCGGGTCGCCGCGGACGAGGGCGTCGAGGCGGATGTCCACAAGGGCGGGGTGCTCGAAGTGGCGTGTACACCGGCCCAGTTGGCGCGGCTGAAGGCCTTCCACGCGCTGGAGACGTCGTACGGCGAGAAGGACCGTGAGCTGTACGGCGCCCGGGAGACCGCCGAGCGGATCCGGGTGATCGACGCCGTGGGCTCCTCGTGGACCCCGCACGGCGCCCGCATCCAGCCGGTGAAGCTGGTGACCGGGCTGGCGCGGGTCGTCGAGGAACTCGGCGTCACCATCCACGAGTCGACACCGGTGACGGAGATCCGCCCGAAGCACGCGGTGACGCCGTACGGCACGGTCCGAGCGTCCTATGTGCTGCGCTGCACCGAGGGTTTCACCGCGTCGCTGAAGGGCCAGAAGCGGACCTGGCTGCCGATGAACTCCTCGATGATCGCGACCGAGCCGCTCTCCGCGGAACAGTGGGCGGCGGTCGGCTGGTCCGCCGGGGAGGCGCTCGGCGACATGGCGCACGCCTACATGTACGCCCAGCGCACGGCCGACGGGCGGATCGCGCTGGGCGGCCGGGGAGTGCCGTACCGCTTCGGCTCGCGCACCGACAACGACGGCCGCACACAGGCCGCGACGGTCGAGGCGCTGCGGGCGATCCTGGTCCGGATGTTCCCGACACTGGCCCGCGTCCGGATCGAGCACGCCTGGTCGGGAGTGCTCGGCGTGCCCCGCGACTGGTGCGCCACGGTGACCCTCGACCGCGCCACCGGCCTCGGCTGGGCGGGCGGCTACGTCGGCTCGGGCGTCGCCACGGCCAACCTCGCCGCCCGCACCCTGCGCGACCTCGTCCAGCAGGACTCCGGCCAGTCCGGCCCCACCGACCTGACGACCCTCCCGTGGGTCGGCCACAAGGTCCGCAAGTGGGAACCGGAACCACTGCGCTGGCTGGGCGTCCAGGGCATGTACGCGACGTACGGGGCGGCCGACCGCCACGAGTTCACCACACCGACGGCGGCATCGTCCCGCCTGGCCCGGGTGGCGGACCGGATCGCGGGGCGGGGCTAGGGCGTCACGTTCCGCCGGGAGGCCGGTTCCGGGGTCGGGGTGGTCGACGGGGTCAGGTGTTTGGGGGCCTTGGCTGTGACCATGAGGCCGGCGGCCAGGGCGGCGAGGAGCATGATGCCGGTGGCCCACCAGATGGCGACCGTGTAGCCGTGGACCGTGCCCTCGGCGATGACGCGGGCGCGGTCGGCGGGGTTGGTGAGGTGCGCGGCGACGTAGGTCGTGGTGCTGGTGGTGGCGATCGTGTTGAGCAGGGCCGTGCCGATCGAACCGCCCACCTGCTGGGAGGTGTTGACGGTCGCCGAGGTGACGCCCGAGTCCTGCGGGGCGATGCCCGCGGTGGCGGTGGCGAAGACCGGCATGAAGGTGAGACCCATGCCGAGGCCCAGCATGATCAGGGCGGGGAGGACCTCCGAGGCGTACTCCGACTCGACCGTGATGCGGGTCAGCAGGAGCATGCCGCCGGACGCGAGGAGCATGCCCGGGACCATCAGGGCGCGCGGCGGCACGTGTTGGAGGAGGCGGGCCGAGATCTGGGTCGAGCCGATGATGATGGCCACGGTCAGGGGCAGGAAGCCGAGGCCGGTCTTCACCGGCGAGTAGCCGAGGATGCCCTGGAGGTAGTAGGTCAGGAAGAGGAACAGACCGAACAGGCCGATCGTGGCGAGGCCCATCGTGAGGAAGCAGCCGGCGCGGTTGCGGTCCTTGATGATGTGCAGGGGCAGCAGCGGGCGCGGCGCCCGGGCCTGCCACCACACGAACGCGGCGAGCAGCACGATCCCGCCCGCGAACATGGCCAGGACCAGTGAGTCCGTCCAGCCGCGCGACTCCGCCTCGCTGAAGCCGTAGACGATCGCGACGAGTCCGCCGCAGCCGAGGATCACGCCGGGTACGTCGAGACGGGCGCCCGTGGTGTCGCGGCGGTCGTGCAGCAGCGACACGGCGCCGAACACGGCGACGACCGCGATCGGCACGTTGACGTACAGGCACCAGCGCCAGTCCAGGTACTCGGTGAGCAGGCCGCCGACGATGAAGCCGATCGCGGAACCGCTGCCCGCGAGGGCGCCGTACACACCGAACGCCTTGCCGCGTTCTCTGGGGTCGGTGAACGTCGTGGTCAGCAGGCTGAGCGCGGACGGGGCGAGGACGGCCGCGAAGGCGCCCTGAAGGGCCCGCGCGCCGAAGAGCATGCCGGAGCTGGTGGCCGCGCCGCCCAGCGCGGAGGCGGCGGCGAAGCCCACCAGGCCGATGACGAAGGTGCGTTTGCGGCCCACCAGGTCGGCGACGCGGCCGCCGAGCAGCAGCAGTCCGCCGAAGGCGAGCGTGTAGGCGGTGATGACCCACTGGCGGTTGCCGTTGGAGATGCCCAGTTCCTGCTGCGCGGACGGGAGCGCGATGTTCACGATGGTCGCGTCCAGCACCACCATCAGCTGCGCGAGCGCGATGACCACCAGCCCCCACCAGCGGCGGGGGTCGGCTTCCGCGGCGGGCTCACCTGTTCGGGTGACACTCACCCCGTCAGAAGACCACGGATGGGGTCCCGCTGCATCCGGTGCGGCGGGCCCGCCCGCGTTCTGTGCCGGGCTTTTGCCGTCTCGTGGCGCGGTGCCGTCTTCGTCATGGTGTTCCGTCATGGTTCCAGGACGACCTTTCCGACGGTCGCGCGCGACTCCAGGGCGCGGTGGGCGGCGGCCGCCCCGGCGAGCGGGAAGCGCTGGACGGCGGGGACGAGCCGGCCGGCCGCGGCCTCGGTCAGGGCCCGCAGTTCGAGGGTGCGTACGGGGTTCGGGCCACCCGCCTTCCGCATCATGACCGGGCCGAGCACCTCCTCGGAGACGCCGTCGACCAGGTACGGCCGCCCGTCGTGCAGCCCGTCGCCGGACCAGCCGAAGACCAGGTGCACACCGCCGGGACCGAGCAGGGCCACGGACTCGCGGGCGACCTCTCCGCCGACGCCGTCGAAGACGTGTGTGGCCCGCCTGCCGCCCAGGTGGGCGCGGACCTTCCCGGGCCAGTCCGGGGACGTGTAGTCGACGGCGAGGTCGGCGCCGTTGGCCGCGACCAGGGCGACCTTCGCGGGGCCGCCGGCCAGGCCCACGACGGTCGCGCCGGCGTTCCTGGCGTACTGGACGAGCAGGGTGCCGATACCGCCGGCCGCCGCGGGGACGACGGCCACCGAGTCCGGGCCCAGCTCGGTGAACTGGAGGATCCCCATCGCCGTACGCCCTGTTCCGATCATGGCGACGGCCTGGGCGGGGTCGAGGTTCTCCGGGATCTCGTGGACGCGGTCGACGTCGGTGACGGCCAGTTCGGCGTATCCGCCGGGGGCGAAGCCGAGGTGGGCGACGACGCGCTTGCCGAGCCACAGCGCGGCCACGCCCTCGCCGAGCGACTCGACCGTGCCGGCGACCTCCCGGCCGGGGATCGTGGGCAGGGCGGGCGGCTCGGGCAGCGGGCCCCGCATGCCCTCGCGCAGGGCCGTGTCCAGGAGGTGGACACCCGCGGCGGCCACGGCGATACGGACCTGGCCGGGGCCCGGGGCCGGGTCCTCGACCTCCTCGTGGACGAGGTTCTCGGCCGGACCGAAGGTGTGCAGGCGGATGGCGTGCATGGTGGGCTCCCCTGGGGCGGTGGCGTGCCGTGCCGCGCCTTTGCGTGGCGTGGAGTGGCGTCGCGCGGTGTGGCGTGGCGTGGAGTTGGCTGGAGTGGCGTCGCGTGGCGTGGAGTTGTGTGGAGTGGCGTCGCGCGGTGTGGCGTGGCGTGGAGTTGGCTGGAGTGGCGTCGCGTGGCGTGGAGTTGTGTGGAGTGGCGTCGCGTGGCGTGGAGTTGTGTGGCGGTGGTCGGGTACGTGCGCGGGTGCGCGGCCTGTTCCACCGAGGCCCCCACTTTCCAACCTCAAGCTCGCTTGAGGTCAAGCGTCGCGCCGCCCAGGTCACGGGGCTGCCGGCCCAGCGCCAGCGACACCGCCGCGAGCGCGCTCGTGAAGGACACCTCCGACAGCACACCCGGCGCCGCCACCTGGTCCCCGACCAGATACACACCGTCGCCCCGGTCGATCGCCGGGCGGTCCCGCCAGCCGGTGCCGGGCGGATCCACCGCGCCCGTACGGCCGTTGGCGGTCGACTCGCGCCGCCAGGTGACCCGCTCCCGCCAGCCCTCGAACCCCAGGTCGAGCAACTGCTCCGCACGCGCGATGCCGTCGGCCCGGGACTCGTGCGGGCCGATCGGGATCTGCCCCTGGATCAGCTGCTCGCCGGCCGGGGCGAGGGTGCGGTCCTGCGCGGTGAACCGTTCCAGCCAGCCCGGCGCGTCCAGGTCCGACACGGCGAACGCGTCGCCGCGCCGGGTCCGTACCGCTACGTCGATCAGGGCCGTACGGCCGCTCGGCCACGCCAGCGAGTCGTCCCCGAGCAGGCGCCGGGCGGCGTCGAGGGTGGTCGCCACGATCACCGGCGTGTCCGTGGGCAGGGTGTCCGCGCGGGACAGGGTCTCCACGCGCACGCCGAGGTTCCAGGCGCGGGCCGCCATCCGGTCGATCGTGTTGGCCCAGCCGCCGCGCGGGTAGTGCGCCTCGGGCGGCAACCTGGTCGCGCGCCGCAGCCGTTCCTGCACGAACGCGGCGGACAGGGAGCCCGGGTCGTGGTGGAAGAGCGCGACGGCCGAGTAGTGCGCGGCGGCCCGCGCGCCCTCCTCGCCGGCCTGCTCGGTGGCCCAGGTGCGGAAGTCGACGTCGACGGGCGCCTGCCGGGCGGCGCGGCGCAGCAGCTTCAGCATCGCGAAGGGTGGGGTGCGGCGCAGTGCGCCGTGGTGCCGCAGCCGCAGCCGGGCCGCCTCCAGCGGGGGGAGCGGGGCGAGCGGGCCGATCAGGTCGCGCTGTCGCAGCCAGGTCCAGTGCGGGCCGCCGTTGTAGAGGGCGTGCGGGCCGTCGTTGGTGCGGTAGGGGCCCTCCGCGGTACGGGCCCGTCCGCCGAGCGTGTGGTGCGCCTCGTGCACGGTGACCTTGGCACCCGCCTCGGCGGCGGCGATCGCGGCGGTCAGTCCGGCGAAGCCGCCGCCGATGACGGTGATGCGGTGCATGGCTGGTGTCTCCCTCTGGTCGGGACCAGGTGCCGTTTGCCCATACGACTGCTGGGAGGCGCGGAATGTGACATGAGCGTGGGGGATTGGGTGTTTTCGCAGGTCGGACGGGTTGTCAGTGGTGGGGTGGAGGATGGGGGGCATGGTGAGGCGAGCGGTGGGTGGAGCACGTGGAGCGGGCGGAGCACGTGGAGCGGGTGGAGCACGTAGAGCGGGTGCGGCGGGCGGTGCGGGTGCGGGTGGTTCCGGCGGTGCCGGTGGTTCGGGGGGTGCGCGGGCCGCGCGGGTGAAGGAGGCGCGGCGGCCGGAGGTGCGGTTGCCGAATCTGGAGGCGTACGAGGGGGGTGGGCTGGAGCCCGACGGGGACTACGACGGGGTGGAGTTCCTCGACGCCGACCTCGGTGGGAGGACGGGGCGGGGGCGCGGTTCATGGACTGTGCGCTGACGGGGTGCGCGCTGGACGGGACGCGGCTGCGTCACGCGCGCTTCCTGGACTCGGTCATCTCCGCGCCGCGGGGCGTCGGGACGAACCTCGCGGAGTCGACCCTGCGGGACGTGGAGGTGCGGGACGCGCGGCTGGGCGGGGTGCAGTTGCACGGGGCCGTGCTGGAGCGGGTGGTGATTCGTGGCGGGAAGATCGATTACGCGAATCTGCGTACCGCGCGGTTGAAGGACGTGGTGTTCGAGGGGTGTGTGCTGGTTGAGCCGGACTTTGGCGGGGCGCGGTTGGAGAGGGTGGAGTTCGTCGACTGTGCGCTGAAGGGGGTGGACTTCAGCGCGGCGACATTCACTGACGTGGATCTTCGGGGGGTGGCTTCGCTGGAGATCGCTCGGGGGGTGGATCGGTTGCGGGGGGCTGTGATCAATCCGGGGCAGTTGGTGGAGTTGGCGGCGGTGTTTGCTGCGGAGATGGGGATTCGGGTGGTGGGGGGTGGGGAGTGACGTGACCGTGCGGTGCGGGTGAGTGGGGGGTTTGCGCAGTTCCCCGCGCCCCTGTAGGGGGGTGAGGGTTGTTGGGTGTGTGCGGGTTGTTTGGGGCTGATCGCGCAGTTCCCCGCGCCCCTGAGGGGGTGGGGGAGCTGGTACGGCTTTGGCTGCGGGTCGTGGGGGCTCGTCGCGCAGTTCCCCGCGCCCCTGAGGGTCGTGGGGGCTCGTTGTCGCGTAGTTGCCCGCGCCCCTGCGGGGGGTCCTGTCGGGGTTAGGGGAGGCGGGGGTATTGGGATTCGAGGGTCCAGATGGCGGGGTTTTCCGCCAGGGGCTCGTGCATGTCGGTCAGGTCGGCCAGGAGGTCGTGGAGGAAGTCGCGGGCCTCGCGGCGGAGTTCGGCGTGGGAGAAGCTCAGGGGGCGTTCGTCGGCCGGCATCCAGTCGGCGTCGATGTCCACCCAGCCGAAGCGGCGCTCGAAGAACATCCGGTCCGTGGACTCGGTGAAGTCCAGTTCCGCGTGCTGGGGGCGGGCCGCGCGCGACCCGGTCGGATCCCGGTCGATACGTTCGACGATGTCGCACAGCGCCCACGCGAAGTCGAGGACCGGCACCCATCCCCAGGCTGTGGACAGTTCCCGGTCCGCCTTGGTGTCGGCGAGATAGACGTCCCCGCAGAACAGGTCGTGCCGCAGCGCGCGCACATCCGCACGGCGGTAGTCGGTCTGCGGCGGGTCGGGAAAGCGCGAGGAGAGGGCATAGCCGATGTCGAGCACGCAGGTGATGGTGTCACGCCCGCATAGGATCGCTTACGTGTCCCGATTCGCGCCTGTTGTCCCAGGTCCGGCGCCCCGGCCGCGCCCCCACCCCCAGCCCCACCTTCGGCACCCCGCCGCCCCCCTCCTCCTCACCCTGGCGCTCGCCCTCTCCCTCTCCGCCTGCTCCACGGCCGACGGTGTCCCCGGCTCACCCGGCGGCCCGGGCGTCGGCGACCCGTACTTCCCGAAGGCCGGCAACGGCGGCTACGACGTCACGCACTACGCCCTCGACCTCGGCTACGAGCCCGCCGCCCGCCGCCTCACCGGCCGGGCACTCGTCACCGCCCGCGCGACCAAGGATCTGTCCGCCTTCGACCTGGACCTCAAGGGCATGCACGTCGACGCGGTCGAGGTCGACGGCCTCGACGCCCGCTGGCGGCGCGAGGGGCAGGAACTGATCGTCAGCCCGCCGCGCGGCCTCGCCAGGGACGCGGTGTTCCGGGTGGCGGTGCGCTACTCCGGCAGACCGGTGACCGTCACCGACCCGGACGGCTCCAAGGAGGGCTGGCTGCCCACGCCGGACGGCGCGCTCGCGCTCGGCCAGCCGGTCGGTTCCATGGCGTGGTTCCCCGGCAGCCACCACCCCTCCGACAAGGCGACCTACGACATCGCCGTCACCGTGCCCAAGGGCCTGCGGGCCGTCTCCAACGGCGAGTTGGCGGGCGAGCGGACCGGCAACGGCCGTACGACCTTCACCTGGCGCACCGCCGAGCCCATGGCGTCGTATCTCGCGACGGTCGCGATCGGACGGTTCGACATCACCCGTACGTCGACGGCGGACGGCCTGCCCGTGTACACCGCCGTCGATCCCGCCGAGGCGCGGGACAGCAAGGCCGTGCTCGCGCGGATCCCCGAGGTGCTGACCTGGACACAGCAGCGGTTCGGGCCGTACCCCTTCTCCTCCACAGGTGCCGTCGTCGACCGGCTCGGCAGTCTGGGCTACGCCCTGGAGACCCAGAACCGGCCCGTCTTCCCCGGCGCCCCCTCCCTCCGGCTGCTCGTCCACGAGATCGCTCACCAGTGGTACGGCGACTCCGTCACGCCGAAGACCTGGCGGGACATGTGGCTCAACGAGGGCTTCGCGACCTACGCGGAGTGGCTGTGGGAGGAGGAGCACGGCGGCCTCACCGCCCAGGAGACCTTCGACGCGCTCTACGCCGGCAGCTACTACGCCGACGCCGACGAGAACAGGGCCGTCTGGGCCTTCCCGCCCGGCGACCCGCCCGACGCCGCGCACATCTCGGGCCGGCCCGTCTACGACCGTGGCGCGATGGTCCTGCACAAGATCCGCCGGACCATGGGGGACAGCGCGTTCCGCGCCCTCCTCGCCGACTGGCCGGCCGCCCACCGCCACGGGCACGCGGACACCCGCGACTTCATGACGTACGTCGAGCAGCGGGCGCTGGCCAGGGACTTCGCCGGGATCTGGAAGGACTGGCTCTACGGGAGGGGCCGCCCGGAGCGCCCGTAGGCGATGGGAGGAGGGGGGAGGGGGGAGGCGACTTGAGCGGTCGTGGCCGACCTGTGCAGCCGTGGCCGACCAGGACCTACGTCACCGCGCCTGGGCCGGCCGGCTGCCCGCCGTCCGCCTCCCACGCGTCCAGCAGCCCCGCCAGATCCGGCGGCCACACCGCCTCCGGCACGGCCCCCAGTTCCCTCAGTTCCTTCCGGCTCCACCAGCGCCAGCCGAGGATGCCGTCCTCGGTGTGCACGGCGGCGAGCTGCGGGCCGGCCGGTTCGCGGTGCGGGCCGCGTGTGACGTAGATGTGCTCGTGCTGGCGGACCGGGACGCCGTGGTGGGTGAAGTCGTGTTCCCAGGTGCGCAGCAGCGGACCCGGCGCCAGGTCGGTCCAGCCGGTCTCCTCGCCCAGCTCGCGCAGGGCGCCCTCGCGCGGCGACTCGTCCGGCTCCAGACCGCCGCCGGGCGGAGCCCAGTGCACGCCGACCTCGACGTTGTCGGAGCGCAGCAGGAGGACCGCGCCCCCGGGGTCGACGACGGCGACGCGGGCCGCGCGGCGCGGGGTGCGCAGCACTCGGCGCAGTACCGCGCACGGGCGGCCGAGGTCGCGGTCGGGGCGGCGGTCGATCACCTCGTAGCCGAGGGCGGTCCAGAAGGCGAGGCCCTTGGGGTTGTTGTCGAGGACGGCGAGGCGTACGGCGGTACGGCCGGCCGCGCGGAAGCGGTCCTCCACGAACCGCGCGATCCGCCGCCCGTACCCCTGGCCCTGCACCTCGGCGTCCACCATCAGCAGCGCGATCCACGGATCGGGGTCGGCCGGGTCCGGGTGCCGGGCCGAGGTGATCACCAGGCCGACCAGCCGGCCCGCGCTGCGCGCCAGGAGCAGCTCGACGTCCGGGCGCGCCAGCTCGTCCGCCAGCGCGGTCGCCACCTGCTCGGGGCGGATGTCGTCCGGGTCGGGGAAGTCGCCGCTGAGCGCCTGGAATTCACGGTTCGCGGCGTACAGGGCGGTGATCTCGGTGAGGACCGGCACCGGGATGTCCGGTTCGGTGCCCAGCGCGAGCGGCTCGACGATCATGCGGCCAACGTAGTACGAGGGCGCCGCGCGGGCATCCACCCGTACAGGGGCCGTCCCCCTGCCCGGGCGTCCCCCGTTCTCCCGGGATGTGCCCGGGCCGGGTACGACGAGGTACGACGAAGGCCCCTCAACGCCATGTCGAGGGGCCTTCGTTCAGCGGGTGGTCCGGGCGGGGCCCGGGGCCCTGGTGGATCAGACGTTCACGCCGAAGTCCTGGGCGATGCCCGCCAGGCCCGAGGCGTAGCCCTGGCCGACGGCGCGGAACTTCCACTCGGCGCCGTTGCGGTAGAGCTCGCCGAAGACCATGGCCGTCTCGGTGGCGGCGTCCTCGGAGAGGTCGTAACGGGCGATCTCGGTGCCGCCGGCCTGGTTCACGATGCGGATGTACGCGTTGCGGACCTGGCCGAAGTTCTGCGAGCGGTTCTCGGCGTCGTAGATCGAGACCGGGAAGACGATCTTCTCGACGTCGGCCGGCAGACCGGCCAGGTTGACGTTGATCTGCTCGTCGTCGCCCTCGCCCTCACCCGTGACGTTGTCACCGGTGTGGACGATGGTCTGGTCCGGGGTGGCCTTGTTGTTGAAGAAGACGAAGTGTCCGTCGGAGTAGACCTTGCCCTGCGGGTTGACCGCGATCGCCGACGCGTCGAGGTCGAAGTCGGTACCGGTCGTGGTACGGACGTCCCAGCCGAGGCCCACGGTGACTGCGGTCAGGCCAGGTGCCTCCTTGGTGAGCGAGACGTTGCCACCCTTGGAGAGGCTTACAGCCATGGTCGGGAGTTCCTTCCCTCGATGCGTGCGCTATGCGTATGCGGCTTCGTACGTCACGAAGCTACAGCTACCCCTATGAACGCGGAGAGGGGTGCCACAGGTTCCCCGCCACTTTACTTTCTTTACCTTCCGGATTTCCGTGTCTTCCACGGCAGTGGCGGATATTCGCGTGACGTGCGGCTCCCGCCCCGGGAACATAAGAGCCATGTCCGGTCCCCATGTCATCCGCGGCTCCGTCTCCCTGCCCGAGGCCGAGCTCATGTGGCGTTTCTCGAGGTCCTCGGGGCCGGGCGGACAGCACGTCAACACCAGCGACTCACAGGTGGAGCTGCGGTTCGACCTCGCCGCCACCGAAGCGCTTCCCGAGGTGTGGAAGCAGCGCGCGCTGGAGCGGCTGGAAGGCCGTCTCGTCGACGGTGTCGTCTCCGTACGGTCGTCCGAGCACCGCTCCCAGTGGCGCAACCGCGAGGCCGCCGCCGTACGGCTGGCCGCGCTGCTCGCGCAGGCCACCGCGCCCCCGCCCAAGCCCCGCCGCGCGACCCGCATCCCGCGCGGGATCAACGAACGCCGGCTGCGGGAGAAGAAGCAGCGCTCGCAGACCAAGCGCGGACGCAACGGCCGGGACTGGGGCTAGGCCCCGACCGGCCGGCCCGCTCACCCCAACTGCCGGTACCGGCCCCGGAAGTACGCCAGGGGGCGGCCCTCCGCGCTCGGTACGCGGGCCGTGAGCACATGCCCGATGACCAGGGTGTGGTCCCCGGCCGTGACGCGTTGTTCCGTACGGCACTCCAGGGTCGCGAGCGCGCCGCCGACCAGGGGCGCTCCGCTGATCCCGCCCCGCGAGTACGGAATGTCCTCGAAGAGCAGCCGGTCGCTGATGCGGCCCTTCATGGCGAACCGGCCGGCGATGTGGCGCTGGCTCTCGGTGAGCACGGAGACGCCCCACAGGGGCTGTTCGAGCAGCAGGTCGTCCATCCGGGAGCCGTCGCGCAGGCTCACCATGACCAGGGGTGGGTCCAGGGACACGGACATGAAGGCGGTGGCGGTCATGCCGACGTCCTCACCGTCGGGCGCCTGGGCGTCGTCCGGGTCCAGGGACGCCTCCCGCGCGGTCACCAGGACCACGCCGGACGCGAGCCGGGACATGGCCGCGCGGAACTCGTCGTTGCTCACCCCCACAGCATGCCCGGCGGCACCCGGCGGGGCGGGTGCGAACGGGGCGGGCTCGGTGGCGGGGCTCGGGGAAGTGGCGGAGTTCTGCACGTCCGGCACGCTAGTCTCCGCCGCAGGGACACCGCATCGGACCTCCGTCCGAGACGGGCGGGGTGCGAGGTCCTAGGACTTCCGGGAAACATCCGGCCGTGCCATGGGCGGGTGTGCGCAGGCACACAAAATTTGCGTTCAGTAAACGCACAGAGAAAACGCAGGAAGAACACTCAATTGTTCATGTTTAGCTGTGACTTGAGTCACAAGACCGACTAATTGTTGACCCTGTGTACCGAGTGAGCAGCGCGCTGTGATTCAGTGGCGGGAAGCTGAAGGCCGATACGCCGAAGAGAACTCTTGATTCGCTGCGAGGTGTCGGGGGGAGGGCGAGCATGGAGACCGAGTCGGAGCCCTACGTCCGTCTTGCTTCCCTGCGACAACTGCACGAGGTCATGGCCGACATGAACACGGCCCGCAGCCTGGCGGACACGTTGCAGACCGTGGCGGACGGCGTCGTGAGCGCTCTCGGGTTCGAGCTGGCGTGTGTGAACCTCGTCCGCCCGGACGGCGACCTCGTCGTCGCCGCCTTCTCCGGCAACGCCGCCGCCGAGGCCCTGATCACCGGCCGGGTCGGCTCCCGTGACTCGTGGGAGCGCCGGCTGAGCATGGGCGAGACCTGGGGCAGCCTGGTGTTCATACCGCACACCGAGGGCTGGGTGCTCGACGACGACGACGTCCCGCAGTGGTACACCGAGGGCCCCGCCCCGCGCTTCGAGGACGAGTGGCACCCCTCCGACCGGCTCTTCGCGCCGATGTTCGCGCCGGGCCCGCACGGCGGCTCCTCCTCCGGCGAACTGGTCGGCGTGGTCTCCGTGGACCGCCCGCGCAACGGCCGCCGTCCGGGCGCCTGGGGACGCGAGGCGTTGCAGATGTACGCGTTCCAGGCCGCCATCGCGATCAGCAACGCCCGTCTACGCGCGAATATGCAGCGGGCACTGGTCAGGCTGGAGCGGGAGCAGCAGGCGCTGCGGGCCAGCGAGGAGAGTTTCCGACAAGCGTTCGAATATGCGCCGTCCGGGATGGCCATCGCCGAGATGGGCGGCGACCAGCACGGACGCATCCTGCGCAGCAACGACGCGCTGTGCCGGCTGCTCGGCCGCCCCGCCTCCGCGATGCGCCGCTACTCCTTCTCCGACCTGGTCCACCCCGAGGACATCGGCACCCTGCTGCGGACCTCCGCCGAGGGCGGGCGCGCGGAGCTGCGGCTGGGCCGCCGCGACGGTACGTACGTCTGGGTCTCCCTGCGCAACTCGGTGGTCGCCGACGCCGCCGACGGCCCGCGTTTCCTGCTGACCCACGTCGAGGACATAGAGGAGCGCAAGCGCCGCGAGCTCCAGCTCGCCCACCGCGCCTCCCACGACTCGCTCACCGGCCTGCCGAACTCGGCCGAGCTGCGCTCGCGGCTCTCCGCGCGGCTGTGCCAGCGCCCGCAGTCGACGCAGCCCGGCGCCGTCGACGCGATGGACGCGGCCTACGGCCACCCGGCCTTCGACACCAACGGACACGGCTTCGACTACCGCCCCACCACCGCCGAGGCCTTCGACGCCTACGACCACCACGAGCACACCGTCGCGCCGGAGGGCGACCTCGACGGCGGCACCAAGGGCCTCGCGGTGCTCTTCTGCGACCTCGACGGCTTCAAGTCGATCAACGACCGGTTCGGGCACAACGCCGGTGACGCGGTGCTCATCGAGGTGGCGCGCCGGCTCAGCCGGCAGGTACGCGACGGGGACACGGTCGCGCGGCTCGGGGGTGACGAATTCGTCATCCTCGCCGACGGGCTCGGCCGGGCCGACGCCCAGGACCTCGCCGTACGGCTGCGCAACGAGATCATCCAGCCCATCCGGGCCGAGGGACGGGCCGTCCGGGTGGGTGCCAGCTTCGGTATCGGCTGGGCGCACTGCGGCATGACGGCGGACGAAGTGCTGAAGTCCGCCGACGAGCGGATGTACGTCGAGAAACGATCTCGTCCCAAACAGCACAGACGCGCGGGCTGATCCCCAGGTCCGCGGTGTGATGCGGTCGGAGTCACCCGTTTGGGCCCTGCCGAGCGGGTAGGCTCGCCATTCTGAAACCACTTACCGCATCTTTTTCCGCACCTGTTGAGGAGTACCTAGGGATGACGCCCGGCAACAACGGCGCGAGCACGCCCGAGGACGACGACCCGTTCGGCTATCTGTACGCCGACGGGCAGGCCAACGGCGCCCAGCCACCGTCCGGTGGCTACGGCTACCCGAACTCGGTCAGCAGAGTGCGTACGGTCGGCGAGCGCCAGTACGGCCAGCAGGCACCGGCGGCCCAGCCGTACGGCCAGGTGCCGCAGCAGCAGGGCTACGGCCAGCAGAGCGCGAACTACGCGGCCCCGGAGACCTTCCCGGGCGGCGCCCCGACCCAGCAGACCGCGATGCACGGCAGCGTTGGCGGCGGCGGCGGCCGGGGGCGTGGCCCCAACACCAAGGGCCTGCTGATCGGCGCGATCGCGGTGGTCGCCGCGGTCGTGATCGGCATCAGCGTGGCGATGCTCGGCGGCGGCGACGACGAGGGCGGCGACGACGCGGCGGACACGACCCCGACCCAGTCGGAACAGAGCAGCGAGCCGAGCCCGTCGAACACCAGTCAGGCCAGTGAGGCGGAACTGCCGGCGATCGACGCGAAGGCGCTGAGCCTCGGCGGCGCGGCGGCGCTCGCCTCGGACGTCCAGGGCGCCGAGTCGGACGGCGGTATCTACGTCGGCAATCTGAACGGGGTCGGCAACTCGGTCACCTGGACGGTCAACGGCATCCCGGAGGACGGGGCGTACACCGTCTTCGCCCGCTACAGCGTGGTCGCCGACCAGGAGATGACGCTCACCGTCAACGGCAAGAAGTTCGGCAGCAAGCTGAATCTGTCGAACTTCGCGCATGCCGACGACGCGGCGAAGGGCTGGACCAAGACCTACGCGTGGCCGACCCTCAACAAGGGCACCAACACCATCTCGGTGTCCTGCGAGGACGGCGACAAGTGCGATGTGCTGCTCGACCAGCTGTCCCTGAAGAAGGGCCAGGTCAAGGACTGACCGCCCCGACGGCGGAGCCGGCAGGGGCTACGCCGCGCTGACCTCCCCCGTCACCGTCACCCGCCCCCGCAGCTCCTCGTAGGCCTCGCGGTCGAACTCGCCTGCCACCGGCGCCAGTACCGTCGCCGCCGCGAGGGCGGTCGCCCGGGTGAGGCGGTCCTGCCAGGGGAGGCCTTCCGCGAGGGCCGACAGGATGCCCGCGACCACCGAGTCGCCGGCGCCGGTCGGGTTGCCGTGGACGCGGGCCGGCGGGGTGGCCCGCCAGCGGCCCTCCGGGGTGACCGCCAGCAGACCCTTGGCGCCCAGCGACGCCACCACCGCGTGTGCCCCCCGGCGTCGTGCGTCCTGGACCGCGCGCAAGGGCTCGTGGGAGCCGGTCAGTTCGGCCAGTTCGTCGGCGTTGGGTTTGACGATGTCCGGGCGGGCGGCGACTCCGCGGCGCAGGGGTTCGCCGCTGGTGTCCAGCAGGACCGGGACCCCGGCGGCGCGCGCGGCGCGTATCAGGCCCGCGTAGGCGCCCACTGGGACGCCCGGCGGGAGGCTGCCGCACAGGGCCAGGGCCGAGGCGGACGTGAGGAGATCCTCGTAGTGCCGCTGGAAGGCGGCCCACTCGTGCGGGGTGATGGGTGGGCCCGGTTCGTTGAACTGGGTGGTGTCGCCGGTGAGTTCGTCGACGACACCGATCGTGCGGCGGGTCGGGGCGGCGACCGGGAGCAGTGCGTCGACCACGCCCGCGGTGCCGGTCAGCCGCTCGCGTACCTCGCGTCCCGTCGGGCCGCCCACAAAGCCGGTGACCGTCACCTCGTGGCCGAGGGCCGCGAGCACCCGCCCCACGTTCAGGCCCTTGCCGCCGGGGCGTTCGATGACCTCCGCGACCCGGTGCGAGCCGTGCGGCCGCAGGGAACGGACGCGGTAGGTGATGTCGAGAGCGGTGTTGAGGGTGACCGTGAGCAGCACCTGGCCCGACCTCCCCCCGGGTGAACGCGCTTGCCGAAATTGCCGGAAGCACGATCATGCCAAAAGAGAGGGGGGTCGGCCCAGCCCCCGGTCGGTGACGACCTCCTGTGCGGGTCAGGGGAGTTGGGGCTCCACCACCCATTCCCCGCGGCGCATGACGCCCTGCACGTCGAACGCGGCGTCCAGGAGGACCAGGTCGGCGTACTTGCCCGGTTCCAGGGAGCCGATCGTGTCGGACATGCCGAGGAGACGGGCCGGGTTGGCACACAGGGCGCGGACCGCGTCCGCCACCGGCAGCCCGTCCACGGTCACCGCCCGCTTGAACGCGCGGTCCAGGGTCAGGGTCGAGCCCGCGATCGAGCCGCCCTCCACCAGACGGGCCACACCCTCGCTGACCTCGACCTCCAGCGGGCCGAGCATGTAACGGCCGTCGCCGAAACCGGCCGCGTCCATCGCGTCGGTGATGAACGCCACCCGGTCCGCGCCCGCGTGATGGAACGCCAGCTCCAGCGCGGCGGGATGCAGATGCGTGCCGTCGTTGATCAGCTCGACCGTGACCCGCGGGTCCTCCAGCAGGGCCGCGATCGGGCCCGGGGCGCGGTGGCCCAGCGCGGGCATCGCGTTGAAGAGGTGCGTGGCGACCGTCGCACCCGCGTCGATCGCCTCCACCGTCTGCTCGTAGCTGGCGTCCGTGTGCCCGATCGCCGCGATCACCCCGTGCTCGGCCAGCAGCCGTACGGAGTCCAGGCCGCCCGGCAGCTCGGTGGCCAGCGTGACCATCTTGGCGTGTCCGCGCGCCGCGTCGATCAGCTTGCGCACGTCCGCCGGGTCCGGGTCGCGCAGCAGCTCCTCGGAGTGCGCGCCCTTGCGGCACGGCGAGATGAACGGCCCCTCGAAGTGGACACCCGCGATGTCGCCCTGCTCGGCCAGCTCGGACAGCAGGCCCGCGCGTTGCGCGAGGAAGTCCATCTCGCCGGTGACCGTCGAGGCGACGACGGTCGTGGTGCCGTGCAGCCGGTGGGTGTGGATGCCCTTGAGGACGTCGTCGACCGTGCCGGAGGTGAAGGACGCGCCGCCGCCGCCGTGGTTGTGGATGTCGACGAAGCCGGGCACCAGGTAGTGGCCGGTCACGTCGACGACCCGGGCGCTGTCGTGGGCGCCCGCGGCGATCCGGTCGCCCTCGACGACCACCTGGCCGTCGTCGACGACCGCCGTGGGCAGGACCACGTGGGCGCCCTTGAGGACCAGCTGCGGGCCGGTGGGGGCGGGGTGCGCAGTTCCCCGCGCTCCTGAGGGGGTTGCCATCAGGCCGATTCCTCCTGGATCCGAGTTGTGGTGGTCAGCAGGTCCCAGGCCAGCAGACCCGCGCCCAGGCATCCGGCCGTGTCCCCCAGCGCCGCGGGGACGATCGACGGCAGTTTCTGGAAGGTGACCCGCTGCCGGACGGCGTCCCGCAGCGGTGTGAACAAGGTTTCCCCCGCCTCGGCGAGCCCGCCACCGATGATGAGGGTGCGCGGGTCCAGCAGGGTGAGTGCCGTGACCAGCCCGTCCGCGAGCGCGTCGACGGCCTCCTGCCAGACCCGGACGGCCCGCGGGTCGCCCGACTCCACGGCCTTCGCGCAGTCGGCGGCGTCCGCGCCCGGATCCCCGGTGGCGGCCGCCCAGGCCTCGCTGACGGCCGCCGCGGACGCGTAACGCTCCAGGCAGCCGGTCTGGCCGCAGGGGCAGGGGACACCACCGGGGCGTACGACGACATGGCCGATCTCGCCCGCGAAGCCGTGTGCGCCCGCCTCCACCCGGCCGTCGATGCCGATCGCGCCGGCTATCCCGGTGCCCAGCGGTACGAAGAGGAAGCGGTCCGCGCCCTGTCCCGCGCCGATCCGCCCCTCGGCGAGCCCGCCGGTGCGGACGTCGTGGCCGAGCGCCACGGGCACCCCGAGCCGCTCGGAGAGCAGCGCGCGCAGGGGTACGTCCCGCCAGCCCAGGTTGGCGGAGTAGGCGGCGACGCCGTCCGTCTCGTCGACGATGCCGGGTACGGCGACCCCGGCCGCGCGGGCCGGCTCGCCGAACCGCTCGACGCCGTACGCGCGCAGCTCGGCGGCGAAGTCGACGATGCCCTCGACGACCGCGTCGGGCCCCCGCTCGCGCCCTGTCGCCCGGCGCGTCTGGTGCAGGAGCGCGCCGTCCACCCCGACCAGGGCGGCCTTCATCCCGGTGCCGCCCACATCCAGGGCGATGACGTGTCTCACGGGGGACAGTGTGGCGCGTTGACCCGGAAGAGGTCTAGTCCACTCACGTGGTGTAGACCTTGATTCGGTAATCGGACGGTTGATCGACAGGTGGGGACACAGCAGTGCAGCGGCGCAGAACGGCAATGATCGCGGTGGTGTCCGCCCTGGGCATGACGACGGTCCTGGGCGGCTGCGGCCTCGGCGGCTCCGAGGACGTGACCCTGCGGCTGGTCGCCGCCGACTACGGCGACAGCGCCGCCAACAGCTCCGAGAAGTACTGGGCGGACCTGGTCGAGACGTACGAGGCCGACCACCCGGACGTGCACGTCGACGTCAGCGTCTACTCGTGGACCGACGTCGACCGCAAGGTCAAGGAGATGGTCGACGCCGGCGAGGCGCCCGACCTGGCCCAGATCGGCGCGTACGCCGACTACGCCGACCAGGACCGGCTCTACCGGGCCGGCGACCTGCTCTCCATCCCCGTCCAGGCCGACTTCGCCGCCCAGCTGGCGTCGGCCGGACAGGTCCACGGCATCCAGTACGGCATGCCGTTCGCCGCCTCGACGCGCCTCCTCTTCTACAACAAGACCCTCTTCGAGAAGGCCGGCGTCACCCCGCCCACCACCTGGGACGAGCTGGCCGAGGACGCCGAGGCGCTGAAGGCGGACGACGTGAAGTACCCGTACGCGCTGCCCCTCGGCGCCGAGGAGGCGCAGGCCGAGACCATGCAGTGGCTGCTCAGCGGCGGCGGCAGCTACCTCGACGACATCGGCTCGTACGGCATCGACTCCACCGAGAACGTCGAGACCTTCACCTGGCTCCGCGACGAACTCGTCGGCAAGGGCCTGACCGGCCCGGTCGCCCCCGGGAAGCTGAACCGCGCGGACGCCTTCGAGGCCTTCGCGGACGGCCAGGTCGGCATGCTCAACGGACACCCCTCCCTGATGGCCATGGCCGCCAAGAAGGACGTGCGGTTCGGCATGGTGCCGATGCCCGGCGCCGACGGCGAGTCCAAGGCCACCATGGGCGTCGCCGACTGGATGCTCGCCTTCAAGGAGAACGGCCACCGCGATCAGATCGGCGACTTCCTGGACTTCGTGTACAGCGAGCGGAACGTCGTTGACTTCTCCCGCCGGTACGACCTGCTGCCGGTCACCAACTCCGCCTCCAAGGCGATGAGCGCGGCCGAGCAGGACACCGCCCTCAAGCCCTTCCTCGACGAACTCCCGCTCTCCGAGCTCTACCCGGTCGGCAAGACCTCCTGGGCGACGGTCAGCGCGGACGTCAAGACGAGGATCGGCGGCGCGGTGGCCCCCGGCGGCAGCCCGGCGGGTGTGCTCGGCAGCCTCCAGGCCACGGCGGTCACCGCGGAGAACGCGGCCCGATAGTGGGCGGGGCCGGTTGTCGGTGGTGGGCGCTACGGTTCTGGACATGGCGGTGGAACGGGAGTCACTCGGCGGGCGGGAGCGCGGCATCCTCGCCCTGGAGCGCCGCGGCTTCCCCGGCCCCGGCGCCAAGGAGCGGGCGATACGCGAGGAACTCGGCCTGGCCCCCGTCCGCTACTACCAGCTCCTCAACGCCCTCCTGGACGACCCAACGGCCCTCGCCCACGACCCCGTCACGGTCAACCGGCTCCGGCGGATACGGGAGACGCGGCGCGGCGAGCGCTGAGATCGGGCGGCGCACGGCTGGGTAGGGTCGGGACATGGGCAGCCACGAGAGCGACGCGCCGAACGTACCCGTGAACCCCTTGCCGGTCCCCGTGACCGCCGCCGGCCGTGAGGGGCTCGCCGCCCTTCTCGACCGGCCCGAGAAGGCGGTGATCGCCCTCGACTTCGACGGCACCCTCGCCCCGATCGTGGCCGACCCGGAGTCGGCGCGGGCGCATCCGGACGCGGTACGTGTCCTCGCCGCCCTCGCCCCGAAGGTCGCCTCCGTCGCCGTGATCACCGGCCGGCCGGCGGAGATCGCGGTGCGGTACGGGGGTTTCGCGGGCGTGCCGGGTCTTGAGCACCTCGTGGTGCTCGGGGCCTACGGGGCCGAGCGGTGGGACGCGGTGAGCGGGCGGGTCGTCGCGGGGGAGGAGCATCCCGGTGTCACCGCCGTGCGGGCGGAGCTGCCCGCGCTGCTGGACGCCGGGGACACGTGGGTCGAGGACAAGGGGCGGGCGGTCGCGGTGCACACGCGGCGGGCGGCGGATCCGCAGGGGGCGTTCGAGGCGTTGCGGGAGCCGTTGGGGGCGCTGGCGGGGCGGCACGGGTTGATCGTGGAACCCGGGCGGTTCGTGCTGGAGCTCCGGCCGCCGGGGATGGACAAGGGCGCGGCCCTTCGCGATCACGTGCGGGGCGTGGGGGGCGGGGTGGTGTTGTACGGGGGTGACGACCTGGGGGATCTGCCGGCGTTCGCGGCGGTGGAGGGGCTTCGGGGGGAGGGGGTGCCGGGGGTGTTGGTGTGCAGTGGGAGCGATGAGGTTGCGGCGTTGGCTGCGCGGGCGGACGTGGTGGTGGATGGCCCCGGTGGCGTGGTGACGTTGCTGTCGTCCCTGGCAGAGCGAATGGGGTAGTCCTGCGTCTGGGCCCGGCGGGGGCGCCCCTGAGGGGTAGTCGTTCGGCCGCGGGCCGGTGGGGGCGCCCCTGAGGGGTAGTCGTTCGGCCGCGGGCCGGTGGGGGCTGGTCGCGCAGTTCCCCGCGCCCCTTAAAAGCAAAAGCCCTCCCCCTCCCCCCTCCCTCCCCGCGTAGCCGCGGGCAATCGTGCCGCAGGGCGGCACGGGTGGGCGCGGCGGCACCCCGTCGCGCCGGGGAGTGCGATGTCGTCGTGACGCTGGTTCAGGGGGAAACGGGGGTTTTGGGTTCTTCTGCCGGGGTGGGGGTGGGCTCCCCGTCCAGGACTCTCTTTGCCTGGGGCCTGTCCAGGGCTCCCTCCCAGCGGGCCACCGCGAAGACGGCTACGCAGTTGCCGAGGAGGTTGGTGACGACCCGCATCGAGTCCATGATGCGGTCGACGCCGAGCAGCAGCGCCACGGCACCGGCCGGTATCGCCCCCAGCGACGACGCCGTGGCGGACAGCGCGAGGAACGCCGAACCGGGGATACCCGCCATGCCCTTGCTGGTGAGCATCAGGACCAGGACCACGGTGATCTGTTGGCCGACGGTCAGGTCCACCCCGACCGCCTGGGCGATGAACAGCGTGCCTATCGAGAGGTAGAGCGAGGCGCCGTCGAGGTTGAAGGAGTAGCCCGTCGGCAGCACCAAGCCCACCGCGTCGTCCCGCGCGCCGGCCTTGCGCAGCTTCTCCATCACCCGAGGCAGCACCGACTCGGTGGACGCCGTGCCGAGAGCGAGGAGCATCTCCTCACGGATGTAGCGCAGGAACTTCCACAGACTGAGCCCGGTGACCGCCTTCAGGGCGAGGGCGAGGAACACGATGAACAGCGCGGCGGCGACGTAGCACAGGACGATCAGCTTGCCGTACGTCTCGATGACACCCAGCCCGTAGTTGCCGATCAGGACGGCCATCGCGCCGAACACCGCGACCGGCGCCAGCCGCATCACAAAGCCCACGATCGCGAAGATGATCTCCTGCGCCTGCTCGATGGCGGGCAGCACCTGCGGCACCCGGGTCTGACCCAGACGCAGCAGCGCGGCCCCCACCAGACAGGCGAGGACGAGGACCTGAAGCAGGGAGTTCTCGGCGAAGGCCCCGATGAAGGACGTGGGGATGGCCTCCAGCACAAACGTCGTCGTCGAGGGAAGCTCACCGCCGCCCGTCTTCTCGTCGACCGCCGAGGCGTCCAGCGTGGCGGGATCGACGTGCATCCCCGCCCCCGGCTGGACCACGTTGGCGGCGAGCAGGCCGATGACCAGCGCGAGTGTGCTCGCCACCTCGAACCAGATCAGGGCCTTCAGGCCGATCCGGCCGAACGCCTTCAGATCACCGGCCTTGGCGATGCCCACGACCACGACACAGAACACCAGCGGCGAGATGATCGTCTTGATCAGCCGGATGAACCCGTCGCCGAGCGGCTGGAGATCCGCACCGAACCCGGGCCACAGCTTCCCGACGACGATTCCGAGGACGAGGGCGCAGGCGACCTGCGCGAAGAGGGAGGTACGCAGCAGGCGGGCGGCCCGTCGTGGCAGGGACGACGGGACTGACGGCGATGGCACGGACGGCGACGACACGGGTACTCCTTGGGGACGGCGGCGCACAGAAGTCCCCTGGAGCGGCACGGACTTCTGCCATGCGGAAACCACGTTCCGGTCGCATCACTCTGTGGGTGATGTTGGTCCCGCGGAAGACCGTCGCGTTGCGTCCGTGTAAATCACGACCGCCCCGCACCGCCCCGTCCCGCCGCCGTCAGCCCCGCAGCGCGTCCAGCTGGTTCAGGAACCACTGGGCCGGCGGCAGCGCCGTCGCCGCCGCGGACAGCCGCTTCGTCCGCTCCGCCCGCTCACCCGCGCCCATCACCAACGCCTCGTGCAGCGCGGCCGCCGTCCCCGACACGTCGTACGGGTTCACCCCCACCGCGTCCTCCCCGAGCTCCTCCCACGCCCCGGCCTCCCGGGACAGCAAGAGCACACACCCCTCGTCGGAGACGACCGGCACCTCCTTCGCGACGAGGTTCATACCGTCCCGGATGGGGTTGACGAGGGCCACGTCGGCCAGCCGGTACGCCGCGAGGGACCGCGCGAAGTCGTCCTTGACGTGCAGCACGACCGGCGTCCACCCCTCCGTCCCGTACTCCTCGTTGATCGCGGACGCGACCCGCTGCACCTCCGCCGTGTAGTCCCGGTACACCGCGAGGTCCTGCCGGGACGGATACGCGAACGCCACGTGGACGACCCGCTCGCGCCACTCGGGGTGGTCCTCCAGCAGCGCCCGGTACGCCAGCATCCCGCGCACGATGTTCTTGGACAGCTCGGTGCGGTCCACCCGCACGATCGTCCGCCGCCCGGGACCGATCTCCTCGCGCAGCGCCGCCATCCGCTCGTCGACGTCGGCCTCGTGCGAGCGCCGCCGCAGGAAGTCCGCGTCCGCGCCGAGCCCGTGCACACCGACCGCCGTCTCCCCGAGACCGTCCGCGAACTGCGTGGCGCACGCCGTGAACGCGTCCGCCCAGCGCCGGGTGAGGAAGCCCAGCCGGTCGGCGCCCAGCATCCCGCGCAGCACCTGCGCGGCGATGTCGTCCGGCAGCATCCGGAAGTACTCGGGAGGCGCCCACGGCGTGTGGGAGAAGTGGCCGATCCTCAGGTCGGGACGGAGTTCCCGCAGCTGTCCGGGCACCAGCGTCAGGTGGTAGTCCTGCACGAGCACCGCCGCCCCGGGCGCCGCCTCCGCGGCCAGCGCCTCGGCGAAGGCCAGGTTGTAGGCCTCGTAGGACGCCCACTGCCGGCGGAACTCCGCGTCGAAGACCGGCTCCAGCGGTGTCTGGTACAGCATGTGGTGCACAAACCACAGGACCGAGTTCGCGATGCCGTTGTAGGCGTCCGCGTGCACGTCGGCCGGGATGTCCAGCATCCGTACGCCCGGCTCGCCGACCCCGGTCCGCACCGCCTGCCGGTCGCCCTCGCCGAGCGCGGAGCACACCCACAGGGCGCCCGTGTCCGGGCCGATCGCCGAGAGGCCCGAGACCAGCCCGCCGCCGCCGCGTTTCGCGTGCAGCGAGCCGTCCTCCCCGAGCTCGTACGAGACGGGCCCCCGGTTGGAGGCGACGAGGACCTGCGCGGCACCGAAGGTTGCAGCCATACGCCTCAACCTAGCCCTCCCCGGAAACGCTCAAACGTACGGGTCGGCCCGGCCGGCGGAGCCGTATACAACCGGCCGGGCGCCCACGAGCGACGGTTCAGGCCACCTTCCGCGCCGCGTACTCCGCGATCTCCACCATCGGCGGGCGCTCCTCCGTGTCCACGGAGTACGTCCGCGGCTCGAAGCCGGCCTCACCCCGTTCGAACTGGGTGAGCGCCGGGCGGACCAGATGCCCGCGGGCCAGCCGCAGCTGCGCGGTGCGGTAGATCGCGGCGGCCATCCGGCCCAGCGCCTGTCCGTCCTGGTGCCGGTGCTTGCGCACTCCGACGTCGACCTGCGCGAGCGCGTCCAGGCCGACCAGATGCAGCGAGTCCACCAGCATGCCCAGCTCGATGCCGTACCCCACCGGGAACGGCAGCTGCTCCAGGAGCGAGCGGCGGGCCGCGTACTCACCGCCCAGCGGCTGCACAAAACCGGCCAGCTGCGGCCAGTGCATGTTCAGCAGTGGGCGCGCCATCAGCTCGGTGACCCGGCCGCCCTGCCCGGCGGCACCGGCCAGCGGACGGTCGTACATCCCCTTCACCAGGTCGACGCCCGGCTCGGTCAGCAGCGGGCCGACGATGCCGGAGACGAAGTCCGAGGAGAACTCCCTCAGGTCCGCGTCGATGAAGCAGACGATGTCGCCGCTCGTGGCGAGCAGCGAGCGCCACAGCACCTCGCCCTTGCCGGGCACGGCCGGGACGCGCGGCAGGATCGCGTCGCGGTGCACCACCCGGGCGCCCGCCGCGGCGGCCACCTCGGCGGTGCGGTCGGTGGAGCCGGAGTCGACGACGACGATCTCGTCGACCAGCGGTACCTGGAGCATCAGGTCGTGGCGGATCACGGCGACGATGTCGCCGACGGTCTCCTCCTCGTTCAGCGCGGGCAGCACGACGCTCACCGACTGCCCCGTGGTGCGTTTGGCGGCCAGGAGGCGGTGCAGCGGGCGATCGCTCACGGACCAGGTGCGGGTCCTCAGCCAGCGCTCGACTTCTTCCAGCACGGTCCGTGGCTCCTCACTCTGGACAGTGTGTGATCCATCTCGCCGTTCGGACGACTCTCTCAACTGTCCTGGCCTTCGGTTACAGTCTTGAACAACGCTGATGACCATCGCATGTCGGGGGTCCATGGCGTACACAACCGAACAACAACCGCATACAGCTCATCCAGAGGGGCAGAGGGAAACGGCCCGTTGAAGCCCCGGCAACCCTCCAGCCGGTCTCGTACCGATCACCGTGGATTACCGTGGATCATTGTTGATCCGATCACTGTGAATCGTCGTCGCGAGGCTCCCGGCTAGGGAAGGTGCCAAATCCGTCTCACGACGAGATGCGTCGTGAGGAAGATGAGGAGAAAGGGCCTCGCCTCACATGGCTGTGCAGACTGTCGCAAACGCCGACAATTCCACCGTAGACCTCGGTCCCGCTTCGGCGCTGTCCTGCCGGGAATGCGGCCACCGCGTCCCGCTCGGACCTGTCTTCGCCTGCGAGGAGTGTTTCGGCCCGCTGGAGATCGCCTACGACTTCTCGGCCTACGACGCCGAGGAACTCCGCAAGCGCATCGAAGCGGGCCCCGCGAACATCTGGCGCTACGCGCCGCTCCTTCCCGTCCCGGCCGACGTCGCCGACAAGCCGAACATCAACCCCGGCTGGACCAAGCTCGTCAAGGCACACAACCTGGCGCGCGAGCTGGGCGTGACCGGCGGGCTGTACGTGAAGGACGACTCCGGCAACCCGACCCACTCCTTCAAGGACCGCGTCGTCGCCCAGGCCATCGAGGCCGCGCGTGCCTTCGGCTTCACCACCCTCTCCTGCTCCTCGACCGGCAACCTGGCCGGCGCGGTGGGCGCGGCGGCGGCCCGCGCGGGCTTCCGTTCCTGCGTCTTCATCCCGCACGACCTGGAGCAGGGCAAGGTCGTCATGGCCGCGGTCTACGGCGGCGAGCTCGTCGGCATCCAGGGCAACTACGACGACGTGAACCGCTTCTGCTCCGAGCTGATCGGCGACTCGGCCGGCGAGGGCTGGGGCTTCGTCAACGTCAACCTGCGGCCGTACTACGCCGAGGGTTCCAAGACGCTGGCGTACGAGATCTGCGAGCAGCTCGGCTGGCGTCTGCCCGACCAGCTGGTCGTACCGATCGCCTCCGGCTCCCAGCTCACGAAGATCGACAAGGGGCTCCAGGAGCTGATCAAGCTCGGGCTCGTCGAGGACCGGCCGTACAAGATCTTCGGCGCCCAGGCCGAGGGCTGCTCGCCGGTGTCCGTCGCCTACAAGGCCGGGCAGGACGTGGTGCGGCCGCAGAAGCCGAACACCATCGCCAAGTCGCTGGCCATCGGCAACCCGGCGGACGGTCCGTACGTGCTGGACATCGCGCGGCGGACGGGCGGGGCGGTGGAGGACGTGACCGACGAGCAGATCGTCGACGCGATCCGGCTGCTGGCACGTACCGAGGGGATCTTCGCGGAGACCGCCGGGGGTGTGACGGTCGGTGTCACCAGGAAGCTGATCGAGAACGGTCTGCTGGATCCGACGCTGACGACGGTCGTGCTCAACACCGGGGACGGCCTCAAGACGCTGGACGCGGTGGCCGACACGGGGTTGACCGCGACCATTCGTCCCAACCTGGAGTCGTTCCGGGAGGCCGGCCTCGGCTAGTCGTTTTTGTCTGCGGGTCCGTCGTGGCTGGTCGCGCCCGCGCGGCGGTAGCCGCAGATCCAACACAGCCCCGTGCCCCTGAGAAGCAGCTGACCGGAGGTTCAAAGTGAGCGTTACCGTCCGCATCCCCACCATTCTTCGTACCTACACCGGCGGTCAGGCCGAGGTTCCGGCCGAGGGCGGCACCCTCGGTGAGGTCATCGACGACCTGGAGAAGAAGCACGCCGGGATCGCCGCCCGGGTACTCGACGACCAGGGCAAGCTGCGTCGGTTCGTGAATGTCTATGTGAACGACGACGACGTCCGGTTCGAGCAGGGGCTGGAGACGGCCACCCCGGACGGTGCCGGAGTGTCGATCATTCCGGCCGTCGCGGGCGGCTGAACCCGGCGATCAGTTACCGCAAGTAAGCGCGGTTACGAAGAGTTCATTGAGTTGCCCCCTCCGTGAGAGAAGCGGAGGGGGCAATTCTGTAGGGTTGAGCGCGGTAGAGTTGGGGAACCACGGCGGCTCGCATGCCGGACGCATATGAGTGGCGTATCCACTCGGGCGTCGCGTTGCGATGAGAAGTAGCCAAAGTGTGTGGTTCTTTTGCGCCTTATGTTCGCTATGCCGGGCCCGACTTGCCCCGAACTCTGGTGAATTCTCCGTAAATTCCCGACCGGTCCTGCCCGGATTTCTCGTCCGATTGACCTGTTGCAGACGGCAGTTGGACAGATACATTCAGCCGCGGTCGACGCGTTCCGGCGCACGCCCCCGTCCGATGGGGTCGTAGGTCTGACCCGGATCCGCGAAGTGTGGATCTGTGCAAGGGCCAGTAATAGGGGAGTTAGGCATGGCTCAGGGCACCGTCAAGTGGTTCAACGCGGAGAAGGGGTACGGCTTCATCGCGGTCGACGGTGGTGCGGACGTCTTCGTCCACTACAGCGCCATTCAGATGGACGGCTACCGCACCCTGGAAGAGGGCCAGCGGGTGGAGTTCGAGATCTCGCAGGGCCAGAAGGGTCCGCAGGCCGACATGGTTCGCGTCGCCGCCTGAACATTTCACGCGAAGGGCCCGTACCCGGCAGGGTACGGGCCCTTCCATGTGTCCGGAACCCGACCCCCGGGGCCCGCCCCGCGCCCCTCGCGCCGCCCCCTCGCGCGGTCCGCTTCACGAGCGCACCTTGCACTCGCCATGCCCGAGTGCTAATCATTGGCGTTAGCACTCTGAAGGTGAGAGTGACAACGAAGGACCGGGTCGGTGAGGCCCGCAGGCCGGGTGGGGCAGAGAACCACGAGGTGTGCGAGCCGTCCGTCGCGGGCGCGGGCGCGGTCCGAAGGAATCACCCCCAGTCCTGGAGGGACCACTTCACATGGCCAAGATCATCGCGTTCGACGAGGAGGCGCGGCGCGGCCTTGAGCGCGGTATGAACCAGCTCGCCGACGCCGTCAAGGTCACCCTCGGCCCCAAGGGCCGCAACGTCGTCCTTGAGAAGAAGTGGGGCGCCCCCACGATCACCAACGATGGTGTCTCCATCGCCAAGGAGATCGAACTCGAAGACCCGTACGAGAAGATCGGCGCCGAGCTGGTCAAGGAAGTCGCCAAGAAGACGGACGACGTCGCCGGCGACGGTACGACCACCGCGACCGTGCTCGCGCAGGCCCTCGTCAAGGAAGGCCTTCGCAACGTAGCCGCGGGCGCCAACCCCATGGCCCTCAAGCGTGGCATCGAGAAGGCCGTCGAGGCCGTCTCCTCCGCCATCCTGGAGCAGGCCAAGGAGGTCGAGACCAAGGAGCAGATCGCCTCCACGGCCTCCATCTCCGCCGCCGACACCCAGATCGGCGACCTGATCGCCGAGGCCATGGACAAGGTCGGCAAGGAAGGCGTCATCACCGTCGAGGAGTCGCAGACCTTCGGTCTCGAGCTTGAGCTCACCGAGGGCATGCGCTTCGACAAGGGCTACATCTCCGCCTACTTCGCCACCGACATGGAGCGCATGGAGGCGTCGCTCGAGGACCCGTACATCCTCATCGCGAACTCCAAGATCTCCAACGTCAAGGACCTGCTCCCGCTCCTGGAGAAGGTCATGCAGTCGGGCAAGCCGCTGCTGATCATCGCCGAGGACGTCGAGGGCGAGGCCCTGTCGACCCTGGTCGTCAACAAGATCCGCGGCACCTTCAAGTCCGTCGCGGTCAAGGCCCCGGGCTTCGGCGACCGCCGCAAGGCGATGCTGAACGACATCGCGATCCTCACGGGTGGCGAGGTCATCTCCGAGGAGGTCGGTCTCAAGCTCGAGAACACCTCCCTGGACCTTCTGGGCCGTGCCCGCAAGGTCGTCATCACCAAGGACGAGACCACCATCGTCGACGGTGCCGGCTCCTCCGAGCAGGTTCAGGGCCGGGTCAACCAGATCCGCGCCGAGATTGAGAACAGCGACTCGGACTACGACCGCGAGAAGCTCCAGGAGCGCCTGGCGAAGCTCGCCGGCGGTGTCGCGGTCATCAAGGCCGGTGCCGCCACCGAGGTCGAGCTCAAGGAGCGCAAGCACCGCATCGAGGACGCCGTGCGCAACGCCAAGGCGGCCGTCGAGGAGGGCATCGTCGCCGGTGGCGGCGTGGCCCTGCTCCAGGCCTCCGCGGCGCTGGACAAGCTGGAGCTCGTGGGCGACGAGGCCACCGGTGCGGCCGCGGTCAAGCTCGCGCTCGAGGCCCCGCTGAAGCAGATCGCCGTCAACGCCGGCCTCGAAGGCGGCGTTGTGGTGGAGAAGGTCCGCAACCTCCCCGTGGGTGAGGGCCTGAACGCCGCGACCGGGGAGTACGTCGACATGCTCGCCGCGGGCATCCCCGACCCGGCGAAGGTGACACGTTCCGCACTTCAGAACGCCGCCTCCATCGCCGCGCTGTTCCTCACCACCGAGGCCGTCATCGCCGACAAGCCGGAGAAGGCGGGCGCCGCCCCGGCCGGCGGCGGCATGCCGGGCGGTGACATGGACTTCTGATCAACTCCGGTTGATCCAGCGTCCTTTGCCGAGGGCGGCACCTCCCGAACTCCGGGGGGTGCCGCCCTCGGGCGTTTCCCCGCCGGTGCGTTGGCATGTGCCGACGGCACACGCCGTCAACCGGAGTGGCACATCCGCGTCCACGCAAGCCCTCCATGCCTCCCCGCAAGGGGGATCTTTGTTCGCTTCCCGCCCCTCGGAGCGTGAACTCCCGCTAGCGTGCGGCGCATGCGGATTCTTCAGCTGTCCGACACCCACCTCGAGCGCACACCCGGCCCGAACCGGCACGGTGTCGACGCGACCGAGTCACTCCAGCTGATGCTGGCCGAGCTGCGCCACCAGCCCGGCGTCGACATGGTCCTGGTGACCGGCGACATCGCCGACGACGGCGCGGTCGAGTCGTACGCCACCGCCCGTGAGCTCTTCGGCCGGTTCGCTGCGGAGCTGGGGGTGCCGCTGTTCTTCACCACCGGCAACCACGACGACCGGGCGGCCTTCGGCAAGGTGCTCGGCAGCGGGCATCTCGCGGCCGACGGCTCCGAGCGCGCGGACATGGTGATGTCGTCGCCCGAGGGTGAGCGGGCCGCCGTGAGCTCGGTGCGCGGGTACCGGATCATCACCATGGACTCGCTGGTGCCGGGCGAGGTCTTCGGTCTGCTCAGCAACGCCCAACTCGACTGGCTGAACGAGGTGTTGCGGGTCCAGGCCGACCGCGGCACGGTCGTCGCCTTCCACCATCCGCCGATCTCCATGGACGTCGACGTCCAGCGGGCGTTCGGGCTGCGCAACCCGCGCACACTCGCGGAGGTGCTGCGCGGCAGTGACGTACGGGTGGTGCTCACCGGGCACTTCCACCTCCAGCTGCTCGGCGTGCTGGCCGCGGTGCCGGTGTGGGTCACGCCGGGTGTGATCAGCCGCACCGATCTGACGGCCCCGCAGGGGACCGAGCGGGTGGTGCGCGGGGGAGCGGCGTCGCTGATCGAGGTGGGCGGGGCGATGGGCCCGATGTTCCACACCCTGCACGCGCGCGACCCCCGGGCCCACGAGACGCTGTACGAGCTGGACGAGCAGCAGGTCGACAAGCTCATCGACGAGCGCGGCACGGCCCGCTGACCCGCACGGGGAGCCGTACGCCCGCCCACGCCCGCCCACCCCGTCTCTCGCCTCTCCTCTCGCACTCAGGTCCTGACCAGCATCTCTTGAGTAAGTCAATCAACTGACTTAACGTTGCCTGAGTCAATCACCTGTGTTGTCTCGGAGGGCCCGAACATGTCCGACGCTCCTGCCCGTCCCGTCGAGTCCGGGGGAGCACCGCCGACCCGGACCAGCACCGTGGTCGCGGTGCTGGCCTTCAGCGGAATCGTCGTGGCGCTGATGCAGACGCTGGTGATTCCGATCGTCCCGGAGCTGCCGCGGCTGCTGGACGCGCCCGCGTCCGACACCGCCTGGGCCGTCACCGCCACCCTGCTCGCCGCCGCCGTCGCCACCCCGGTCACGGGCCGGCTCGGGGACATGTACGGCAAGCGGCGGATGCTGCTGGTCAGCGTGGCGATGCTGATCGTCGGCTCGGTCACCGCGGCGCTCAGCGAGTCGCTGATCCCGATGGTGGTGGGCCGCGTACTCCAGGGCCTCGCGGCCGGTGTCATCCCGCTCGGCATCAGCATCATGCGCGACGAGCTGCCCGCCGAACGGCTCGGCTCCGCCACCGCCCTGATGAGCGCCTCGCTCGGCGTCGGCGGCGCGCTCGGACTGCCCGCCGCCGCGCTGATCGCCGACAACTTCGACTGGCACGTCCTGTTCTGGACCTCGGCCGTCCTGGGGGTCGTCGCCGGGGTGCTGGTCGTGACCCTGGTGCCGGAGTCCCGGGTCCGCACCGGCGGCCGCTTCGACCTGGTCGGCGGGCTCGGTATGGCGGCCGGACTGGTCTGTCTGCTGCTCGCCATCTCCAAGGGCGGCGACTGGGGCTGGACGAGCGGCACCACACTCGGTCTCTTCGGCGCGGCGGTCGTGGTGCTGCTGGTCTGGGGCTGGTGGGAGCTGCGGATCCAGGAGCCGCTGGTGGACCTGCGGTCCACCGCCCGCCGTCAGGTGCTGGTGACCAACCTCGCCTCCGTGGCCGTCGGCTTCGCGATGTTCGCGATGTCCCTGGTCATCCCGCAGATACTCCAGATGCCGTCGGCCACCGGCTACGGCCTCGGCCAGTCGATGCTCTCGGCCGGTCTGGTCATGGCCCCGTCGGGCCTGGTCATGATGGCGACGGCGCCCGTCTCCGCGGCGGTCTCCAAGGCCCGCGGCCCCAAGGTCACCCTGATGATCGGCTCGCTGATCGTGGCCGGCGGCTACGGCCTGAACATCCTGCTCATGGACCAGGTCTGGCACTTCGTCCTGGTGTCCTGTGTCATCGGGGCCGGTATCGGCTTCACCTACGGCTCGATGCCCTCGCTCATCATGGGCGCGGTCCCGGCGTCGGAGACGGCCGCCGCGAACAGCCTCAACACCCTGATGCGGTCCATCGGAACATCAACGGCCAGCGCGGTCGCGGGCGTCATCCTCGCCCAGATGACCACGGTCTTCGGCGGTGTCGCCCTGCCCTCCCAGGACGGCTTCCGCACGGTCCTCGCGATCGGCGGGGGCGCGGCGCTGCTCGCCTTCGCGGTGGCCGCGTTCATCCCGAAGCAGGGCCGGGCCGACGGCACGCTCCTGGCCTCGTCCGGTCCGGGCGGCCGCACGGTGGAGCCGTCGAAGGCCTAGGCGGGCCGGGCGCCGCGGGGCGGGCGGGACTCCGCGGAACCGGCCGGGGAGTGTCAGAGGTTGCCCATCGGCTCGATGTCGACCTTCACCGGGGTGCCCCACACCCGCAGCACCTCGTAGTCGGTGAACTCGTGGACCAGCCGGTAGGCCATCGCGGGCCGTGAACCGCGCCGCTGGGCGGCGATGTACAGCTCGGCCTCCCGGCGGTCGCGGCGCGGGGTGCCGCACAGCTGCCACTCCTGGCCGTTCCACAGCTCCGGCAGCCAGCGCTGCTGGGGCTGCGGGCGGTCCTCGCGCACCCCGTAGCGGGACGAGGCGCCGGAGGAGGGGCCCGCGGGCAGTGCCGGGCCGTTGAACTCGGCCCGGCGGGCCGCGCGGCGCCGGGTCTCGCACAGCAGACACAGGTCGGGGGCGCTGTCGTCGACCGGTCCCGTGGGGTGTTCCGGGCAGCGGGTGGTGGGCGCCGCCGTACTGACGCTGTCCGAGAGCAGGTCCAGGGCGCGCTGGAGATCGGACTTGACCTCGTGCAGCTTGGCGTCCGGGGTGGTGGTGGCCAGCGCCTCGCCGTGCTCACCGAGGAGACGGAGGGCACGGCCCAGGGCGGTGAGTTGGGCGTGGTTCATGGGACCAGTGTGCTCCCTCGCACCACGGGAGTTACGTCGCCTCCGGCAGCCGTACCCCGCGCAGGCCGACGGTGTACGTCGCCAGGAAGCCGACCGCGTAGCCGGTGAGCAGGCCGCCCGCGTACACCGCCGCCGTGAGGCCGAGCCCGCGGTCTCCGGCGAGCAGCGGGAACAGGGCCCAGCCGGACGGGCCGATCGCCGTCGCGCCGACCCGCACACCGAGCATCGCGAAGACCCCGATGAACGCCCCGCCGGCCGCGCCGCCCGCGCAGGCCGTGAGGAACGGGCGGCCGAGGGGCAGCGAGACGCCGTAGATCAGCGGTTCGCCGACGCCGAGCAGCCCCGCGGGGAGCGCCGACCTGATCGTCGTACGCATCGAGGTGTCGTGGCGGAGCCGGACGTAGACCGCGCTCGCCGCGCCGACCTGGCCCGCGCCCGCCATCGCGAGGATCGGCAGCAGCACGGTGTAGCCCTGCTGTTCGACGAGGGTGGTGTGGATGGGGATCAGGGCCTGGTGCAGGCCCAGCATCACCAGGGGCAGGAAGAGTCCGCCGAGGACCAGGCCCGCGAGGGCGCCGGTCGTGGACAGCAGCCAGGTCGACGCGGTGCCGATGGCCGAGGAGACGGCGCCGGCCGCGTACATCAGGCCGTAGAGCGTGGCGAGGCCCGCGACGAGGACGGTGAGGGTGGGGGTGAGGAGCACGTCCAGGGCGGGCGGGACGTGCCTACGGCACCACTTCTCGACGTACGTGCCGAGCAGCGCCGCCGCGAGGGCGCCCAGGACGCCGCCCTGGCCGGGGGAGAGCGGCACGTCGAACGCCGTCACCTTCGCGACGCCCGGGTAGACCACGACCGCCGCCACCGCGCCGCCCAGGACGGGGGTGCCGCCGAACTCCTTCGCCGTGTTGAGGCCGACGAACACCGCGATCAGCGCCATGAAGCCGGACGCCACGGCGGTGAGGGCCGGGGTCACTCCGGGCAGCAGGCCGGCGTTGAGGAGGAGGCCGTTGAGGCCGGCGAGGATGCCGCAGCCGATCAGGGCGGGGATGAGGGGGACGAAGACGTTCGCGATCCGGCGCAGGGCGAGTTTCGCCGGGGTGGCGTTGCGTTGCCGCTGTTCCTCGCGCAACCGGGTGCCGTGGGCGGCCAGTTGGTCGGCGGTGGCGGGCTGCCGGCGCAGCAGTTCCTCGAACTCCGCCGTCACGCCGGTGACCACGCCCGGGCCCAGCACGATCTGGTACGTGTCGTCGGCGACGGTGCCGAGGACGGCGGGCAGGGCGCGCAGTGCCGTCTCGTCGACGGCGGTGGGGTCGGCGAGGCCGAGGCGGAGGCGGGTCATGCAGTGGGCCACGGAGGTGACGTTGGCTGCGCCGCCGATCAGGGGGAGGATGGCGGCGGCTGTGGCGGTGGGGTTGATTCGCACGGGCCGAGCCTGCGGGGTTCCTCCGGAACGGGGCGAGTGTGGCACGCCGGGCTCCGCCGGACGGGGTGGCCGTTCTTCGTCCGCGGGCCGGCGGGGGCTTTTCGCGCAGTTCCCCGCGCCCCTGAAAAGCGTCGTTCGGCCGCGGGTCCGTCGTGGCTGGTCGCGCAGTTCCCCGCGCCCCTGAACCCGCGTAGCCGCGGGCCCGTCGTGGCCGCTCGCGCAGTTCCCCGCGCCCCTGAACCCGCGTAGCCGCGGGTCCGTTGTGGCTGGTCGCGCAGTTCCTCGCGCCCCTGAACCCGCGTAGCCGCGGGCAGGCGGGCCGCAGGGCGGCACGGGTGGGCGTGGCGGCGCCCCGTCGGCGCCGGGTTGCGTGACGCCCCGTCCTCAGCCCCCGCGCCGGGGCACAGGCAAGCGCCCCGCACCCCCTACACGCCCCCGTCCAGCACCCTTCGCCATTCGTCGACGGCTGCCGTGGAGACCGGGCCAGTCCAACCCGTGGGGCGGGCCGCGCCGCCGATGTGGAAGCCGGTGACGCCCGCCCCCAGCAGCGCGGGCACGTGGTCGAGCCGCAACCCGCCCCCCACAAGAATCCGCGGCTCGTACCCCGGCTCCCCCACCCGTCCCGCCTCCACCAGCAACGTGGACATCCCCTCGTCCACCCCACCGGCCGCCCCGGCGGTCAGATACGTGTCCAGCCCCGGCAACCCGTCCAGCTGCTTGCGCAGCGCGTCCCGGTCCGCCGCCCGGTCGATCGCCCGGTGGAAGGTCCAGGCGCAGCCGTCCAGCACCGACACCACCCGCTCCACCGCGTACAGGTCCACCCCGCCGTGCGTGTCGAGGAACCCGAGGACGAACTCCTCCGCCCCCGCCCCCCGCATCCGCCGGGCCGCCTCCACCAGCCGCTCGGTGTCCCCCGCGGCGAACCCGTCCGCGAGCCGGAGCATCACGCGCAGCGGGATGTCGACGGCGGCCCGGATCGCGGTGAAGGTCCCGACCGGCGGCGTCAGTCCGTCGGCCGCCATGTCGGTGACCAGTTCGAGGCGATCCGCACCCCCGGCCTGGGCGGCGATCGCGTCCTCGGCGTCGAGCGCGATCACCTCCAGGACTGCACGCGAACTCATAGGACCCCTTCCCGTGGGTTTCCCTTGGTTTCCCTGAAGCGGCTACAGGTCTAGTCCAATATCAGAGTACGCCGGGAACATGCAGGCCGCGAGAGTGCCCCCGCCCGGGACGGCGTGAACCAGTCACGCGTAGAGGTTCAGTTCTCCCGCCTCCACCCCGGCCAGCTCGAACCCGCCGGCACCCGCCGACCGCCCCGCGTACAGCCGGACGAGGGTCGGGGCGTCGCCGATGAACCGTGCTCCACGACCCGCATCAGCGCGGCCGAACAGTGCGCCAGCACGTCCCGTACCGTCCACTCCGGACAGCCCCGCGTCCGGATCCCGAAGTCCTCCGCCGCCCGGCCCCGCAGCAGCGGCACCAGCGCGTCCCGCTCGGTCGTCAGCAGCCGCCCCGGCAGCCCGGCGTCCCGTACCTGTGCGTCCCCATCGGTATGCGTCATGCGATCAACGCTAGAGCCGCGACCCCGCCCCGCGGGAGAATGCCGACATGGCCGATCTCCACGCCCTGCGCACCCGTTTCAGCGACGCCCTCGAAGGGGTCCGGGCCGGCTCCGGGGGCCCCGATCCGGGGCCGTACGCCGACGAGCTGCTCACCCGCTGGCAGGAACCGCAGCGCCGGTACCACACGCTGACCCACCTCACGGCGGTCCTCGACCACGTCGACGAGCTGGCCGGGTACGCCGACGACCCGGACGTCGTACGGCTCGCCGCGTGGTTCCACGACGCCGTCTACCGGCCCGACCGGGCCGAGAACGAGGAGCGCTCGGCCCGGCTCGCCGAGCGCGCGCTGGCCGAGGCCGGTGCGGAGGAGGCACGTACCGCCGAGGTGGCGCGGCTGGTGCGGCTGACCGTCACCCACGCCCCGACCACCGGCGATCGCGACGGCCAGGTGCTGTGCGACGCGGACCTGGCGATCCTGGCGGCGCCCCCGTCGGCGTACGCCGCGTACACGGCCGCGGTCCGCGAGGAGTACGGATTCGTCCCGCAGGACGCCTTCCGCACGGGCCGCGCCGCGGTCCTCGACCAGCTGCTCGCCCTGCCCGCCCTCTTCCACACCCCGCACGGCAGGGAGCACTGGGAGCGGACCGCGCGGTACAACATCACCGCCGAGCTGGAAATGCTGTCGCCCGCGTGACCGCCGCCGCATAGCCTGCGCGCATGCGGATTCAGGGTGGGCAACAGGCGGCGGAGCACATACGGCGATCGGTCGCGGACGCGGTCGAGGCGTTGCGGCCGGCGGTGGACCGGGACTGGGCGGAGATCAACGCCGGCCCGCTGACGTGGAGCTGCCGGCGCACGGCCGAGCATGTCGCGAGCGACCTCGTCGCGTACGCGGGACAGCTCGCCGTACGGGCGAAGAACGCCTATGTGCCGTACGACATCTCGGTCGAGGGCAGCGAGGAGGGCTTCGACCCGGCGGACACTCCGGGGCTGCTCCAGGTGATCGAGACGACCGGCGCGCTTCTCGCCGCCGCCGTGGCCACCGCGCCGCGTGACGCGCGCGGCTTCCACCCGTACCCGTTCCGCAGCGCCGACCGGGGCGGCTTCGCGGCGATGGGCATCGCGGAGGTGCTGCTGCACACCCACGACATGGCCGAAGGTCTCGGCCTGCCGTACGAACCGGCCGCCGAGCACGCCGAGTTCGTGCTGCGCACGATCTTCCCGCACGTCCAGCCGGACACCGATCCATGGCGCACCCTGCTGTGGGCCACCGGCCGCGGCGAACTGCCGGGGCGGGCACGGGTGACCGGCTGGAAATGGTCCAACAACCTCGTCCTGCCCGCGGAACGGCTCACCCTGGAGGGCCTCACGCCGGCGGCCGCCGCCGATCTGGTCGCGGGCGGCGACGGCGGGTTCGACTGGATCGAGGGCGGGCCCATGGACGGCACCCGGGTCGCCGCCGACCTGCTGATGAAGGCGTACGGGAAGGGCGTACTGCGCCCCGAGTTCGGGGTCTTCGTCCTCGTCCGCGCCGACGACGACCTCGCGATCGGCGGGATGGGCTTCCACAGCTCGCCGGACGAGGACGGCCGTGTGGAGATCGGCTACGACCTCGTCGAGGCGGCCCGCGGCCAGGGATACGCGACCGAGGCGCTGCGCGCCCTCGCGGCCTGGGCCCTGAAGCGGGACGACGTGCGCTCGCTGTTCGCGACGGTCGAGCCGGAGAACACCGCGTCGCAGGCGGTCCTGACCCGCGCGGGCTTCCGGCGGGTCGCCGTCGAGGACGGGGCGGACCACCTCGCCTACGAGCTCCACTAGGGCCAGCCCGAGCCTCAGGGGCGCCGGTGGCCCCAGCGCCCCCGGCGGTCTCAGCGGCCCCAGTGCCCCCGGCGGCCCCAGCGCCCCCGGCTGTCTCAGCGGCCCTTGGGCCTGCGCAGTCCGGACCCCGTCAGCAGCCGCACCACGTCGCGGCTGCTGACCTCCAGCGCTCCGGCCCGCACGGCGTCGGCGTAGCGGTGCGACGGGATGTCGTAGTGGTCGCGCTCGAAGGCCCGCCGCGGTACGCCCAACCGCTCGGCGAACGTGTGGAGTTCGTCGTAGGAGAGATCGCTGACCAGGTGGGACCACATACGTCCGTGGCCCGGCCAGGTCGGCGGATCGATGTAGACCGTCACGGGGCCGGCGTCCCGCCCGGACGCAGTGAGCCGAGCGCCGCGACCTTCACACCCGCCTCGTGGCACACCCAGTGCGGGTCGGGGCCCAGCTCGGGTTCGATGTCCAGCGCGTGCGGTTCGCCCGTGCCGCAGACCGGGCACAGCGGCCAGCGCCCGAACCGGTCCATCAGCGCGTCCTGGACGTCCTGCGCGACCAGCCCCGCCACGAACGCGGCGCCGTCCGGCCACTGCTGTACCCACCAGCGGCGCTCCACGACGGACTGCTCCACCAGCGAGACCACGTCGGCCTCGGCCACCTGGTCCGCGACCAGATCCGCGAGCACGAGGGCGCGTGCCGCGTGCAGGGCCTGTTCGAGTGGGCTGATGGGATCCATGCACCCATTGTGCGCACTCTTGACCCGCACACCGAACCGAAAATATCTTTCAGTGGTGACCCAGAAAGTGAAGGAAATTTTCGGCGGCGGTACGGGGGCTTCGGCCTCGTCGTCCTCGTCGCCCTCGCAGCCCTCCCCGCCTCCGCCCGCCGCCCTCGCCGCGAAGGTGCGCACCCTCGCCCCGTCGATGACCCGCTCCATGCAGCGCGTCGCCGAGGCCGTCGCGGGCGACCCGGCCGGCTGCGCGGCCCTCACGGTCACCGGCCTCGCCGAACTCACCGGCACCAGCGAGGCGACCGTCGTCCGCACCGCCCGGCTGCTCGGCTACCCCGGCTACCGCGATCTGCGCCTCGCCCTCGCCGGCCTCGCCGCCCAGCAGCAGTCCGGGCGCGCGCCCGCCATCACAACCGACATCGCGGTGGACGACCCGATCGCCGACGTCGTCGCCAAACTCGCCTACGACGAGCAGCAGACGCTCGCCGACACCGCGGCCGGACTCGACACCGTGCAGCTCGGCGCCGCGGTGACCGCGGCCGCGGCCGCCCGCCGCATCGACGTGTACGGCGTCGGGGCGTCCGGCCTGGTGGCGCAGGACCTGACGCAGAAGCTGCTGCGCATAGGGCTCATAGCCCACGCGCACTCCGATCCGCACCTCGCGGTGACCAACGCCGTGCAGCTGCGCACCGGCGACCTCGCCGTCGCGATCACCCACTCCGGGACCACGGGGGATGTCATCGAGCCGCTGCGGGTGGCGTTCGAGAGCGGCGCGACGACGGTCGCGATCACCGGGCGGCCGAACGGGCCCGTCACCCAGTACGCCGATTACGTCCTGACGACGTCGACGGCCCGCGAGAGCGAGCTGCGGCCCGCGGCGATGTCCTCGCGGACCGGTCAGCTGCTGGTCGTGGACTGTCTGTTCGTGGGCGTGGCCCAGCGGATGTACGAGACGGCGGCGCCGGCGCTGTCCGCGTCGTACGAGGCGCTGGCGCACCGGCACCGGTAGCTGGGCGCTCCGCCGGGGGTGCCGTGTTCGTCCGCGGGCCGGTGGGGCCTGGTCGCGCCCCGCGGCGGAGCCGCATGTCGATACAGCCCCGCGCCCCTGAGGCGTTGCCGGACCGTGTCCGACACGACCGAGTCCCTCCCCCTCACGAAAAGAGCCGTACGACCCATGACCTCCACCTCTCGACCCAACGATCTCCGTGCCGAGTTGGAGAAGCTCACCACGGAGGCGTTCCGGCCCGAGTTGGCCGAGATCGATCGTCTGTCCACACTGGAGATCGCCACGATCATGAACGGGGAGGACGCGTCCGTTCCCGGTGCGGTGGCGCGGGAGCTGCCCCGGATCGCGGCGGCCGTCGACGCGATCGCCGAGCGGATGGCCCGGGGCGGGCGGCTGCTCTACGCGGGGGCGGGTACCGCGGGCCGGCTCGGTGTTCTCGACGCCTCCGAGTGCCCGCCGACGTTCAACACGGACCCGACGCAGGTCGTTGGCCTGATCGCGGGGGGCCCGCCGGCCTTGGTGACGTCCGTCGAGGGCGCCGAGGACTCGGCCGAGCTGGCGCGCGCCGACCTGGAGACGCTGGGTCTGACCGCCGACGACACGGTGGTCGGCGTCTCCGCGTCGGGCCGTACGCCGTACGCGGTCGGCGCGGTGGAGTACGCGCGCGGCCGGGGCGCCCTGACGGTCGGGCTGGCCTGCAACCCGCACAGCGCGCTGGCCGAGGCCGCCGAGCACGGCATCGAGGTGGTCGTGGGTCCCGAACTGCTCACCGGGTCCACCCGGCTGAAGGCGGGCACGGCCCAGAAACTGGTCCTCAACATGCTGTCGACGATCACGATGATCCGGCTCGGCAAGACGTACGGGAACCTGATGGTCGACGTACGGGCCTCCAACGACAAGCTCCGCGCACGTTCCCGACGGATCGTCGCGCTCGCGACCGGTGCGACGGACGCCGAGATCGAGTCGGCCCTCACCGCCACGGACGGCGAGGTGAAGCCCGCGATCCTGACCATCCTGGCCAACGTGGACGCCCCCACGGCAACCCACCTCCTCAAAACCGCCAACGGCCACCTCCGCACAGCCCTGACAGCGGCCCTCGACTGACGTCGATGGAGCGCTCGGGGACGTTACGCAACCCGGCGCGACGGGCTGCCGCGCCCACCCGTGCCGTGCCGCCCCAGCGACACAACTGCCCGCGGCTACGCGGGTTCAGGGGCGCGGGGAACTGCGCGACCAGCCACAACGGACCCGCGGCCGAACGACGCTTTTCAGGGGCGCGGGGAACTGCGCGAAAAGACCACCGGGGCGCGCCCGTCCCCCTACAGCAACTGCTCCGGCAGCGGTGCCGCGTGGGTCACCGTCAGGCCCGACACCGCGCGCGTCAGCGCCACGTACAGGCGGCGCAACCCCGTGCGCTCGTCCGGCTCGGCGTCCACCACGGCCCGCGGCTCGTCCAGTACCACGTAGTCGTACTCGAGGCCCTTGGCCAAAGACGCCGGCACCAGCGTGAGACGCGTCTCGGCCGTCGTCTCCTCGCCGGGACCCAGATACCCGACCCCCGCCGCGCTCAACGCCCCCGCCAGCGCAGCGACCCGCGCGTCCGACGCGATCAGCCCCACCGACCCCTCCTCCCGCAGAGCGTCCCGTACCGCCGCCACGACCTCCGCGTCACTCCCGACCGCCCGCACCTCGAACGACCCCGGGCTCTCCCGCACGGACGCCACCGGCGTCAGCCCCGGCGCGATGTGCGGCAGCAGCCGGGACGCGTACGTGATGACATCCGTCGGCACCCGGAACCCCGCCGTCAGTTCCTCGATCACCGCCGCCGGCTTGCCCAGATGCCGCAGCGCCTCCTCCCAGCTCCGGGTCGCCCAGGGCGTCGTGCCCTGCGCCAGATCGCCGAGGACCGTCGCCGAACCGGTGGAACAGCGCCGCCCCACCGCCCGGTACTGCATCGGGGAGAGGTCCTGCGCCTCGTCGAGGACCACATGCGCGAGCGAGTGCGTGCGCTCGACCAGATCGGTGGCCTCGTCGATCAGTACGGCGTCCGCCGCCGACCACTTCGCCGCCTTCACCGACCGCACGGGCTTCGCCCACAGGATCGTCTTCTGCTCGTCCGCGTCGAGCACACCCTCCGCGTGCACGGCGAGGAAGTCCGCGTCGGAGAGCAGCCGGAGGACGAGTTTCGCCGGGTCGACGGCCGGCCAGACCGTCTTCACGGCCGCCTTCACCGCGCTGTTGCGGGCCACCGCGTCCTGCACCCGGTCGTCCGGCGCCTCGCCCGACCGTTCCATCTGCACCAGCACGGCATGCGCGATCCGCTGCGGCAGGGCCTCACGCGCGGCGCCGTAGCGGATGTCCCGGGCCAGCAACTCCCGTACGGTCTCCTCCAGTTCGTACGCCGGAATGCGCCACCGGCGGGAGCCGCGCACCACGACGACGGGCTCGGTCGGCGGGGTGACGTGCGCGTACACCGCCCGCCGCAGCACCTCCGCCATCCGCGCGTCGCCCTTGATGACGGCCGCCGCCGCGTCGTCCGTGCCGCGCACCTCGACATGTGCCACGAGGTCGTCGACCGTCGCCTGCCGGACCGTCAACTCGCCCAGCGCGGGCAGCACCTGCTCGATGTAGCGCAGGAACGACTTGTTCGGCCCGATGACGAGCGTGCCGGTGCGGGCCAGCCGCTCGCGGTGTGCGTAGAGGAGGTACGCGACCCGGTGCAGGCCCACGGCCGTCTTCCCGGTGCCCGGTCCGCCCTGCACACACACCGTGCCGCCGAGCCCGGACCGTACGATCTCGTCCTGCTCCGGCTGGATCGTCGCCACGATGTCCCGCATCGGGCCGACGCGCGGGCGCTCGATCTCCTGCTGGAGCAGCTTGCTGGTACGGGCCGCCTCCGCGGGGTCGGAGAGATGCTCGTCCTCGTACGCGGTGAGGTCGCCGCCCGTGTAGCCGAAACGGCGGCGCAGCGCGATGTCCATCGGGTCCTTCTTGGAGGCCCGGTAGAACGACTGCGAGACAGGCGCCCGCCAGTCGATGACCATCGGGTCGCCCTCGCCGTCGTGCACATGACGCCGGCCGACATAGAAGCGTTCACCGTCCGCGCCTTCCGCCCGCTCGGCGCCGGGAGCGTGCAGGAAGTCCAGCCTGCCGAAGAACAGCGGGGTGTCGCTCAGGTCGGCCAGGGCCTTGATGCGCTCGTCGATCTGGCGTTCCAGGATCTGCGCGTTGACCCAGTTCGCGGTGACGTCGCTGATGTCGAGCGCCTCGACGTCCTCACGCATGGCGCGCAGCGCGGCACGGGACGAGGCGAGGTGTGAGCGCTCCCGGGACAGGGGGTCGTCGGCGGTCGAGGGCGTTGTGGACAAGGGGGTGCCTCCGGGTGACCTGCTGGCTTGGCGGTGAGATGCCGGCCGGTTTCCGTCCGGTCGGCGGCACTCCGAAAGGGAGGCGGGCAAGAGCGGAGATTCTAGGTGAACGGCGAGACGCGGTGCCAGTGAATTAACGGCGCCCGCGCCGGGGCGGGCCCGTCCCCTAGGGGACGGGGGCATCCTTCCTGAGGGGCACGGGTCCATCCCGGGGTGGACACCGGCGGGCTGCGGGTTCGGTCCCCAGACCGATGCCGTCCTTACCTCCGCAAACGCACCATGGATACATGAGTGCAGCGACCATCACCCCAGTCCCGGGCCGCCCCACGGGCGCCACCGCCGTCGCCGGAAGCCACCGGCACCGCATGGGCGAGGCCCTGCGTGCCGTCCGTGTCTTCGCGGGCGCGGCGTTCGACGTGATCCTCCTCGGCGAGTACGGCGAGGAAGCGGGCATACGCAGGAAGTGACCTCGCCGGTCCAGCCCTTGGCCGAGTCCCGGCCCAGCCCTCCGCCAAACCCCGGCCCAGCCCTCCGCCAAACCCCAGCTCAGCCCTCCGCCAAACCCCAGCTCAGCCTTCCGAGAGCCGTCCGTCAGCTCTCCGCGAGCAGCTCGTCCGCGTCCATGATCCGGTACGCGTAGCCCTGTTCCGCCAGGAAGCGCTGGCGGTGGGCCGCGAAGTCCTGGTCGAGGGTGTCGCGGGCGACGACCGAGTAGAAGTGCGCCTGGTGGCCGTCGGCCTTGGGACGCAGCACCCGGCCCAGCCGCTGGGCCTCCTCCTGACGGGACCCGAAGGTCCCCGACACCTGCACCGCGACCGTGGCCTCCGGCAGGTCGATCGAGAAGTTCGCCACCTTGGACACCACCAGGACACTGATCTCGCCCTGGCGGAACGCGTCGAAGAGCTTCTCCCGCTGGGCGTTGGACGTCTCGCCCTTGATGACCGGCGCGTCGAGATGCTCGCCCAGTTCGTCGAGCTGGTCGATGTACTGGCCGATGACGAGGATCTGCTGCCCGGCGAAGCGCCGCACGATGGCCTCGGTGACCTTGCGCTTGGTCTCGGTGGTCGCGCAGAAGCGGTACTTCTCCTCCGCCTCGGCCGTCGCGTACGCGAGCCGCTCGGCGTCCGTGAGGTTGACCCGTACCTCCACACAGTCCGCGGGCGCGATGTAGCCCTGCGCCTCGATCTCCTTCCACGGCGCGTCGAACCGCTTCGGGCCGATCAGGGAGAACACGTCCGACTCCCGGCCGTCCTCCCGCACCAGCGTCGCGGTCAGCCCGAGCCGCCTGCGGGCCTGGAGGTCCGCGGTGAACTTGAAGACCGGCGCCGGCAGCAGATGCACCTCGTCGTAGACGATCAGACCCCAGTCCCGCGAGTCGAACAGCTCCAGGTGCGGGTAGACACCCTTCCGCCGCGTCGTGAGCACCTGGTACGTGGCGATGGTGACCGGCCGGATCTCCTTGCGCGTACCGCTGTACTCGCCGATCTCCTCCTCGGTCAGCGAGGTCCGCTTCACCAGCTCGTGCTTCCACTGCCGCGCCGAGACCGTGTTGGTGACGAGGATCAGCGTCGTCGACCGGGCCTGCGCCATCGCACCCGCGCCGACCAGCGTCTTGCCCGCGCCGCAGGGCAGCACCACCACACCGCTGCCGCCGTGCCAGAAGTTCTCCACGGCCTGCTTCTGGTACGGCCGCAGCGCCCAGCCGTCCTCGCGCAGCGCGATCGGGTGCGCCTCACCGTCGACGTACCCGGCGAGATCCTCGGCGGGCCAGCCGAGCTTCAGCAGCGTCTGCTTGATCTGCCCGCGCTCGGAGGGGTGCACGGCGACCGTGTCGGGGTCGATCCGGGTGCCGACCAGCGGCGCGATCCGCTTGGAGCGCAGGATCTCCTCCAGGACGGGCCGGTCGGTGGTGGTCAGCACCAGTCCGTGCGCGGGGTCCTTGGAGAGGGTGAGGCGGCCGTAGCGGTCCATCGTCTCGGCGATGTCCACGAGCAGCGCGTGCGGTACGGGGTAGCGGCTGTACTGGACGAGGGCGTCGACGACCTGCTCGGCGTCGTGCCCGGCGGCGCGCGCGTTCCACAGGCCGAGCGGGGTCACCCGGTAGGTGTGGATGTGCTCCGGCGCCCGCTCCAGCTCGGCGAAGGGCGCGATGGCGCGACGGCACTCGCCGGCCTGCTCGTGGTCGACTTCCAGGAGCAGGGTCTTGTCGGACTGGACGATCAGCGGACCATTCACGCGCGGCACCCTTTCTGCGGCCGGAGGGTTCGGCCAAACGTCCAGTGTGCCTGATCGTCCGCCCGGGCCGCCGGGCAAGCGCGTCGACCGGGCAGGGGCACCCCACCCGTCGTACTGGATGTCTATTCAGTCGTGCGGGTGGCACGGTTGAGCCGTACGGCCCCCGGGTCCGAAGAATGGGTGAACGTGCAGTCCTTCACCCCCACTCCGTCCCCGCCGACCGCCACGCTCGGGCTGGCGCTGTTCGCCACCCGCTGGCTCCAGGCGCCCCTCTACTTCGGCCTGGTCGCCGTCCAGGGCGTGTACGTCTACAAGTTCTTCTACGAGCTGTGGAAGCTGATCGTCACCTGTGTGGACGGCCGGGCGACCGAGACGTACGTGATGCTCGCCGTCCTCAAGCTCGTCGACGTCGTGATGATCGCCAACCTGCTGATCATGGTGATCGTCGGCGGCTATGAGACGTTCGTCTCGCGCATCGGGCTCCAGGGCCACCGCGACCAGCCGGAGTGGCTCTCGCACGTCAACCCGAACGTCCTCAAGGTCAAGCTGGCCACCGCGATCGTCGGGATCTCCTCGGTGCATCTGCTCCAGATGTTCGTGGACGTGCACGGCACCGCACGGCACGCGCTGATGTGGGGGACGGTGATCCACATGGCGTTCATCGTGTCGGCGGCGATCCTCGCGTACATGTCGGGGCCGATGGCGGCGCGCGCCGACCAGATCCTGAACGAGATCCAGCACCACCGGGAGACCCATGGGCGGGCGGAGGAGCATCCACCTCCGGTGTTCGCGCCGCCGGTGGTCTCCGTGCCGCCGACGGTTTCCGTGCCCCCGGTGGTGATTCCGGCCCAGGCGACCGGCGGCCCGCGGGTCGCCGAGCCGGGTGTCGAGGCGCGGATCAGTGAGGCCGGGTTCCCGGCGCGGATGCTCCTCGAACACTTCGACGCCGATCATCCCCGGGCCTTCGACCGGGAGACCGTGGCACGGCTCGGCAAACTGGACTTCGTCGGCCCGGGCCGCAACGTGGTCTTCGCGGGGCCGCCCGGCACCGGCAAGACGCATCTCGCGGTCGGACTGGGGGTGCGGGCCTGCGAGGCCGGGCACCGGGTGCTGTTCGCGACCGCCGCCGAGTGGGCCGTACGGCTCGCTACCGCGCAGGCCGGCGGGCGGCTCGCGGAGGAGCTGGCCGGGCTGGACGAGCGGGCGCTGCTCATCGTCGACGAGGTCGGGTACGTGCCGTTCGACGCGGACACCACCCGGCTCTTCTTCCAGCTGGTCGCGCACCGGTACGGGCGGGGGTCGCTGATCGTCACCGGGGACTGCCCGCCCAGCCGCTGGGACGAGGTCTTCAGCGGGCCGGCCGCCGCGGCGATGGTGGACCGGCTGGCCCACCACGCCGAGATCGTCCGGCTCGAAGGGGACAGCTACCGGATGCGGTGGGCTACTTCGGAGCGGGCAGGGTGAGGTTGTTCACCAGCGGCTGGGCGAAGACATGTCCGTCGATGTGGACGAGGGGCTCGCCGCCGGGTGCCGGGAGGGGCAGCGGCAGGATCGTCGCGGTCTGCGGCGCCGGCGCCGGCGCCGGCTGCGTGGCGGAGGCCTCGGGGGCGAGGGCGCCGATCAGGGCGGCCGTGGAGATCAGGGCGGTGAGGGTGAGGGCGACGGTGGTGGCCCGGGTGGGGAGGGGGAGCTTGGCACGCATAAAAGCGGTGGGGCCTTTCGGTGGTGGTGGGGGGCGGAGGGGGTGGGCCGGACCCGGGGTGCCGTGACCGGCCCGTGGCCTTACGGCGGTCAGATCTGGCGGGTCAGATCTGGGGGGTCTCGATGACCAGGCCGGCGATGTCGATGCCGATGGCCGCGGCCTGGGTGGCGAAGGCGCCGATCAGGAGGGCGGTGGTGGTCAGGACGGCGGCGATGCGGCGGGCGGCGAGCATGGGGGTTCCTTTCGGGGGGTTGATCACGACATCCGGTGGCTGCCCGGGGGTGTGGGCGGGGATGCGGCGCGCCGGGGAAGCTCGCTCGTGGGGGGTAAGAATTCGGCGTGGCGTGCATGAACACCGACGTACACCCTGGCGGGTGGCATGGGGGGTGCGAGTTGCCGTTCGGCTGCGGGGCGGTGGGGGGTGTTCGCGCGGTTCCTCGCGCCCCTGAAAGGGTTGTCGTTCGGCTGTGGGGCGGTGGGGGGTGTTCGCGCAGTTCCTCGCGCCCCTGAAAGGGTCGTTGTTCGGCTGTGGGGTGGTGGGGGGTGTTCGCGCAGTTCCCCGCGCCCCTGAAGAGGTCGTTGTTCGGCTGTGGGGCCGTCGTGGCTGGTCGCGCAGTTCCCCGCGCCCCTGACGGCCCGCGTGGCCGCGGGCATGCGGGCCGCCTGGGGCGATGGGGGAGGGTGGGCGCGGCGGCACTCCCGTCGGGTCGGGTTGCTCAGGTGGGGGGCTGGTCTTCTGCCAGTTCTGCTACGCCGGTGATGCGGTGGAGGGGGTACGTGCGGACCTCGTCGGCGGTGTGGTCGTAGGCCGTGACGAAGCCGCCCTCGACCCGGACCGGGGCGATCACACGCTGGCTCGCGGCACCCTCCGCGTTGACGTATCCGATCCACAGGGCCTGCCCGGTCAATACGGCGGCCTGCATGGTGGCGAGGGTTTCCGCCGAGCCGGTGCGGGGCAGTTCGCCGCCGGTCACGGCGGGGGTCTCCGTCGCTTTGCGCGGCGTCGTGGAGGCCAGGTCGCCCGCTCGGATCGCGCGGACCGCCGCCGTCAGGAGCGTCGGATCCGGCGTCGGCGGCCCGTCCGGCACCGGATCCGGCGCCGTGCGCGGCGGAGTGCGGTGGGCGAGGGCACGGGTGATCAGTACGTCGCCCTCGGCGGACTCCGCGGCCGGCGCGAACCCCATCGCCCGCAACCCCTCCAGCAGCGCCGCCGGATCGGCCAACGCGGCCAGCACGGTCGGCGCGAGCCGGCGCAGCCGCAGCCCGGCGGACCGCTTGTCGGCGAGGATCTCGTTCAGCAGCGCGTCGTCGTCGCAGCGCACGTACGCGGACGCGGCGCCGACCCGCAGATGCCCGTGTCTGCGGGCCACGTCGTCGATCAGGTAGGCGAGCGGCTGCGGCACCGGCGTACGCGAGTGCTCGGCGAGGAAGGCGTGCAGGTCGGAGGCGGCCCGGCCGGCGTCCAGGGCCCGGCGTACCGAACCGGGTGTGAAGCGGTAGACCGTCGCCCCGCCCTTGGACTCGACGTCCGCGAGGACCCCCAGCATGTCCGCGAGCGGCCGCTTCAGCGGTCCCGGCGCGACCGCCGTGAGGTCGGCCTGGAGCAGCACGTGGTCCAGCGGCTCGGGCAGTTGCGGGGCCAGCAGCCGGGCGGCGGCGGCAGCGGCGGCGGCCTGCTCGGCGGGGGAGAGCGGCTCGGGCGGCGGGACGGGCCGGTGATGGTGGACGGGGAGTTTGTCGCCGGGACCGGACGGCGGCTCCGCGGGGGCGGCTTCCGGCACGGACAGTCCGAGCAGCGCCCGGCCGTGCGCCGACAGCGCGCCCCGCCCGGTCACACCGAGCAGTTCGGCCTCGGCGAGCGTCCACCGGGCGAGCTGGGAACGCGGATCCGCCTCCGCGCGCGGCGGCCGTTCCCAGCGCAGCCGCGCGAGCACCGACTCGGGGTCGGGTGCCGCGCCCTGCGGCAGCCCGGCGAGCAGCGTCAGCACCCGGTGCCGTACCTCGGGCGCTGCCGACCGGTCGAGACCCGGCCCCAGCGCCGACAACGGGCGGTCCTTCGTGTCCCGCCCGCCCACGAGCCCCGCCGTACGCGTCGCCGCCAGCCATGCCTCCGCGAGCCGCGCCCAGCGCTCCGCAGCCGGCAGCTCCTGCCACTCGTCGTGCGCCGGGGTGGCCGCGTACCGCTCCTCGGCCTCCCCGTCGGAGGCGATCAGCCCGGCCGCGTACGCCAGCTCGACCCAGAACGCGGCGACCGGTTCGGCCACGTCCAGCGCGACCGCCGTCCGCTTCAGGTCCCGCACGCTCAGCCCGCCGGCCCGCAGCACCGCGGGACCGCCCTCGTCCCAGTCCTTCAGCAGCTCGTCGACCGTCGCCAGCGCCGTGAACGCCTGTCCGGCCGCCGTGCCGTCCACCACCTGGGGACGGTGGACGGCCGCCGGTTCCACGACCGGCGCCACCGGCTCGACCGTCCGGTGCGCCCGCCCGGCCCGCAGATGCAGCGCCGCCTCGCGCGGCAGTACGACCGTGCCGGGCGCCGTCGGCAGCAGCAGCCCCCGGTCGAGCAGCCAGCGCAGCCGGGGCGCGGGATCCGCGGTGACCTGCCCGTACGGCGGCCCCCACACCAGCCGGGTGAGCACCTCCAGGGATTCCGCCGGGGCCTTAGCGAGCAGCGTGCCGAGCCGCTTGCGGTCCCGGAACAGCCGGGTCAGCTTGGCCGCCGCGGACACCGAGTCGTGGGTGGCGGCGAGCCCGGCCGCCGCGACGATCTCCTGGATCCGGCCCGGCGACATCCCGGCCGTCGCCTCCTGCACGGTCGGCCCGAGCCCGGTCGGCGACGGATACTGCGGCGAGGGCGTCAGCAGCTCACGGGCGGTGCGCACCAGCCGCAGCCGGTCGTCGCCGCCCCACACCAGCGCCTGCTCGCGCAGCGTGGCGAGGGCCCGCGGCAGCGCGCCCTCGACGGCCGGATCGCGCTCGTCGCCCGCCATCAGCCCGAGCAGCTCCGCGTACGGCGCCGGATCCGCCGCCACCGCCAGCGCCTGCGCGGTCTGCTGCGCGAACCGGTCCAGCCGCTCCAGCGCCCGCACCACCGAGGCGCGGGTGCCCGCCCGGGTGGCGAGCTGGGTCAGATCCGTCGGCACGGGTGTGATGAGGTCGGGGCGGCTGCGCAACAGCGCGGACAGCGAGGCGTCGTCCCTGGCGCGGAGCGCTTCCGCGAGGGAGCGCGGGGCAGCCGGCTTCTCGTCGCTCATCCGCTCCACGTTAGCGGGTCGGGGTGCCGGACCGCCGCCGGTGCATCGGGGACAGAGACGGCGAACGGGACGTTTCCGAGACGGCCACCGGATGAACTTCCGCGGGACGATCCGGCGCCCCGGACCGCCCGTGCCCGGTCAACTGCATGCGGCATGAATCGAGTTGGGGACTCCGACGAGTGCCGCCCGGTATGACCCACGCACCCTGCGCTACGGTCGTCGCGTGGGGATCGAGAGCGACCAGGTCGTCTACGAGTATCTGAGCCGCGTCGGCGACGTGGCGCAGCAGCGGCAGCTGCCCTCGTCGACCCGTATGCGGCTGGTCTCGCAGCTGCGGGACGAGATCGACCGGCGGCGCGCGAAGGTTTCCGTCGACAGCCCCGCGGCGGTGCGCCGCATCCTGACCGGGCTCGGCTCGCCCGACGAGATCGTCGCCGCGGCGGGCGGTACGGCGGGCGCGCCGGACACCCCGACGGCGGTGCCCGTCCAGCGGGACGGCGACGAGGAGACGGGCCGCGGGAAACGGCTGCGCCGGGTTGTCCCCCGCCCCCGTCCCGCCGATCCCGCGCCTCCGGCCGCCGAGGCCGGCTTCTCGCCCCATGTGGCGCCGGCCCACGAACTGGGCGACAGCGGCGGTATGCCTCCCGACTGGTGGCGTACGGAGGGGAGTCCCTTCGCGGGCGGTGACGAGGTGCCGGGGTTTGTCGGCGGGGTGGAGATCCCGGAGCTTCTGAAGCCGCCGCCGAGGAAGAAGCCGGCGGTGGAGGCGGAGCCGGAGCCTGCGGTTGAGGCTGACGTTGCTCCGGACGAACCGAAGCAGTCCCGCGTCCGGCGCCTGCGTGTCCCCGCCGTGCGGGAGTGGAACAACCCGCTTCTGCTGCTTGCCGCCGCGCTGCTGGTGGCGGGGGCGGTGCTCGGCAACCTCCTTGCGCTGGCGGTCGGGTGGCTCATCGCGTGGGCGTCGCGGCGGCTGACGACGGCGGAGATGAAGTGGGCGGTGATGGGGTTGCCCGCGGTGGCCCTCGCGGGCGGTGCGGTGTGGCTCTGGGGGCGTAACGAGGGCCGTTGGGGTGCCCCCATCACCGAGGGCCACATGAGCGAGGCCCTCACCGAAACCTGGCCCTGGGTCCTGCGCGCCGCCGCCCTTGCCTCAGCCCTGTTCCTGACCTGGCGCTCCCAACGCCCCCGCTAGCGCGATGCCCTCTGGGGATGGCGCCGGAGTGCGTGAGGCCGCGGGCCCGTCGTAGCCGTTCGCGCAGTTCCCCGCGCCCCTTGGGGGTGGTGCCGGAGTGTGAGGCTGCGGGTCCGTCGTGGCCGTTCGCGCAGTTCCCCGCGCCCCTTGGGGAGGGTGCCGGAGCGTAGGAGGCTGCGGGTCCGTCGTGGCCGTTCGCGCAGTTCCCCGCGCCCCTTGGGGGTGGTGCTGGAGTGTGTGAGGCCGCGGGTTCGTCGTGGCCGTTCGCGCAGTTCCCCGCGCCCCTGAGGTGGGTGCCCTGGTCGCCAACCGAGCAGCAACCCACCCAGGGGCGCGGGGAACTGCGCGCCAAGCCCCCACTCAGCCGCAGACGAAAAGGGGGCGCGGGGAACTGCGCGACCAGCCCCACCCCCTCAGGGGCGCGGGGAACTGCGCGACGAGCCACGACGGGCCTGCGGCCTCAGACGCTTCTGTGGGCCCCCGGCCGGGTGGCGGCAGAATGGGGGCATGACCCTGTTCAACGTGACCGTCGGGTTCGATCTCGATATGACCCTCATCGACTCCCGCCCCGGCATTCACGCCTGCTATCGCGCGCTGGCCGAGCGAACGGGAACGTACATCGACGCCGACCTGGCGATCACCCGCCTCGGCCCGCCCCTGGAGGAGGAGTTGATCAACTGGTTCCCGGCACAGGACATCCCGGCGACAGCCGACCTGTACCGCGGCATGTACCCGTCGATCGCCATCACCGCGACCCCGGCGATGCCCGGCGCGCACAACGCCGTGGCGGCCGTAAGGGAAGCCGGCGGCAGGGCCGTCGTCGTGACCGCCAAGTACGAGCCCAACGCGAAACTCCACCTCGCCCACCTCGGCATCGAACCGGACGCGGTCGTCGGCAACCTGTGGGCGGAGGCCAAGGCGGCCGCCCTGCGCGAGCACAACGCGGCCGTCTACGTAGGCGACCACACCGGCGACGTACGCGGCGCCCGCGCCGCAGGCGCACTCTCCGTGACCGTACCGACCGGCCCCTGCGACGCGCAGGAGCTCGCCGCGGCCGGCGCGGACGTGATCCTCGCCGATCTGACGGAGTTCCCGGGGTGGCTTTCGGCCTACCTCGGCGCGGATCCCGCGGCGCCGGCCCGCGCCTGACGGCGCCCCGCGGCGACCGACTGGAACACTCCGGCGCCGGCGATCAGGAAGCCGACCCCCATCAGCATGCTCAGTACGAACATGTATGTCGGAAAAGGCGTCGTGTCGAGCAGCAGCGGGGCCAAGGTGACCAGAGTGGCCACGGCACCGATGAAGAACACGACGGCACCGACTCGGATCAGCCGATCGCCGGGAGCGGTGGAATTCGTTTGGGTTTTGTCACGCACCGGACCAGGGTAGTTCCCTGCGCAAAGGAACAACCCGGCGACGTCTTGTCACCGGCCTGAAGACCATTAGCCTTGGTAGCGGCGGGTCACGGACGACCCGCCCGAGTGCTATCAAGAGCCGTTTCCGAAGCAGTTTTCCGACGAGTACGAGGACGAGGACAGACGTGCCTACCGGCAAGGTCAAGTGGTTCAACAGCGAGAAGGGCTTCGGCTTTCTCTCCCGCGACGACGGCGGTGACGTCTTCGTCCATTCCTCGGTTCTCCCCGCCGGAGTCGAGACACTCAAGCCGGGACAGCGGGTGGAGTTCGGAGTCGTCGCGGGACAGCGCGGCGACCAGGCCCTTTCCGTGACGATCCTGGACCCGACCCCGTCCGTCGCCGCCGCCCAGCGCAAGAAGCCCGATGAGCTCGCCTCGATCGTCCAGGACCTGACGACCCTGCTGGAGAACGTCACCCAGACTCTCGAACGGGGCCGCTACCCGGAGAAGACCGCCGGCGCCCAGGTCGCCGGTCTGCTGCGGGCGGTCGCCGACCAACTCGACGTATAACGGGCCCGGTTCAGGGGAAATCCAGCGCGTTCGGGCCGAGGGGCGGAAGCAGTCCCTCGGCCGCCGCGCGAGTGAGCAGTCCGCGCACCGCCGCATAGCCCGCCTCACCGAGGTCGGCGGTGAATTCGTTGACGTACAGCCCGATGTGCTGGTCCGCGACCGACGGATCCATTTCCTGGGCGTGTTCCATGACGTACGGGCGCGACACCTCCGGGTCGTCCCACGCGGCCCGCACCGACGCCCGCACCGAGTCGGAGAGCCGTCGCAGCGCCGCCTCGCCCAGCGACCGCTTCGCGATGATCGCGCCGAGCGGAATCGGCAGCCCGGTGGTGTTCTCCCAGTGCTCGCCCATGTCCGCGAGCTTGTGCAGCCCGTAATTCCCGTATGTGAACCGGGCCTCGTGGATGACGAGCCCCGCGTCGACCTTCCCGTTCCGCACCGCCGGCATGATCTCGTGGAACGGCATCACCACGATCTCGCCGACCCCGCCGGGCAGGGTGTCCGCCGCCCACAGCCGGAACAGCAGATACGCCGTCGACCTCTCGCTCGGCACGGCCACCACCCGGCCCGTCAGTCCCCCACTGCCGAAAGCGTGGGAGGTGCCCCCACCGCCCGGCTCCCGGGTCAGCACCAGCGGCCCGCAGCCCCGCCCCAGCGCCCCGCCGCACGGCAGCAGCGCGAACTCGTCGAGGACGTACGGCAGTACGGCGTACGACACCTTCAGTACGTCGAACTCGCCGCGCTCGGCCATGCCGTTGGTGATGTCGATGTCCGCGAACGTCACGTCGAGCGCGGGCGCGTCCGGCAGCCGGCCGTGGGCGAGGGCGTCGAAGACGAACGTGTCGTTCGGGCAGGGGGAGTACGCGGTCCGAAGCGCGTCGGGCGGGGTCTGCGAGTCACCGGTCATGTGGGTTCCAACTCTCCAGTACGGGCTCAAGCTTCCCGAATCCGTCGGTGAGGGCCGCGAGCGCGTCGCCGATCCGCCACGCGGCACGGTCGCGCGGGCCGACCGGATTGGACACGGCCCGCAGCTCCAGCACCGGCGTACCGTGCGCGGCGGCGGCCTCCGCGACCCCGAACCCCTCCATGGCCTCGGCCAGCGCGGCCGGGTGGGCCGTACGAAGGGCGGCGGCACGTTGCCCGGTGCCGGTCACGGTCGAGACGGTGAGCACCGGGCCCGGGCGGGCGCCGGTCGCGGCGGCCACGGCGGCCACCAGGGCGGCGGGCGGCCGGTGGGTGACCGTACCGAAGCCCAGCTCGGTGACCGGCAGGAAACCGTCGGGTGTCTCGGCGCCCAGATCGGCCGCGGTGATCTCGTCGGCGACGACCAGCGAGCCGACGGGCGCCCCGGGTGCGAAACCGCCGCCGATACCGGCGCTGACCACCAGGTCGTACGGCCGGCCGGCGAGCGCCGCGGCGGTCAGCGCGGTCGCCGTGCAGGCGGCGGCGAGAGCGGGGCCGACACCGGCCGCGAGGAGATCCGGGCCGGCGGGGACGCGGTGCAGAGCCGTGGTGCCTGGGAGGGGGACCTCCGTCGCCGGGCCGGGGAACGCCCGTGCCACCGCGTCCCGTTCGGCGGGGACGGCGGTGGCCACCAGGACACGCACGGACGCGGACGTGGTCAGGCGTCCTTCTTCAGCTTGAACGACCACAGACCCGTGGTCTGTGTCTCGCCCTCCTTGATGGACACCGTGGTGGTGTTGCCGCTCGCGCCGTACTGCTCGTTGAAGAAGACGCTGCCCGGGATCGTCCGGTACGTCTTGGTGCTCTCGTCGGTCAGCGGCTGACCGTTCATCAGGATGGTCCAGCCCTTGTCCGCGATGTCGGGGTCGACGCCGAAGCGGACGGTCTCGTCCGGGTCCACGCTGATGGACTTGACGTCCTTGTCCTGCAAGCACTTCACCAGGTCGGCCGACTTCACGGCGTCGCCGTCGTTGTAGCAGGTCGCCTCGGCGTTGACCGAGTTCGAACCGACGGTGATCGTCGAGATCGGTGTCGGCTTGTCGCAGGCCGACAGGGCGAGCAGGCCGGCGGAGACGGCGCCGGCAGCGGCGGCGGCGCGGCGGCGGCGCACAGCGCGGTGCGCAGGAGCGGCGGCGCCGCGGGGCATCGTGGTCATGTCCGAAGGCTATCGGCCCGGACGCCGAACCACCCCAGCCGGGGTGCGCTGCGCGCGGCGATCCGGGTGTCCGCCTGCGGCTGGTGGGGGCTGGTCGCGCAGTTCCCCGCGCCCCTGGGGCGTTGCTGCCCGGCTGGGCGTCGGGGGAGCTTGGCGGGCTGTCCGGGTGCGGGCCCGTCGTGGCTTGTCGCGCAGTTCCCCGCGCCCCTGGGGTGTTGCTGCCCGGCTGGGCGTCGGGGGAGCCTGGCGGGCTGTCCGGGTGCGGGTCCGTCGTGGCTTGTCGCGCAGTTCCCCGCGCGCCTGGGGTGTTGCTGCCCGGCTGGGCGTCGGGGGAGCTTGGCGGGCTGTCCGGGTGCGGGTCCGTCGTGGCTTGTCGCGCAGTTCCCCGCGCCCCTGAGGTGGGTCACCTGGCAGCCGACCGAGCAGCAACCCCCTGGGGGCGCGGGGAACTGCGCGACCAGCCACGATGCACCCGCATGCTCACACGCCCCCGCACCAATCGATCAAGGGGCGCGGGGAACTGCGCGAACGGCCACGACGCGGCCGCACCCGCAGATGCACCCGCACCCGCGCCGACCTACTCCACCCGCGCCCGGCCACGGGCCCCGCGGCGGGCCGAGCCCAGCAGACCGCGCACCGTCGTCAGCCAACCCGTCGCCACGATCCCCGCGGCCACCGTCAGCCCCAACGGCCCGTTCAACGGCAGCGCAATCCCCACGGCCCCACCCAGCACCCACGCCACCTGCAACAACGTCTCCGACCGCGCGAACGCCGACGTCCGCACAGTCTCCGGCACGTCCCGCTGGATCAGCGCGTCCAGCGACAGCTTCGCCAGCGCCTGCGAGAACCCCGCCACCGCCGCCAGACACGTCACCAGGAACGCCCCGAAGAACACCGCCGCCACGATCGCCGCGCCCAGCACCACCGCCACCACCGTCACGATGATGATCTCCGGCCGGCGCGATCTCAGCCACGCCCCGACCGCCGTACCGATCGCGTTGCCCGCGCCCGCCGCCACCGCGACCATGCCCAGCGACACCGCCGCGCTCTGCCCGGTCAGCGGATGCTCGCGCAGCAGAAACGCCAGGAAGAAGATCAGGAAGCCGGAGAGACAGCGCAGGCCGGCGTTGGCGCCGAGCGCGTGGGTGACCGCCAGGCCGACCGTCCGCAGCCCCGGCCGCTTCACCGGCTTGAGATGCGGCCCGTGCAGATGATCCGCGTCCGCCGCGAGCAGCGCGGTGTCCTCGCCCTTCGCCGAGTCCACCTTCGGCGGCAGCGACAGCGACAGGAACATCCCCACGATGAAGATGGCGAACGCCCCGAACAGCGGCCAGCGCGGTCCGATCGCCTGTAGCCCCGCCGCGATCGGCGCGGCCACACCGGTGGCGAGAAGCCCACCCAGCGTCACCCGGGAGTTCGCCTTGACCAGCGAGAACTTCGGTGGCAGCAGCCGTGGCACCACCGCACTGCGGACCACGCCGTACGCCTTCGACGCCACCAGCACGCCGAGCGCCGCCGGATACAGCTCGATACTGCCGCTGATCACCGCGCCGGACAGCACCAGGGCGAGCATCGCCCGCGCCAGCATCGCGCACGACATCGCCAGCCGGCGGCCGTGCGGGATGCGGTCGAGCAGCGGGCCGATCACGGGCGCCAGCAGGGTGAACGGCGCCATGGTGATCGCCAGGTACAGGGCGACCCGGCCGCGCGCCTCGTCCGTGGGCACCGAGAAGAACACCGTGGACGCCAGCGCGACGGTGATCATGACATCGCCGGCGCCGTTCACCCCGTGCAGCTCGATCAGCTTGCCGAGGCCCGACTCGCCGGCGCCGTGCGCGTGGGTCGCCTTGCGGATGCCGCGGGCCGTCCCGGTCACCGGCAGATGCAGGGCACGCCCCACCGAGCGGACGGGTCCGCTCAACCGGCCCGAACCGCCACCTCGCCTGCCCCCTTTGACCCCACCGACCCCGGTGGCGCCCTGGGGCGACCTTGCGGCTGCCACGTCGTTCATAGTGCCCTGAGATGGGGGGTGGTAGTGCGGATCTGACGCGTATGGGTTTTTGCGGAGGGAGGTTTCCTGTTCTTTCCGACGTCATTCAGCGGCGGCGCGGAGCGCCGAAGAGAGCGCCGGTGTAGGCCAAGCGCCGACGAAGAGGTAGCGTGCGTAGCGCGCCGTGGCGAACGTTCTCGGCCGCGCTCCTCTCGGTCATCCCGCAGAATGGATGACGTAGGTGTGCCCGAGCGCGACAGGACACGGACGTCGACGCGGCCCGTTGGTCCGCTCCGTCCGCCGCCCCAACCGCCGGAGGCAGGCGCACTCGAGCGACGGCGTAGGAGAGAAGCGATACCTGTGAGCGCAGCGACAACGCGAAGCCGCACCCCCGACCGTCTGTGTGCCGAGGCCGTCGACCTCGCCCGTGGCGCCGCCGAGGAGGCCGCCGCGCCCGGGGTCGTCGGGGAGCACTCGGGCCTGGTGTCCGAGGGCGACCGGGTTGTCACGCACTACTTCGAGTGCAAGGAGCTCGGGTACCGCGGCTGGCGCTGGGCGGTGACCGTGGCCCGCGCCTCACGGGCGAAGTTCGTCACGCTCGACGAGGTCGTCCTGCTGCCCGGCGCGGACGCCCTGCTGGCACCCGAGTGGGTGCCCTGGAGCGAGCGGCTGCGCCCGGGTGACATGGGCCCCGGCGACCTGCTGCCCACCGACGCCGAGGACCTGCGGCTGGAGCCCGGCCTGTCCGGCGAGGACGAGCCGCCGCCGAACTCCGCGATCTCGGACGACATGGCCGAGCTGGTGGACGCGGAGGACGCCGAGGTCAGCGCCGGCACCCCCGCGCATCTGCCGGTAGTGCCGACGAGGGGTTCGATCGCCGCGGTCGCCGAGGAGCTCGGCATGCGCCGCGCCCGGGTGCTGTCCCGCTACGGACTCCATGTGGCCGCCGACCGCTGGGAGGACACGTACGGGCCGAAGACCCCCATGGCGCAGGCCGCCCCCGCCGCCTGTGTGAGCTGCGGCTTCCTGGTGGCGATCGGCGGCTCCCTGGGCCAGGCCTTCGGGGTGTGCGCGAACGAGTTCTCACCGGCCGACGGCCGGATGGTGTCGCTGGCGTACGGCTGCGGCGGTCACTCCGAGGCCGCGGTCATGCCCGCCCCGCCCCGTCCGGCCCCGCCGGTGATCGACGAGACCCGCGTGGACGACTTCCCGCTGCGCCCGGCCCGCGACTCCGGTTCCGTCCCGGAGACGTCCGACGAGGACACGGCGGAACTCGGCCACTCCTAGCCGGCCTCCTGACCAGTCTCCTGGCCACCACCTCCTGACCGACCTGCTGGCCACTTCCTGACCAGCCTCCTGACCGATCTCCTGGCCACCTCCTGACCGGCCTCCCGGCCGCCCCTCCCGGACCCCGTCCACGGGCCCGTTCCCGCCCCGGCCGGTGCCGGAACCCGGGGGCTTCCGCAGCGCGATACCTTCATCCTCACGCCGATGAGGAGAGTGAACGTGAGCAAGTTCGTGCGGCCGGCCGCCGAGGGGGCCGACCCGTTCGGGACGGCCCGGTTGCGACGTGGGGTTCTCGACGCGTGGGCCACCAGTCCGGCGCGGTTCCGGGAGGACGCCAACGCCGAGGAGGACCTGGTCCTCGGCGGTTACCGGGACCGGCTCGTCGTCGAGCTCGCGCAGAACGCCGCCGACGCGGCGGCCCGCGCCGGGGTGCCCGGCCGGCTCCGGCTCACCCTCCGCGACGGTGTGCTCGTCGCCGCCAACACCGGCGCCCCCCTGGACGCGGCCGGTGTCGAGTCGCTCTCGACCCTGCGCGCCTCCGCCAAACGGGACGCCGAGGAGGAGACCGGGACCGTCGGCCGGTTCGGCGTGGGCTTCTCCGCCGTCCTCGCCGTCACCGACGAACCCGCCGTGGTCGGCCGGCACGGCGGGGTGCGCTGGTCGCTCGCCGAGGCCCGCGACCTGGCGGCCGACGCCGCCCGCAACGCCCCCGGTCTCGGCGACGAGATCCGCCGGCGCGACGGCCATGTGCCGCTGCTGCGGCTGCCGTTCGCCGCCGAGGGCACCGCGCCCGACCCGTACGACACCGCCGTCATCCTGCCGCTGCGCGACACGGCCGCCGCCGATCTCACCGAACGGCTCCTCGCCTCCGTCGACGACGCCCTGCTGCTCGCCCTGCCGGGCCTGGCGGAGGTCGTCGTCGACGTCGGCGACCAGGCCCCGCGCACGCTGCGGCGCGGCACGGACGAGGACCTCACCGTCGTAGAGGACTCGCGGGACGGCACCACCCGCTGGCGTACCGTCGCCGCGCACGGGCCGCTCACGCCCGAGCTGCTGGCCGACCGGCCGGTCGAGGAGCGGCTTCGGCCGCACTGGTCGGTGACCTGGGCGGTGCCCGTGGACACCGACGGCACCCCCGCCGCACCCCGCACCAGCCCGGTGCTGCACGCCCCGACCCCCAGCGACGAACCGCTCGGCGTCCCCGCCCTGCTCATCGCGTCCTTCCCGCTGGACACCACCCGCCGCCACACCGCGCCCGGCCCGCTCACCGACTTCCTCGTGCAGCGCGCCGCCGACGCCTACGCCGAACTCCTCGCCGGCTGGCGGCCGGTGACGGACGGAATCATCGGCCTCGTCCCCGGCCCGCTCGGCAAGGGCGAACTGGACGGCGCCCTGCGCCAGGCCGTCCTCGACCGGCTGCCGCGCACCTCGTTCCTGCCGCCGGCCGTCCCGCCCGTCGTCGAGGACGACCCCGAGTCGCTGCGCCCGCGCGACGCCGAGGTCGTCGAGGGCGCGGGCGCCGACACCGTACGGGTCCTCGCGGAGGTCCTGCCGACCCTGCTCCCCGGCGGTCTGGAGCGCCGCGTGGAGCTGCGCACGCTGGGCGTGGCCCGGGTCCCGCTGACCGACGCGATCGACCGTCTCGCGGGCCTGGAGAAGGCCCCCGACTGGTGGCGGCGGCTCTACGACAGCCTCGCGGGCGTCGACCCCGACCGGCTCTCGGGGCTTCCGGTGCCGCTGGCCGACGGCCGTACGACGATCGGGCCCCGGCAGGTGCTGCTGCCGACCCCCGACGACGCCCGGATCGACCCGGAGACCCTCGCCCGGCTCGGTCTGAAGGTCGCCCACCCGGACGCCGCGCACCCGCTCCTGGAGAAGCTCGGCGCGCTGCCCGCGACGCCCCGCGCGGTCCTCACCACCCCCCAGGTCCGGGCAGCCGTAGCGGCCTCCCTCGACGACGACGGCGGCGCCAACTGGGAGGAGGAGGCCCCCGACGCGGAGGAGCTGGCGGACACCGTGCTGGCGCTGGTGCGGGACGCGGGCCTCGAACCCGGTGACGAGCCCTGGCTCGGCGCCCTCGCCCTGCCCGACGAGGACGGCGAACTCGCCCCCGCCGGTGAGCTGGTACTCCCCGGCAGCCCCTTCGCCGAGGTCATGCGGGAGGGTGAACTGGCCGCGGTCGACACCGAACTGGCCGAGCGTTACGGCGAACAGCCCCTCGCCGCCTGCGGAGTCCTGTCGACCTTCGCCCTGATCCGCGCCGCCGACGTCGTCCTCGACCCCGACGAACTGGAGCCCCGCGAGGGCGACTTCGCCGAGCCCGACGACGCAGGGCTGCTGGACGCCGTGGACGTGTGGTGCGAGGACATCCTCGACCGCTTCCCGGACACCCCGGTCCCGCCCGTCGCGACGGAACTCATCGCCGTACGCGATCTGGACCTGGTGGACGACGACAAGTGGCCCCAGGCCCTCGCCCTGCTCGCCCAGCCGCCCCTGCGCGACGCCCTCACCCAGCAGGTCCGCGTCCTGCTCCCGGACGGCACCCACGAGGTCGTACGCCCCTACACGGCATGGTGGCTCCGCGGAAACCCGGTCCTGGCCGGCCGCCGCCCGGCCGGCTTGCTGGCATCCGGTGGCGACCCCCTCCTCCGAGGCCTCTACGACGAGGCGGACGCCACCGGATTCGACGACGAACAGGTGCTGCGCGCACTGGGTGTCCGTACGTCGGTGGCGGCGCTGCTGGACGAACCGGGCGGCGCGGCCGAACTCCTTGACCGCCTGGCAGACCCGGACCGCGAGGTGACGGGCGCCCAACTGCACGCCCTTTACAGCGCCTTGGCCGACCTCGACCCGGAGCAGGTCACGTTGCCGGACGACCTGCGGGCGGTGGTGGACGGCGAGGCGGTCGTGGTGGACGCGTCCGAAGCGGTCGTGGTCGACTCCCCGGACCTCTTGCCCTTCACCGGCGGTGTGCCGTTGCTGCCCGTACGCCCCTCCCGCGCCGCCGAACTGGCGGAACTCTTCCAGGTCCGCCGCCTGAGCGAGTCCGTCACGGGTTCGGTGGACTCCCAGGGCACGGAACACGACGTACCGGACTCGGTCCGCGTCCTCCTGGGCGCGCGCACGCCCAAGTCCTACGTCGAACACGACGAACTGGTCGTGGACGGCACCGAAATCGACTGGCGCCTGACGGAAGACGGAATCCTCCACGCATCCACCCTGGAGGGCGTGGCAGCAGGCCTCGCCTGGGCCGCCCGCCAGTGGCCCCGCCGCTTCGAGGTGGCCGCACTCCTGGAGGACGCGTCCCGCACAGAGGAACTGGCCAGGGACCGCTGGTTCGACTGAGGGCGGTCCGGCGCAGTGGCTCGGCACCAGACCTGGTGTCTCAAGCCATCGACCGCGCGAGCGCGGCGACCTCCTTACCGAGTGCAGCCTCGTCCTGCGGTCGGAGTTCGACTGTGCCGCCTGCACGGTTCAGCAGGACGAGTGAGGTGGTCAGAACACCGTGCGCCAGACCCAGCAGAACTTCATTGCTGGTCGAGGAGAAGAGCTGGTACAGGCGTTCCACGAATTCCTGGAACACGGGTGGAGACACCTGGCAGCCGCCCTCCGGGCTCGCGGTGAGCCCGGACGGAATCCCGAGCATGTCGGCCGCACCGCGGGCGAGGGAGGCGTACAGCAGTCCGCTGTGGTGGCCCGCTTCCCACAGCGTCTCGTCGCCGTACGCGAAGGGGTAGCTCAATCTGCAATCTCCAGTCTGAGGTCGAGATCCGGATGGGCCCGCCGGAGTTCTTTGAACCGCTCTTGCAGCGCTGCCCGGAAGTGAGAATCCATCCCCGACGTCGTGAAACGGAAGCCGATGGGTGCGTTCTCGTAGCCCGGTAGAAGGCGGCGGCACTTGAGGTAGTTGGCCAGCTTCGCGTCGATGTGTTTGTTCGTCCAGGATCGCAATATCTTCATGAATGTGTACAACCATTCATCTCCGTCGCGCATCTGATCACATGAGCCAACAGGCTCCGTGATCATTTGGGCCCCGCGCGTGACCGCGCGCCTCTCGCTGCGCGACCGGGCGGGGCCCCATCTCCCTTGGGGAAACACATGCACAAGCGGGTCACTCTCGGCGTCGTCGTCAGCGGCGCCCTGGCCCTGTCTGCCCTCGCCGTCCCGGCCGCCCAGGCCAACGGTTCTTTCAGCCCGGAGGATCTCTCCAAGGTCACCCAGGCCGCGCGTGAAGCGTCCGCGAACGCCGACGGCAAGAGCGCGTTCCGTGCTGCCGCGGCCGACGAGCCCTACGCCCTGGACATCAAGTTCTCCGGGGTGAAGGTCAACAACGGCAAGCCGATCGTTGCCGGTGCGTCCGCGAAGGTCAGCGTGCCCGTCACGTACAAGGTGACGCACTCCGCTGACATCGACATCAAGGACGACCAGCTCTTCATCAACGTCGAGATCTACCGCGGTTCGTTCGCGGCCCCGACGAAGACTCTCTACGGTGACGACCTCCACACCTGCACCCGGGCCTCGTCGACCACCGCCAACTGCAAGGGGAAGATCGACGTCTACCCCGACATCGAACTGGTCAACGCCGACGCCACCAGCTGGAAGGGCGCCGGTTACGCCGTCGACCTGAACGGCGAGGACCCGCTCTCCGAGAACGTCGACTGGAGCAAGATCGGCTACGCCGAGCAGGACAAGGTCACCACCACCAAGCTCCAGCGCCTCTCCAAGCTCACCGTCAACGCCGCCCCCGAGCCCGTGAAGAAGGGCAAGACCATCACGGTCACCGGGAAGCTGACGCGGGCCAACTGGGAGACCAACAAGTACGCCGGGTACGCCACGCAGCCCGTCAAGCTTCAGTTCCGTAAGAAGAGCGCCAGCACCTACACCACGGTCAAGACCATCAAGACCAACTCCAAGGGTGACCTGAAGACCACCGTGAAGGCGACCCAGGACGGGTACTTCCGCTACAGCTTCGCGGGTACGACGAGCACGCCGGCGGTCGCCGCCGCGGGTGACTACGTCGACGTGAAGTAGGGGGCCGGAGAAAGGGGGACCTGCGGGGCCTTCGTGGCTGGTCGCGCAGTTCCCCGCGCCCCTGGGTGGGTTTCCTTGGCCTGCGTCAGCAGTCCCGGTCCCAAACTCCGCGCCCCAACCCCCGCCCTACGCCGGGAACCTGCGGTCCACCAACCGCCACAGGATCTCCAGTACCGCTGATGCCGCCGCCGCGATGCCCACCGCTATCCACGGCATCGTCGTGCCGACCAGTTTTAGGGCGAAGAAGTTCTGGAGCCAGGGGACTGCGAGGACCAGGACGAAGGAGCCGGCCATTGCGGCCACCAGGGCGATACGCCACCAGGTGTACGGGCGGGCGATGATCGCCAGTACCCACATCGCGATGAGGAAGAGCGTCAGGGTCGCCGCGCTCGTCTCCGCGTCCAGCGCGCCCGCGCCCGTGTAGTGGTGCCGGGCGATCAGGTACGTCGTGAAGGTCGCCACCGCTGCCAGGACTCCGCCCGGGATCGAGTAACGCATCACCCGGCGGACGAAGTTCGGCTTCGCTCGTTCCTTGTTCGGGGCCAGCGCGAGGAAGAACGCCGGGATGCCGATCGTCAGGGTGGACAGCAGCGTCAGGTGGCGGGGGAGGAACGGGTACTCCACCTGCCAGCAGACCACCAGGACGGCCAGGAGGACCGAGTAGACGGTCTTGACCAGGAACAGCGTCGCCACCCGCGTGATGTTGCCGATGACCCTGCGGCCCTCCGCCACCACCGACGGCAGCGTCGCGAAGCTGTTGTTCAGCAGCACGATCTGCGCCACCGCCCGGGTCGCCTCCGAGCCGGAGCCCATCGCCACGCCGATGTCGGCGTCCTTCAGCGCCAGGACGTCGTTCACACCGTCGCCCGTCATCGCGACCGTGTGCCCACGGGACTGCAACGCGCCCACCATGTCCCGCTTCTGCTGCGGAGTGACCCGGCCGAAGACCGTTCCGTCGTCCAGGGCGGACGCCATCTCGTCGCGCTCGGCAGGGAGTTGGCGGGCGTCCACCACCGCGCCTGTCAGACCCAGTTTCCCGGCCACCGCGCCCACCGACACCGCGTTGTCGCCCGAGATCACCTTGGCGTGCACGTCCTGCTCGGCGAAGTAGCGGAGGGTGTCGGCGGCGTCGGGGCGCAGTCGTTGTTCCAGCACGACGAGGGCGGTGGGGCGGGCGCCGACCGTGACCTCGGTGTGGTCCAGGTCGTGGGCCGCGCGGGCCAGCAGGAGCACCCGCAGGCCCTGTTCGTTCAGGCGGTCCGTCTCCTCCAGGGCCGGGTCGTCCGCCGGGAGCAGGACGTCGGGCGCGCCCAGCAGCCACGTACTGCTCTCGCCGTCCGGCTCGCTGAAGGACGCCCCGCTGTACTTGCGGGCCGAGGAGAACGGCAGCGACTCCGTGCAGCGCCACTCCTCGCTGTCCGGATACGCGGCGATGATCGCCTGGAGGGAGGCGTTGGGCCGCGGGTCGGACTCGCCGAGGGCGCCGAGCACCTTGCGTACGTACGTCTCGTCGTTGCCGTCGAGGGGGCGCAGCTCGGTGACGTCCATGCCGCCCTCGGTGAGGGTGCCGGTCTTGTCCAGGCAGACCGTGTCGACGCGGGCCAGGCCCTCGATGGCGGGGAGTTCCTGCACGAGGCACTGTTTCCGGCCAAGGCGGATGACGCCGATCGCGAAGGCCACGGAGGTCAGCAGGACCAGGCCCTCGGGGACCATCGGGACGATGCCGCCGACGGTGCGGGCGACGGAGTCCTTGAAGTCGTTCTCCTTGACCACCAGTTGGCTGATGATCAGGCCGATCGCGGTCGGGACCATCATCCACGTCACGTACTTCAGGATCGTGGAGATGCCCGTACGCAGCTCCGAGTGGACCAGCGTGAAGCGGGACGCCTCCTCGGCGAGCTGTGCCGCGTACGCCTCCCGCCCCACCTTGGTCGCCTGGAACGCCCCGCCGCCCGCGACCACGAAGCTGCCGGACATGACCTGGTCGCCGGGGTGTTTCACCACCGGGTCGGCCTCGCCGGTGAGCAGCGACTCGTCGATCTCCAGCCCGTCGGCCTCGACGCACACGCCGTCCACGACGACCTTGTCGCCGGGCCCGATCTCCAGGACGTCGTCCAGCACGATCTCGGACGTGCCGACCTCGCCGGCCGTGCCGTCGCGCCGCACGGTCGGGCGGACCTCGCCGATCAGCGCGAGCGAGTCCAGGGTCTTCTTGGCCCGCCACTCCTGGAAGATCCCGATGCCGGTGTTGGCGAGGATCACAAAGCCGAACAGGCTGTCCTGGATGGGCGCGACGGCCAGCATGATCACCCAGAGCACGCCGATGATCGCGTTGAAGCGGGTGAGGACGTTGGCGCGGACGATCTCGGTCATCGACCGGCTGCTGCGCACCGGGATGTCGTTGACCTGCCCCCGCGCGACCCGTTCGGCGACCTCGGCGGAGGTCAGTCCGCGCGTCCCGGACGGTACGGGAAGGGGGTGCACAGGATCGAGGTCGGCGCCCGTGTCGATGTGCGTCATGCATTCGACGGTACGTGCGGATCTGGGCGTTCACCCCCCGAGTGGGGTGAAGATCCGACTACGGGAGGAGGTCCGTAGTGCCGTGGTACTACGGGGTGTTACGAGGGCTTCGTCGACGTCGTTCCCGCCGCCGATGCGGCCGCCCGCCTGATCGCCCGGTCGCGTCCGCGCACGTACCAGATGCCGATCAGTCCGAGGCCGCCGCCGGCCAGGCACGTCCACACCCACCAGGTGTGCCCGTGGTCGTCGAACCAGCCGTAGAACGGCAGCTGCACCAGGAAGAGGACGAACCACAGGACCGTGAGGCCCGTGATGGTCGCGACCACCGGGCCCTCCAGGGGCTCCGGTGCCTCGTGTGTTGGGGTCCACTTCGCCATGGTCACAGCTTACGAGGTGGCCGCACGGCGCCACCGCCCCGCCGGTCTACGCGCGGAGATCGCGCGGGCGGCCTTATATGTTCATACTGAAGCGGTTTTGGGTCTGTCCACTTCTGCTCGTAGGAACATCCAATGGCCATCGGCATGCTCGACCGCTTCTTCCGGATCTCCGAGCGCGGCTCCACGCTGCCCCGCGAGATCCGCGGCGGTTTCGCCACCTTCTTCGCGATGGCCTACATCATCGTGCTGAACCCGATCATCCTCGGCAGCGCCAAGGACATGTACGGCCACCAGCTCGACAACGGCCAGCTCGTGACGGCGACCGCCCTGACCGCCGCCTTCACCACCCTGCTGATGGGGGTCATCGGCAACGTCCCGATCGCGCTCGCCGCCGGGCTCGGCGTGAACTCCGTCGTCGCGCTCCAGCTCGCCCCGCGGATGTCCTGGCCGGACGCCATGGGCATGGTCGTGCTCGCCGGGTTCATCGTGATGCTGCTGGTCGCCACCGGACTGCGCGAGCGCGTGATGAACGCCGTGCCCTACGGGCTGCGCAAGGCGATCTCCATCGGTATCGGCCTGTTCATCATGCTGATCGGTCTGGTCGACGCCGGTTTCGTCTCCCGGATCCCGGACGCCGCCCAGACCACCGTGCCGCTCCAGCTCGGCGGCGACGGGCACCTCAACGGCTGGCCGGTGCTGGTCTTCGTCCTCGGCGTGCTGCTGACCCTCGCGCTGATCGTGCGCAGGGTGTCCGGCGCGATCCTGATCTCGATCGTCGCCATGACCGGCCTCGCGCTGATCATCAACGCGGTCGCGGACATCCCCTCCTGGGGCCTGACCACCCCGACCTGGCCGGGCAACCCGGTCGCCACCCCCGACTTCGGGCTGATCGGCGAGTTCAGCCTGTTCGGCGGCTTCGCCAAGGTCGGGGTCCTGACCGGCGTCCTCTTCGTCTTCACCGTGCTGCTGTCCTGCTTCTTCGACGCCATGGGCACGATCATGGGCGTCAGCGACGAGGCGAAGCTGACCGACGCCCAGGGGCAGATGCCCGGCATCAACAAGGTCCTCTTCGTCGACGGCATCGCCGTCGCGGCCGGCGGCGCCAGCTCCTCCTCGGCCACCACCTGCTTCGTGGAGTCCACGGCCGGTGTCGGCGAGGGCGCGCGCACCGGCTTCGCCAACGTCGTCACCGGCGCGCTGTTCGCCGTGGCCCTGTTCCTGACGCCCGTCGCCACGATGGTGCCGTCCCAGGCCGCCACCCCCGCCCTGCTGGCGGTCGGCTTCCTGATCCTGGCCGGCTCGGTCGGGGAGATCGACTGGACCGACCACACGATCGCCATCCCGGCCTTCGTGACGATGCTGATGATGCCGTTCACCTACTCGATCACCAACGGCATCGGGATGGGCTTCCTCACCTTCGTCGTGCTGCGCCTCGCGGCCGGGCGGGCGAAGGAGGTGCCGGTGGCGATGTACGTCGTCTCGGCGGTGTTCGCGTTCTACTACCTGATGCCGGCGCTGGGACTGACGTAGACCGACCCGGGGTCACGAGACCCGTGGCGCGCCCGCCGACCGACCCGTCACGCGACCCTCACCTGACCCGGGGCGAGCGCGCGGGCCGCCGTCACGGCACCCCGTAGAACCGCTCCGTCTCCTCGACGGCGGTCTGGAACCGCTCGTCGAAGTCGTCTCGAACGAGCGTCCGGACCACATAGTCCTGGACGCTCATTCCCCTTTTCGCCGCATGGTCCCGGAGCCGGTCGAGCAGCTCCCCGTCTATCCGCAGGCTGAGCACGCTGGTCCCCATGGACACGAGGGTCACCGCACAGGGGCGGCCGATGCGTCACTTTCCGGAACCGGCTCACCCGTACGGGTGATGTGCGGGGGTCCGTGGCGGGCGTCACGGGTATGGGTGTGTGTCACGGGTGGTCTTTAGAGAGAGTAATGAGTTACGCTAAGGATATGTCGGACCTCAGCCATGGCGACGACGCTGCCGCCGTGAACTCCCTTCGCTCCGCCGTGATGCGGCTGTCCCGTCGGCTCAAGCACCAGCGAGTCGACGAGTCACTGAGCCCGACCGAGATGTCGGTCCTGGGCACCCTCGCTCGTTGCGGCACGGCCACTCCGGGCGAGCTCGCCCGCAAGGAGCATGTGCAGCCGCCGTCGATGACCCGCATCGTCGCGCTGCTGGAGGCCAAGGGGCTGGTCCGGCTGGAGCCGCACCCCGAGGACCGGCGCCAGAAGGTCGTCACGCAGACCGAGCAGGCCGAGGCGATGCTCGAGGAGAGCCGCCGCAAGCGCAACGCCTTCCTGGCCGTACTGACCGAGGGCCTCGACGAGGACGAGTGGGCCAAACTGCGCGCCGCCGCCCCCGTACTGGAGAAGCTCGCCCATCTGTGACCACATCGAGCGGCGGTGGCCGCACCGCACGACGCAAGGAGGCGAACGCTCTTGAGTACGGGAACCGGAGCACATTCCGCACCCGCACCTGATTCCGACCCCACCCCCGCAGATCCCGTCGACGGCCTCCGCGAGAAGCGCCGGTCGTCGATGTTCAGCTCGCTCTCCATCCGCAACTACCGCCTCTTCTTCCTCGGCCAGGTCGTCTCCAACACCGGCACGTGGATGCAGCGCATCGCCCAGGACTGGCTGGTGCTCAGCCTCACCGGCTCCGCCACCGCCGTAGGTGTCACCACGGCCCTGCAATTCCTGCCGATGCTCCTCTTCGGTCTCTACGGCGGAGTCCTCGTCGACCGGCTTCCCAAGCGGCCGACCCTGCTCTTCACCCAGGTCTCGATGGCCCTCACCGGGCTGGCGCTCGCCGCGCTGACCCTCTCCGGGCACGTCCAGGTCTGGCACGTCTACCTCGTCGCCTTCGTCGTCGGTCTCGCGACCGTCATCGACAACCCGGCCCGGCAGTCCTTCGTCGCCGAGATGGTCGGCCCCGACCAGCTCCAGAACGCGGTCAGTCTGAACTCCGCGAACTTCCAGTCCGCCCGCATGATCGGCCCGGCCGTCGCCGGACTGCTGATCACCGGCGTCGGCACCGGCTGGGCGTTCCTGCTCAACGGTCTCTCGTTCGTCGCGCCGATCACCGGTCTGCTGCTGATGCGCGCCCGCGAACTGCATGTCGTCGAGCGGGCGCCGCGCGGCAAGGGCCAGCTCCGCGAGGGGCTGCGCTATGTCGCCGGACGGCCCGAACTGATCTGGCCGATCGTCCTGGTCGGCTTCATCGGCACCTTCGCCTTCAACTTCCCCGTCTACCTCTCGGCCTTCGCCGACGACGTCTTCCACGCGGGCGCCGGCTCCTACAGCCTCTTCAACACCCTGATGGCGGTCGGCTCCGTGACCGGCGCGCTCCTCGCGGCCCGGCGCGGCACGGCCCGGCTGCGGGTGCTGAGCGGAGCGGCGCTGCTCTTCGGCGCACTGGAGATCGTGGCCGCGGCGACACCGTCGCTGTGGATGTTCGCGCTGCTGATGATCCCGCTCGGTGTCTTCGGCATGACGGTCAACGTGACGGCGAACACCAGCATCCAGATGACCACCGAACCGGCCATGCGGGGCCGGGTGATGGCCCTGTACATGATGGTCTTCCTGGGCGGTTCGCCGGTCGGCGCCCCGATCGTCGGCTGGATCACCGACGCCTACGGCGCCCGCGTCGGCCTCGCGGCCGGCGGCACGGTGGCGGCGCTGGCCGCGCTCACCATCGGCCTCGTCCTCGCCAGGGTCGGCGGCCTGCGCCTCTCCGTCGGCTGGAACTCCGGCCACCCGCGCCTGCGGTTCGTCCCCCGGGAGGAAGAGCCGCGCAAGGAGCGGGAGGAACTGGCGGCGGCCGCGTAGGCCGTCGCCCGTACCGCGACCCGCCTCCCGACATGGGCGGACGGGACAGAATGGCGGCATGAGACTCTTCGCCGCCGTACTGCCCCCCGACGACGTCACCGGCGAACTCGCCGAGGTGGTCGACGAGTTGCGGAAGTTCCCCGGCGCGCAGGAGCTGCGCTGGACCGGCCGCCCCGGCTGGCACTACACCCTCGCCTTCTACGGCGAGGTCGACGACGCCCTCGTACCGGAGCTGTCGGTGCGGCTCGAGCGGGCCGCGCACCGTACGGCGCCGTTCGCGCTGGCGGTGCGCGGCGGTGGGCAGTTCGGGCACGGGCGGGCGCTGTGGGCCGGTGCCGAGGGGGACGTGGACACCCTGGGACGGCTGGCCGAGCGGGCCGGGGCGGCGGGCCGGGAGGCCGGCGTGGACCGGGAGGAGCACCGGCGCTACCAGCCGCACCTCACGGTGGCCCGCGCCCGGGACGCGGTGGACGTGGCGGCATACGTCGAGCGGCTGGACGGTTTCACGGGCTCCACCTGGACCGTGGGCGAGCTGGCCCTGGTGCGCAGCAACCTGCCGGTGCCCGGTGTGCCCGGCGAACAGCCCCGCTACGAGGCGGTCGCCTCCTGGCCGCTCGGCGGCGCCGGTTAGGCTCCTTGCCGTGGACCCGAAAACCCGGAACCGGATCATGGCCGGTGCGCTTGTGCTGTTGTTCGTCGCCGTCGCGTTGGCCTCGGCGGTCGGCAGGTAGCGAGGAGAACCGCGCGGGCACCGCCCGTCCGCGGTTCCCCCGCTCCTGACCGGCGGTTCCTACCAGGCGAACGCCTCGGGCGAGGGACCCGGGCCCGGGAAGACCTCGTCCAGACCGCTGAGCACGTCCTGCGACAGCTCCAGCTCCACCGCCCGCAGCGCCGACGCCAACTGCTCCGCGGTGCGCGGGCCGACGATCGGGCCGGTCACGCCAGGCCGGGTCAGCAGCCAGGCCAGCGCCACCTCGCCGGGCTCCAGACCGTGCTTGTCGAGCAGGTCCTCGTACGCCTGGATCTGTGCCCGCTGGGTCGGGTCGGCCAGGGCGTCGGCGGCGCGTCCGGAGGCACGGCGGCCGCCCTGGACCTCCTTCTTGATGACACCGCCGAGCAGTCCGCCGTGCAGCGGCGACCACGGGATGACACCGAGGCCGTAGTCCTGCGCGGCCGGGATGACCTCCATCTCGGCGCGGCGCTCGGCGAGGTTGTAGAGGCACTGCTCGCTGACCAGGCCGATGGTGCCGCCGCGGCGGGCGGCGATCTCCTGGGCCTGCGCGATCTTGTAGCCGGGGAAGTTGGACGATCCGACGTAGAGGATCTTCCCCTGCTGCACGAGGACGTCGATGGCCTGCCAGATCTCGTCGAACGGGGTGTTCCGGTCGATGTGGTGGAACTGGTAGACGTCGATGTAGTCGGTCTGTAGCCGCTTCAGGCTGGCCTCGACGGCCCGCCGGATGTTCAGCGCGGAGAGCTTGTCGTGGTTCGGCCAGGCGGGGCCGTCGGCGCCCATGTACCCGTTGACCTTGGTGGCGAGCACCACCTTGTCGCGCCGCTCGCCGCCCTTGGCGAACCAGTTGCCGATGATCGATTCGGTACGGCCCTTGTTGGCGCCCCAGCCGTACACGTTCGCCGTGTCGAAGAAGTTGATGCCGGCGTCCAGTGCCGCGTCCATGATGGCGTGGCTGTCCGGCTCGTCGGTCTGCGGGCCGAAGTTCATGGTCCCGAGAACGAGCCGGCTTACCTTGAGTCCCGTGCGTCCGAGCTGCGTGTACTCCATGACTCCCTAGCCAACGATGTCGAGTGCGCTCTAGGCAAGTGCCCGCCGGGGGGTCATGGCCCGGGCCGGAGCGTGGCGAACACGACCGGCACGCGGGTACCGTCCGGCGCCTCCCGGACGCCCGCGACATGGCCGACGGCGCCCTCGGGGGCCTCGGTGCCGGGCAGTGGGAGCCGGTGCAGGCGCAGGGCGGTGCCGTCGGGCAGGAGCAGCTCGGTGCCGTCCTCGTCGTCGGTCGCCGTGGCCGTGGAGGGGAGGTCCGCGCGGGAGCAGGAGCGGGTGATGTCGTGGTCGGGGGTGTCGCTGAGGCTCTGGGCCTGCGCCTGGACGCGGCCCTCGACCAGGGCGAGGAGCTGGGCGACCAGCACCGGGTCGTGGCAGCCGTCGTAGGCCCAGCGCTTGCCGAGCACACCGTGTTCCATCGTGCCGACGAGGGCGTGTCCGGCACCGGGGAGCGGGGCGGAGCGGTACGTCAGCGGCACGAGGTAGGCGGCCGGCCTCGGCCCGCTGTCATCGGCGACGACCATGAACTCGATGCCGACCTCGCCCTCCGGATCGTCCAGCCGGAACCCACCGGCCTTCGCCAACTCCGGCGCACCCGCCCCGCCTTCGTACCAGGGACGGGTGGGCAGCCAGGCGGCGAGCAGCTCCAGTTTGGTCGGTGTGACGGTGGTGCGGTGGATGAGCGCCATACGCCGGATTCTGTCAGTCGCGGGGAAACCTGGCGGTGTCGAGGGTCAGGTCGAGGAGGGGCGCGCCAGGGCGCGGGGAGTGTGATGTTCCGACCGGGGTTCTGGTGGTCATGATGTGAGGACGGGTTACCCGTCGGGGGGCGGGTCGGTACCGGGGGCGGGGTGCGGCAGGTGAGAAGGCGTTCTTCTGCGTGGCTGTTGGCAGTACTTTCCGTGATCTTGTGGTTACCGGGTGCGTCCGCGCCGGTGCGGGCGGCGGACGACGATCCGTGCCGCTCCACCGGTCTCGCGGACGCCGAGGTCAGCACCTCGTTGCGGATGGAGCACGACGACACCACGTATACGAGGATCACGGCCGAGCTGAAGATCGACCTTCCCGCCGGCTGGCCGCTCGCGCACGATCTGCTGCTCAGTGCCGACAGCCGGGCGTACATCAGGGCCATGCGCTGCCTCACCGGCGCGGACGACGACGATCCCAACTGGGGTGAGCGGCGCAGCCGGAAGCCGGTGATCACCTCGAAGGGCGGGCGCGTCCGGGTCGACCACGAGGCGTACGGCTGGGTGGACGAGTACCGGGGCAGCACCGTGGTGGGGCTGTGGTCGGTCCAGCCGCGCGGGGTGCACGAGTGGCAGGTGGGCCTTTCGCCACCGCCCGCCCTCCTGGACGCCCGCTGGAACCGGATCGGCCTGGATCCCGGGCGGCCCGGGGTCGAGAGCGCGCAGCCCGAACCCGAGGCGCGCGAGGGTGCGACGGGGGTGGTCTGGCGACCGGGGGAGGGGAAGCCGAACGCCGCGCACTCCTACGAGGATCTCGCCGTGACCGGCATCGTCCGGCCGGCCTGGTGGCGGGCCTGGCCGGCGTGGAGCGCCCATCCGGTCGCGGTGGTCATGGACTTCGTCGGCGCGCTGCTCTGGGGGTCCGTCATCGGCGCGCTGCTGCTGGTGGCGGTACGGCGGTACGGGCGCCGGCCCGGCACCCCGACCGGGTACCAGCTGCGCACGCTGGGCGGTCTGCGGCGCTGGGCCGTGGGCGGTGTGGTCCTGCTGGGGCTCACTCTCGTGAAGGGGCCGGTCGGACGGATCCTGGAGGAGTCGGGAGTGGCCGGCATCGACGCCCTCCAGATGTTCCTGGAGCACGGTGCTGTTGTGGGGTGCGCCCTCGTGCTTCTCCACCTGGCCCGTCCCGGGCCGCGCGTCAAGCGGCTGGCCTACGTGTTCGTCGTCGTCGACGCGCTGATGTTCCTGGCCATGCTGTCGGTGATGGGGTCGGGGACGCTGCCGTTCTCCTGGGGCCCGTACACCGACGAAGACGCCGGGGTCGCCATACAGGCTGTCGACTCGATGTGTCTGGTGGCCCTGCTGCTGCTGGCCGCCGTCCTGGCCGCCTGGCGGCTCGCGTCCGAAGGACGGCTGCTGCCACCGAGCCGTCGCCGCCCCGGACACGACCGTCGGCTGCGGCTCCGGGTCGCCGGGCCGGCCGTCCTCGCCGCCACCCTGTTCATGGCCGTGTGTCTCGCGCTGACCGAGGAGCGCAACTGGCAGCAGGCCAGCTGGCTGATCGACCCTGCCGACTCCGGGTACGGCGTGCAGCACCGGTGGGACTTCTTCTGGGAGGCACTGTGGTCGGTCTCCTACGTCAGTGACTGGCTGCTGTCCACGAACGGCTGGTGGCTCACCAGCCTGGCCGTGATCGCCGCACTGCGCGCATGGCACAACCCGGCCGCCCTCTCCCCACTGGACGACCCGGCCGACCGTGTCCTCCTCCTCGCGTTCTTCCCGCTCACCGTCGGCCTGGACACCCAGAACCACCTGGACAACTCGCTGCTGGAGTTCCTCTGGCCGCCCCTGTACATCCTGGCCCTGTACGGCATCACGACCGCCCTGGCCCACCGGTCCGTGCTGGCCCAGCCGTTCGAGATCTCCCGTCGGCCGCTGTCGACGGTGGCCGGCCCGGCGGGGCGCCGGAGGCTGCTGGCCAAGGCGCGCTCGTACCGCGAGATCCACGCCGAGCTGCGCCGCCTCGACCAGGGGCTGTTCGGCGACGTACCGCCCAAACGGGAGGACCTGGAGCGGCGGTTGGTCAGGCTGCACGAGTGGGCGGTGAATCCCGCGCGCAACGCGGCGCCCGACCGGCTGCCGGCGAGGGTGTCGGTCGTCGACGCCGCGCTGGCGCTGGGGCCGCGCGACGACTGGTGGGGCAACGGGGTGCGCGGCGCCCGTCTCGCGCTCGTCCCGGGGATCCCGGCCGCCGTCCTCAACACCTGGTCGCAGGGCGTCCGGGGCGAGGGCTGGCGGAACACCTTCACCGAACTGCTCGGCTTCCCCGGCCTGGTGTCCACCCTCGTCTCCTGGACCGTGACCTTCGCCGGGGCGGGCTTCGTTCTCGGCGCACTGTGGCGGGTGCTGCCCGGACGCCGGGGCGCGGTCAAGGCCCTTCCGGTCGCCGCCGCCTTCGCCCTGCCGGTCGGGGCCGACGTGCTCGTGGCACGCCTCCTGCGGGAGAGCGCGGCCAATCTGGCGCTGCACGTGGTGACGATGCTGTTCGTGTTCACGGTGACCGCGATCATGCTGGACCTGGACACCTTCGGCGGCGAACGGCGTTACTGGCAGAGCCGGTTCGGGCTGCTCCTGTCCGTCTACCAGATGCGCTACTACTCGCTCCAGGTCGCCTACCTGATCGGCCAGGTGATCGCCATCATCACCATCTGGCAGTTCTTCGCCGAACCGGACTCCCTGCCGGGCGGCGGCGAGTCACCACCGCCACCGAACGACGGCGGTGGCTGAGCTGCCGACGGGCGGGCGTCGGTCGCGGGGCCCTCGGGGTGGTCCGCTCAAGATACGCACGGTGACGAGGACACGAGGAGAGACGCAGATGCCCGACGACCCGACAGGCCCGCTCGTGGGGCTGTTGCACCGCCTCCTCGGTGGCAACGTCCTCGGCATCCACCTCCACGGCTCCGCCGTGCTCGCCGGGCTCCGGCCGCACAGTGACGTCGATGTGCTGGTTGTGGTGCGGGACGGGCTGCCAGGCGATCAACGGTCGGTGCTCGTGCGGGAGTTGATGAAAGTGTCCGGGGGGCCTGGGCGGCGGCCCGTCGAGCTGGTCGTGGTGCGGCATCGCGCCGTGCGTCCCTGGCGGTATCCGCCCGCGTGCGAGTTCCTGTACGGGGAGTGGCTGCGGGAGGAGTACGAGCGCGGGTACGTGCCCGTCCCCGGGCCCATGCCCGATCTCGCGCCGCTGATCACGATGGCCCGCGACGGCGACACGTCCCTGTACGGTCCGTCGCCCCGGGAGCTGCTCGATGCCGTACCGCCCGCGGATCTGCGGAGGGCGATCGCCGCGGGCGTGCCGGAGCTGCTGGCCGAGCTGGGGACGGACACCCGCAATGTGCTGCTGACCCTCGCGCGGATCCGCACCACCCTCGCCACCGGGGCGATCGTGTCGAAGGACGCCGCCGCCGACTGGGCGCTCCCGCGGCTGGCACCCGGGCTCCGGGCCCCGCTGGAGTGGGCCCGTGCGGGGTATCTCGGGGTGGAGGTGGGGGCGGCGCCGGAAGGGGTGGCGGGGTGCGCGGAGGCGCTCGTGCGGGGGATGGGGGAGCAGGGAGCCTAGGCGGCTCCGCCGTCAGCGACCCTGCCGTCAGCGACCCCGCCGTCAGGAGCAGCCGGCTCAGTCGGTGCCGCCCTCGTACGGGCCGCCCATCCCCCACCCCTGGTACAGCGCCTCCGCGAACGTCTCCGCGATCTTGTGCTCGCCGTACGCGTTGGGGTGGGTGCCGTCGTAGGTGTCCGTGTCGACGTCGTACGCGTGCGGGGTGGACGCCAGGAGGAGGGGGGAGCGGGGTTCGTCCAGGTCGGCGACGGCCTTGGCCAGGAGTTCGTTGAAGGCGGTGACCTGGGTGGCGAAGGCGGGGTCCGAGGTGGCGCGGATGTTCGGGATCACCGGGAGGATCGCCATGCGGATCTTCGGGCGGGCGGCGCGGGCCTCGGCGACGAAGGCGCGCACGTTCTCCGCGGTCTGCTCGGCGTCGGTGTAGAAGCCGAGGTCGATCAGGCCCAGGGAGACCAGCAGGACGTCCGCGCGGTACTGCCGTACCGTCTCGCCGATCAGCGGGGCCATGTGCTGCCAGCCCTCGCCCCAGCCGGCGAGGTGGGCGGTGGGGAAGCCGGGTTCGGCGTAGGCGTACGAGACCGGCTCGCCGGCCGCCTTGTCGTAGAGCGTGTCGCGGGGGCCGACCAGGGCGAACGGGCCGCCGTAGGTCTCGCACAGGTGCCGCCACATCCGGTAGCGCCAGGTGTGGTCGCCTGCGCTGCCGATGGTCATGGAGTCGCCTACGCACATCAACCTGAGCATCCGCACATGATGGACGATCGGCGCGACGGGCGGGGTGTGAGGCCCACCACGCGGCCCGGAACGGGCGGTGGCGCGGCACGGACGGCGCCCGGAACCGGCGGGTCGCGCGGCAGGGACGGCGCCCGGAACAGGCGTACGAGGTGGCAGTCTTGGGGCATGCGCCGACCCGCAGTCCTTCTCGCCGCCGTCCTCCTCACGGGGGCGCTCGCCGTGCCGCCCGCCTCCGCCGCCGACGGCGACGACGGATTCACGATCAAGGACCCGCGGATCACCGAGTCCAGCGGCCTCGCCGCGTCCCACCAGCACCCGGGCATCTACTGGACCCACAACGACAGCGACGACGGCGCCTTCCTCTACGCCGTCGACAGCGCCACCGGCGAGACCGTCGCCACCCTCACCCTGACCGGCGTCGGCACCCCCCGGGACGTCGAGGCCATCTCCATCGGCCCCGACAACCAGATCTACGTCGGTGACATCGGCGACAACCTCGGCGGCACCTGGGACCACGTCTGGATCTACCAGCTGCCCGAGCCGAAGGAGCTGAAGGACCGGACGATCCGGGCCACGCAGTACGTCGTGAAGTACTCCGACGGCGCCCGCGACGCCGAGTCCCTCGTGGTGCACCCCAAGACCGGGCGGGTCTACATCGTCGACAAGAACAGCGAGGGCGGCCGTCTGTACGAGGGCCCCGCGCAGCTCTCCCCCTCCGGCACCAACGTCTTCAGGCCCATCGCCGACGTCCCCGACCTGGAGGCCACCGACGCGGCCCTGTCCCCGGACGCCCAACACCTCGTGGTCCGCAGCTACTTCGGCGCGATCGACTACGACTGGAACGGCGGGAAGATCAAGAAGCTGGAGCGGCTGAGCGTGCCCACCGGCTTCGCGCAGGGCGAGTCCGTCACGTACACCGCCGACGGGAAGAAGCTGATGTACGGCGCCGAGGGCGAGGACAGCCCGGTGCTGCCCGAGGACGCGCCCGGCGCCTCCGGCGAGGGCTCCGGCTCCTCGTCCGGGAGCAGCGGTTCCTCGTCCGCGGGGGAGGACGGGGGCGGCGGGCGGAACCTCTCCGTCGGCGCGGGCGCGCTCGCCGTGGCCGTCGTGGGCCTGCTGCTCCTGGGGATGCGCAGGAAGCGGCGCCAGGGCTAGGCGCTAGGCGTCCCCGGGGCCGGGGTCACAGGGTCGGACCGTCCCTCCGGGGGCCCGTTCCGCTTCTCCAGCATCGCCTCCAGGCCGTCCAGGATGCGCTGGAGGCCGTACTCGAAGTGGTCGAAGTCGCGGGCCCAGGTGTTGTCGTCCAGGGACGCGATGAGCGGGAAGCGGCCGGTGGACAGGACCTTCTCCAGGACCGGCACCTGGGCCTCCCAGAACTCGTCGTCGGTCAGGCCGGTGCGGTGCTCCACCTCCGCCTGGTACACCTGCGAGCGCACCGCCCCGACGACATAGCTGTCGACCAGGATGATCGCCGAGACCAGCTCGCGGTCGGGCAGGCCCATCGGCTTGATCAGGGACAGCACCTGCTCCATGCCCTCGAGTGCGCTCGGGCCGAGGATCGGGCGGGACTGGTTGACCTGGAGCAGCCAGGGGTGGCGGCGGTAGAGGGCGAGTGTGGTGCGGCCGAGCGCCTCCAGGGCGGAGCGCCAGCCGCCGTCGCCCAGCTCGGCCGGGTTCCCGGAGGGGCGCTGGACGCGGTCCAGCATCAGGTCGAGCAGCTCGCCCTTGCCGGGGACGTACCGGTACAGCGACATCGCGCCGGTGCCGAGCTCGGCGGCGACGCGGCGCATCGAGACCGCCTCCAGCCCCTCGCCGTCCGCGACCCGGACGGCGACTTCCACGATCCGGTCGAGTGTGAGCCCCGGTTTGGGGCCCCGGCTGGGCCGGTGGCCGGTCTCCCAGAGCAGTTCGAGGGTGCGGGCGACGTCTCCGCTGCCACTGGATTCCGTACCGCCGCCGGCCTTCTTGCCACTCGTCATACGGCTCAGCTTAGTTGTCCGGAGAAAAATTGGGTACGGCGTACGCGTAATCGGGTACGCTGTACTCAGTTAGGCGATGACGAGTCGGACGACGAGTCACACGACCAAGGGGGCACAGCCATGGGCGGATACGCGGTGAAGGCCGAAGGGCTGGAGAAGCGGTACGGCGAGAAGCGCGCACTGGACGGCTTCGACCTCGTCGTGCGCGAGGGCACCGTGCACGGACTGCTCGGTCCGAACGGCGCGGGCAAGACCACCGCCGTACGGATCCTGTCCACGCTGCTCAAGCTGGACGGCGGACAGGCCACGGTCGCCGGTCTCGACGTGGCCCGGCAGCCGCGCGAGGTACGCGCCAGGATCGGCCTCACCGGGCAGTACGCGGCGGTGGACGAGGTGCTCACCGGCCGGCAGAACCTGGAGATGTTCGGCCGCCTCTTCCACCTCGGTGGCCGCCGCGCCCGCAGCCGGGCCACCGAACTGCTGGAACAGTTCGACCTCGCCGACGCCGGCGACAAGGGCGTCGGCGGCTACAGCGGCGGTATGCGGCGCCGGCTCGACCTCGCCGCCTCGATGATCCTCGCCCCGGCGGTGCTCTTCCTCGACGAGCCGACGACCGGGCTCGACCCCCGCAGCCGCGGCGAGGTCTGGGAATCCGTACGCGCGCTGGTCGCGGGCGGTACGACCGTGCTGCTGACCACGCAGTATCTGGAGGAGGCCGACAAGCTCGCCTCCCGGATCACCGTCATCGACCAGGGCCGGTCCATCGCGGACGACACCCCGGACGGACTGAAGAACCTCGTCGGCGGCGACCGGATCGAGGTCGTCGTCGCCGAGCGGTCCGACATCGCGCGGGCCGTGAAGGTGGTCTCCCGGGTCTCCGACGGCGAACCCGAGACCGACGAGACCGAGTTGCGCGTCCACGCTCCGGTCACCGACCGGGTCTCCGCCCTCACCGACGTCGCCCGCACCCTCCAGGAGGAGGGCATCCACGTCGAGGACATCGGGCTGCGCAGGCCCAGCCTCGACGACGTCTTCCTGCGTCTGACCGGACACCGCACCGAGAAGGAGAACGCGGCATGACCACCGTAGACGTGACCGAACTGCCTGTTCGCGGCACCACGTACTGGCTGCTCTCCGACGTCTGGAACATCGTCCGGCGCGGCCTCACCCACTACCGGCGCCAGCCCGTCAACATCGCCTGGCAGCTGGGCTTCCCGATCCTCTCCGTCCTGCTCTACGGCTATGTCTTCGGCAGCGCGATGAAGGTGCCGGGCGGCGGCAACTACCAGGACTTCCTGATGCCGGGCATGTTCGTGATGACCATGGCCTTCGGCTTCATCAACACCGCCACGGTCATGGTGTACGACTCCACCAAGGGCGTCATCGACCGGTTCCGCTCGATGCCGATGTCCTCGTCCGCGGTGGTCGCCGGACGCGGCGTGACCGATCTCCTCGTCGCCTGCGCGGAGTTGGCCATCATGATGCTGACCGCCCTCGCCATGGGCTGGCGGCCGGACGGCGGCCTCGGCTTCCTCGCCGCGTTCGGACTGCTGCTGTGGCTGCGGTTCTCGCTGATCTGGATCGGCGTCTGGCTGGGGCTGCTGGTGCCGAACCCGGAGGCCGCGGGCGGGCTGTTCGCGGTGGCCTTCCCGCTCACGATGATCTCCAGCATCTACGTCGCCCCGCAGCTGATGCCGGACTGGCTGGGCTGGGTCGCCGCCTGGAACCCCATCTCCTCCACGGCCGCCGCCGCCCGCGAACTCTTCGGCGCGCCGGGCGCCGCCGGGGACTCCTGGATCGAACAGCACGCCCTGCTGATGTCGGTGGCGTGGCCGGTGGTCCTGACGGCGATCTTCCTGCCGCTGGCCGTTCGGCGATTCCAGAGGCTCAGTCGGTAACCCCCTCCAAGGGGCAGGGCAGCGCGCGAAGCCCGAGTCTCGGGGAGCAACACACCAGGGCGAGGGAGAGGAACGCGGGGCGTTCGAGGTAGTAGCCGAGCGACACGTCCCCGTGCCACCTCAGTCGTGCCTCCACCGAGCCGACGACGGCGGTCAGCCGGTCGAGGTCACGCTGGTCGCCGGACGCGAACCGGGGGGCGTACTCGGCCAGCCGGTCGCGGAGCCACGCCGCGGCGTCCCGCGGGTCCGCCCAGGTGCCCCGCACCTGGGCGGACGGTTTCCGCAGCCAGTTCCGTGTCTCCAGCGGAGGCAGATCGCAGGTCGGGAACGCGGCCGCCACCTCCCGGTACCGCTGGACCAGTTCCGGCCGCCCGCCGGGCGGCGGCGGGTCGGGACACGGGGGCCGCCGCAGCGCTTCCTGGTCGAAGCGGTCCTTGGGTCCGGTCCACACATAGCCGTGATGATGATGCACCAACTGCCCTTCTCCGTGCGCCCTCCCCGGCCGGGGAGGGCGTGACCCCCGGTGGGGTCACTCAGAGGGCAAGGCCGAACCGGGCCGGGTCGATCCCGGCCACGCGAAGCTCCGCCGAGGTGAACCGCAGCGGCTCGGTGCCCGGACGTTTGCTGTCCCCGAGGGCCCAGGCGCCGTCGCCGATCCTGGCCAGGGTCACGCACGATTCGCCGTCGGGGTGGGTGTTGCCCCCACAGACCCTCACGAACGAGGCCCCGCTGAGGTCGAGTGCGTACAGGTCGATGCCGTTCGCCATGACGTCCGCCTTCCTGCTCGGTTGATGGGGAGTTCGGGACGACCGTAGGGAGCGGGAGGGCGGGTACGGGGAGAATATTCGCCGTTATTCTCGCGCGGTCACTCTGGATGCATGGACATTCACTCAGAGAGACGGGCAGGGTGATGGGGCAACATCATCTAGGGCCAGGGGAGTTGCCGTTCATGGTGCGTAGGTTGCGGTTCAACGGGACGGGGAGTGGCGAGGACGGGTGTCCGTCCGTGCACGAGGACCTGGACAGCGGGGAGGTGATCGTTCACGGTCCACCGCTCACAGACCCTGAGGACGTCGCGCAGCTTCAACGTCTGTCGGAGGGGGAGGTCGCCGTTGTGGTACCGCGTGATGTCCTGGTGGACTGGACCCCGAAGGAGAGGACGAGGCAAGTGCGGACAATTGGGCTGGAGGAGTTCGGCGGCCTGTTCGGCAAGTTCGAGCACACTGCGTGGCGCTTAGAGACGCGTCGGCGCTACGCAAGTGACGAAGGCACCGAGACGTACCGGCAATTCGTGGAGACGGGCAAAGCCAACTGGACGTACGACCACCCGTTTTGCCAGACGATCCTTAAGCAAACGGCTGAGGGTAAGCGTGTTGAGCGGGTGCGCATCGTGGATGAGTCGCCGACCACCGGCCAGCTCTATCTCCTCGACAACGCGAAGCGGAACAGCGGCATGGGCGAGGACATCCGCAACCTGTGGCGTGCCGACGCCGAGCGACTGACCCTCCCCGCTGAGGACTTCTGGCTGTTCGACAGCCGCCTCGTCGCGCTCCTTCAGTTTGATGACGACGACCAGCTCACCCACGTGGACCTCATCACGGAACCGGCGGAGGTGGTGCGTTGCGCCATGATCCGGGATGCTGCATGGCACCACGCCGTACCGTGGCAGAAATTCACCGCGGAGATGCACGGCGACGCGTAGGAGCCTGAACGGGAACCGGTGAGCACGGACTATCAGAGAGCACGCGCAGAACTGGGGCACAGGCTCAGGGAGTTACGCGTTGAAAGCCCTGATGGCCGGCTCACCGGTACCGAGCTGGCCAGGCGGCTGGGGTGGCCGCAGTCGAAGGTCAGCAAGCTGGAGAACGGCAGACAGACCCCCACGGGCGAGGACCTCCAGGCGTGGGCAGAGGCCGTGGGCCGGCCCGCTGCGTTCGGGGAATTGCACGCGCGACTCAAGGGTTTCGAAAGCCACATCCGTTCCTGGCGGCGCAAGCTGGCGGCGGGGCACGGTCCAGTACAGGAGGAGTGGAACACCCTCGTCGCAGAGTCGCGGACGTTGCACGTCTGGGACACCTTCGCCGTCAACGGCATGCTCCAAACCGCTGACTACGCCCGCAGTCTCTTTGAGCGCTACGCGGAATTCCGTGGCACTCCACGGGACGCGGAGAACGCGGTGCGAGCCCGTATGAAGCGACAGGAATGGCTGTATCGGCCGGGTAAGCAGTTGTGCACGCTCATGTGGGAGGGAGCGCTAAGGGCTCACGTATGTCCGCCGCACGTGCTCGCAGCTCAGCTTGACCGACTGCTCGGGGTCGTAGGAATGGACACCGTCCATCTGGGAATCGTGCCCTGGGATGCAGCGTTGGATCTGCCGCCAGGAAACGGGTTCTGGATCCTGGACGACCGGCTGGTGACGGTCGAAGATTGGCACGCTGCGCTCTGGCTCGACGATGCTGAAACGATCGCTCTGTATCGCCGGGTCTGGAACACCTTCGCCGAAGCCGCCGTCTACGGCCCCGAAGCCCAGCAGGTCATCGCCCGCGTACGGCGCGGTATCAAGGTCTGAGGACGTACGCCCGTACGACGTCGTCGGACGTCTCCCAGCGTGGCTCCCGTGCGGGAGGCTCGCACACCCAGCACTCCTCGTCCCGCGGGAACGCCAGCCGGTAACCGGCCGCGCGGGACCGCCGTGCCCAGCGGCGCCAGCGGGCGGCGTACGGGTCCGGCAGCCGCCACACGTACGGGTCCGGCGTCCGTACCTCGCCGGCGAGGTCCCGGTCGTCGTCCACCGGCCGGGGCCGCCCCAACAGTCCCGCGACCGCGTCATAAAGCCGTCGGAACATGGGCCTCCGTCCTCGTCCCGGTGAGCGCGAACCGGGCCCACACGCACTTCGTGTACGGGCCCTGCCGGTGGCCCCAGGCATCGGCCAGCAGCCCCACGAGCGCCAGGCCGCGTCCGTTCTCCTCGTCCGGGGCGGAGGCGTGGGGCAGGGGGAGTCTGTCCCTGTCCGGGTCCGAGACCTCAAGCAGCAACTCGGTACCCAGGTGCGTCAGCGTGACCCTGACCTCGGCGGACGGCACCCGGCAGTGGGTCACGGCGTTCGTGACGAGTTCGTTCGCCAACAGGGTCACGGTGTCGGCGAGTTCGCCGGTGACGCCCCAGTCGGCGAGCGCCTTGCGGACCCGGTTGCGGGCGGTGGGCACGTGCCTTCGCTGTTTGGGGATGCGGAAGGTTTTGGTTTCGGACACGAGATGCCGTACCTCCTGACGGAGCGTCAAGGGCGCGCCGGTTGCTGGCGTTGCCTGTGAGGCTAGGGCCCCAACAGGCAATTCAGCAACATGAAAGTCAGCATGCATGCTGTCGCGTGCATGTGCGATTCTCGTCTTGCTCTAAGGTTCTCTGCGAACGAGAGGGGTTTGCGATGCCCACAGGTGGCCGACCGACCGTACGTAGCAGGCGACTTGGAACCGCGCTCCGGAGGTACCGGCAGGCGGCCAAGCTCGATCAGCCGCAGGCCGCGGAGGTGATCGCGGCACATCAGACCAGAGTCAGCCGCATCGAGACCGGACACGTCATCGCACGCCCCATTGAGATCCGGGCGATGCTCAAGGCGTACGGGATCGATGACCCCGAAGTCCGGGAGAAACTGGAGGACTTGGCCAAGCATTCCAAGAACCGCGGCTGGTGGCTCGAACACTCGGAGCATCTGAGGCCGGACTACGTCGACCACATCGCGATGGAGGATGACGCCTCGTACATCCGGGAATGGCAGCCCCTCATGGTGCCGGGTCTGCTGCAAACTCCGGCCTATGCGGAGGCGGTTATCGCCGGTGGTCCACACCACATTGAACCGGAGAGGGCCGCCGAGTTGGTGAAGGTGCGCGTGGGGCGGCAGGCGAAGATCGCGGAGGGCGGAGCGTCGTACACAGCCATCCTCTGGGAGTCGGTCATTACGTACCCGCTCGTCAGCGTCGGGATTCATCGCAGCCAGTTGTCCGCGATCCTGGAGATCGGCAAACGGAAGAACGTCACTGTCCAAGTGCTGCCGTTCAGCGCGGGCGCACTGGGCGGTTCCACCTCAGCCTTCTCTTCCTTCAGTTTTGACGAAGAGCCGACGGTCGAAGCGGTCACCTTGGACAACCTGCGAGGCACGTCGGTGCTTGAAGGCTCCGAAGACCTCATGGCTTACGCCAATATGTACGACCTACTACGATCGGCCGCACTGGCACCCGAGGCGAGCGCCGAGCTCATCCGGGGCGTACTGCGGAGTTTGAAGGAAGACACATCGTGACCGAGGTCGTAAGCCCCTTCTGGAAGTCCTCGTACTCCGGGCAGGAGAACAACTGCGTCGAGGTCGCCGACACGGCGCCCGGTGGTCGGGCCGTCCGCGACAGCAAGCAGCAGGACGGTCCCCTCATCACTCTCTCCCGCGATGCCTGGGCCGCCTTCCTGGGGCAGTTCGACCAGTAGACGGCGGCCGGCACAGGCCGACGGCATGATGCCCTGCATCGGATCTTCCGGGCTCGATCGCGGTGTACTGCGGGAAACCGATGCCCGCGCGCGGGCAGAAGCCGGGCGAACAGTCCTGGATCCGCCCGTCCCCTGGACACCGATCTCACTGAGATCAGACCACTTGAGCGTCGAGTGGACAGTGTGTTCCGGGTCTACACGGCCGGTGACGACGGCGGGGGCGTGGACCGTGTCGACTGGGCGGAGATCGTCGAGATCGGGCTGGGTGAGGGCCCGGGTCGTGACTACTGGAGGCATCTGATGGCCACGTACACCCCGAACTTTCCGGGCAGTCACACGATCGTCGAGGAGTCCTGGCTCGAAGGCCGCGCCAAGGGACAGGCCGAGGCTGTTCTGCACATTCTCGAAGTGCGGGGTATCGAGATCCCCGACTCCGTCCGGGAGCGGGTTACCGACTGCACCGACCTCGACACGCTGGTTACCTGGCTAGACCGCTCCCTTGGCGTGACGCACGCCGAGGAGTTGTTCGCCGAGGAGTAGAGCGTACGAAGGCGCCCGGCGGACGATACGCCGGGCGCCTTCCATGTCGGGGTGAGGGGGACTACAGCTTCTCGATGACGTAGTCCACGCACTTGGTGAGGGCCTCGACGTCCGACGGGTCGATCGCCGGGAACATCGCGACCCGCAGCTGGTTGCGGCCGAGCTTGCGGTAGGGCTCGGTGTCGACGATGCCGTTGGCGCGCAGCACCTTGGCGACGGCCGCCGCGTCCACCTCGTCGGTGAAGTCGATCGTGCCGATGACCTGCGAGCGCTTGGCCGGGTCGGTGACGAACGGGTTCGCGAACTTCACGTCCTCCGCCCAGCCGTACAGGTTGCGCGCGGAGGTGGCGGTGCGGCGCACGGACCAGTCCAGGCCGCCCTGGCCGTTGATCCAGTCCAGCTGCTCACCCAGCAGGAAGAGCGTGGCGAGGGCCGGGGTGTTGTACGTCTGGTTCTTGCGCGAGTTGTCGATCGCCGTCGGCAGGCTGAAGAACTCCGGCACGTGCCGCCCGCTCGCGTGCACACGCTCGGCACGCTCGATCGCCGCCGGCGAGAACACGCCGATCCACAGGCCGCCGTCGGAGGCGAACGACTTCTGCGGGGCGAAGTAGTACACGTCCGTCTCGGCGATGTCGACGGGCAGACCGCCCGCGCCGGAGGTCGCGTCCACGAGGACGAGCGCGCCCTCGTCGGCGCCCTCCACGCGCTTGATCGGCATCGCGACGCCGGTCGAGGTCTCGTTGTGCGTGAACGCGTAGACGTCCACACCGGCCACGGCGACCGGCTCGGGGTGCGTGCCCGGGTCGGCGGTGATGACGTCCGGCTCCGCCAGCCAGGGCGCCAGCTTGGACGCCTTGGCGAACTTGGAGCTGAACTCGCCGAAGCTCAGGTGCTGCGACCTGTTCTCGATCAGGCCGTGCGTCGCGACGTCCCAGAACGCGGTGGAGCCGCCGTTGCCGAGGACGACCTCGTAGCCCTCGGGGAGCCCGAAGAGGTCGCTGATGCCGTCGCGCACCTTGCCGACCAGGTTCTTGACCGGGGCCTGGCGATGGGAGGTGCCCAGCAGGGACGTACCGGTGGCGGCCAGGGCGTCCAGCGCCTCCGTCCGCACCTTGGAGGGACCCGCGCCGAAACGACCGTCGGCGGGCTTGATGTCAGCAGGAATCCGGATCTCAGCCACGGGGTGAGGTTAGCCGGTGGAGCCGTGGTCGGTGCAACGCCGTTCGTTGCGTGAGACGCGGGGGGTCGGGGTGCGGGTCCGTCGGCCCGAACGGCCTCGTCCTCACACGCCGGACGGGCTGGATGGGGTGGCTGCCCCGAGGATGGCCGGCTGCGGGCCGGTGGGGGCCGACCGCGCAGTTCCCCGCGCCCCCAAAACCCCCCGGAACCACAATGCCCCGCCAGCCAAAGCCCCGGCGTCACCCCCTTGAGGGGCGCGGGGAACTGCGCGACCAACCACGACGGCGCGGCAGCCAAAGGCCCGGCGTGACCCCCCTGAGGGGCGCGGGGAACTGCGCGACCAACCACGATGGCGCGGCAGCCAAAGGACCGGCCTGCCCCTCAGGGGCGCGGGGAACTGCGCGATCACCCCCACCCCGCCGCACCCAACACCATGGCCCCCCACCCCCCACCCTGATTTCCTAGCCATATGGATGATCTGGAAGCGGAGCTGCGGAAGGCCGTTCGGGGCGACGTCGGGTTCGGGGTGACCCCACGCGCCCTGGTCACCATGGACGCCTCCAACTACCGCCGAGTCCCACAGGGCACCGTCGCCCCCAGGGACGCCGACGACGTGGAAGCCACCCTGAACGTGTGCCGAGCACACACCGTGCCGGTGGTGCCCCGCGGCGGCGGCACCTCCATCGCCGGCCAGGCGACCGGCGTAGGCGTCGTCCTCGACTTCACGCGGTACATGAACCGCCTGGTGTCCCTGGACGCCGAGACCGCCACCGCCGTCGTCCAGCCGGGCCTCGTCCTCGACCGCCTCCAGGAGGCCGCCGCCCCGCACGGCCTGCGCTTCGGCCCCGACCCCTCGACACACTCCCGCTGCACGCTCGGCGGCATGATCGGGAACAACTCCTGCGGCTCCCACTCGGTCGCCTGGGGCACCACGGCGGACAGCGTGCGCGAGCTGACCGTGCTCACCGCGCGCGGACAGCACCTGCGCCTCGGGCCGGACTGGGCGGGCGCGCCCGACGGCCTGCGCGCACTCGCCGAGGGCGAACTCGCCCGGCTGCGCACGGCGTTCCGCACCGACCTGCCCCGCCGTATCTCCGGCTACGCGCTGGACGCGCTGCTGCCCGAGCGCGGCGCCGACGTCGCCCGCTCCTTCTGCGGCTCGGAGGGCACCCTCGGTGTGCTCACGGAGGCCGCCGTACAGCTGGTCAAAGCCCCGCGCGCCCGCGCCCTCGCCGTGCTCGGGTACGCCGACGAGAGCGTCGCCGCCGAGGCCGCGGCCGGGCTGCTGCCGTACCGGCCGCTGACCGTCGAGGGCATGGCCGCCGACCTGGTGCCGGAACCGGCCGGGCTGCCGCGCGGCGGGGCCTGGCTGTTCGTGGAGACGGGCGGGGACAGCGAGGGCGAGGCACGCGCGCGTGCCGAGGAGATCGTCCGCGCGGCCGACGTACTGGACGCGCGCGTCGTCACCGACCCGGCCGGACAGCGGCTGCTGTGGCGGATCCGCGAGGACGCCAGCGGTACGGCGACCCGGATGCCGGACGGCAGCGAGGCCTGGCCCGGCTGGGAGGACTGCGCGGTGCCGCCCGCCCGGCTCGGCGCCTACTTGCGGGACTTCCGCAAGCTGCTCGCCGCGCACGCCCTGCGCGGAACCCCGTACGGACACTTCGGGGACGGCTGTATCCACGTACGGATCGACTTCGACCTGCTCAGCGCGGCGGGCGTGGCACGGTTCCGGCGGTTCTCCGAGGAACTCGCCGACCTCGTCGTCGCGCACGGCGGTTCGCTGTCCGGGGAGCACGGCGACGGACAGGCCCGCGCGGAGCTGCTGCCGAGGATGTACGGCGCCGAGGTCGTCGCCCTGTTCGAGCGCGCCAAGGGCGTCTGGGACCCGGACGACCTGCTCAACCCCGGCATTCTGGTGCGCCCCGCACCGCTCGACGCCGATCTGCGGTTCGCCGTGCTGCCCCGCACCCCGGTCGACGTCGAGTTCGGCTACCCGGCCGACGGCGGCGACTTCTCGGCCGCCGTCCGCCGCTGCGTCGGGGTCGCCAAGTGCCGTACGACGACGGCGACCGGGCCCGCCGTGATGTGCCCGTCCTTCCGCGCGACCGGCGAGGAGGAACACTCCACCCGCGGGCGCGCCCGGCTGCTGCACGAGATGCTCGCCGGCGAGGTGGTCACCGACGGCTGGCGCTCCACGGAGGTCCGGGACGCCCTCGACCTGTGCCTGTCCTGCAAGGGCTGCCGGTCCGACTGTCCCGTCGGCGTCGACATGGCCACGTACAAGGCGGAGTTCCTGCACCACCACTACGCGGGGCGCCGGCGTCCGGCCGCGCACTACGCGATGGGCCGGCTGCCGCAGTGGCTGCGCTGGGTGTCCCGTACCCGCACGGCCCGGCTCGCCAACGCGCTGGCGTCGGTGCGGCCCCTCGCGCGCGTGGCGAAACGGCTCGGCGGGATCGCGCCCGAGCGGGACATCCCCCGGCTGGCGCCCCGGACCTTCAGCCAGTGGTGGGAGGGGCGGAAGGGGGATTCGCGGGCGACCGGCGACGAGATCGTCATCCTGTGGCCGGACACCTTCACCGAGCATCTCTCGCCGTCCGTCGGGCAGGCGGCCGTACGCGTCCTTGAGGCGGCCGGGCTGCGCGTCGCGCTCCCGCCGACCGTGCACTTCACCCGCCCCGCCGTCGGGGACGGCGTGTCCGTCGCCATGGACCCGCGGTCCCTGCTGCGCGGCCGGGGCCGGGTCTGCTGCGGCCTGACGTACGTCTCCACGGGACAGCTGGACCGTGCCCGCGCGGTGCTGCGCCGCACCCTCGACCTGATGGAACCGGTACTGGAGACCGCCGCCCCCGTCGTTGTCCTGGAACCCAGCTGCGCCGCCGCCCTCCGTACCGACCTGCCCGAACTGCTGCACGACGACCCCCGTGCCGCGCGCCTCGCCGCCCGCGTCCTGACCTTCGCGGAGACCCTGGAACGGCACGCCCCGCACTGGACACCGCCCCGCATCGACCGGCCCGCGGTCGGCCAGACCCACTGCCACCAGCACGCGGTACTCGGCGACGCGGCCGACCGCCGGCTGCGTACGGCCGCCGGTCTGACCGGCGAGCTGGCCGGCGGCTGCTGCGGCCTCGCGGGGAACTTCGGCTTCGAACGCGGCCACTTCGAGGTGTCCGGCGCCTGCGCGGAGGAACAGCTCCTGCCGGCCCTGCGGGAGGCGCCCGACGGCTCGGTGGTCCTGGCGGACGGTTTCTCCTGCCGTACGCAGATGGAGCAGCTGGCGGGGGAGCGGGGGCGGCATCTGGCGGAGGTGCTGGCAGAAACGTTGGGGGAGGCGTTGGGGGAGGAGGGGGAGCGGGGGAAGTGACGCGGGTGACAGCGACGTCAGAGGCATAAGCGGTTCACACGCCTGACGTGGTCCATTACCCTGGACTGGCAAGTGCATGGAAGTGAACGGCGTCCGCTGCCGTACGCATGCCCCAACGCTCCAACGCCCCAACGGAATTCGTGCCGAGCCCCTGGACCGCCCTGTGACCACCCCCGAAGCCGCCACCTCGAAGCCGTCCGCGTCGACCGCCGCCACCTCCGGCACCTCCGATGCCGCTCCGGGGCGCGGCGGCTCACTCGGCCCCGTCGGCCTGGTGCTCGCCGGCGGGCTCTCGGTGCAGTTCGGCGGGGCGCTCGCGGTCAGCCTGATGCCACGGGCCGGCGCGCTGGGCATCGTCACCCTGCGCCTGGCCGTTGCCGCGATCGTGCTGCTGGTGATCTGCCGGCCCCGGCTGCGCGGGCACTCCCGTACCGACTGGGGCACGGTCCTCGTCTTCGGCGTCACCATGGGCGCGATGAACGGCCTCTTCTACCAGGCCGTCGACCGCATCCCGCTCGGCCCGGCCGTCACCCTGGAAGTCCTCGGCCCGCTCGCCCTGTCCGTCGTCGCCTCCCGCCGCGCGATCAACTTCGTCTGGGCGGGCCTCGCCCTGGCCGGTGTCTTCCTGCTCGGAGGCGGCGGCTTCGAGAGCCTCGACCCGGCCGGGGTGGCCTTCGCGCTGTCCGCGGGCGCGATGTGGGCGGCGTACATCGTCTTCAGCGCGCGCACCGGCCGCCGCTTCCCGCAGGCCGACGGGCTCGCCCTCGCGATGGTGGTCGCGGCGGTGCTGTTCCTTCCGCTGGGCATCGCCGAGTCCGGTACGAAGCTGCTGGACCCGGTGGTGCTGGGACTCGGTGCGGCGGTGGCCGTGATGTCGTCGGTGCTGCCGTACACGCTGGAACTGCTGGCCTTGCGGCGGATGCCCGCGCCGACGTTCGCGATCATGATGAGCCTGGAGCCGGCGATCGCGGCCACGGCCGGTTTCCTGGTCCTCGACCAGGCCCTCAACGCCATGGAGGCGGCGGCGATCGCCCTGGTCATCGCGGCAAGCATGGGCGCGGTACGCACGCAGACGCGCCGGGGACGCGCGATGGGAACGGCAGCATGAGCGTGCAGCACAGCCGAAGCTTCGGGTGACGAACCGCTGATCCCCCCGTCCGGAGCCGACTCCGGATGCTCTACTACTGGCTCGCACCCGGTCGACGTGTCGTCCTGCTGACCGTCTTCCGTAAGACGAAGACGCGCGAGAAGGCCGAGGTCGACCGAGCCCGCGAGGTCCAGGCCGCATGTGAGGCCGGCCATGCGCCGGCCGCCGAGCACAACATCTACAGCCGCCCGATCAAGGAGGAACTGCCGTGAACCACGCCGAGTGGAAGACCCGCCGCCACCGCAAGCTCCTCGGCGAGACGGTCGAGGAGGACACCGAGTACGACCGCCTCTACGAGGAGGCCGAAATTGCCCACGACCTCGGTCAGCTCGTCTACGACCGGCGCACCGCCCTGGGGCTGTCCCAGACCGAACTGGCCGAACGTTGCGGGATGAAGCAGCCTCAGATTTCCCGGATCGAAGGCGGCGGCACCGTACCGACCATCCCCCTCCTGCGGCGACTTGCGCGTGCCATGGACGCCGACCTGATCATCGAACTCACCCCGCACGACCAGGCGGCCTGAGCAACCGCCCGACGCCTGTCGCGTCGAGTTCCTCGTCGGCTCCAAGTCGCACCCGACCCCTCGTGAGGGCCCCCTCCGAGGCCGCCGCCACGAAGGCCGTGCACGCCTCGCCCTTGTGGAAACCAAAAATCATGCAAGCGTGCTTGATTTGTTCTGGTGGCCCTGACAGGCTCGGGCCATGGTTGACCCCACCCCCGTGTTCGACGACCTGCGCGACGAAAGCGCGGATCTCGACGCGATCGTGGCCGAGCTGAGCCCGGAGCAGTGGGCCCTGCCCACCCCCGCGCCCCGCTGGACCATCGCCCACCAGATCGCCCACCTCACCTGGACCGACCACTCGTCCCTCCTCGCCGTCACGGACGAGGACGGCTTCCGCGCGGTCGTCGAGAAGGCGCTGACCTCGCCGGACTCCTTCGTGGACGAGGGCGCCGAAGAGGGCGCGGCCCACCCGCCCGCCGAGCTTCTCGCGCGCTGGCGCGCCGGTCGCGCCGCGCTGGAGACCGCCCTGCGCGCCTCCGCCCCCGGCGCCCGTTTCCCCTGGTACGGCCCGCCCATGGCCGCCGCCTCCATGGCCACGGCCCGGATCATGGAGACCTGGGCCCACGGGCAGGACATCGCGGACACGCTGGGTGTGGTGCGCGCACCCACGGACCGGCTGAAGCATGTGGCCCGTATCGGGGTCAGGGCCCGTGACTACGCCTTCGGCGTGCACGGCGAGCCCCCGCCCTCGGAGGAGTTCCGCGTCGAACTGACCGCCCCCTCGGGCGAGTTGTGGACCTACGGTCCCGAGGGCGCCGCCCAGCGCGTCACCGGCCCGGGGCACGACTTCTGTCTCCTCGTCACCCAGCGCGCCCACCGCGACGACCTCGACCTGCGCGCCGACGGCCACGACGCCGACCGCTGGCTCGACCTCGCCCAGGCCTTCGCGGGCCCACCGGGCACCGGCCGCCCCGCGAAGGGACCGGGTCAATGACGACTCCGCGCCCCGGCAACGCCCCGGCGGCCGGCACTCGGCTGGACCACACCCCCGCTTTCGTCGGCCCGTCCGGCACCCCTGTGAAAGGGGCCCGTCAGTGACCCTGCGGATCGGCAACGCCTCCGGCTTCTACGGCGATCGCTTCGACGCCATGCGGGAGATGCTCGTCGGGGGTGAGCTGGACGTCCTGACCGGCGACTACCTCGCCGAGCTGACCATGCTCATCCTCGGCCGGGACCGGCTGAAGGACCCCGGCGCCGGGTACGCCCGTACCTTCCTGCGGCAGTTGGAGGAGTGCCTCGGGCTCGCCCACGAGCGGGGCGTGCGGATCGTCAGCAACGCCGGGGGGCTCAATCCGGCCGGGCTCGCCGACGCCGTACGGAAACTGGCCGGCCGGCTCGGCATCCCGGTGCGGGTCGCGCACGTCGAGGGCGACGACCTCACCGCCGCCCACCCCGGCAGCCTCGCCGCGCACGCCTACCTCGGCGGCTTCGGCATCGCGGCCGCCCTGCGCGAGGGCGCCGACATCGTGGTCACCGGGCGGGTGACCGACGCGGCCCTGGTCACCGGGCCCGCCGCCGCCCACTTCGGCTGGCAGCCGGGGGAGTACGACCGGCTCGCGGGGGCGGTCGTCGCCGGGCATGTGCTGGAGTGCGGCACCCAGGCCACCGGCGGCAACTACGCCTTCTTCGCCGACGGAGACGTCCGCCGCCCCGGCTTCCCGCTCGCCGAGATCCACGCCGACGGCACCAGTGTCATCACCAAGCACCCCGGCACCGGCGGCTTCGTCGACGTCGGCACGGTCACCGCCCAGCTGCTCTACGAGACCGGCGGCGCCCGGTACGCCGGCCCCGACGTCACCGCCCGCCTCGACACCGTACGGCTCACCCAGGACGGCCCCGACCGCGTCCGTGTCGAGGACGTCCGCGGCGAGGCCCCGCCCCCGACCCTCAAGGTCGGCCGCAACCGGCTCGGCGGCTTCCGCAACGAGGTCGTCTACGTCCTCACCGGCCTCGACATCGAGGCCAAGGCGGCGCTGGTACGCGCCCAGATGACCAGCGCGCTCGCCAAGTCGCCGCCCGCCGAGGTCCGTTGGGAGCTCGCCCGCACCGACCACCCCGACGCCGCCACCGAGGAGACCGCCAGTGCGCTGCTGCGGCTCGTGGTGCGGGACGCGGACGAGGCGAAGGTCGGGAGGGCGCTCAGTGGGGCCGCCGTAGAGCTGGCACTCGGCAGCTATCCCGGGTTCCATGTGGTCGCGCCCCCTGGAAAAGGCTCGCCCTATGGGGTGTTCGAGGATGTGTACGTCCCCCATGGCTCCGTAGACCATGTGGTCGTCCTCCACGACGGGCGGCGGATCAGTGTGGTGCCGCCCGACCAGACGCGTGTACTCGAACCCCTTGCCGAGCCGCCCCTTCCCCGGCCGCTGCCGGCCGGGCCCGTACGGCGGGCACCCCTGGGCCTTGTCGCCGGCGCCCGCAGTGGGGACAAGGGCGGGAGCGCCAACGTCGGGGTGTGGGCACGGACCGAGGACGGCTGGCGGTGGCTCGCGCACGAGCTGACCGTGGCCCGGTTCCGGGAGCTGCTGCCCGAGACCCGCGACCTGCCCGTCACCCGGCACCCCCTGCCCCGGCTGCGCGCGCTCAACTTCGTCGTCGAGGGCATCCTCGGCGAGGGCGTCGCCGCGCAGGCCCGTTTCGACCCGCAGGCCAAGGCCCTCGGCGAATGGCTGCGCTCCCGCCACCTGGACGTCCCGGAGGCCCTGTTGCCGACCGCACCCGGCCCCGGCTCCATGGAGGCGTCCGCCGTGACCACCGACACCCCCACGGAGGCCCCGTCGTGACCGTCCTCTCCTCCGCGCTCGACCCGGGCGGCCCCGACTTCACGGCGAACCGCGACGCCATGACCGCGAGGCTCGCCGAACTCGACGCCGAACACGCCAAGGCCCTCGCGGGCGGCGGCGAGAAGTACGTGGCCCGGCACAAGAAGCGCGGCAAGCTCCTCGCGCGCGAGCGGATCGAACTGCTCCTCGACCCCGACACGCCGTTCCTGGAGCTGTCCCCGCTCGCCGCGTGGGGCAGCGACTTCGCCGTCGGCGCCTCGCTCGTCACCGGCATCGGGGTCGTCGAGGGCGTCGAGTGCCTGATCACCGCCAACGACCCCACCGTGCGCGGCGGCGCCAGCAACCCGTGGAGCTTGAAGAAGGCCCTGCGCGCCAACGACATCGCCCTCGCCAACCGGCTGCCCTGCATCAGCCTCGTCGAGTCCGGAGGTGCCGATCTCCCGTCCCAGAAGGAGATCTTCATCCCGGGCGGCGCCATCTTCCGCGACCTGACCCGGCTCTCGGCCGCCGGCATCCCCACGATCGCCGTCGTCTTCGGCAACTCCACCGCGGGCGGCGCCTACATCCCCGGCATGTCGGACCACGTCATCATGGTCAAGGAACGCGCCAAGGTGTTCCTCGGCGGCCCTCCCCTGGTCAAGATGGCCACCGGCGAGGAGAGCGACGACGAGTCCCTCGGCGGCGCCGAGATGCACGCGCGCGTGTCGGGCCTCGCCGACTACTTCGCCGTCGACGAACCCGACGCCCTGCGCCAGGCCCGGCGTGTCGTCGCCCGCCTCAACCACCGCAAGGCGTACGCCGACCCGCCGCTCGCCGAGCCCCCCAAGTACGACCCCGAGGAACTCCTCGGCATCGTCCCCGGCGACCTCAAGATCCCCTACGACCCGCGCGAGGTCATCGCCCGGATCGTCGACGCCTCCGACTTCGACGAGTTCAAACCGCTCTACGGCAGCAGCCTGGCCACCGGTTGGGCGTCCCTGCACGGCTATCCCGTCGGCATCCTCGCCAACGCGCAGGGTGTGCTGTTCAGCCAGGAGTCCCAGAAGGCCGCCCAGTTCATCCAACTCGCCAACCAGCGGGACATCCCCCTGCTCTTCCTGCACAACACCACCGGCTACATGGTCGGCAAGGAGTACGAGCAGGGCGGCATCATCAAACACGGCTCGATGATGATCAACGCGGTCAGCAACAGCCGCGTCCCGCACCTCTCCGTCCTCATGGGCGCCTCCTACGGCGCCGGCCACTACGGCATGTGCGGCCGCGCCTACGACCCGCGCTTCCTCTTCTCCTGGCCCAGCGCCAAGTCCGCCGTCATGGGCCCGCAGCAGCTCGCCGGCGTCCTGTCCATCGTCGCCCGCCAGTCCGCCGCCGCGAAGGGACAGCCCTACGACGAGGACGCCGACGCCGCCATGCGCGCCATGGTCGAGCAGCAGATCGAGTCCGAGTCCCTGCCGATGTTCCTGTCCGGACGGCTCTACGACGACGGCGTCATCGACCCCCGCGACACCCGAACCGTCCTCGGCCTGTGCCTGTCCGCCCTCCACAACGCGCCCTACGAGGGCGTCCGTGGCGGCTTCGGCGTCTTCCGGATGTGAGGTAGCCCGACGTGATCACCACCCTTCTTGTCGCCAACCGGGGCGAGATCGCCTGCCGGATCTTCCGCACCTGCCGTGAGCTGGGGATCCGGACGGTGGCCGTGTACTCGGACGCCGACGAAAACGCCCTCCACGCGCGCGAGGCCGACGACGCCGTCCGCCTGCCGGGCACGGCGCCCTCCGACACGTACCTGCGCGGGGACCTGATCGTGAAGGCGGCCCTCGCGGCCGGCGCCGACGCCGTGCACCCCGGCTACGGCTTCCTCTCCGAGAACCCCGCCTTCGCGCGCGAGGTACGGGACGCGGGCCTGCTGTGGATCGGCCCGCCGCCGTCCGCGATCGAGGCCATGGCGTCCAAGACCCGCGCCAAGGAACTCATGGGCGTCGCGCCCCTCACCGACCCCACCGAGGCCGACCTGCCCGTCCTGGTCAAGGCGGCGGCGGGCGGCGGCGGACGCGGCATGCGGATCGTACGGCGCCTCGACGAACTGCCCGCCGCCCTGGAGGGCGCCCGCGCGGAGGCCACCAGTGCCTTCGGCGACGGCGAGGTCTTCGTCGAGCCCTACATCGAGAACGGCCGCCACGTCGAGGTCCAGATCCTCGCCGACACCCACGGCACCGTCTGGGCCCTCGGCACCCGCGACTGCTCCCTCCAGCGCCGCCACCAGAAGGTCGTCGAGGAAGCCCCGGCCCCCGGACTCTCCGCCGGACTCACCGACGAACTGTGCGCACAGGCCGTACGCGCCGCCCGCGCGGTCGACTACGTGGGCGCCGGCACCGTCGAGTTCCTCGTCGCCGACGGCAGGGCCCAGTTCCTGGAGATGAACACCCGCCTCCAGGTCGAACACCCCGTCACCGAGGCCGTGTTCGACGTCGACCTCGTCGCCCTGCAACTCCGCGTCGCCGAGGGCCACGCCCTCGACACCGACCCGCCCACCCCGCGCGGCCACGCCGTCGAGGCCCGCCTCTACGCCGAGGACCCCGCCCGCGACTGGGCCCCGCAGACCGGCACCCTGCACCGCCTCGCCGTCCCCGCGGGCGTCCGCCTGGACACCGGCTTCACGGACGGCGACGAGATCTCCGTCCACTACGACCCCATGCTCGCCAAGGTCGTCGCCCACGCCCCCACCCGCGCGGAGGCCGTCCGCAGACTCGCCGGCGCCCTCGAAGCCACCGCCCTGCACGGCCCGGTCACCAACCGCGACCTCCTCGTCCGCTCCCTGCGCCACGAGGACTTCACCACCGCCCGGATGGACACCGGCTTCTACGACCGCCACCTGGCCGCCCTCACGGAAGCCGCCCCCGACCCGCACGCCCCGCTCGCCGCAGCCCTCGCCGCCGCCTCCCACGCGCCCTCCCGCTTCGGCGGCTGGCGCAACCTCCCCTCCCAGCCCCAGACCAGGCGCTACCTGATGGCGGGCGAGGAACACGAGATCCACTACCGGCACGCGCGCGGGGGCGCCCTGGAGGCGGACACCGCCCGCGTCCTGCACGCCGACGCCCACACGGTCGTACTCGAAGTGGACGGCGTACGCCGCAAGTTCAAGGTGACGGGCTACGGCGACCAGGTCTTCGTCAACAACACCACCCTCCGCGCCCTGCCCCGCTTCCCCGACCCCGCGGCCCAACACGCCCTCGGCTCCCTCCTGGCCCCCATGCCGGGCACGGTCGTCCGCGTGGCGGAGGGCCTGACGGTGGGAGCGGAGGTAAAGGCCGGAGAACCCCTGCTCTGGCTGGAGGCGATGAAGATGGAACACAAGATCACCGCCCCGGCCACGGGAACGGTGAGCGCTGTGCATGTCTCTCCGGGACAACAGGTGCAGGTCGACACGCTATTGGCAGTAGTGCAACCCACCTGAAGGGGCGCGGGGAACTGCGCGACCAGCCACAACGAAGGAGCCACATGACCACGACCGAAACCGCGGAGCACGCCGCGCTCCGCGCGGCCGTATCCACCCTCGGCAAGCGCTACGGCCGCGAATACCTGCAACGCGTGGTCGCTGAGGGCCGCCACCCCCAGGAACTCTGGACAGAGGCCGGCAAACTCGGCTACCTCGGCGTGAACCTGCCAGAGGCATACGGCGGCGGCGGAGAAGGAATCACCGAACTCTCCATAGTCCTCGAAGAACTGGGCGCAGCCGGCAGCCCCCTCCTCATGCTCGTGGTCTCCCCGGCGATCTGCGGCACGGTGATCGCCCGCTTCGGCACGGACGCCCAGAAACAGCACTGGCTCCCGAGCCTGGCCGACGGCACCAGGACCATGGCCTTCGGCATCACCGAACCCGACGCCGGCTCCAACAGCCACCGCATCACCACCACCGCCCGCCGCGACGGCGAGGACTGGCTGCTCACCGGCCGCAAGGTCTTCATCTCCGGCGTCGACTTCGCGGACGCCACGCTGATCGTCGGCCGCACCGAGGACGCCCGCACCGGACGCCTCAAGCCCTGCCTGTTCATCGTCCCGCGCGACGCGGACGGCTTCACACACCGGCCCATCGACATGGAACTCAACGCCGCCGAGAAGCAGTTCGAGCTGACCCTCGACGACGTACGGCTGCCCGCCGACGCGCTCGTCGGCGACGAGGACGCCGGACTGCTCCAGTTGTTCGCCGGACTCAACCCCGAACGCATCATGACGGCCGCGTTCGCGATCGGCATGGGCCGCTACGCGCTGTCCAGGGCCGTCGAGTACGCGCGCGAGCGCAACGTCTGGAACACCCCCATCGGCGCCCACCAGGCCATCGCCCACCCCCTCGCCCAGGCCCACATCGAACTCGAACTGGCCCGCCTGATGATGCAGAAGGCCGCCCGGCTCTACGACGCCGGAGACGACGCCGGCGCGGGCGAGGCTGCCAACATGGCCAAGTACGCCGCCGGAGAGGCCTGCGTGAAGGCCGTCGACCAGGCCGTACACACCCTCGGCGGCAACGGCCTCACCCGCGAGTTCGGCCTCGCCTCGCTCATCACGGCCTCGCGCGTGGCTCGTATCGCACCCGTCAGCCGGGAGATGATCCTCAACTACGTGTCCCACCAGACCCTGGGCCTGCCCAAGTCGTACTGATCAGCGAGCGCGCACAGCCTGCACGGCCTGCGTGGCCTCGTGCGAGGAGGAACCGATGTTCCGCAGCGAGTACGCCGACGTCCCACCCGTCGAACTGCCCATCCACGAGGCCGTACTGGGCGGGGCCGCCGCCTTCGGTGACGCGCCCGCGCTCATCGACGCCCTCGACGGCACCACCCTCACGTACGAGCAACTGGACCGGTTCCACCGGCGCATCGCCGCCGCCCTCGCGGAGGCCGGTGTGCGCAAGGGGGACGTCGTCGCCCTGCACAGCCCCAACACCATCGCGTACCCCACCGCGTTCTACGCCGCCACGCGCGCGGGTGCCTCGGTCACCACCGTGCACCCGCTCGCCACGCCCGAGGAGTTCGCGAAGCAGCTGAGCGACTGCTCCGCGCGGTGGATCATCACCGTGTCACCGCTGCTCGACGCCGCACGCCGCGCCGCCGAACTCGCCGGCGGGGTCCAGGAGATCCTCGTCTGCGACAGCGCCCCCGGACACCGCTCCCTGATCGACATGCTGGCGTCCACCGCACCGGAACCGGCCGTCGACATCGACCCCGTCGACATCGACCCCGTCGACGACATCGCCGTCCTGCCCTACTCCTCGGGCACCACCGGCACCCCCAAGGGCGTGATGCTCACCCACCGGCAGATCGCCACCAACCTCGCCCAGCTGGCCCCCGCGATCTCCGCCCGCCCCGGCGAACGCGTCCTCGCCGTACTGCCGTTCTTCCACATCTACGGCCTCACCGCCCTGATGAACCTCCCACTCAGCCAGGGCGCCACCGTCGTCGTACTGCCCCGCTTCGACCTCGACACCTTCCTCGCAGCCATCCAGAACCACCGCATCACGGCCCTGTACGTCGCCCCGCCCATCGTCCTCGCCCTCGCCAAGCACCCGGCGGTCGCCCATTACGACCTGTCGTCCCTGCGCTACGTCATCAGCGCCGCCGCGCCCCTGGACGCCCGCCTCGCCGCCGCCTGCGCCCACCGGCTGAACCTCCCGCCGGTGGGCCAGGCCTACGGCATGACCGAACTCTCCCCGGGCACCCACGTCGTCCCCCTCGACGCCATGCACACCGCCCCGCCCGGCACCGTCGGCAAACTCGTCGCCGGCACACAGATGCGCATCGTCTCCCTCGACGACCCCGGCCGCGACATCGGACCCAACGAGTCCGGCGAGATCCTCATCCGCGGCCCCCAGGTCATGAAGGGCTACCTCGGCCGCCCCGACGCCACCGCCGAGATGATCGACACCGACGGCTGGGTCCACACCGGCGACGTCGGACACGTCGACGACAACGGCTGGCTCTACGTCGTCGACCGCCTCAAGGAACTCATCAAGTACAAGGGCTTCCAGGTCGCACCCGCCGAACTCGAAGCCCTCCTGCTCACCCACCCCGGCATCGCCGACGCCGCCGTCATCGGCGTCCCCGACGACAACGGCAACGAGATCCCGCACGCCCACGTCGTGCCCCAGCCGCACGCCACCGACCTCTCCGAGGGCGAGGTCATGATGTTCGTCGCCGAACGCGTCGCCCCCTACAAACGCGTCCGCGCGGTGACCTTCATCGACGAAGTGCCCCGTGCCGCCTCCGGCAAGATCCTCCGCCGCGAACTCCGGGACTCCAGGAAGAAGCCATGACCCTGATCGCCCGCACGCGCGAGAGGGGCGTCGAAACCCTCGCCCTCGACTCGCCCGACACCCGCAACGCGCTCTCCGCCGCGCTCGTCGACGCCCTCGCGGGCGCCCTCGCCGACTGCGCCAAGGACGACGACGTACGCGCCGTCGTCCTCACCCACACCGGCAACACCTTCAGCGCCGGCGCCGACCTGCGCGACCCACCCGCACCCGACGCCCTCGTGGGCCTCCTGCGCGCCCTCGTTGGACTCCCCAAACCCGTCGTCGCCCGCGTCACCGGACACGTCCGCGCGGGCGGCCTCGGCCTCCTCGCCGCCTGCGACATCGCCGCCGCCTCCACCACCGCGACCTTCGCCTTCACCGAGGTCCGCATCGGCGTCGCCCCCGCCGTCATCTCCATGCCCGTACTGCCCCGCACCGACCCGCGCGCCGTCGCCCGCTACTACCTCACCGGCGAACGCCTCGACGCCGCCGAAGCCACCCGCATCGGCCTCCTCACCGCCCACGGCGACGACGTCGACGCCGTACTCGAACCCGTCCTCGACGGACTGCGCCGCTCCGCCCCACACGCCCTGGCGGAGACGAAACGGCTGCTCACAGCTAGGGTGCTGGAGGCCTTCGACCGGGACGCGGACCACCTGACCGCACTCTCGGCCCGGCTGTTCGCCGCCCCGCAGGCCCGCGAGGGAATGACGGCCTTCCTCGAACGACGCGACCCCTCCTGGGCCCTGTGACCACGCACCACGCACCAGACGAAAGAGCGGTACGGCGATGAGCGACACCGGCACCCAAGCGGTCGACCGCGTCCCCAAGCAGGACCGCAGCCGCGCCACCCGGCAACGCCTCCTGGAGGCCGCCGTCGCCTGCCTCGCCGAACACGGCTGGGCCGGCTCCACGGTCTCCGTGGTCGCCGAACGCGCCGGAGTCTCCCGCGGCGCCGCACAACACCACTTCCCGACCCGCGAGGACCTCTTCACCGCCGCCGTCGAGTACGTCGCCGAGGAGCGCTCCACGGCCCTGCGCGCCCTCTTCCCCGGCGGCGCGGCGGGCGACCGGCACGCGGTCGTCGCCGCCCTCGTCGACCTCTACACCGGCCCCCTCTTCCGCGCCGCCCTCCACCTCTGGGTCGCCGCCTCCAACGAGGACCAGCTCCGCACCCGCGTGACGGAACTCGAAGCCCGCGTCGGCCGCGAGACCCACCGCATAGCGGTCGACCTCCTCGCCGCCGACGAGACCCGCCCCGGCGTCCGCGAAACCGTCCAGGGACTCCTCGACATGGCCCGCGGCCTCGGCCTCGCCAACCTCCTCACCGACGACGGCCCCCGCCGCGACCGGGTCGTGGCCCAGTGGGCGGCGATGGTGGAACGCGCGCTGGAGTGACGTGCGCCGGAGTGACGGCGGGCGTGGGTGGGGTCCGGTTCGGGCGGGCGCCTCAGGGCGCCAGCCGTTCCACCCGCCAGCCGCCGTCCGGCTCCACCGCGTACCGCAACCGGTCGTGGAGCCGGTTCTCCCGCCCCTGCCAGAACTCCACCGACTCCGGCGCCACCCGGAAACCACCCCAGTGCGGCGGTACCGGCACCTGCTCGCCCTCCGGATACCGGCCCGCCAGCTCCGCGTACGACACGTCCAGCTCCGCACGACCGGCGATCACCGACGACTGCCCGCTCGCCCACGCCCCCAGCTGCGAACCATGCGGACGCGTCCGGAAATAGGCCGCCGTCTCGTCCCGCCCGGTCCGCCGCGCCACACCCGACACGATCACCTGCCGGGCCATCGGATGCCACGGGAACAGCAGCGACACATACGGATTCGCGCCCAGCTCACGGGCCTTCCGCGACCCGTAGTTGGTGTAGAAGACAAAACCCCGCTCGTCGAAGCTCTTCAGCAGGACCGTCCGCGCACTGGGCCGTCCGTCCGCGTCCGCCGTCGACACGATCATCGCGTTCGGCTCGAACAGATGCGCCTCCGTCGCCGCCTGCCGGAACCAGCGCGCGAACTGCTCCACCGGCGTCGCGGCCAGCTCCCCCTCGGCCAGCCCCTCCGCCCGGTACTGCCTGCGCATCGCGGCGGGATCAAGGGCCGGGGCAGCATCGACGTGCACGGCGTCTCGGTCGGTCACCCTGTCATCCTGCCGCATCGAGGACCGTCACCCATACGGTGTCCTTGGTCACCGCCTGGCACTCAGTGCCGCGAAACCTCCCCAACGGTGGCACTCAGGGATATTGTTCTGTTGCCATTCGTTTGGATGACCTCCGACCACACGGGGCATGACCAGGGTGCACCCAGGACCGCGAGTCTCGGACGACCGTGGATCCCACGGGTGTACGCCTGCCTCAGCACCCTTGCCCGAGCACTTCAGCACCTCATCACGCATCCGTCGCACACATCTTGAGGAGCCGCCTGATGTCCGACTTCGTACCCGGACTCGAAGGAGTCATCGCGTTCGAGACGGAGATCGCCGAACCGGACAAGGAGGGTGGCGCCCTCCGCTACCGCGGTGTCGACATCGAGGACCTGGTTGGCCACGTCTCGTTCGGCAACGTCTGGGGCCTGCTCGTCGACGGCGCCTTCAACCCCGGCCTGCCGCCCGCCGAACCCTTCCCCATCCCCGTCCACTCCGGCGACATCCGCGTCGACGTCCAGTCCGCCCTCGCCATGCTCGCCCCCGTCTGGGGCCTCAGGCCCCTCCTCGACATCGACGAGGCCCAGGCCCGCGCCGACCTCGCCCGCGCCGCCGTCATGGCCCTCTCCTACGTCGCCCAGTCCGCCCGCGGCCAGGGCCTCCCCATGGTTCCGCAGCGCGAGATCGACAAGGCCCAGTCCGTCGTCGAACGCTTTATGATCCGCTGGCGCGGCGAACCCGACCCCAAGCACGTCGCGGCCGTCGACGCCTACTGGACGTCCGCCGCCGAACACGGCATGAACGCCTCCACCTTCACCGCGCGGGTCATCGCCTCCACCGGCGCCGACGTCGCCGCCGCCCTCTCCGGTGCCGTGGGCGCCATGTCCGGCCCCCTGCACGGCGGCGCGCCCTCCCGTGTCCTGCACATGATCGAGGAGATCGAACGCACCGGGGACGCCGAGGCCTACGTACGCAAGACCCTCGACAAGGGCGAACGCCTCATGGGCTTCGGCCACCGCGTCTACCGCGCGGAGGACCCCCGCGCCCGTGTCCTGCGCCGCACCGCCCGCGAACTGGGCGCCCCCCGCTTCGAGGTCGCGGAAGCGCTGGAGAAGGCGGCCCTGGCGGAACTCCACAGCCGCCGCCCCGACCGCGTCCTGGCGACCAACGTCGAGTTCTGGGCGGCCATCATGCTGGACTTCGCCGAGGTCCCGGCCCACATGTTCACGTCGATGTTCACCTGCGCGCGCACGGCCGGCTGGTCGGCCCACATCCTCGAACAGAAGCGCACCGGCCGCCTGGTCCGCCCCTCGGCCCGCTACGTCGGCCCGGGCACCCGCTCGGCCCGCGAGTTCGAGGGCTACGAGGACATCGCCCACTGACCCACGCGGGTCCCCCGAAACGCAGGCGACCCGCGAGTCTGGTTCCTCCCGTGGGAGGAGCCGGCCGGACGTACCGGCGACTCGCGGGTCGGGTGACTGCGTGGAACTGGCCGGCTGCGTGTATCTCGCACACGCTGGCTCGGCACCGCGCGGTTCGTGGTGACGGGCCGCTAGCCCGCAGCCACCTCTTCCGTCCGGTTTCCATACATCTGCCGAACCACCTCCTCTCCGAAGTAAGTGCAACCCTAAGAACCACTCGATCCACGATCAACCGATTTTCCGGGACTTTGACGAAGTCGGTTCCGACCGCGTCGCGTACCCCCGGTCACCGGTGGCTGGATGCCGGGTCCGCGTTGATGGGCAGGCGGATCAGGAGGTAGGGCTTCTGGCGGAGGTCCTTGCCGTTGTGGAAGGCACCCTGGCGGTCGAACTGGTTCACGATGGCGTAGAGGTGTCGGTCGGCGGCCACGGACAGGGTGTCGATCCAGTGGAGCCCGTCGTTCTGGACGAGGGTGTGGAACGTGCCGTCCGGGTTCCGGCGCCAGATGGAGTTCCGCTCCTCGTCGGCGCCGTAGACGCGGCCCTTCGCGTCGCTCTCCAGGCCGTCGGCCTGCGGCTTGTACCCCAGGTTCCGCACCGTCGCCGCGACCTGGGCGTCGGAGGCGCGCGGGTCGGCGAGGGCGTCCGCGGAGACGCTGTACAGACGGTGGCTGGACAGCGGCGAGTACGTGATGCGCTTGCCGTCGGGGCTGATGGCGATGCCGTCCACGCCGAACTCGTTGGGCACGAGCCCGCCGTCCAGGTGTGAGACGAAGCCCTTGTCCGGAGCCGTCGAGGGGTCGCCGGCCAGCCGCCGCCAGGAGTGTCCGGAGGCGAGGTCGACCACGATGATGCCGGTCGTGCCGAGCGGGTCGGTGATGTACGCGGTTCCGGCGGCGCCGCGCCGCAGGTCGAAACGTATGTCGTTGAGGTAGCTGTTCCCCGGCACCACGTCACGCGGGAAGAGGATCTTCTTCACGACGCGGTTGGTGTGCAGGTCGATCGCGACGAGCTTGGGGCCGCCGTACGAGGACCCGGCGAAACCCGGGCTTCCGGAGTCGAGGACCCACAGCCGGTCGGCGGCGTCGACGACCACGCTGTGCACCGACTGGAAGTGCCCGGCCTGGTCGGCGGGGTCCTGGCGGTTCACCTCGGCGTCGGGGTAGGCGACCGGCTTGCCGTCGCGGATCTCGGCGACGGTGAAGGGGACGTTGTCGCCCAGGCGGGGGAAGGAGACGAAGGTGCGGCCGTGGCGCGAGACCGTGATGCCGGTCGGCATCGCGTCCCCGAACCGGGTGACGACCTGGTACTTCCCGTCGGCCGGGCGGGCGGGGTGGTGGGCGGACGTGTGGGCGGTCGCGGTGGGGCCGGCGAGCTGGGTGCCCGCCAGGGCTGCGGCGGCCACCGCGAGGGCGGTCGCGTTGCGGATCGTGCTGCGCTTCATCGGGGTTTCTCCTGTGGGTGGGCCGGTGCGGCGGGGGCCGCGTTGTTCCGGTCGGGGTGCATGGCGGGGTGTCAGTCCTGGACGCGGAGCAGGATCTTGCCGCCGCGTACGAGGTGGGCGAGGGCGGCGTTGATGTCCGCGAGGTCGTAGACGGCCTCGACCGGGACCCTGAGGTCGCCGGCGCTGAGCAGCGGGACCGTTTCGGCGATGACCGGCGCGATCTTCGTGGCGTGGTCGAAGGCGGCGACGAACAGGAACTCGACCTTGATGTCCTTCGCGGCACCGCGGCCGTCCTGGTCGATGTCGTCGTTCGCGCTGTAGCGGACCAGGGCGCCGCCGGGTGCGAGGACCTCGATGAGCGCGTCCGCGGTACGGCCTCCGACGCTCTCGATCGCGAGGCGTACGGTCGCGTCGCCGATCGCCGTGGTGATACGGGCGGCGAGGTCCGGGCCGTCGAGCAGGACCACGTCGGCGCCCGCGGCGAGGAGTTCGTCGACCAGTTCGGGCCTGCGTACGACGCTCGCGGTGCGCAGGCCGCGTGCCCTTGCCAGGGCGATGACGTTGCGGCCGACTCCGCCGTTGCCGCTGGACTGCACGACCCAGTCGCCCTTGGCGAGGGGCACGTACTCGGAGAGGGCGAGTCCCGCGGTGGGGGTGTTGCTGCCGAGCATCGCGTACTGCCGGAGGTCGCCGGCGGGCAGCGGGATCATGCCCGCGGCCGGGGCCACGAGCCGTTCGCGCCAGGTGCCGAGCAGCAGGGGCAGGACGACGATGTCGCCGGGCGCGAGTCCGGTCACCTCGTCGCCCACCGCCGCCACCCGGGCCACGCCCTCGTTGCCGGCCACCGCGGGCAGCGCCGGCGGCGCCACGTGGCCGCCGATGCGCAGCAGGTCGTGGAAGTTGAGGGGCGCGTACAGGACTTCGACGAGGACCTCGCCCGGTCCGGGGGCGTCGGGTTCGGGCAGTTCGACCAGGTTGAGCACCTGCCGGGCGTCGCCGAACAGGTCGTACTGGAGTGCTTTCATGGCTTGCCTCGTGTGTGGGGTGCGGGTGGGCGGTTGCCGGTGCGGGGTCAGTGGACGGAGGCGTTGGCGACGTCGAGGCTGATCCGGACCAGGGAGCGGTCGGGTGTGTTGTCCGCGTTGCGGCCGAAGATCTCGTGCCTGGTGGTGATCACGGCGCCGTCGAAGGCGGCCCGCCGTGGCTGGTAGTGCGCGGTGGGGGCGGACCCGTTGATCTCGGGTGCGTAGTCCAGGCGGACCAGGTGGGCGTCGGCGTCGAAGTAGTACTGCTGGTCGCGGCTGTGGGTGTCGATACCGGCGGGGAAGGTGACGTTCAGGACGCGCCAGGTCCGGCCGTTCTCGTGCCAGGGCTCGATCTCGGTGATCCTGACGCCGGGGTGGGTGAGGACGAAGGCCTCGACGAGGTAGAGCCAGGTGGCGTAGGCGCGGAAGTAGCCGGCCTGCGCGACGCTCCACCGGCTCTCGCCGGTGTAGCCGTCGAAGGTGGCGCGGGGGTGCCGGAGGCGTTCGAGGCGTCCGCCGGGTTCGGTGACGGTCACGAGGTCGCGGCTCTTGTCGAACTCGATGACGCGGCCTGAGGGCTGGGTCAGCCGGATGTGCTGGCGGTGGATGTCGGCGACGACGTGGTCGGTGCCGACGAAGGCGGGGACGCCCTTGAAGGCCCAGAAGGGGCCGCCGTAGGTGACGTCCGCCTTGATGTGCCGCGCGTCGCGCCAAAGTCGCAGGCCGCCGTGGGCCCGGTGGATCCGTTCGACGAGGGCGGCGGTGCTCCGCCTGTCGTGGGGGCGGTCCGTCCCGTCGGGGCGACCGTCCGTTCCGTGGTGGTGGCCGGCCGCCGTGGCGGTGCCGGTCAGCTGGGTCTCGGCCAGCGCGGCGGTGGCCGCCACGGCGGTGGCGGCGCGCAGGAAGTCGCGTCGCCCTCGGGAGTGGTGAGCGTTCATGCTGTGAAGTATGACCAGTCGTCTCGTTATTCGTCAATCGCCTCCCGGGCCAGCTCCGCGACGGTGGCACAATAGTGAGACGACCGGTCAGACGAGACGAGGGATCACCGTGGCCCGCACAAAGAACGCCGCGTCGTTCGACACCAGGCAGCGCATCCTCGAGGCCGCCCTGGACCAGTTCCATCTCCGGGGCTACACCGGCACGAGCGTGCAGGACCTGATGAACGCGGCCGGATCCCCCAAGGGCACCTTCTACAACCACTTCTCCAGCAAGGAGGATCTGGCGGTCGCGGCCCTGAACCTCTACGTCGACGGCATCGGCCTCGCCTCGCTCGCCGGCCCGACCGAGGGCAGCCCCCTGGAACGGATCGAGAGACACCTCGACCACATCGTCGGCCTCGGGCTGGCGGTCTTCGCGGAGCGCGGCTGTCTGATGGGCAACTTCGCGGGCGAGGTCCGCGCCCACAGCCCCGTCGTCGCGTCCGCTGTCGGGCTGTACCTCGACGACTGGGTGGTGAACCTGGCCAGGCTGATCGACGAGGCGAAGGAGGCCGGCGAGCTGACCACCGGCATCGCCTCCACCGACCTGGCGGAGCTGATCGTGGACGCCTTCGAGGGGGGCGCCGTGAAGGCCAAGGCCACGTCCTCGGCCGAGCCGATGCTCCGCTTCCGACGCACGGTGGCGCAGCTGCTGCGCTGATCCGCGCGGAGTGTGGCGCAGAAGCTGCGCCGACCCGTGCGGGGGCGGCGCAAAGGTTTGGACGTGCCGGGGTGGGCGCCTCTAGCGTCGCCCGCATGGGCGACTTCATGCGGCGGCGCGCGGTTTCCAGCGGGTCCGTCTTCGAGGAGCGGATCGGGTACGCGCGGGCCGTCGTGGACGGGGACCGGGTGCATGTGTCGGGGACCACCGGGTTCGACTACCGGGCGATGACGATCTCCGGCGACGTGGTGGAGCAGGCCGGGCAGTGTCTGCGGAACATCGGGGACGCGCTGGCGGAGGCCGGGTGCACGTTCGGCGATGTGGTGCGGGTGCGTTATCTGCTGCCCGCGCGGGAGGACTTCGAGCCGTGCTGGCCGGTGCTGCGGGCCGCGTTCGGCCAGGTGCGGCCGGCGGCCACGATGATGGTGTGCGGGCTCGCGGACGAACGTATGAGGATCGAGATCGAGGTGGACGCGCGGCGCGGGCCCGTCGGGGACGGGGTGCGGGTGGTGGGGGTCGACGGGGACGCGATGGTGGAGGAGTGGCGGCACGTGCACAACGCCGTGGTGCCGGCCGCCGCCATGTCGCTCGACGACGCCCGGGCGCGGGTCGGCCGGTATCGGCTGGTCAACGCCTATCTGGGGGAGGTGCTGGTGGGGTGTTCCACCGTGCGGCCGCCGGCGGGGGAGGAGCGGGTGGCCACGGTGATCGCCCGGGTGCTGCCCGCGTTCCGGGGGCGGGGGATCGGGCGGGTGCTGTACGACGACGGACTCGCGCACGCGCGCGGGCTGGGTGCCGGGGCGGTGGAGACGGTGGTGCTGGCGGCCAACGGGGACGGGCTGCGGTTCGCCGCCGCGCGGGGGTTCGCCGAGAGTGAGCGCTATGTGCTGCCCGGTGAGAGCGACGAGTGGGTCGATCTGCGGCTGACGGACCCCGCGTGAGGACGGCGGAGCTGGTTTCCGGCCTACAACGATTCCCGGCAATCTTGTGGGAACCAGATGTGGGCTGCGTCACGTTCGAGTTGAATGATTGCAAGTGAGCGAACCGACGCGCCGTTCGTGCGGACGCAAACCTGTAGGGGGTTCAGGTGAGTGCTTCCCGGCGTAGTGGAACCACGGACGAACTCGGTCCGGAGGGTCCTGACGGTCCCGACGGGCCGGACGGACCGGACGACTCCGGTGCCGGCGGGCCCGACGGCACCCGTGGGCCCGATCTGCTCGCGGCCCTGCTGGACGGCATGGACGCGGCGCTATGCGCGTTCGACGCGGACGGGGTCGTGACGCACTGGAACCGTGAGGCCGAGCGGATCCTCGGCTGGACCGCGGCCGAGGCGGTGGGCCGGCACGGTCTCGCCGGGTGGGCCGTGCGCAGCGCGGACGCCGAGGAGGTCGAGGGGCGGCTGCTGTCGGCGATGCAGGCGCCGGGCCGGCAGGTGCACGAGTTCGCGCTGCTGACGAAGGACGGCGGCCGGGTGCTCGTACGCACGCAGTCGGCGGCCGTGCGCGGCCCTGACGGCAAGCCCGCGGGCGTGTACTGCGCGTTCAGCGAGGTGCACGCGCAGATCGACCTGGAGCGGTCCATCGCGCTCAGTGAGGCGTTGTTCGAGGACGCGAGCTGGGGTGTGGTGCTGGTCGACGTGGATCTGCGGCCGGCCGTGGTGAACGCGCATGCCGCGCGGGCGCTCGGTACGGGGCGTACGTCGGTGCTCGGGCGGCCGCTGGGGGAGTTGCTGGCGGCGGGTGTGGAGGAGCTGGAGAGCGCGCTGACGCATGTGCTCGCGGAGGGCGCGCCGCCGGCTCCGGCCGAGATCTGGGTGAGTGTGCGCACGCCGGAGGGCGAGAAGCGGCGCTGCTGGCTGAGCGGGTTCGTGCGGCTGGCGTCGCCGCTCGCGGAGGAGCCGGTGCCGCTGGGGGTGGGCTGGCTGTTCCAGGACGTGACGGAGGCGAAGCAGGGCGAGCAGGAGGCGTCGTTGCTGCGGTTCCGGACGAACCAGCTGCACCGCGCGGCGCGGGCCGCCGCCGAGTGCGAGGACCCTGCGGAGGCGGCGACGGTCCATCTGGACTTCGCGCTGGCCGGATTCGCCGACCACGCCGTGCTCGACCGGGTGGCCGGTGGTGCGATGGCGGACGGCGCGCCGGGGCCGGTGCGGCTGGTACGGGTGGCGGAGACGCCGATGGGGGCGCCGGGGCCGAGCCGGCTGGGGGGCCGGGCGGGGCTGCCCGCGCGGTATGCGGCGGGGCATCCGGCGTTGCAGTGTGTGGAGCGGGCGGGGTCCGTGCGGGCGAGCGCCGGGTCGGTGGCGGCGGAGCAGGCGCGTACGTGGGCCGTGGCCCGGCAGTGGCCGGGGGACACGGTGCATGTGCTGTGCTCGGTGCTGCGGAGCCGGGGGCGGACGCTGGGGGTCGTGACGTTTCTGCGGGGTGGGGGGCGGAACCAGTTCGAGCGGTCGGACAGTCTGTACGCCGAGGATGTGGCCGTGCGGATCGCTGTGGCGCTGGACCTGGCCGAGGTGGTTGCCCTTGCAGGGCGGGCCGATGATGCGGGGGAGTGATCGGGCGGTCGGGCGGTCGGGCCGTGCGGGTCCGTTGTGGCTGGTCGCGCAGTTCCCCGCGCCCCTTGAAAGCGTCGGTCGGCTGCGGGTCCCCGTGCCCCTGGCAGGCGGCTGCGCCGCCTTCGGGGGGTCCGCTTGTGTCAGTGGCGGTAGAAGATCCTGTCGCCGTACTGCTGCATGACCTTGCTGTTCCATTCCAGGCCGCCGTCCACGTTGCCGGAGCGCAGGAGGGGCGGTTCGATGCCGCGTTCGGCGAGGGAGCCGGCGGCGGTGGCGAGGACGGCCTGGAGGAGGGCGGTGGTCACGACGGTGGACGCGGGGGCGAAGGGGGCCGGGACGTTGTCGAGGGTGAGTTCGGCGTCGCCGACCGGGATCCTGGAGTCGAGGACGATGTCGCAGTGGTCCTTGAGGTAGGTGCCGGAGACGTGCCGTGACGTGGTCTCGGTGGCGTAGGCGACGGAGGTCACGCCGATGACGTGGACGCCGAGCTCGCGGGCCTTCGAGGCCATCTCGACGGGCAGGGCGTTGCGGCCGGACAGCGAGATGATCACGAGGACGTCGCCCTCGCGGAGCGGCGAGGACTCGAGGACGGCACTGGCGAGTCCGTCGACGCGCTCCAGGGCGGAGCCGAGCGTGGCGGGCATCACATCGACGCCGACGACGCCGGGCACGGTGAGCAGGTTCATCAGGGCGAGGCCGCCCGCGCGGTAGACGATGTCCTGCGCGGCGAGCGAGGAGTGGCCGGCGCCGAACGCGAACAGCCGCCCGCCCGCGGCGACGGTGTCGGCGAGCAGGTTGCCGGCGGCCGCGATGGGCTCGGCGTCCTCGTCGCGTACGCGTCGCAGCAGGTCGATCGCGGCGTCGAAGTACTGGTCGGCCAGCTTGCCGTCACCCATGCAGAGCCCCTTCGCCCTTTGCGGTACCTGACGATGTGTCGCGGATCACCGTGCGGTCTGGACCAAGGCCGTGTCAATACGGCGGTGCGGGCGGTGCGCGTACGGTGGTGGGGCCGGCGGGCGAGCCCTGTGAAACCGCCTCGTTTCCCCGGCGAGGCACGCTTGTCAGTGGTATGCGTCAGAATTGAGTCCAGGGCCAGCGCACGCGCCGAAGAGCCGTCGAGCCTTCGGCAGAGCTAATCGAGGGGCACGTATGTCCGGACTGATCGATACGACGGAGATGTATCTCCGCACCATCCTCGAGCTGGAGGAGGAAGGTGTGGTCCCCATGCGCGCCCGGATCGCCGAGCGGCTCGACCAGAGCGGGCCGACGGTCAGCCAGACGGTGGCGCGGATGGAGCGCGACGGTCTGGTCTCGGTGGCGAGCGACCGGCATCTGGAGCTGACGGACGAGGGCCGTCGGCTGGCGACGCGCGTGATGCGCAAGCACCGGCTGGCCGAGTGTCTGCTGGTCGACGTGATCGGCCTGGAGTGGGAGCAGGTGCACGCGGAGGCGTGTCGCTGGGAGCACGTGATGAGCGAGGCGGTGGAGCGTCGCGTGCTGGAGCTGCTGCGGCATCCGACCGAGTCGCCGTACGGCAATCCGATCCCGGGCCTGGAGGAGCTGGGCGAGAAGGACGGCGCCGATCCGTTCCTGGACGAGGGCATGGTCTCGCTGGCCGACCTCGACCCGGGTCTGGAGGGCAAGACGGTCGTGGTGCGCCGGATCGGTGAGCCGATCCAGACGGACGCGCAGCTGATGTACACCCTGCGTCGGGCGGGTGTGCAGCCCGGTTCGGTGGTGAGCGTGACGGAGTCGGCCGGTGGTGTGCTGGTCGGCAGTGGTGGCGAGGCGGCCGAGCTGGAGTCGGACGTGGCGTCCCACGTCTTCGTCGCCAAGCGCTGAGCCGGGAGGCGGCCTGGCCGGTGGCCGGTGGCCGGTAGCCCGTTGTCAACTCCCGTGAATCGGGCGGGAGTTGTGCGGTGCCGCCGATCCGTCGATTCTGGAATCCGGCTGTGCCGAACGGCAGCGTACCGACGGTTCGCGTGCAAGGCTGTCGCCTAGGCATAGGACCGACAGGGGGCGGGCGGATGTGCCGTGAACATGGTGAGGGCCCCGGCGCCGTGCGGCGCCGGGGCCTGTCCTCCCCTTGCCGACCCGGAGCCCCGAGCTCCCAGGGTCGTCCCCCGGCGGACCGGTTTCCCCGAGCGGCCCGCCTCCCGCAGAAGGTCTCCCCTGGGCTGCGGCGATCATTCCTTCCGGTGGGTCACTCGAATGAGGGGTGTTGGCCGCGGAAGCAGCAACTTCGAATGTGCATTCGATAGTCTGCGGTTGGTGTGGCGGGCGGGGAATCGCCGTCGAAGCCGCGGGAAACCGACAGGAAAGCGGTACTTACGGCAGGCAGTACGCGGTGGACTGGACCGACCGCTTCGTGGGGAGCGGGCCGGCCGGGCGGAGCTTGGGGGGTGCCAGGACCAATGGTGCGGCGCATCGACGTGACCGGTACGGGTGGCGTACGCCTGGCCGCCTGGGAGTTCGGCGACCCCCCGAAGACCGTCCCGGGGAGCGAGGGGGTGGCCGGGGCGGGCGACTCCCCGGCGGTGCTGTTACTCCACGGCCTGATGGGCCGGGCCTCGCACTGGGCCTCCACCGCCCGCTGGCTCTGCGAGCGGCACCGTGCCGTCGCGCTCGACCAGCGCGGCCACGGCCAGAGCGACAAGCCCCCTCAGGCCGCCTACACCCGCGAGGCCTACGTCGACGACGCCGAGGCCGCACTCGAACAGCTCGGCCTCGCCCCCGTGGTCCTCATCGGCCACGCGATGGGCGCGCTGACCGCGTGGCAGCTCGCCGCGAAACGGCCCGACCTGGTGCGGGGCCTGATCATCTGCGACATGCGCGCGTCGGCGCTGGGCGCGGCCTCGCAGCGGGAGTGGGACGAGTGGTTCCGGTCCTGGCCGCTGCCCTTCGCGACGATCGCCGACGTACGGAAGTGGTTCGGCGAGGACGATCCGTGGGTGGAGCGGCCGAACGCGGCGCGGGGGGAGTTCTACGCCGAGGTCATGCACGAGTCGGCGGACGGGTGGCGGCCGGTGTTCGAGCCGGAGCAGATGCTGCGGACGCGGGAGACGTGGGTGTACGACGCGCACTGGGACGAGTTGGCGCAGGTGCGGTGTCCGGCGCTGGTGGTGCGGGGGCTGGACGGGGAGCTCGGGCGGGCCGAGGCGCAGGAGATGGTGCGGGTGTTGCCGTTGGGGCGGTATGCGGAGGTGTCTGATGCGGGGCATCTTGTGCACTATGACCAGCCGTCGGCTTGGCGGGGGGCTATTGAGCCGTTTCTTGAGTCGTTGGGGTAGGGGTGGGGGCGGGGGCGTCTGCCTTGCTGGGGTCTGAGGGCGGCTTTCCCGTCGTCGTGGCTGGTCGCGCAGTTCCCCGCGCCCCTAAAAGCCTTGCAGGCGCCCCGGAACGTCTGGTTAGGCCTTGCTTACTGCTGTGAGGATTTCTGGGAGGTGGCGGGACGTTCTGGGGGCCGCCAGGCGTAGGCCGAGGTAGGCGATGGCTGTGCCGTAGGCCGTGCCTGTGGGGAGGAGGAGCCAGGTCCAGGCGTCTCCGTCGGGGCTGGTGTGCAGGACGATCGTCAGGGCGATGACCGGCGCGCAGAGCAGCGCGGCGGCGACCATTCCGCCGAAGATCGAGACGAAGGCGAGCCCGCTCTGGCCGGGGGCCACGTTCTTGTAGCCCTCCTGCGGGATGGAGTACGGGAACCGCGCCGACGTCCACGCGCCAGTGGCCAGCATCGCGCCGAGCAGCGCGAACGACAGCCCCAGCACCTCCGGCAGCCGCGCCCAGTCGCCGAGCAGCGCGGTGGTAAGGACGGTGACGAGGGCGGCGTACGGCAAGGTGATCACCAGCAGGGCGTACGCCCGCGCGCGCAACTCGACGTAGGCGTCACGGGTCGACGAGATGGTCATCGCGACCATCCAGAACGCCGAGGTGTCCTGGCCGAACTGGTTGTACATCTGGATGCCGAGCATTCCGGCGGCGAAGCAGGCGAAGTAGATGGAGCCGGTGCCCTGGAGGGCGTTGAACACGGGGACGATCAGACCGATCGCGAGCGAGGTCACCCAGGCCGCCTTGGTCTTGGGATCGCGCCAGACATAGCGCAGGCTGCGTTCCATGACCGTCCCGGTGCGCCCGGCGGGCAGCAGCCGGCTGCGGGACGGGCGGTCGCGGACGGTCGTGTCGCCGGCGGCCTGGAGCGTGGAGCCGTCCGGCGAGGTCATCAGCCGGTCCAGATGCCGCGCCCACACGGCGACCAGCGCGGCCACCGCACCGGCGGTGAGGGCGAGTTGGAGGACGGCGATCCCGTACGACCCGTCGCTTGCCGCGTCCACCGCGGCGATCGCCGACGCGGGCGGGATCCAGCGCAGCACGTCCGCGGCCGGGTCGAGCTGCCCCAGCCCGGACGAACCGATGCGCTGCGCACCGAAGTTGACGACCTGCGCGCCGACCGCGACGACAAGTCCGCTCAGTACGGCGAGGTCCCGGCCCTTGCGGCTGGTCAGCAGCCGGATGTTGGCGGCCGCGACGGCCCGCGCGAGCGCCACGCACACCAGCAGCGCGAGCACGATCGCGAGGACCCCGACGACGTACGCCGCCGGTCCGTGCGCCACCGCGATCACCGATCCGACGAACAGGCACAGCGTGAACAGCGGCCCGATGCCCACCAGCGAGGAGACCAGCAGGGCCCGTACCAGCGGCCGGGTCCGCAGCGGGAGCATCACCAGCCGGGTCGGGTCCAGGGTCTCGTCCCCGCCGGGGAAGAACAGCGGCATGACCGCCCACCCGAGCCCGAACACGGCCACCAGCAGCACGACCACGGAGTCGGCGTGCTCGACCCCGCGCAGCGCGATCAGGCCGAGCAGTTGCAGCGCGGCGAAGAGCAGTACCACGACCGCGGAGGCGATGTAGGCGGCCCGGCGTCCGGCGGACTGACGCAGTCCGTTGCGCAGCAGCGACAGCTTCAGCCGTACGAAGGTCGAGGTCAGGGTGGTCGCCGGGCCGGCCGTGCGGCCGGTCACCGGGCGCCTCCGCCGAGCCAGTCGAGGTCGGATCCGGCGGTACGGCCGTTCGCGCCGACCAGCTGGAGGAACGCCTGCTGGAGGGTGGGGGAGTCACCGCGGACCTCGGCGAGCGAGCCGTGTGCGCGGATCCGGCCGGCGGCCATCACGGCGACCCAGTCGCACAGCGACTCGACCAGCTCCATCACATGGGAGGAGAAGACGACGGTCGCGCCGGAGGCGGTGTACCGCTCCAGGACGCCCCGGATGGTCTGCGCCGACACCGGGTCGACGCCCTCGAACGGCTCGTCCAGGAAGAGCACCTCGGGGTTGTGCAGCAGCGCGGCGGCCAGTCCGATCTTCTTGCGCATACCGGTCGAGTAGTCCACGACCAGCTTGTGCTGGGCGCCCGCCAGATCGAGTACGTCGAGCAGCTGGGTGGCCCGCTTGTCGACCTCGTCGCCCGGCAGGCCGCGCAGCCGTCCCGTATAGGCGAGCAGTTCCCGCCCGGACAGCCGCTCGAAGAGCCGCAGCCCCTCGGGGAGCACACCGATCCGTGCCTTGACCTCGACCGGGTCGCGCCACACGTCGTGCCCCACGACCTCCACGGACCCCTGGTCGGGCCGGAGCAGCCCGGTCACCATCGACAGGGTCGTGGTCTTCCCGGCCCCGTTGGGTCCGACGAGCCCGATGAACTTCCCGGCGGGCAGATCGAGATCGACCCCACCGACAGCCACATGCTCCCCAAACCGCTTCCAAAGCCCAACCACACGAACAGCAGAGGTCATATCCGCACCCTACGGTGCACCAGCGCGCCTGGAGGGGCGCGGGGAACTGCGCGCACCGACCACGCACACGCGAAGGGGCGCGGGGAACTGCGCGAGCAACCACGGACAAGGGACGGCCGCCCCTCAACAGCACCCCGGCAGACGAAACCGCGCCTACCGATCCCGCCCACAGGCGTAGGCCAACGGCGAGATCAACTCCTCCGCATCCGGCAACCACCGATTCGCGGGCGTAGGCCGACACGCCCACTGCACAGCCCCCCGAGACCCGAACCGCGTAGGAGGCGCGGCCACGAACCCACCCTCCCCCAGCGCGACCAGGTCGAGAGACCCCGGCACCCACCCCAGCTTCCGCACAAGATCCGGCACCTTCACCGACCCACCCGGCAGCACGAAGAACTGCATCCGCCGATCCGGCGTCAACGTCACCGGCCCCAGTGTCAGCTCCATCCGCTCCATCCGCGCCAGCGCGAGGAACCCCGCCGTCTCCGGCACGGAGATCGCGTCGAAGGTCCGCCCCGTCGGCAGCAGAATCGACGCGTCCGGCTGCTTCTGCCACATGCGGCGCGCGACGGTCGCGCTCCCGGTCGCCTGGGTCGCCCAGTCGGGGCGCGTCGGATGCGCCCCCGGCGCACCACAGGCCGGGTCCGCGCACGAGCAGCGCTGCACCCCTTCGACAGGTTCCAGCCAGGTGCCGGGGAACACGTCCCAGTGGCGTTCCTCTGCGTAACGTACGGCGGTCTCCAGCAGCGACTCCCCCCGCTGCTTCGGAATCTGTGCTGCCTCGGTGCCCTGGATCGTCTCTTCCACGCTGAACACAACTCCCAGGCCAACCGGGGGTTACGGGCGTATCGCGCGCCGGGGAGGGGCATCGGTCCGGCGTCCGGGGCGCATCGATGCATGGACGGGGGCGCGCAGGAGGATCCGCGGCGGGAGCTGGGTAGCCAGGTGTGGGGGCGGCATCCGCCTTTACCCCGGCAATCCACCCATGCTTCGCATTAGCGGTAAGTCCACGGGGCATTGATCTTCAAGGCCGGATCTTTTCGGCGGTCCCGGGCAGGGGGCGGCGGCTGGGTGCGGCAGGGAAGTCACGTCAACTCGGTGCGCGGGCAGGCACCGTTGTCATTGGGGGTAAGCCCATGGCCGCCAGGCCTCTCGTCGCGCGGCAGCCGAACGAACGGTTGCAGGCGCTCATCCAGGAAGCGGGCTGCTCGAACGCCGGGCTGGCCCGCCGGGTCAACATGTGCGGCGCGGAGCACGGACTCGACCTGCGTTACGACAAGACGTCCGTGGCCCGTTGGCTGCGCGGACAGCAGCCGCGGGGCCGGGCCCCGGCGATCATCGCGGAGGCGCTCGGCCGCAAACTCGGCCGTACGGTCACGATCGACGAGATCGGCATGGCCAACGGCAAGAACCTCGCGTCCGGCGTCGGCCTCCAGTTCTCGCCGACCGTGCTGGGCGCGATCGAGCAGGTCTGCGAGCTGTGGCGCAGCGATGTCGGGCGCCGGGACTTCCTGTCCGGTTCGTCCGTCGCCGCCTCCGCGCTCGTCGAGCCCAGCCGCGACTGGCTGATCTCGTCGCCGGACACGCAGGTCGCGCGCTCGGCGGGCCCGCGCGTGGGCCAGTCCGACGTGGCGGCGGTGCGGGCGATGACGCAGGCGCTCGTGGACCTGGACCACCAGTACGGCAGCGGGCACGTCCGCCCGGTCGTGGTGCACTACCTCAACAGCGTCGTCTCCGGACTGCTGGCCGGCTCCTACCGGGAGGCCGTCGGACGGGAACTCTTCGCGTCGGTGGCCCGGTTGACCGAGCTCGCCGGGTACATGGCGGTCGACACCGGGCAGCCGGGCCTCGCCCAGCGCTATTACATCCAGGCCCTGCGCCTGGCCCAGGCCGCGGGCGACCGGGGTTACGGCGGCTATGTGCTGGCGGCCTCCATGAGCCACCTCGCCGCGCAGCTCGGAAACCCGCGTGAGATCGCGCAGTTGGCGCGCGCGGCGCAGGAGGGCGCACGCGGGCATGTCACTCCGCGCGCGGAGGCGATGTTCCACGCCGCCGAGGCGCGCGGGCACGCGCTCCTGGGCGACGCGCGGTCGGCACAGGCGGCGTCCGGGCGGGCGCTGAGCGCGCTGGAGCAGGCCGAACCGGAGTCCGGCGACGACCCGGTGTGGATCGCGCACTTCGACGAGGCCTATCTGGCGGACGAGTTGGCGCACTGCCACCGCGACCTCGGCCAGGCCGACGCGGCGGCCCGGTACGCCCAGGAGGCCCTCGCCGCCCATCCGGAGACCCGGGCGCGCCGCCGGGCCATCGGTTATGTCCTGCTGGCCACCGCGCAGGTGCAGAAGCGCGAGATCGAGGAGGCCTGCCACACGGGTCTGAAGGCGGTGGAACTGCTGGAGTCGGTGCGTTCCAACCGGGGCGCCGAGTATCTGGAGGATTTCCAGCAGCGGCTGGAGCCGTATCAGGAGGAGCCCGTGGTAAGGGAGTTCGGGGCGCGGATCGATCTCCAGCCGGCCGCGTGAACGGCTGCCCTGCGGAAGTGTGAACACGCGGGAAACGCAGGCATGTCGGGTGGGAGGTGGGATTCGGAAGCCGGAGCGGGCCCGGCGCGTTAGGCCCGTCACAGGGCGCGTGGTCACGCCCTGTGCTGCGTGGCACCGGGCTCCGGGGACCCGGTAGCGTGAGCCGACGATTCCGATGGTCCCCCATTCGTAGGAGTCCCGGTGACGCAGAGTGGACAGGGCGAGGAGCCCTCGGCGCGGCGAGCGCACGAAGGCATCGTGCTGCCCTCCGACGGCGGTGAGCCCTTGCTGCCGGGCACGCTGAACCACGGAGGGGGCCCCACGCCCGTACCGCCCGGCGGCCCGATACCGGCCTCGGCGCCGCCCGGCGCCCAGGCCTGGGACCAGCCGTGGGGTCCGGAGCAGCCGACGGCCCCGCCGGCCGACCAGCCCTGGCCCTCCGCCCAGCAGGGGCAGCCCTGGAGCAACCAGCCCGAGCAGACATACGGCCCCGCCCAGCCCCACGACGGGGGCGGGCAGTCCTACGACGGTGGCGCGCAGGCGTACAACGCGGGCGGGCAGGCCTATGACGCCGGCGCGCAGGCCTACAGCGGCGGACAGCGGTACAACGGCGACGGACAGCAGCAGTACAACGGCGACGGACAGGCGTACGGCGGCGGGCAGGCGTACGGTCCTGGCGGGCCGTACGCCAACTCTGGGCCCTCGGGCCCGCAGGGGCAGGACGACGGCCGTACGCAGGGCTACGGGGCGCCCCAGGGGCCCTCGCACGCCGGTGCGATGCCTCCGGCGCAGCCGATGCCCGGTCAGGGGCACCCCGGTTCCCTGCCCCCCGTACAGCAGCACGGGCAGGCCCTGCCGCCCGCCGACGAGGGCGCCACGCAGTTCCTGCCGCCCGTTCCGGCGCACGGCGGCCCCGGTCCCCTGCCGCAGCACCAGAACCAGCACCCCGGTCCGATGCCCGAGCAGGGCGCCCCGCGGCACGGCGCCGCGCAGCCGCCGCTCGACGAGGGCGCCACGCAGTACATTCCGCCGGTGCAGTCCGAGGGCGCGACGCAGTTCCTGCCGCCGGTCGGGCCCGGGGCGCTGCCGCCCGAGGTGCCGCAGGGCGGCCGGCACGGCGGTGGGGGCGCCCAGAGACCCGCGGAGTCCACGACCTTCCTGGGCCGCACCCCGCAACAGCCGCAGCCGCATCAGCAGCCCCACCAGCAGTACCAGGGCGGCGGTCCCGACGCGGAGGCCACCCAGTTCATCCCGCCGGTGACGGACGGCGGTCCGACCGCGCCGCCCGCCGAGTTCGCCGGTCTCTTCCGCGACGAGCCCGCCGAGGGCGCGGCCTCCTCCACCCAGCAGATGCCCCGCTTCCAGCAGCCCCGCCCCGGCCGGCACGGCGGCGGCGGGTACGCGCCCCAGCCGGCGCCCTCGTACGACGGACCGGGCGGTGGCCGTGGCCGCCGGGCCGGGCACGACGACGAGGGTGGCGGCGGGCGCCGGGGCGGCCGTACGGGATCCAAGGTGCCGCTGATCGCCGCGGTCGGGGTCGCCATCGCGGTCGTCGGGGTCGGTGCGGGCGCGCTGATGAGCACCGGTGGCGGCGAGAAGAAGGAGGACCCGGCGCCGGTCTCGGCCACCGGGCCCGCGGAGAGCGAGGACGCCGCGTCGCCGGCGGCCGACCCGGCCCGCGCGCAGGCCGTGGAGCTGGACAAGCTGCTCGCCGACAGCGGGGACAGCCGTTCCGCGGTGATCAGCGCGGTGGCGAGTGTGAAGTCCTGCGACAACCTCGGCAAGGCCGCCAAGGACCTGCGGGACGCGGCCGGGCAGCGCAACGACCTGGTGACCCGGCTGTCCGGTCTCACGGTGAACAAGCTGCCGGACCACGCCGCCCTGACCACCGCGCTCACCAAGGCCTGGCAGGCGTCCGCGTCCGCCGACGACCACTACGCGGCCTGGGCCGACGAGGTCGCCGCCGACAAGAAGAAGTGCCGCAAGAAGCAGGCCGCGTCCACCGGCAACACGCAGGCCGGCAACGCCGCGAGCGGCACCGCCACCACCGAGAAGGGCAAGGCGGCGGCGCTGTGGAACGCGATCGCGAAGGAGTACGGCCTGACCGAGCGCACCCCGACCCAGCTGTGAGCGGGCCGGGGGTGCGCCGCCCGACTCAGGTGTCGGCGTTCGCCAGGGTCTTCGTCACGTCGACGAAGCCCTTGCGGGCCGCGACCAGCTGACCCTTCTTCACCTGCTGGAGGGTCACGTCGGCGTTGACCAGGCGGGGGAAGCCGACCGACGCGAGCTTGTCGGAGAACTGCCAGCGCAGGGTGGGTGTCAGCCCGCCGGTGTTGATGTTCATGCCGGAGTCCAGCGTGCGGCGCACGCTGTCGGCGGTGACCTCGCCGCCGCCGATCCTGTCGAGCACGGCCTTGAGCACGGTGTACGCGATCCAGGTGGTCTGTACCCCGGTGTCGCCCGCGTCTATCCGGGTGTCGGTGAAGGCCTGCTCGCTGATCACCTTCTTCATCGGCGCCCAGTGCGGGTCGGTCGCCACCGGGTACCAGCCGGTCACGTACGAGCCCTCGTAGGGGCCGGACCTGCCGCCCGAGGCGTCTATGACGGTCTGGTCGACGCTGCCGAGCACGGTCCCGGTGCGCACGTCGGGATAGTCCTCGCGGACCCGGCGGAAGGAGTCCATGAAGGTGCTCGTGCGGTCGCCCAGGGCGGGGACGACACAGCCGTCGTCCGTCGGGTCCGCGGTGGCCGCCTCCAGCGCCTGCGCGGACTTGCCCGCGTACTCGGTGGCGTCCTCGGGCGCACGGACGTCGGAGGCGTCGTCGCGGTCGCCCGCGTTGAGGCCCGCGTTGAGCAGGACGGGCAGTTCGTCGCCGGCGATCGTGTCGGGCCGGACCAGGGAGGTGGTGTCGCAGATCTTGGCGAGCTCGTTGCCGAGACCGGCGAGCAGCGCCGGCTGGCCGCCGTTGACGGGGTACGACAGCGGCGAGGTGAACTCCGCGGTGGTGGTGCCGTAGCCGCCCACGTACGGGATCCCGGCGCTCTCCAGGATCGGGAAGAAGGAGTTGGCGTACTGGCTGTAGGAGCCGACGACGGCGACCGCGTGCTCCTTGACCGCGCGCCGGGCGCACTTCGCGGCGCCCACACTGTCGTTGTGGTCGTTGCAGGTCAGCACGCGGAGTTTGCGGCCGCCGAGACCGCCCTCGGCGTTGATCCACCGGGCGTAGGCCTGCGCGAAGGCGGGCATTCCGGGCTTGTTGGTCGCGCTGGTCTCCTGTGGTGCCCAGGTCATCACTGTGATCTGCGCCTCGTCGTCGCCGGCCAGGCCGGGGACGACTCCGCAGCCCGCGGTGAGCGCGGCGCACGCGAACAGGGCGGCCGCGGCGCGTACGCCGGTTCTCGTCCGCCCGGTCCGGGCCGGGGGAGCGGTGGGGAATGTGCTTCGGGTGGGGCGCCTGCCGGTCATGGTTCCGCACGATTCCGGCACACCGCTAACCAAGACGTCACCTCTGATCAATGAGGGGTGGCGTGCAGGTGAATTGCGGGGGTCGGTGCGGGGTTCGGCCTACGGAACGTACGATCGGTGACCGTGCAAGGTTCGGAGAACTCTTCCCGTCGCGGCCGTCGCTCCCCCACCATGGGCGGCATGCCACAGAACGACATGCCCTGGTGGCGCTGGCGCAGCAATGTGCGCTCCGCGCTGCACATGCTCTCCGACCCCGCGTTCCAGCAGAACGTCTGGCTGGCCGGTATCGACGGATACGGGGACGTCACCGACGCCGTGTACCGCCTGGTCGAGGACACCTGGCTCGACAACTGGTCCGCCGAGAAGTACGTCGGCACGATATTCCGGGACTCGCAGGAGGCGGCACTCGTCGACACCGCCGTACTGCGGGTGCTGCGGATCATGCACCAGGTCGGCCCGGACGCGCCCGTCTCCTCCTACGTCGACCACGAGGCCTGGCCCGAGGCGGTACGGGCGGCGCGCGACGCCCACGTACGGATGGCCGTGAGCGACGGCGAGGACCCGGACACCCCGCCGCGCACGCTGGAGGTGCTCCAGATACTCACCCGCTCCGGGTGAGCCTCCGGGGCGCCTCGGTACGTGGACGCGTGCCCTCCGCTCAGCCGTGTATGGGACCCTGTCCTGCATGAATGAGCAGTCCACCCGAGCCGCGGCGCCCGCCGACCAGTACGTCCTCACGCTCTCGTGCCCGGACAAACAGGGCATCGTGCACGCCGTGTCGAGCTACCTCTTCATGACCGGCTGCAACATCGAGGACAGCCAGCAGTTCGGCGACCACGACACGGGCCTGTTCTTCATGCGCGTCCACTTCTCGGCCGAGGCCCCGGTCACCGTGGACAAGCTGCGGGCCAGCTTCGCCGCGATCGGCGACTCCTTCCACATGGACTGGCAGCTCAACCGGGCCGACGAGAAGATGCGCGTTGTGCTCATGGTCAGCAAGTTCGGGCACTGTCTGAACGACCTGCTGTTCCGCGCGCGTACCGGGGCCCTGCCGGTGGAGATCGCCGCGGTGGTCTCGAACCACACCGACTTCGCGGAACTCGTGTCCTCGTACGACATTCCCTTCCACCATGTTCCGGTGACGAAGGAGACGAAGGCGGACGCGGAGGCGCGGGTGCTGGAGATCGTCCGCGAGGCGGGTGTCGAACTCGTGGTGCTGGCCCGGTACATGCAGGTCCTCTCCGACGACCTCTGCAAGGAGCTCAGCGGACGGATCATCAACATCCACCACTCCTTCCTGCCGAGCTTCAAGGGCGCGAAGCCGTATCACCAGGCGCATGCGCGCGGGGTGAAGCTCATTGGTGCCACCGCGCACTATGTGACGGCCGATCTCGACGAGGGGCCGATCATCGAGCAGGAGGTCGAGCGGGTGGGGCACGACGTGACGCCGGAGGGGTTGGTGGCGGTGGGGCGCGACGTGGAATGCCAGGCGCTGGCGCGGGCGGTGAAGTGGCATGCGGAGCGGCGCATTCTCCTGAACGGCCGCCGAACTGTGGTCTTCGCCTAGCCGGCGGGGGTCTTCCCGCTGCGAGGGCGACCGCGGGCCCGGTGGGGGTTGGTCGCGCAGTTCCCCGCGCCCCTTGAAAGGTCGTCGGTTGGCCGCGGGCCCGGTGGGGGTTGGTCGCGCAGTTCCCCGCGCCCCTTAAAGGTCGTCGTTCGACCGCGGGCACGTCGTGGCTGGTCGCGCCGTTCCCCGCGCCCCTGAAAGCCCGCGTAGCCGCGGGCAGTCGTGCCGCTCGAGCGAAGCCGAGAGTGGGGGAGGGTGGGTGCGGCGGCAGCCCGTCGCGCCGGGGTGCGCAACGTTCTCCGGCCAGGCCCCACGCCGGGTGCAGGGCAGCGCACCGGGCCCCCTACGCCGGGGCGGCCAGTTACATGCGGCTCAAGCCTGCCGTGGCGTACAGGAGTTCTCGGATGGCGTTGCGGTCGCCGAGTTGGCCTGCCGCGGCCTCCTCCGGAGAGACATGCCCTGCGGCCAGCCGGCAGAACTCCACCCCGTCCAGCGCGACATGCGCCACCTCGTGGTCCACCGACCCCACCGCCGCCGGAGAGTCCAGCGGGATCAACCACTCCCCACCGCCCAGCCCCTCGATCTCCAGCCGCAGACTCCGCCCCGGCTCCCCGGCGGCCACCAGATGCCGCGACACCCCCGGCGCCGCCAGCCCCGACTGCCGCCGCGCGGCCAGCGCCCCCGGCAGCATCCGCGCCGCGAGATCGATCATGTCGTGCAGATGCCGCGGCGCGGGCGGCGCGTACGGATATTCCACCGCGTCCGCGATGTCCTCCGCGTGCACCCAGCACTCGAACGCCCGGTCCGTCATCGCGTCATGGAGCGGCAGCTCGAAGTCGCCGTAGGACACCCCGAGCTTTCCGGCACCGCCGCCGGTGAAGGCCACCGTCCGCACGATGCCGTGCACCTGCTCCCGCCAGCGCCCGCGCACGGACCGCGTCGGCGGGAAGTGCGCCGCGCGCCAGTACGCCTCCGTGCGCCCCGCGGGCGTCGGGTCGCCGGACGGCGCGCCGCCCAGCGGGTCGTCGAGGCCGAGCGCGAGCCCGATCAGGCCGTCCACGGCGAGGAGATGGGCGATCACCCCGGCGACGGTGGTGCGCCGGCTCGTCGCCTCCGTGTCCTCGAACCAGCGCAGCCGCACGGGCGCGTGCCACTCCGCGTCGCCGAAGTCCTGGAGCAGCGCGTCGAGCCGCGCGGTCTCCGCGTCGTACGGCTTCGCCCAGGCCGGCACCGGGATGCGCGGCGGGCGCCGGTCGAGGCAGCTCTCCAGGACGCGGGTGCGCAGCGCCGGGTCCAGGTCGAGGCTCTCCGGCGGATGCAGCAGCCCCACGGCCTCGCGCAGCCGCAGCGCCTCGTCCGCGCAGGTGCCGCACGAGCCGAGGTGCTCTTCCACGGCCATGGCCTCCTCCGGCGAGCAGGCGGCCAGCGCCCATGCGCCGAGGAGTGATTTCAGGACGTGATGCTCCAGTTCGAGTGGGGCTCCGGCTCCCGCCGGTGGCAGTTCCTCCAGGTCCGGCAGGGGGCGCCCGCTGTCCTCGACGGACGCGCGGGGCATGGGTATCCGGGGCGGCCGCCGCGGCTCGCCGCCGGCACCCTCACCGGGCGTACCGCCCGCTCCGCCCGCTCCACCCGTACCGCCCGATCCGCCCGGGCCGTCGGACCTGCCGGCGCCCGATCCGTCGGCCTCCGATCCGCCGGCCCCGGCCGGGTCGCCGTACACGAAGTCGTCGTCGCGTTTGTCGTCCCCGGGGCCCCGGAACTCCCCGCCGTCCCCCTGGTCCCCGCGATCTCCCCGGCCGCCCTGCTCGTCGTACGCCTCGAACCGTCCCGCGTCGCTCACGCCGCACCCCCGTACCCGGGTGGTGCGCCGGGGGTGCCGGCGTCGTGGGCGGTGGCGAGGAGCTGGAGGCCGAGGCGGAGGCGGCGCCGGGCCTCGTCCTCGGTGACGCCGAGGTCGGTCGCGGTCTGGCGGTAGTCGCGCCGCTGGAAGTAGGCCAGCTCCAGGGCGGCGCGCAGGGGCGCGGGCATGGACTGCACGATGTAGTCGGCGCGCGCGGCGACGGACGCGCGCCGGACCGTGCGCTCCAGGTCCTCCGCGGTGCCGCCGCCCTGCGCGAGCGCGGCGGTCTCGGTGGCGCGCAGCCGCTGCACGGCCAGGCGGTGGGTCAGGGTGGCCACCCAGGAGCGCAGGGGGCCCTGCTTGGGGTCGTAGGCGTCGGGGTGCTCCCAGACGTGGGCGAAGACCTCGCGGGTGACGCCGTCGGCGGCCCGCTCGTCGCCCAGGACGCGGTGGGCGAGGCCGTGCACGAGGGAGGCGAAGCGGTCGTAGAGCTCGCCGAGGGCGGCTGCCTCGCCGCGGGCCAGGCGCTGCTGCATCTTCCGGTCCCAGCGGGGCGGTGTGTCCCTCTGTGCCATGCGGCCCCCTCCCCGTGCTCGTTTCCGTCCCGTGACCAGCGTGCGTCCGTCCTGCTTTCGAATGTAGTCGGCACGTCTGACAACGCACGCCCCTTTGTGGCAATGCGCGCCCCCGACGGGCCGGGGGCGTCAGCGGATCTTTGTTACACCTCCCGGCCTGTCTCGCGCCTACCCACCGTCCGAATGATCAGACACATATCGAATGCGATCGAACAGGATCGAAGGCGACTGAAACAAGCCTCTTTCGACCGTTTCCCGTTTTCGGGGCGGTGTTTGTGGGAACGGCCGCTGGGCAGCCGCGCTGAAAGGAAGCGAAGGCAATGCTTCCGTTTCCGCCTGGTTCCGGGGGAATTACCCGGGCGTTCCGGCGAGCGAAGGGCATGGTGGTGACGTTCAAAGTGACCGGCGGAGAGCACGGTGAATGGGCCGTGCTCCAGGTGTCCGGCGAACTGGACCTGGTGACGTCACCCGTGCTGCGGCAGCGGGTGCACGACGCGGTGGCCGAGGGCCGCCACTGTGTGGTCGTCGACCTCTCCGACGTGGTGTTCTGCGATTCCAGCGGGGTCGGCGTGCTGATCGCCACCCGCAGACTGCTGCGCTCCTGCCAGGGCCGGCTCCGGCTGATCCTGCCCGCGCAGGGGGCCGCGTCGGGGACCAGGCCGGGAACCCACGTCAACCGGGTGATCAACGCGCTCGGCGTGCGCCGGCTGTTCGACGTGCACCCCGATCTCGACTCGGCCCTCGCGGAGGACGACTCCAGCGAGGCGGGACCCCTGTCGGCCTGAGCGGGACACCACCGCGCGGGGGGCAGGTCTCGGGCGTGCCACGCCGTTGTTCCAAATTTCCCCCTGTCTTGGCACAACCGTCGTTTTCCCGCTCCGCGAGCGCGTGCGACGTCGTACGCTCCAGCTCAGACGGCACCCACCCGACGTAAGGCGGCCCGAGGAGACATGGTCAGCAGCGAGTACGAGCGCAGGATCGCGGCCCGATTCGCCCTCTTCGACCAGGACGGCAACGGCTACATCGACCGCCTGGACTTCAGCGGCGCGGCCAAGGCAGTGCTCGCGGAGTTCGGCACGGCGGCGCGCTCCGACAAGGGACAGGCCCTGTACGGCGGCGCCGAGGCGTTCTGGCAGGGCATGGCCGGCATAGCGGACCGGGACGGCGACCAGCGGATCACCCGCGAGGAGTTCGTCAACGGAGCCGTGAAGCGGCTGCGCGACAACCCCGACCGGTTCGCCGAGATCGCCCGCCCGTTCCTGCACGCGGCCCTCGCGGTCGCCGACGCGGACGGCGACGGCTCCGCCACGGTCGAGGACACCGCGCGCGTGCTGCGCAGCCTGGGCGTCCCGGAGGACGCCGCGCGGGCGGCCGCGGGCACGCTCGACACCGACAGCGACGGCCGGATCGGCGAGGCGGAGATCATCTCGGCGTTCGCCCGCTACTTCACGGTCCCGGAGTAGCCCCCGCGAACCGTTCGCGCAGCCGGTACTTGAGTACCTTGCGCAGCGTCTCGTTGCGCGGAAGGGCGTCGACCACCTCCAGCCGCTCCGGCAGCTTGTGGACCGACAGCCCTTCCGCGCGGAGATACGACGTCACCGCCGCCAGCGTCAACACACCTGCCCCCGGCGGCTGTTCGACGACCGCGCACACCCGCTCCCCGGCCTCCGCGTCCGGCAGGCCGATCACGGCCACGTCGCCGACCGCCGGATGCCGGTGCAGCAGATCCTCGATCTCCTGGGCGGAGATGTTCTCGCCCTTACGGATGATCACGTCCTTGAGCCGCCCGGTCAGCACCAGATGTCCGCTGTCCGTCAGCCGCCCCAGGTCCCCGGTGCGCAGGAACCCGTCCTCGTCGAAGGCCGCCGCCGACTGCTCCGGGTCCAGATAGCCCCGGCACACCGCCTCGCCGCGCAGCCGCACCTCGCCGTCCACGATCCGGACCTCCATCGCGTCCGGCGGCCGTCCCTCGTTCGTCGCCAGGTTCTCGGGCGTGTCGTCCGGCGCGCCCATGGTGATCATCGGCACCTCGGTCATCCCGTAGCCGTGCGTGAGCTGGACCCGCATCTCCCGGACCACCTCGTGGTACAGCTCCGGCGGCTTGGGCGCGCCGCCGCCCGCGAGCAGCCGCAGCGTCGGGATCACCTTCTCGCCGGGCTGTTTGCGCTGCTCGGCGAGGAACATGGAGTAGAACGCCGTGGAGCCGCCGGCGATCGTGACACCGTGCCGGCGGTACTCCGCCAGCGCGTCCGGCAGCGCGAACTTCTCGAAGAGCACGGCCGGGAAGCCGTACAGCAGGACCATCACCAGGTAGTCGGGGCCGCCGATGTGGGCGTACGGGAAGGCGATCGAGCCGACGTCCTCGGGGGCCGGGCGCAGCGCGTGTCCGAGGCACGAGCCGCCCGCGATCAGTGAACGGTCGGTGTGCAGTACGCCCTTGGGGTCCGAGGTGGTCCCCGAGGTCCAGTAGATCCAGCGGACGTCCGTGCCGTCGGCGGGGGGCGGGGGCAGTACGGCGGGGTCGCCGTCGGGCAGGTCGTCGTACGCCTCGAAGACGCCCTTGGCGCCGAGCCGCCGTGCCATCTCCGTGTGGTCGAAGCCCCGCCACTCGCCCGGCACGGCGAAGAACTCGGCCTTCGACTCCCGCAGCGCGAAGCCGGCCTCGCGGTCCCGGTAGAACGGGATGACGGGCGACTGTACGGCGCCCAGGCGGGCCAGCGCGAAGGACAGCAGGGCGGTCTCCACGCGCGTGGGCAGCTGCCAGGCGACGACCGTCCCGGGGCGCACGCCCATGCCGTACAGCCCGGCGGCCACCCGCTCGGCGCGGTCGCGCAGTTCGCGGAAGGTGAGGGTGCGGTCCTCCTGGAGCAGGACGGGCCGGTCGGGCGTCAGGCCGGCGCGGCGGTCGACCAGGTCCCAGAGCGTCCGGCAGTCGCCCAGCGCGCGTGCGGTGTCGTTCACGGGAACCCCCTGTGGAACTGACGGTGTGTCAGATCGTGCCGTGAGCGTAGGGCTCTGCGCCTTGTCGGTCCAGGGGTGCGGGACTAGCCTGCTTGCGGAGCCGTATCTGACGGTCCATCAGATAACCGCCCGGCGGAGGGGACCCATGGCGAGCGAACTGCCCCGCATTGTCAGCGTCGACGACCACGTGATCGAGCCCGCGCATCTCTTCGAGACCTGGCTGCCGCGCAAGTACCACGAGCGCGGCCCGCGTCCCCTCACCGCCGGCATCGGCGAACTCGCCTACGTCGGCGGCAAATACCAGATCACGATGGACCCGGCCGGTCAGATCACCGACTGGTGGATCTACGAGGACCTGAAGTTCCCGTACAAGCGCAACATCGCCGCCGTCGGCTTCGACCGCGACGAGATGACCCTGGAGGGCATCACACGCGAGCAGATGCGGCCCGGCTGCTGGGACCCCGCCGAGCGGCTCAAGGACATGGACCTCAACCACGTCGAGGCCTCGCTCTGCTTCCCGACCTTCCCCCGCTTCTGCGGCCAGACCTTCGCCGAGGCGCACGACAAGGAGGTCGCCCTCGCCTGTGTGCGCGCCTACAACGACTGGATGGTCGAGGAGTGGTGCGGCGACAGCGGCGGCCGTCTGATCCCGCTCTGCCTGATCCCGCTCTGGGACATCGACCTCGCGGTCGCCGAGATCCGGCGCAACGCCGCCAGGGGCGTCCGCGCGGTGACCTTCTCCGAGATCCCCACCCACCTGGGACTGCCGTCGATCCACTCCGGGTACTGGGACCCGTTCTTCGCCGTCTGCCAGGAGACCGGCACGGTGGTCAACATGCACATCGGGTCCTCGTCCCAGATGCCGGCCGCCTCCCCGGACGCCCCGCCCGCCGTACAGGCCTCGCTGTCCTTCAACAACGCGATGGCCTCGATGATGGACTTCCTCTTCAGCGGCGTCCTGGTGAAGTTCCCCACGCTCAAACTCGCCTACTCCGAGGGCCAGATGGGCTGGGTCCCGTACGCCCTGGAACGCGCCGACGACGTCTGGGAGGAGCACCGCGCGTGGGGCGGGGTCCGCGACCTCGTCCCCGAGCCGCCGTCGACGTACTACTACCGGCAGATCTTCTGCTGCTTCTTCCGCGACAAGCACGGCGTGGCGTCCATCGACGTCGTCGGCCGGGACAACGCCACCTTCGAGACCGACTACCCGCACGTCGACTCGACCTTCCCGCACACCAAGGAGGTCGCCCTCGACCACGTCAAGGGACTCGACGACGAGACCGTCCACAAGCTGATGCGCGGCAACGCCATCCGCATGCTCGACCTCGACCTGGACCGCTAGTGGACCTGTCGTACACGCCCGAGGAGGAGGAGTTCCGGGCCCGGCTGCGGGAGTGGCTCGTGCGCGTGCTGCCCGCCCTGCCGCCCAAGCCGTCGCCCGACGACTGGCCGGGCCGCCGCGCCCACGACCTCGGCTGGCAGCGGCAGTTGTACGACGCCGGGTACGCGGACGTGCACTGGGACGCCTCGCCGACCACCCGCCTGATCTTCCTCGAGGAGACCGAGCGGGCGGGCGCGCCCTATGTGGGCGCCAACTTCGTCGGCCTGCTGCACGCGGGTCCGACCATCGCCGCCGAGGGCACCGACGCCCAGCGGGCCCGCTGGCTCGCGCCGATCCTGCGCGGCGAGGAGGTGTGGTGCCAGGGGTTCAGCGAACCGGACGCCGGCTCCGACCTCGCGGCCCTGCGCACGCGCGCGAGGCGGGACGGCGACACCTATGTGGTGAGCGGGTCCAAGATCTGGACCTCGCACGCCGAAGTCGCCGACTGGTGCGAGCTGTTGGTGCGCACCGACCCGGACGCGCCCAAGCACCGCGGGATCAGCTGGCTCGCCCTGCCCATGGACACGCCCGGCATCACCGTCCGGCCGCTGCGCACCCTCGCCGGGTCCGCCGAGTTCACCGAGATGTTCCTCGACGAGGTGCGGGTGCCGGTCGCCAACCGGGTCGGCGCCGAGCACGACGGCTGGCGGGTCACCATGGTCACGCTGTCCTTCGAGCGCGGCACCGCGTTCGTCGGGGAGGTCGTCGCGTGCCGGCGGGTACTCGGCGAACTGGCCCGCGAGGCCCGCAAGAACGGCCGCTGGGACGATCCGGCGCTCCGTAGACGGCTGGGCACGCTCAACGCCGAGTTCCGCGCCCTGTGGCGCCTCACACAGTGGAACGTCAGCGAGGCGGAGGCCTCGGGAGGAGTGCCGGGAGTCGGCGGTTCGGTTTTCAAACTGAGGTACTCGCACGCGCGCCAGGACCTCTACGACACCGCCGCCGACGTCCTCGGCCCGGACTGTCTGGACCTGGACCGCCCCTGGATGCTCGACCGGCTCTCGTCCTTGTCGTACACGATCGCCGCCGGCACCTCCCAGATCCAGAAGAACATCGTGGCCGAACGGATCCTCGGCCTGCCCAAGGGGCGGTGAGCGGTGACGCGTTGCACGGACCGGCGAAGAGCGGTGAGGTGCATATGAGATTCCAACTGACGGAGGACCAGCGCGCGTTGCGGGACGGCGTACGAGGGCTCCTGGAGCGGCGTTTCGACCGCGAGGCGCTGCGCGCGGCCGTCGGCTCCGGACGGCTCGACCGGGCGCTGTGGCGGCAGTTGGGCGAGGCGGGGTTCTTCGCCCTGCGCCTGCCCGAGTCGTCCGGCGGGGTCGGACTCGGGCTGGCTGAGGCCGTGTTGGCGTTCGAGGAGGCCGGACGGGCGCTGCTGCCGGGGCCGTTGATCGCCACCCATCTCGCGGCCGGCGAGGTGCCGGGCGCGGCGACGGGGGAGACGGTCGTCGCGGCGCCCGACGGGCCGCTCGTGGAGTGGCTGGCGGACGCGGACGTGGTCCGCGGGGAGACGGCGGGCGCGGTGCCCGTACGGTCCGTCGATCCGCTGACACCCCTGCACCGGTTGCCCGAGCCGGCCACGGCCGCCGTCACCGCCCCTGCCGCCGGCCCCGTCGCCGTGCTGCTCACCGCGGCCGAGCAGTTGGGCAGCGCGGGCCGTACCTGCGACCTGGCCGTGCAACACGCCCGGCTGCGCGAACAGTTCGGCCGGCCCGTCGGTGCGTTCCAGGCGGTGCAGCACCTGTGCGCGGACATGCTGGTGAGGGTCGAGGTGGCCCGCGCGGCGGTCTACGCGGCCGCCGTGACCGCCGACCCGGTGGACATCGCCGCCGCCCGGCTGCTCGCCGACGACGCGGCCGTACGCGGCGCCCGCGACTGTCTCCAGGTGCACGGCGGCATGGGGTTCACCTGGGAGTCCGAGGTGCACCTGCATCTCAAGCGGGCCTGGGTGCGCACCCGACGTACCGGAGGTGTCACGGAGAGTGCCGAACTGCTCGCCGCGGACCTCGCGGCCGAGCCCGTCTGACCGGCCCCTGCCTGCGGTGACACGTGTGCACAAGGAATTGATGTCGCGGATCGTGGCACTTGTGTGTCACGCAGCGTTGATATCGGGTTGTGTCCTGAGTGAGACTCGTCACGTCCCGGAACGGGCGATGGGCTCCGGTACCTTGTGTGAGATGCGAGTGGTTCCGAGCACGAGCCATGCCGGTGTGACTCCTGGGGCATCCCCGGACCAGGCCGTGTGTGCCGCTGCTCGCGCGGGAGAAGAGTGCCGCGGTTCCGCTCGTTCGACTCCTGGGAACGAGCGTCGCACAGTATGCCGCACAGGTACTCCTTCGCGCTGGAATATGCCCGAAGCGCTTGTTGTGGTGACAGAACGTCAATCAAGCTGTCTCGTAAGGGATTCACGTTCCGTGAACCTTGCTCAGGCCATTGTTCTGCGCATGCGGAAAATGGCTACGATCGTGGCCCTCGTGAGGCGTGAGCCTTGGTGTCCGCCGGTTCGGATGGTGTGAGCGGTGCAGGTGCTTCAAGTGCAGCTGGAGGTCCGGCCCGACCCCGCGGAGGTGGGGCGCGCCCGGAGGTGGGCCCGGTCGCGGCTCGCCGGTTCGGGCATAGAGGCCGACGAACCGCTCGCCGAGACACTGATCCTGCTCGTCTCCGAACTGGTCACCAACGCCGTGGTGCACACCGGCCATCCGGCAGTGCTGCGGCTCTCCCTGCCGGGCGCCGCGACCGAAGAGGCCACCGTGCGCCTGGAGGTGGCCGACAGCAGCGACCGGGCGCCCGTGCCGCGCTGGGTGGACGGCGACGCGACGGGCGGCCGCGGACTCGCCCTCGTCGACGGTCTCGCCGACCGCTGGGGCTGGAACCGCGAGGGTGACGGCAAGCGCATCTGGTGCGAACTCGACCGCTGCGGGCCCGGCGGTACCGCGCTGGCCTGCGGAGGCGGCGCCGGCTACGAGGAGTTCGAGAACTACGAGGGCTCCGAGGGCTTCGAGGGGCTGGCGTACGAGGCCGTGTAGCCGCCGGCGGCTCACCGCCCGGCGCATGGGCGGGGCCCGCGCGGGTCGGGCCTTGTCCATGGCGTGATCTGTGCGCCCTGGTGTGCTCCCGTGCGCGGCCGCTGCGATTCGGGCGTAAGTGATAAATCCCCGATCGGGTGTTGACGCGACGTGTCCGTTTGATCACGCTTGTGGTCAGCGATTCGCCGTGAGGGGACGGCGAGGGCTCCAGTGACGGGGGTCCTCGGCGAGTGTGGGTCGTGATTCGGCGCCGGTTCCCTCAGGGCCTTGAGGAACCGGGGCGGGAGCGCCGGAAGTCGGGCGGTGGCGTGTCATGCCGTGCTCGGGAGGGTCGGGTCCTTCCCGTTCGGGCGCGGTCGCGGTGGGGGAGACACGGCACCGTCCGGCTCTTCGGAAGGTGTTCAGAGAACGGCCACGGGTGCCACCGGGGTTCCCGTGCCGCCGGTGAACGGCTCCGGCATCGCCGAGAGCAGGAAGGCGTACCGTCCGGCTTGTCCACAGGCTGTGGACAACTCTTCGAGATTCCAGTTCTGCCCCTGGAGCATCCCCATCTCCACCAGGTGCAGCGCATGGACCGGCAGCCACAGGTCGTCGATCTCGGGCGGGAAGATCTCGAAGGTCAGCGTGTCGTTGGCGACGGCTGCGACATCGCGCGCATGGAACCACTCCGGTGTCCGGATCGAAAGACCGGGCGACGGATAGGCGTACGCGTGCTTGTCCCCGGCGAGCAGCACCCGCACGTGCCCGGTCCGGACGAGCACGATGTCGCCCGCGCGCACGCGCGTACGGCCGAAGTCCTCGGCGGCCTCCAGGTCCTCGGGTGTGACGGCGTGTCCGCCGTCGAGCCGGTCGACGCCCCGCGCGCGTGCCACGTCCAGCAGCACCCCGCGCGAGACGATGTGCCGCGCCTTGTCGATGCCGGAGAACTCGGCGCCGCCGTGGGCCGTGATGGTGCCCGCCGGGCGGCCGTTGTAGATACGCCCTGAGTGCGAGGCGTGGGTGAGCGCGTCCCAGTGGGTGCCCGCCTGGAGGCTCATGGTCACGGCGTCGTCGCTGCACGCCACCGTGCCGGGGCCGAAGATCTCCTGGTTGATCTGCACCATCACGTGCAGCGGATCCACCCGCCCGGGGATCATCCCGGTCTGCACCCCGCCCTGGCGCAGCGGCAGCGCGAGCGGCACACGCCGGCCGGTGCGGACGCAGGCCGCGGCCTCCCGGACCACCTCGTCGGTGACCAGGTTGAGGGTGCCGATCTCGTCGTCGGCTCCCCAACGGCCCCGGTTGCTCACGCGCTTGGCGATCTCGTGGAACGCGTCCGGCAGTGACATCGGTCCCTCCCCGGGGCTTGTCTCCGCACGTCTGGCGGGACATAAAATCTAACGGTCCGTCAGATAACGCGGGAAGGGGCCGGCGTGGGGAGCTTCTTGGCAGGCAAGGTCGTCGCCGTCACGGGCGCCGGGCGGGGCATCGGCCGCGCGGTCGCACTCGGCGCGGCGGCCGAGGGAGCGCGGGTCGTCGTCAACGACCACGGCGTGGCGGCCGACGGCACAGCGCCCACGAGCGAGGTCGCCGACGCCGTGGTGAAGGAGATCGAGGCGGCCGGCGGCGAGGCCGTCGCGGTCGCCGACGACATCTCCACCATGGCGGGCGGCCGCCGGGTCGTGGAGACGGCCCTGTCGTCGTACGGGCGCCTCGACGGGGTCGTGTGCGTGGCCGGCATCCTGCGCGAGCGGATGCTGTTCAACATGTCCGAGGAGGAGTGGGACCCGGTCGTCGCGACCCACCTCAAGGGCACGTTCACCGTGTTCCGCGCGGCGGCCGCCGTGATGCGCGAACAGCGTTCCGGGACCCTCGTCGGCTTCACCAGCGGCAACCACCAGGGGTCCGTCTCGCAGGCCAACTACAGCGCGGCCAAGGGCGGCGTCATCTCGCTGGTGCGCAGCGCCGCCCTCGGGCTGCACAAGTACGGGGTGACCGCCAACGCGGTGGCGCCGGTGGCCCGTACGCGCATGTCGGCGAACGTGCCCATGGAGCTCACCGAGATCGGCGAACCGGAGGACGTGGCCGCATTCGTGGTCTATCTGCTGTCCGACCGCGCCAGGGAGGCCCGCGTCACCGGGCAGGTGTACACGGTCGCCGGGCCCAAGATCGCCGTATGGGCACAACCGCGTGAGCTGCGCGCCGCCTATGGCGAGGGGCCCTGGACGCCGGAGCGGATCGCGGACTTCCTGCCGGGGACGGTCGGCACGGATCCGATGCCGATGCTGGCACGGCTGGAGGAGATGGCGAAGGCCGCGCGCGACGGGGCACGGCCCAACGCGTGACGGTCCGTGCGGGCGGTCCGCGCGGGCGGCCGGCGATGGGAGGGCGGGGCTGTGAGGTCGGGGGTGTGCGGCCCTGCCGGGGTGGGGTTCTTGACGTCGGGTGCGCGGTCCTTGCCGGGGTGGGGTTCGTGAGGCTGTGGGTCGGGTGCGCGGCTTCTGCCGGGGCGGGGGCCTTGAGCGGCCGGGCGCCAGGTGCCAAGTCCCTTCCGGGGCTGGGCCCGTGACGCCGGGTGTCAGTGCTAAGTCCATCCCGGCGTGGGGGCCGTGACGCCGGGACGGTTCGGACGACAGGCCCGGGAGGCCACCGTGGAGTTCGGGTTGGTGCCGCAGGACGAGGAGTTCCGCGCGGAGGCACGGGAGTGGCTCGCCGCCCACGCGGAGGCGGGTCAGGACCGCCGCAGCTGGGAGCGGGCCCTCGGCAAGGCGGGCTGGATCGGTCTCGGCTGGCCCGAGGACGGCTACGGCAACCGGCGCGCGACACTCACCCAGCAGGTCGCGTGGGCCGAGGAGTACGCCCGCTCGGCCGCCCCGCCGCGCTCCGGGCACATCGGCGAGAAGCTGCTCGCCCCGACGCTCCTCGCCCACGGCACCGACGAGCAGAAGGCCCGCTTCCTGCCGCCGATCGCCGCCGGCGACGAACTGTGGTGCCAGGGCTACAGCGAACCCGGCGCCGGATCCGACCTTGCCGGAGTCCGTACGAAAGCCGAACTCACCGCCGACGGCTACCGCGTGACCGGGCAGAAGATCTGGACGTCCCTCGCGCACGAGGCCGACTGGTGCTTTGTGCTCGCCCGCACCGAGCCCGGCTCCCGGCGCCACCACGGCCTGAGCTTCCTGCTGGTGCCGATGGACCAGCCGGGCCGGATCGAGGTCCGTCCGATTCGCCAACTGACCGGAACCGGCGACTTCAACGAGGTCTTCTTCGACGGGGCCCACGCGCGCGTGGAGCATCTCGTCGGCGGGGCGGGCGCGGGCTGGCGTGTCGCGATGAGCCTGCTCGGCTTCGAGCGCGGTGTCTCGACACTGGCCCAGCAGATCGGGTTCGCCGAGGAGTTGGGGCGCGTGGCGCTGACCGCCGTGACGACGGGCGCCGTCGGGGATCCCGTCGTACGGGACCGTCTGGTGCGGCAGTGGGCCGAGCTGCGCACCATGCGCTGGCACGCCCTGCGCACCCTCGGCGGGGCGGGCGACGCGGGCGCGCCCAGCGTGGCCAAGCTGCTCTGGGGCGGCTGGCACCAGCGGCTCGGCGAACTGGCGATGCAGGTGCGGGGCGCGGCGGCGGGCGTCGGCCCGGCGGACTGGTCGCCGGCGGCGCCGTACGAACTCGACCCGGCGCAGCACCTGTTCCTGTTCTCCCGCGCGGACACCGTCTACGGCGGATCCGACCAGATACAGCGCAACATCATCGCCGGGCGTGTGCTCGGTCTGCCGAGAGAACCCAAGGGCTGAGGGGACGCCGTCATGCGTGGTGTGGTGTTCGACGGGAAGCAGGTCCAGGTCGTGGACGACCTGGAGGTACGGGATCCGGGGCCCGGCGAGGTGCGGGTGGCGATCTCGGCGGCGGGGCTGTGCCACAGCGACCTGTCGGTGGTGGACGGGACCATCCCGTTCCCGGTCCCCGTGGTCCTCGGGCACGAGGGCGCCGGGGTGGTGGAGGCGGTCGGCGCCGGTGTGCGGCATGTCGCGCCGGGCGACCACGTGGCCCTGTCCACGCTCGCCAACTGCGGCACCTGTGCGCAGTGCGATCGGGGGCGGCCCACGATGTGCCGGCAGGCCATCGGGCGCCCCCGGAAGCTGTTCACGCGCGGCGGCGAACCGCTGTACCAGTTCGCGTCCAACTCGGCCTTCGCGGAACGGACGGTGGTCAAGGCCGTGCAGGCCGTCCGTATCCCGGAGGACATCCCGCTGACGTCCGCCGCGCTGATCGGCTGCGGAGTCCTCACCGGCGTCGGGGCGGCGCTCAACCGCGCGCGTGTCGACCGCGGGGACACCGTGCTGGTCATCGGCACCGGCGGCATCGGTCTCAACGTCATCCAGGGGGCCCGGATCGCGGGCGCCCTGCGGATCGTGGCCGTGGACGCCAACCCGGCCAAGGAGGCGCTCGCGCGGCGGTTCGGGGCGACGGACTTCCTCACGTCGACACAGGCCGTCCGTGAGCTGCTGCCGACGGGTGTGGACCACGCCTTCGAGTGCGTCGGCCGTACGGAACTGATCCGGCAGGCCGTCGACCTCCTGGACCGACACGGACAGGCCGTACTGCTCGGCGTGCCGCCCGCCACGGCCGAGGCGAGCTTCCTGGTCTCCTCGATGTACCTGGACAAGTCCATCCTGGGCTGCCGTTACGGGTCCTCGCGACCCCAGCGGGACATCGCGCTGTACGCGGACATGTACCGCGCGGGGACGCTGCTGCTCGACGAGCTGGTGACGCAGACGTACGCCGTGGAGGACTTCGCGAAGGCGGTCGCGGACGCGGAGGCGGGGCGGGTGGCGCGGGGCGTGGTGACGTTCTGAGGGAAGGGGCGCTCCACACAGGAGGGGTGTCCCGTGCGGGCGGGGCGCTCCACGCAGGAGGGGCGCTCCACGCATGAGGGGTGTCCCGTGCGGGCGGGGCGCTCCACACAGGCACGGGGCTTCCCATCTGACGGTCCGTCAGTTTCAATGGATGGCGTGATGGGACACGTAGGAATGGCCGCAGCCGCCGTCCGCTATCTCGGGTCGCCGCGCCGCCCCGTGGAGGCCTTGCCCCGCCCCGACCTTCGGTGTGTCGGTGAGGACGAGCGGGCACCGGTCGACCAGGCGGAGTTCCGGCGGGTACTGGGGAACTTCGCGACGGGCGTGACCGTTGTCACCGCACCAGCCACCGACGGTGAGAGCGGCCCGGCCGGCTTCGCCTGCCAGTCCTTCAGCTCGCTCTCCCTCGACCCGCCCCTCGTCGTCTTCATGGTGGGCCGTACGTCGACGACCTGGCCGCGCATCGCCCGCGCGGGCGTGTTCTGCGTGAACGTACTGAGCGCGGGCCAGGGCGAGTTGTGCCGCGGCTTCGCGGTGCGCGGCGGCGACAAGTTCGCCGGCGTGGACCACGATCCGGCGCCGGTCTCCGGCTCCCCGCGCCTGACCGGGGCCCTCGCGTGGATCGACTGCACGATCCACGCGGTGCACACCGGCGGCGACCACCTCATCGTGGTGGGACGGGTGGAGGCGCTGGGGGCGGGTGCGCCGGACACACGGCCCCTGCTGTTCCACCGGGCACGGTTCGTGTGACGCGTGCTGCTCCAGCGGGCACGGTTCGTGTGACGCGTGCTGTTCCAGCGGGCCCGGTTCCGGTTGGTGTGACGGGCCCCCGGCGGTCGCCTACGCCGCCGTCCCGAGCTGCGGCGCCTCCACGACACCCTTGCGCCGGATGACCAGCACCATCAGGGCCGCCGCCGCGCACAGCGCGCCGGACGCGTACCAGATCATGTCGTACGTGCCGAAGACGTCGCGGGCCACGCCGCCCAGGAAGGCGATCAGCGCCGCGCCGATCTGGTGGGACGCGAGGACCCAGCCGAAGACGATGGCGCTGTCCTCGCCGTAGTGCTCGCGGCACAGGGCCAGGGTCGGCGGGACGGTGGCGACCCAGTCGAGACCGTAGAAGACGATGAAGAAGACCATCGGCGGGTGCACGCTCGGCGCGAGCAGCATCGGCAGGAAGAGCAGCGAGATGCCGCGCAGCGCGTAGTACACGGCGAGCAGGCGGCGCGCCTCGTAGCGGTCGGTGAACCAGCCGGAGGCGACCGTGCCGACCACGTCGAACACGCCGATCACCGCGAGCAGCGACGCGGCCGCCGTGATGGGCATGCCGTGGTCGTGCGCGGCGGGCACGAAGTGCGTCTGGACCAGGCCGTTGGTGGACGCGCCGCAGATCGCGAAGGAGCCCGCCAGCAGCCAGAAGGTGCCGGTCCGCGAGGCGGAGGACAGCACCTTGAGCGTGCGCCGGGCGGCTCCGGGCACGGGCGGCGGCTTGGGCACGAACTCCTTGGCACCGTACGGCTTCATGCCCACGTCGGCCGGGTGGTCGCGCAGCAGCAGCCAGACGAACGGGACGACCGCCAGCGCGGCCAGGGACACCGTGACGGCCGCCGGGCGCCAGTCGTGGCGCTCGACGAGCCAGGACAGCACGGGGAGGAAGATCAGCTGGCCCGAGGCCGACGCGGCCGTCAGGATGCCCGTGACAGGCCGCGGCGCTCGGTGAACCAGCGGTTGGTGACCGTCGCCGCGAACGCCAGCGCCATCGAACCGCTGCCCAGGCCGACCAGCAGACCCCAGCACAGCAGCAGTTGCCAGGCCGCCGTCATCCACACCGTCAGCCCGGAACCCAGCGAGATCACCACCAGCGCGACCGCCACGACACGCCGGATGCCGAACCGGTCCATCAGCGCGGCGGCGAACGGCGCGGTGAGGCCGTAGAGGGCCAGGTTGATGGAGACCGCGGCGCCGATCGTGCCGCGCGACCAGCCGTACTCCGCGTGCAGCGGGTCGATGAGCAGGCCCGGCAGGGAACGGAAGGCGGCCGCGCCGATGATCGTCACGAAGGTGACGGCGGCGACGAACCACGCGCGGTGGATACGGCGTACGGGGAAGCGCCTGGCGGGACGCTTTGTCCCGGTGGCGGCACTCATGGCCCCGGTGTCGGCAGTCTGCGCCCCGGTGTCGGCACTCTTCGCCCCGGTGGCGGCGCGCGGGCTCTCCTCGGGGCCGGAGTCGGTGGGGCCGTCGGCGGGGTCTCCCGCGTCGGCGGACGCGGCCTCGGTTGTCTGGGTCACGTCATCCAGCTTGCTGGCCGGGATGATGTCCATCGAGTGGCCCGAGGGACAGTATTCGTTAGGATCGGGCCATGAGTACGAACCCGGAGCCGCCGGCCTTCAGGCCGCACCGCGTGGTCGTCCTGGCCCTCGACGGGCTGCTCCCCTTCGAGCTGGGCATCCCGCACCGCATCTTCGGCCGCCCCCGCGACGCCCACGGACGGCTGCTCTACGACGTCGTGACCTGCTCGATCCGGCCGCCCGGCCCGGTCGTCACGGACGCCGACTTCGACATCCACGTCAGCCACGGCCCGGAGGCGCTGGCCACCGCCGACACCGTGATCGTCCCGGCGTCCTACGAACTGGGCCCGGTCTACGAGCGGGGCGAGCTGACCGAGGAGCTCGCGGCGGCCCTCGCCCTGATCCGCCCCGGCACCCGCCTCGCCTCCATCTGCACCGGCGTCTACGTCCTCGCCGCCGCGGGCCGGCTCCGTGGCCGCCCGGCCACCACGCACTGGTCGGACGCCGCCCGCCTCCAGGCGCTGTTCCCGGACATCGAGGTCGACGCGGACGTGCTGTTCATCGACGACGGCGACGTCCTCACCTCGGCCGGCGTCGCGGCCGGCATCGACCTGTGCCTGCACATCGTGCGCCGCGACCACGGCACCGCCGTCGCCAACGACGTGGCCCGCAGGACCGTCGTACCGCCGCACCGGGACGGCGGGCAGGCGCAGTACATCGAACGCCCGGTGCCCGACCCGCAGCAGGCGTCCACCACCACGGCACGCGCGTGGGCACTGGGGCGGCTCCACGAGCCGATCCAGCTGCGGGACATGGCGGGGCAGGAGGCGATGTCCGTACGGACCTTCACGCGCCGCTTCCGCGAGGAGGTCGGCGTCAGTCCCGGCCAGTGGCTCACCCAGCAGCGTGTCGAACGGGCCCGCCATCTCCTGGAGTCCACCGCCCTGTCCGTCGACCAGGTCGCCAGGGACGCCGGTTTCGGCACCGCCCAGTCGATGCGGCAGCACTTGCAGACGGCGCTGGGGGTGACGCCGACGGCCTATCGGAGGACGTTCCGCGCGGAGGGGGCGGAGGGAGCGGAAAGGGCGGAGGCGGCGGGGAGCCGCGTGTGACCCGGGTGCGATCCGCGCGGGCGCGGGGTCAGTTGGAGATCTCCCACCAGGGGGCCTTGTAGGGCCGGCGCAAACGGATCGGTTCGGGCAGGCCGGCGCTCTGGTGCCGCAGGAGCTCCTCCTCGGTCACGAACCACGGGAGCTCGGGCAGATCGGCCTCCGGGAAGGATTCCCGCACCACGACGTACTTGAAGCTGATGCCGGCCCGGTGGAGCTCCGTGAGCGAGTCCACCGGCGTGTCCGAGGGGCCGGGAAAACCCCGGTCGGCGTCCGTCGGCGTGTCCGGCGTGTCGCGGATCGGGAGAGGGTGGTCGACCAACCGCCGGTAGACGCCGACGACCTCCTCCAGGACGTACCGGTCGTCGGTCAGTTGCACCGGGGGCATGAGGCGGGCGAGCTCTCCGGCCGTGTAGGCGGCCCGCGTCCGGGTCCGCGCTCCGCCGCGTACGGCGTCGAGCCGGGACAGGGCGATCAACCACCGGCTTCCCGACCGCCAGTTGACCAGGGTCAGCACGATCGCGAGCGCCACCAGCAGGCCGTTCCCGCTCCAGTGCAGCCGGGACTCGCCCCACCACCAGGGCAGGACGGCCAGGAGGAGCAGCACGCCCGCGCCCCGGGCCACCCAGGCCGAGGGGTCGTGGGGTGACATCGGGTTGCCGAGCACGGGCCGGCGCCGTGGCACCGCGCGGGAGACCAGTCCGTGCACAAAGGCGTTGGCTCCGGTGGTGATCTCGTCGAACACCCAGCCCGCGCGGTCGGGAGACGGCAGCCGGTCCAGGTACTCGTAGATCTGCATCGCGAGGAACCGTGCGGTGAAGGCGTGCGCGGCCGTCAGCGCGGCGAGCACGATCCACATCCGTCCGACCGGCACGGAGACGGCGGCCACCTGGAGCGTCTGGCCGCCCGCCAGCAGGCGCGCGAGCACCACGGCGACGGCCAGCAGGCCACCGAGGGCCAGAATCCGCTCCGCGTTGCGGGCGCCGGAGACGATGCGCCGCTGCGGGGGACTCGGGTCGGTCATGGTCACCGGGTCACGATGGGTCAGCGGGGACGACCTTGGCAAGCCACCCAGGGCACGCCCTCGTTCCCCGGGCGCGGCCCCGATTCCCCGGGCACGCCCCCCATTCCCCCGCGCACGCCCCCGTTCCTCCCGACACGGCCCCCGTTCGTCACCGCCCCTCGAAGACGGGCGCGCGGCGTTCCGTGAAGCTCGCGAGGCCCTCCTGTGCGTCCCGGGTCGTCATGTTGATCTCCTGGGCGGCGGCCTCGGCGGCGAAGGCCGTGGAACGGTCGCTGTCGAGCGAGGCGTTGACCAGCTGCTTGGTGAGGGCGAGGGCACGGGTGGGACCCGTGGCGATCCGGTCCGCCCACTCGCGGGCCGTCTTGGCGAGGTCGGCGTCCGGCACGACCCGGTTGACCAGGCCGAGCCGTTCGGCGTCCGCGGCGCCGAGCGCGTCCCCGAAGAACATCAGCTCCTTCGCCCGCTGCGGTCCGACAAGCCGCGGCAGCAGATAGGCGCCGCCCGCGTCGGGGACGAGGCCACGGCGTACGAACACCTCGATGAAGCGGGCCGATTCGGCGGCCAGTACGAGGTCGCAGGCGAGCGCGAGATGGGCGCCGAGCCCGGCCGCCGTACCGTTCACCGCCGCGACGACCGGCTTCTCGCAGTCGAGCACGGTGGCGACGAGGCGCTGGGCGCCGAGCCGGAGGGTGCGGGCGACGTCGCCGGGGACGCGTGGCGCGGCGGCGCCCCCGCGGAGGTCCGCGCCGGCGCAGAAGCCGCGTCCCGTTCCGGTGAGGACGACGGCCCGTACGTCGGGGTCCGCGGAGGCGTCCGAGAAAAGTTGGATGAGGCGTTCACGCAGGTCAGGGGTGAGGGCGTTGAGGGCGTCGGGCCGGTTGAGCGTGATGAGCGAGACGTGATTGTCAGTGGCCTGCTGTACGAATGATGCAGCGGAGTTTTCCGGCACTTGGGACTCCGTGGACGTTTGTGTCGGATCTGCGGTGTCGAAGGACTTTTCGGGGGAGGCGGTCATGGGAGTTCTGCGCTTGTTACGACGACTGGTCGGGCCGGTGGGACGGCTGACCGGCGGATGGGCGGCACACCGCGAGCGCGTCCAGCGCCACCGCCCCCTGCCCCTGGGGCAGGACCATCAGCGGGTTGATGTCGAGCTCGGCGAGTTCGTCACCGAGTTCGAGCGCCATCCGCTGGACCCGCAGGACCACCTCCACGAGGGCGTCCAGATCGGCCGGCGGCCGCCCCCGCACCCCGTCGAGCAGGGCCCGCCCGCGCAGTTCGGAGAGCATGTCCCGCGCCTGGTCCTCGCCGAACGGCGGCACGCGTACGGCGGTGTCCCGCAGCACCTCCACCAGGACCCCGCCGAGCCCCACGGTCACGGTCGGTCCGAACAGGTCGTCCTGCGTGACCCCGACGACCATCTCGACGCCCTGCTCGACCATCTGGCAGACCAGGACGCCGTCCAGCTCGACGCCCTCGTAGCGGGCGATGTCGGTCAGCTCCCGGTAGGCGTCGCGGACCTGCGCCGCCGAGGTGAGGCCGATCTTCACCAGCCCCAGCTCGGTCTTGTGCGCGATCCGGGCGCCGGACGCCTTCATCACCACGGGGTAGCCCACCTGACCCGCGGCGCGTACGGCCGCCGCCGCGCTGGTCACCAACTGCTCGCGCGGCACACGGATGCCGTAGGACCGCAGCAGCTGCTTCGCCGCGTGCTCGCTCAACTGCTGGCCCGGGCGCATCAGTTCGCGCGCCTTGCGGAAGGACGGCGACAGGCTGCGGGGGGCCTCGTCGAAGGGGGAGCGGTAGGTGTCGACGAAGCGGTGGTGCTGGAGGTAGGCGCGGACGGCGGTCAGGCAGTTGCCGACGGTGCGGAAGGTGGCCACGCGCGAGGAGCCGAGCAGTACGTCGCGGTAGGCGGGCTCGGTCCCGGCGGGCGAGCCCCACACGACACACACCAGCTTGTCGGTCTCCTCGGCCGCGTCCACCAGATCGCGCACGAGCCGGTCGCTCAGGGGTGGGAAGGGCCCGGTGACCGGACAGACGAGCACACCGACCGCCGGGTCGGCGAGGATCGCGTCGATGATCTTCCGGCCGCGCCAGTCGCCCACCGGATGGCCGCCGTTGTCGATCGGGTTGGCGACGCTCAGATACGCGGGTATCCACTGGTGCAGCTCGGCCTGCCGGGCCTCGGACAGCACCGGCAGCCGCAGACCGGCCGTGGTCGCGAGGTCGGCGACGTGCGCGCCCGTGCCGCCCGAGATCGAATACACGACGACTCCGTCGGCGAGCGGCGGCCGGGCGCGGGCGAGCAGGGTGGCGGTGTCCTGGAGTTCGTCGAGCCCGTCGACCCGGATCACGCCGTACTGGCGCATGGCCGCGTCCACCACCGTGTCCGCGCCGGTCAGCTTGCCGGTGTGTGAGGCGGCGGTGCGGGCGCCGGTCTCGGTGCGGCCGACCTTGACGGCGACGACCGGCACCTTGCGCCGGGCGGCCCGGTCGGCGGCGAGCAGGAAGGAGCGGCCGTCCTTCAGGCCCTCGACGTAGGCGGCGATGGCACCGACCTCGGGCTGTTCGGCGAAGTAGGAGAGGAAGTCGGCGGTCTCCAGGTCGGCCTCGTTGCCGGTCGGCGCCCAGTGGGAGAGGCGTACGCCGAGTTCCTGGAGGGCGAAGACGGGCCGTCCCTGGTGGCCGGACTGGGTGATCAGGGCGATCGCCGGGCCGTCGAGGTCGTCGCGGAACCGCTCGAAGGCGTTGAGGTTGGTGTTCGGCCCGAGCAGCCGGACGCCGGCCCGGCGTACGGCGGTGGCCAGCCGGTCCTGCGCGGCGGCGCCCTCCTCGCCGGTCTCGGCGAACCCGGAGGCGAAGGCGACGGCGAACCTGACCTTGGCCGCGGCGAGTTCCTCCACGACGGGAAGGGGGTCGGCGACCAGCAGTACGGCGAGATCGATCTGCTCGGGCAGGTCGGCGACCGAAGGGAAGCAGTCGATGCCGAAGACGGAGTCGCGGGTGGGGTGCACGGGGTACAGCCGGGCGCCGACCCGCTCGGCCCAGCCGGTCAGCTGCCGGGTGATACCGGTGTTGGGGCGCCCCTCGGTGTCCGAGGCGCCGACGACCGCGACGGACTCGGGACGGAAGAAGCGGTCCAGATCGGGGACGTCCGCGTAGAGCGGGCGGCCACTGACGTCGAGGTCGCCCTCGTCGGCCGTACGGCCGTGGACGGCGGGCCCGGGACGCTGCTCACCGCAGGCGATGACCCGGGCCCGGCGGGAGTCGGTGGTGAGGGTGCCGTGGGTTGATCCAAGCATCGTCCGCCCGCTCCTCTTGTTACAGCACGAATAACTGACGCAGTGTCAGATTACTGAACTGACGCAACGTCAGGAACCGCTGTGCACGCAAAGTTGGCGGGATACGGGGTGTTCGGTTCCCGGTGGGAGCGTTGGACGGGGTGCGGGAGGCCCCCGTAGGGGACTCAGCCCACGACCCTCGATGCCTTCAACTCACCCTTGCGGGCAATGGACTTGGCGATTTTCCGGGCGTCGATCGCGATCTCGCGGAGGTTGCCGCTGATGGGGTTGGTGAAGCCGGTGAAGTAGAGACCGGGGGCGTTCTTCGGGGTGCGGGCGCCGCGGGTGCGGGGGCCGCCGCGCTCGTCGAGGACGTCGAGATGGCCGATCAGGCCGTCGAGGGCGCGGGAGTAACCGGTGGCGGCGACGACGGCGTCCGGGGAGATCCGGGTGCCGTCGGCGAGCAGCACCTTGCCGTCCTCGAAGCTCTCCAGGGCGGCGACGATCTCGACCCTGCCCTTGCGGACGGCGTCGATCAGGCCGACGTCCTGGACCGGGATCGCGCCGGCCCGGACCCGGCTGAGGAGCCCGGTGTCGGGGCGGGGCAGGCCGTGGGCGGCGAGGTCCGGGACGGTGAGCCTGGCCACGGGGCGGGCGAGCCGGTCGACGAGGGCGGCGGGCAGCCGGCGGACGAGTACGCCGGTGTACTGGGCGGCCCAGCCGGCCGTCGAGCGGCGGACGATGTGCGGGGCGGTGCGCACGGACAGCCGTACGCGGGACGCGCCGCCGTCGATGAGGTCGACGGCGATCTCGGCGCCGGTGTTGCCGACGCCGACGACGAGGATGTCGCGGCCGGTGAAGGGGGTGGGGTTGCGGTACTCGGCGGCGTGCAGGAGGTCGCCGGTGTAGGTGGCGCGGCCGGGCCAGTCCGGGACGGTGGGGGTGTGGTTGAGGCCGGTGGCGACGACGACGGCGGCGCCGGTGAGTTCGCGGCCACCGGTGGCGTGGAGCAGCCAGCCCGTGCCGTCGGGGGCGGGCTCGACGCGGGAGACCTCGACGCCGGTGACGATCTCCAGTTCGTGGTGCTCGGCGTACTTCTCCAGATAGCGGACCACGTTGTCGCGGGAGACCCAGCGTCCGAACCGGCGCGGTATGGGCAGCCCGGGCAGGCTGGAGAGCCGCCGGGTGGTGTGCAGGTGCAGCCGGTCGTAGTGGCCGCGCCAGGAGGCGCCGACGTGGTCGGACCGCTCCAGGACGACGGCGCGTATGCCCCGGGCCCGCAGCGCGTGGGCCACGGAGAGGCCGCCCGGGCCGCCGCCGATGACGTAGACGGGGCGGTCGGCGGGCTGCGGCGCGGGGTGCTGCGTGGGGTGCTGCGTGGGGGGTGCGGACGCTGTGGAGTCGGCCATGTTCGGGAGCGTAATCACCCATCTGGTTGATGGGTCTCGGTCAAGGCGGGAATTGATTGCGGGTTGGTCACGGATGGCATGGATTGTGCGGGGTGGTTCCGGTCTGTTGTCCGCAATTGCCACGAGGTTCGTGGTGGACGCCTTGCGTCACCGGCCCGGATCCGCTGAACTGACGTACCGTCAGATATGGCCTCGGGGGCAGGAGAGCGTATGGACACGATCTGGCTCGGCGGGGCGGAGTGGATGGCCGTACTGCGGATCGGGCTCGGGCTGTGGTGGCTGGAGAGCTGGCGGCACAAGGACAAGAAGACGTGGTCCGAGGGGGCGGGGATCGCGTGGGCCGCGGACATGGCGGCGAAGCATCGCTGGACGGCGGTACGTTCCGGTTTCGCGACGGTGGTCGGGCCGCGGCCGAAGGCCGTGGCGTACGTCGTCCTCTACGCCGAGCTGGCGTTGGGCGCCGGTCTGATCCTGGGCTTTCTGACGCCGGTGGCGCTGGTCGGAGGCCTGTTGCTCAACGTCCTCTACTTCACGCTGATGATCCACGACTGGGCCGAGCAGGGGCAGAACTCGATGATGGCGCTGATCTCGGTGGTGGCGCTGTTCGGGATGTCGTGGCAGACGTGGTCGCTGGACGGGGCGCTGGGGTGGTTCCAGTGACGGTGGTTCCGGTGACGGGGGTCCGGTACGACGTCCCGGAGCCGGACGCGTTCACCCGCGTGTACTGGGACGCCGCGGCCGAGGGCCGGCTGCTGATCCGCCACTGCGGCGCGTGCGACCGGAGTCACCACTACCCGCGCGAGTTCTGCCCGTACTGCTGGAGCGACGAGGTCACCTGGATACGCGCGACCGGCCGGGCCACCCTCTACACCTGGTCCGTGGTCCACCGAAACGACCTCCCGCCGTTCGGCACCCGCACCCCGTACGTCGCGGCGGTCGTCGACCTGACGGAGGGCCCCCGCATGATGACAGAACTCGTGACCCCCACCCCGACCACCCTCCACGCCGGCATGCCCCTGGAGGTCCACTTCCGGGAGGGGGTACCGGTGTTCGGGGTGGGCGGGGTTCTCGGTGGACCGAGTACGTCACCAAGCCGCTGACCGCCTCACTGATCTCCCCGTCACTGAGCACCCACCGCGTCACGGCCACAGCAGCCGTCGGTTCCAGCGCTCGCCCTCTCGCCCGTACGTCAGTCGTACGTGCCGTCGTGCCTCGTCGCCCTGGAAGAACTCCACCTCGTCCGGGTGGAGGCGATAGAGGGTCCAGGTCGGGGCCGGGGTGGCCGGATCTGCGGACGCCCGGGTCCAGGACGTCTCCGACGCGCGGTTCAGTTCCTCCAGCGAGGCCAGCGTCTCGCTCTGCCGGCCCGTCAGCGCCGCCGCCAGCGCGCCCGTCGAGCGGGCGTGCAGGTCCGCCCGGCTCTCCTCCGGCGTCCCCGCCGTCACCGGGCCGCGGACGCGGATCTGGCGGCCCAGGAGCGGCCAGTAGAAGCCGAGGGCGGCGTACGGGCAGTCCGTGAGGTGGCGGCCCTTGCGGCTGGTCACATGGGTCGCGAAGGACCAGCCGCGGGCGTCCGCGCCGTGCAGTATCACCGTCCGTACGTCCGCCCGGCCCGTCTCGTCCGACGTGGCGAGGGACATCGTGTGCGGTTCCGGCTGGCCCGCCTCCACCGCCTCGGCGAACCACGTCGTGAAGAGGGGAAGCGGATCGGCGGGCGCGGACTCCGGGTCGAAGACCGGCAGCGTGGTGACCTCCGGGGCCCACACCCGCAGGGACATCAGCAGCTTGTGAAGGTCCGGTTCCATGGTTCGAGTATCCCGGTTCCGGTCCTGGGCGGTCGTACGGTCTTGGGTGGTCGTACGGTCTTGGGTGGCCGTACGGTCTTGGGCGGCCGTACGGTCCCTGGCGGCCGTACGGACGTACGCGCTACGACCCCAGGTCCGTCCCCACCCACCGCTCCGGGCGCATCGTGATCACGACCATCTCCCCGTGGTTCTTCCAGGAGAACTCCACATACGCCTCCGCCTTGTCCGCCGGCAGATAGCGGGCCGCGACCTCGCGCAGGTCCTCGATCCTGGCGGCCCTGGTGTCGACGACCGGCCCCTCCACGGACACGTACCGGACCGTCGGCTCCAGCCGGTCGACCATCAGCGTGAACCGTCCGGCCTCGCTGATCAGCCTGTTCTTACGGGAGTCCAGTCCCGTCAGGATCCACACGTCACCGCCGGGCGCGTACTGGTACCAGATGGGCACCGCCAGCGGAGCCCGTCCCGCGCCCGCGTCCACCGCCAGCGCGGCCACATGTGGCTCGGTCAGGAACTCTTCGCGCTCTTCTCGGGTCAGTGCCATGTGCGGATCGCCTCCGGCGGTTGGGCGGCAAGGACAGGGGCAGCCTCGAAACGGTACGAAATCCGTCAACGGTACGGACGTCGTCCACCGTCTCCTCCGTGGGGCAACCACTCCCACGGCCCACGTGTTCCACCGCCGGGTCCCGCTCCCGCTCCCTCACCCCGCTCCCTCACCCCGCCCCCTCACCCCGCCCCCAGCACCACCGTCCCCGACGAGCAGAACCACCCCCCGGTCCCCGACGCCACCCCCAGCCGAGGCGGCCGCCCGTCCGTCCTCCGCCGCACCTGCCGTGCCCCCGCCTCCCCGCGCAACTGCCGTACCGCCTCCACCAGGAGGAACAGGCCGCGCATTCCGGGGTGTTGGGCCGAGAGGCCGCCGCCGTCCGTGTTGACCGGCAGCTCCCCGCCCTCGACGAGCAGGCGGCCCTTCTCCACAAACGCCCCGCCCTCGCCCTTCGCGCAGAAGCCGAGGTCCTCCAGCGTCACCAGGGTCATGTAGGTGAAGGCGTCGTAGATCTCCGCGAAGTCCAGCTCCGCCGGGCGCACCCCGGCCCGTTCGAAGGCCAGGCGGCCGCTCACCGCCGCCGGGGACACCGTGAAGTCGGGCCACTCGGACATGGTGGCGTGCGAGACGTGCTCACCGGTGCCGAGTACCCACACGGGGGCCGTACGGCAGTCCCGTACCACCTCCTCCGACGCCAGCAGGACCGCCGCGCCCCCGTCGGAGCGGATGCAGCAGTGCAGCTTGGTGAAGGGGTCCGCGATCATCGGGCCCGACAGGACGTCGTCGACCGTGATCGGGTCGCGGAACATCGCGTCCGGGTTCAGCGCCGCGTTCGCCCGCGCCTGCACCGCCACCTGCGCCAACTGTTCGACGGTCGTGCCGTGTTCGATCATGTGGCGGCGGGCCGCCATCGCGTACTTGGCGATCAGCGTGTGGCCGTAGGGGACTTCGAACTGGAGCGGTCCGCGGGCGCCGAAGGAGAGGTTTCCGGTGCGGCGGCCCGCCTTCACGTCCGCGCGGGCCGTCGAGCCGTAGACGAGGAGTACGGCCCTGGCGTGCCCGGCGGCGATCGCGTCCGCCGCGTGCGCCGCCATGACCTCCCACGTCGAGCCGCCGACGGTCGTGGAGTCGACCCAGTTCGGACGCAGGCCCAGATACTCGGCGACCTCGACGGGTGCCAGTACGCCGGTCCCCGCGGAGGCGAAGCCGTCGACGACCTCCCGGTCGAGCCCCGCGTCCGCCAGTGCCCGGCGGGCGGCCTGGGCGTGCAGGGTGTAGGGCGTTGCCTCGTCCACGCGGCCGCAGTCGGAGAGGGCGACACCGACCACCGCGACCTTACGGTTCCCTGGCGACATGAATCTGACGGTATATCAGATGTGGGTGTTGGTGGCAGGTGTCCGGGCTCTGGGAAATCGGATCCGCCCGATCTAATATGACGGCCCGTCAGATACGTTGCTCGAAGGGGATCGCCATGGACGCCGCCTTCACCGCCGAGCAGGACGAGATCCGCCGCAGCGTCCGCGAACTGCTGCGCCGGCGCTGCCGCGGCCAGGACGTACGCGCCGCCGTCGACACCCCGCCCGGCCACGACCCCGCCCTGTGGACGGCCCTCGCCGAACAGCTCGGCCTGCCCGGACTCGCCCTCCCCGAGGCCTACGGCGGTGTCGGCTGCTCGGCGACCGAACTCGCCCTGGTCGGCGAGGAGACCGGCCGGCTGCCGATCCCCTCCCCGCTGCTCGCCACCTCCGTACTCGCCGCCCCGCTGCTGCTCGCACTCGGCACCGAGGAGCAGCGGGAGACCTGGCTGCCCCCGATCGCCGCCGGACGGCTCACCGCCGCCCTCGTGGTCTCCGGGTCCGCCCTCCCCACCGCCCTCGCGCTCACCGGCGCCAACGACGGCCCGTGGGCGGGCGGCGGACGTGCGGGCGGGATCCAGGCCCGCCCGCTGGCCGAAGGCGGCTGGCGGCTCTACGGCGAGGCCGATCAGGTGCTCGACGGGCACAGCGCCGGGCTGCTCGTCGTCCCCGCGCACACCGGCGGCTTCCCCCGCTCCCGCACCCTGCTCTTCCTCGTGACCGGCGACGCGGAGGGTCTCGTACGGACCCGGCAGACGGCACTCGACGCCACCCGGCCGCGGGCGCGGGTCCAACTCCGGGACGTGCACGCACAGTTGCTCGGCGACCCGGCCGGCCCCGCAGGCCCCGGCGACCCCGGCGAGTCCGTCGCGGGCGTCCCCACCGGCCCCACCGCGCCCGCCATCCCCACCGTCCTCCCCGTTCTCGCCGAACTGGGCGACCGGGCCGCCGCGTTCCTCGCCTGCGAGGCCGTGGGGGCCGCCGACCGGGTGCTGGAGGTGACGGTCGAACACGTGGGGCGGCGCGAGCAGTTCGGGCGGCCCATCGGGTCGTTCCAGGCCGTGCAGCACCGGCTGGCCGACGTGTATGTGCAGGTGCAGGCCGCGCGTTCGGCGGCGTACTACGCGGCCTGGGCGACCGCCCACGGCGAGGGGGTCGGCGGGCTCGCGCTCGCGCAGGGGCTGGAGGCGCTGCGCACCGCCGGGGCCGAGGCGATCCAGCTGCACGGCGGCATCGGTTTCACCTGGGAGCACGATGCCCATCTTTACTTCAAGCGGGCCGCCGGGGACGAGCTGCTGTTCGGGCCGGTCCACCGGCTCCGGGCCCGCGCGGCGGAACTGGCCGGACTCTTCGAGGGGCGGGTGGCGGTGTGACGCGCATCGGTGTGCGGATGGTGCAGAAGGTCTCGTCGACCAGGGGGTTCGCGAAGGCCGCGCCCTACGTCGTGCCCGCGCTCGACCGCGGTGTGCACCGGCTCACCCGCGGCAGGCTGATCCTCAGCGGGCTGATGCTGCCCAGCCTCATCCTCACCGCGAAGGGCGCGCGCAGCGGCCTCGAACGCCGCACACCGCTCGCCTGTATGCCGGAGGGGAGTGGTTCCGAGGCGGGCGGGCCGTCGTGGCTTCTCGTCGGCTCCAACTACGGCCGTACCGCCCATCCCTCCTGGACGGCCAACCTCCGCGCCCACCCCGACGCCGTCGTCAACTGGCGGGGCGAGGACATCCCGGTCACCGCCCGGCTCCTGACGGGGGAGGAGCGGGCGGCGGCCTGGCAGGCGCTGCTGGCGTTCTGGCCGCCGTACGCCACCTATCAGGCCCGGGTGGAGCGGGAGCTGCGGGTCTTCCGGCTGGTACGGCGGTCCGTGACGCCGGGCTGATCCGGGGCGGGCGGCGCGGGGCCGGCGGGACTTTCGGGCACGGCTCAGAACGTCGCCAGGCGTTGGATCAGCAGGAACGCCCCAATGCCGAGCATCGCGGCGCCCGACGTCCGGGTCACCGCCCGTGCCGCCGCCGGGCGGGCGCCCAGGACCGTGCGGGCGGCCAGGCCGACCGTGAGATAGACCGCCGCGCAGCACACCATGTGGAGCAGGCCGAGGACCGTCGTCTGGAGGGGCACGGGCAGGTGCGGGCCCTCGGTGACGAGGAACTGCGGCAGTACGGAGAGGTAGAGCAGCAGGCCCTTCGGGTTCAGGCCGCTGATCGTGGCGCCGCGCAGGAAGACCCGGCCGCGCGAGGTCCGCGCGGGCTCGTCCGACGTCTCCGGGGTGGCCGGCCGGCGCAGTACGCCCCACCCCAGCCACACCAGATACGCCGCCCCCGCCACGGTCAGCGCGGTGAGCAGGGCCGGTGAGCCGGCGACCAGTACCGCGAGGCCGGCCGCCGCCAGCAGGGTGTGCACGGCGTAACCGCTGACCAGGCCCGCCACCGCGGCGACGGGGGAGCGGTCGCGCAGCCCCGCCGAGATCGCGTACGCCCAGTCGGCGCCCGGCACGCAGACCAGCAGCAGGTCCACGGCGAGGAAAGAAATCAGCGTTCCCGAGTCCATGGTGGGGACATTAGGCGCGAACGGGCCGAAGGTGTTGCCGAAGTTTGCCCATGATCGGGGGATCCGGGGGAGAATCTTCTCCATGGATGACATGGACCGGAAGATTCTTGCCGAGGTGCAGCAGGACGGGCGGCTGACCGTGACCGAGCTGGCCGCGCGGGTGCGGCTGAGTGTGTCGCCGTGTCACCGGCGGCTGCGGGAGCTGGAACGGTCGGGGGCGATCAGCGGATACCGGGCGGTGGTGGATCCGGCGGCGGTCGGGCTGACCTTCGAGGCGCTGGTTTTTGTGTCCATGCGGCAGGAGGACCGGGAGACCGTGGCGGAGTTCGAGCGGGCGGTGGGGGAGGTGGAGCAGGTGCTGGACGCTCAGCGGCTGTTTGGTGAGCCGGATTATCTTCTGCGGGTGGTTACCGTGGATCTGGGGGCGTTTCAGCGGTTGTACGACGAGCGGTTGGCTACGTTGCCGGGGGTGCAGAAGTTGACCTCTACGTTGGTTATGAAGCACGTCGTCAAGGGGCGGGCGTTGCCTGCGTGAGCCCTGCCGGGGGTGGGGTCGGGTGCGGGTTGTGGTGGGTTGCTCGCGCAGTTCCCCGCGCCCCTGAAAGATGCGCAGTTCCCCGCGCCCCTGAGAAGATTGCGCAGTTCCCCGCGCCCCTGGCGGCATAGGGGTGGCCTGGGAGTATTGATTCCGGCTACTTTGTTGGCTTTTTGCCTGTTACTCCCAAGTGGACCAACAGGGCCAGGTTTGGCTTTAGTTCGGACTGTTTTACTCCCCAGGACTGGAAGCCCTTCTGGTGGGAGGCGACCGCTGCGAGCATGGCGACGATGGAGCCGGCGATGGCGGCCGGGTTGACGTCCTTGTCGACCTTGCCCTTGGACTGGAGTTCGGTGACCGCGTCCGCGAGGGAGTTGTTCACGGAGTTGAGGATCTTCATGCGGAGCTTGTAGAACCGCTTGTCACCCTCCGCCGCGCCCAGGTCGACGACCCGCAGAATCGCGTCGTTCCTGCGCCAGAACTCCAGGAATCCGTCGACGAGTTCCTGTGCCGTCTGCCAGCCCGACTTGCCGGTCCACGACCGCCCTTCGAGGAGCTGGGTCAACCCGGCGCCCTCGGTGGCCATTTGCTCGGCGATCTCCAGGACGGCGCCCTCGACGTCCGGGAAGTACTGGTAGAACGTCGCGGGCGAAGTGCCCGCCTTCCGGGCGACATCGATGACTTTGACGTCCCGGTAAGGGGAGGAGCTGAGCATCTCGCTGAGGCAGTCGAGCAGCTTCTGCCGGGTCGCCTGCCCACGCCGACCCGCCACGCGGCCGTCGACGGTACGCACTTGTCCTGTCATGCCGTCAGCTTACCGAGGGGTGATCGGAGCGCGATTCGGCCGACTGCAAATGGGGTGCGGGGGCCCCGGTGACGGGGTTCCCAGGTCTGCGGGGTGCGTGAGACGCCGTTAGTTTGACGGTATGGCCGAAAACAGGGCATCCGGGTACGTCGAGGGCGTTCCGTGCTGGGTGGACGCACAGCTCCCCGACGTGGCGGCGGGCAGGCGGTTCTACGGTGAGCTCTTCGAGTGGTCCTTCGAGGAGCGGGCGGACGGGTCGGGGGAGTGGGCGTATCTGGACGGCGAGCCCGTCGCCGCGCTCACGCACAAGGCGGACGGCCGGCTGCCGACGGCCTGGACGGTGTACTTCGCGACGCCGGACGCCGAGGCGCTCGGCCGGCGGATCCGCGGGGCCGGCGGGCAGCTCGTCTCGGCGCCGATGCCCGCCGGGGCGCTGGGCACCGCGGCCCTCGCCGCCGACCCCGAGGGCGCCGTCTTCGGGCTGTGGGAGGCGGGCACGCACCAGGGCTTCGGCAAGCGGCACGTGCCGGGCAGCTTCGTCTGGGCGCAGCTGTACGCGCGGGACACCGAGGCCGCCAACGCCTTCTACGGCGGACTGTTCACGGACGCCCTCTTCGGGCAGGACGCCGAGCCCGACTTCGGCAGGGCGCCGATCACCGACCTCTTCCCGGAACGGATGCCTCCGCACTTCCTGGTGCACTTCCGGGTCGAGGACTGCGCCGACGCCCTCGCGACGGTCTCCCGGCTCGGTGGCCGCGTCCAGGCCGACCCGTTCGTCACTTCGTACGGAACGGTCGCCGTCGGTACGGACGATCAGGGGGCTCCGTTCGCCCTCCTGCAACGTTGACCTGCTCCTTTCCCTCCCGTAAGGCTCTCCCGCTGTACCGATAAGGCGGAAGACACCCCGATATGTCACCGGGTTCGCAACCTGGGCGCCGGACAGGAAGAATCGGGGTGCGTGCCGCCGCGGCGGTGCGGTGGTGAGACGCTGCACGGGGTCGCGTACATATGTGGGTGACGCGGCTCGTACGGGGAGGTGGCAGGCAAGTGGTGGATCAGCTGACGCAGCACGATCCGCGGCGCATCGGGCCGTTCGAGGTGCTGGGACGGCTGGGTGCGGGCGGCATGGGGCTGGTCTATCTCGCGCGCTCGGCTTCCGGGCGGCGCGTGGCGATCAAGACGGTGCGCACGGAACTCGCCGAGGACCAGCTGTTCCGGGTCCGCTTCACGCGCGAGGTCGAGGCGGCCCGCGCGGTGTCCGGCTTCTACACGGCCGCGGTGGTCGACGCCGACCCGCGTGCCGCCGTGCCGTGGCTGGCGACCGCGTACGTCCCCGCGCCCTCCCTCGAAGAGATAGTGAACGAGTGCGGGCCGCTGCCGGCCCAGGCCGTGCGCTGGCTGGCGGCCGGGATCGCCGAGGCGCTCCAGTCCATCCACGGCGCCGGGCTGGTCCACCGGGACCTGAAACCGTCCAACGTCCTCGTGGTCGAGGACGGCCCCCGGGTGATCGACTTCGGTATCGCCTCCGGCGTCTCCAACACCCGCCTGACCATGACGAACGTCGCCGTCGGCACCCCCGCCTACATGTCCCCCGAGCAGGCCAAGGACTCGCGGTCCGTCACCGGCGCCAGCGATGTCTTCTCCCTGGGCTCCACCCTGGTCTTCGCGGCCACCGGCCACCCGCCCTTCCACGGCGCCAACCCGGTCGAGACCGTTTTTATGCTGCTGCGCGAGGGCCCCGACCTGGAGGGTCTGCCCGAGGAGCTGCGCCCGCTCATCGAGTCCTGCATGCAGATGGAGGCCCCGGCCCGCCCGAGCCCCGCCGACCTCCAGTCGCAGCTCGCGCCGCACCTCTTCGGCTCCGGCTCCGACGACAGCGGTACGGCGTCGGCCTGGCTGCCCGAGAAGGCGGTCTCCCTGATCGAGTCCCGCCGCGGTGGCCGCCCGGCCCCCAAGCCGCCCGCGCACCCGGGCCGCAGCGGCGGCGGGCGCCCCCCGGTGCCGCCCCCGCCCTCCCACGCGCCGCCTCTTCCCGTCACCGCGCCCGCCCCGGTCGCCGCCCCCGACGGCGGGCCCGTCCGGCTGGCCGGCGCCGCCGTGCCGATCGGCCCCGGTCCGCGCGTCGCCAACGCCCGGGCCGCCGCCGTGAAGGCGCCCCCGCCCGAGGCGGGCCTGGTCGCCGCCTGGGCCAGACCCCGGCCCGGAGTCAACGGCGCCGATCCCGTGGTGGCCGCGAATCCGACGTCCGCGGCGGCGGTCGCGCCGCCCGAGGCCGGTGCGGGCGGCTGGCGTCCGTGGCGGTTCCGGATGTCCAACGACGTGTGGGGGACGCCGGCCGTCGCCGACGACCTCGTCTACGTCACCTCCTTCGAGGTGCACGCCCTCGACGTGGCGACCGGGCGCCGCCGTTTCAAGACCCGCGACGTGGCCTGGTCGATGGCGGTCGCCGACGGCCGCGTGCACGCCTCCGACGGCCCGACCCTGTTCGCGCTCGACGCCCGGCAGGGCACCGATCTGTGGCGGCTCCAGACCGAGGCCTGGGTGTACTCGCTGAAGGCCGAGCGCGGCACCGTGCTCACCGGCACCCGCGGCGGCGGGGTGCAGGCCTGGGAGGCGTCCGGCGGCCAGAAGCTGTGGGAGCTGTCCGGCGCGCAGAGCGACTTCGAGTCCCCGGAGGCCGGCCCCGCCCTGTACGACGGCACGGCCTACGTCTGGCAGGACGCCCGGCTGCGGGCCCTGGACGCCCGTACCGGCGAGGAGCGCTGGTCGTACCCGATCGGTGACGCGGCCTCCTGCGGCGGTGTGCCGGTCCGGCTGACCCCGGCCGCCGACGGCTACGTGTACATCTCCGCCGGGACGCGGGTGCTCGCCGTCGACATCGCGAGCGGCCATGTGAAGTGGCACTTCGAGGCCCCGGCCGTCTTCCTCGCCCCGCCCACCTTCGCGCCGGGCCCCGCCGTCGCCGGCGGCGGTGTCTATCTCGCCGACTACCTGGGCACGGTGTACGCGCTCGACGCCACCGACGGCCGTGACCGCTGGCGGATCGCCACCGAGTCCCGCGCCTCGATCGAACCGGTCCTGGTGGCCGCCGGACACGTCCACGTCGGCAGCGGGACCGGGCTGTACACGCTGGACGCGGTCACCGGCACACCCAAGTGGCGGTTCCAGGCGGGCGGCGACATCGTGGGCGCCCCCTCGGTCGCCGAGGGCCGGATCCACTTCGGCTCGACCGACCATCTCCTGTACACGCTCAAGGCGGACGACGGCCGGCTGCGCTGGAAGCTCGCCACCGGCGGCGAGATCACCGGCTCACCCGTCGTCAGGGACGGCATCGTGTACGCGTGCAGCAAGGACCGCTGTGTCTACGCGCTGGACGCGGAGAAGGGCACGGGAACGGCCCGCACGGCGTAGGCATCCGCCGGCACCGGCGGTGCGGACCCCGCGGCTCTTTGTTTACCAGTGCACCAACTCTGCCCCTTCGCCCATCCGTGAGATCGGATCCCCCGCCCGGGAAGCCACGCGGCCTAGCCTCGCGGGGCGGTGAGCTTCTCGCCGCGTTCCAGTGGGAAAGAAAGGAACCACGGATGTCCTTCGTGAGTACTGCCCGACGCCGTACGGCACTGGTCGGCGCCGCGTGTGCCCTGGCCTCGACGGCGGGTCTCGTGGCGAGCGCCGCCCCGGCCGCCGCCGCCCCCAGCTCGCTCCTGGTCACCGGATACGCCAACCCCAACTTCTCGGGCGGACAGTTCGGCACCACCGGGCCCGCGGTCGCCAGCATCTCCGGGACGCTGAACGACAGTTTCTCCTCCGTGGGCAACAACTCGGCCTATGGGATCTGCTTCTACGAACACGCCAACTACGGCGGCCTCAAGTTCCGGATCGGACCGGGCGAGTGGTGGGCCACCGTGCCCTCGTGGATCGACGACAAGATCTCGTCCTATGCGCCGTGCAATGGGTAGCTGAACCCCGCGACGTATCCCCCGATACGATGATCCACATGATGACTCGGGGGCGTGTTCTCAAATTCACAGCGTTGTCCGTGCTGGTGGTGCTCACCCTGACCGGGTTCTCCACCAGCAGCGGCGGCAAGAGCGGCAAGAGCAGCAGCCGCGGGGGTTCCGGCGGGGGCGGCGGGTGCAGCAGCTCCAAGCAGGACCACGACAGCTCCTCCTCGGACACCTCCGGCGGCTACCGCTACGGCAACACCACCGGCAACACGTCGAGCAGCGGTTCGAGCGGCTCCAGCACCGCGAGCAGCCTCAAGGACGGCATCGCGACCCTGGTGAGCTGCGCGAGCGAGAAGCAGCCGTACGCGACGGTCAAGGTGAGGAACCCCAACAGCCGCAGGGCGCAGTTCGTCGTCATCGTCCGGTTCAAGGACGCGGCGGGCGAGGACCTCGACTACGGCAACGAGTCGGTCACCGTGCCCGCGGGCGGCACCGCGACGGTCAAGCTCGACTTCAACGACCTCTACGTCGACGAACTCGACCGGTGCGAGGTGAAGAGCCCCGAGGCCTATCCGGTCTGACGCCGGGCCGGGCGCTCACCGCGTCCGGAACTCCCCCCGCCGGGCGGTGAACAGCTCCGCCTGGCGGTCCGCCGGCAGGTTCCCCAGCGCGACCAGGTGCGGGGCCTGCGCGAAACACCGGGCCAGGGCGGCCTCCTTGGCCGCCCACAACGCCCGTACGGTCCCCTGCACCGCCTCCGCGGGATACCCGGCGATGGTCGTCGCGCACTCCACCGCCGCCGCCAACGCCCCGCCCGCCGGGGTGACTTCGGAGACCAGGCCGGTCTCGTGGGCGCGCCGGGCGCCGATCCGCTCGGCGGTGCCCATCAGGGCGAGCCGCGCGACCTCCCCGGCCGGCATCCGCTGCGACAGGTACATCGACTCGTAGGCGCTGACCATGCCGTACGTGGTGTGCGGGTCGAAGAAGGTGGCGTGCTCGTCGGCGACCACGAACTCCGCCTCGCCCAGCAGATAGAAGGCCCCGCCGCAGGCCATCCCGTTGACGGCGGCGATCACCGGCTTCCACAGGTCGTTGGCCTTCGGCCCGATCCGCAGCAGCGGGTCGTCCATCATGTACGGCGAACTCGGCTGCGGCACCTCGGCGTCCCGGTCGATGCCGGTGCAGAACGCCCGCTCCCCGGCGCCGGTCAGGACGACGGCCCGTACGGTGTCGTCGTGGCGGAAATCCCGCCAGCAGGCGGTGAGTTCGGCGGCCGTGTCCAGGTCGATCGCGTTGAGCCGGTGCGGCCGGTCCAGGGTGACCACGGCGACGCCGGTGTCCTTGTCGGCGGAGATCCTGAGGCTCATGCGGTCACCCACTGCGGCAGACCGCCGGCACCGAACACCACCTGCACCCTGGCGCCGATCCGTACCCGGTCGGGCGGGAGCGAGTCCAGCCGGGCGCCGGGTCCGGCGACGAGATTGCCGACGAGACGGATCCGCGGGGCGTCGGTCAGCTCCACCACGATCACGTTGTACGGGGCCTGTTCGGCGTACTCGGGCAGCAGCGGCGGGTGCGGGACGACGTACGACCAGATGCGGCCCCGGCCCGACATGAGCCGCCACCGGCTCTCGAAGGACTGGCAGTGGGGGCAGCAGGGGCGGGGCGGGAAGCGGAGTTCGCCGCAGTCGGCGCAGGCCTGGACGCGGAGTTCGCCCCGGGCCGCGTACTGCCAGAAGGGGGCGCCGTCGGCGTCGGTGACGGGAAGCAGCACGGTGGTGTCAACTCCTCAGCAGGAGGGCGGAGGTGGGGACGCCCTCTCCGGCGGTGACCAGACAGGTGGACGCGCCCGGCACCTGGGCGGTACTCGTGCCGCGCAACTGCTTCACACCCTCGTTGATGAGGTTGAAGCCGTGGACGTAGGCCTCGCTCAGGCCGCCGCCGCCGGTGTTGAGCGGCAGCCGGCCGCCGATCTCCAGGGCGCCGCCCTCGGTGAAGGCGCCGCCCTCGCCGCGCCCGCAGAAGCCGTAGCCCTCCAGGGAGAGCGGGACGAGCGCGGTGAACGCGTCGTAGATCTGGGCGACGTCGACGTCCTCGGGGGTGAGGTCGGCGTGTTTCCACAGATGGCGGGCGGCGGTCCAGGCGGGGCCGGTGAGCGGGTCGTCGTTCCAGTAGTTGACCATGCCGTGGTGCTGGGCGGGCAGGCCCTGGGCGGCGGAGTGGACGTAGACGGGGGCGCGGCGGCAGTCGCGGGCGCGCTCGGCGCTGACCACGACACACGCCAACGCCCCGTCGGTCTCCAGGCAGTTGTCGTAGAGGCACAGGGGTTCGCTGATCCAGCGGGCGGTCATGTACATCTCGCGGGTCAGCGGGCGCTCGTACATGATCGCGGCGGGGTTCTGGTTGGCGCGGTTGCGGCAGGCGAGGGCGACGTTGAAGAGGTGGTCGCGGGTGGCGCCGTACTCGTGGAGGTAGCGGCGGGTGAGCATGGCTATCTCGTCGACGGGCCGCAGCAGCCCGAAGGGCCGGGTCCACTGGGCCGGAGTGGGCAGTTGGACGGTGGTGTTGGTCCACGGCCGGGGCCCGCTGCCCCGCTTCCGCGACCGCCAGGCGATCCCCACGGTGGCCTGTCCGCTCGCGATGGCGGCGGCGAGATGGGCGACGGTGGCGCAGGAACCGCCGCCGCCGTAGCCGGCCTTGCTGAAGAAGGTGAGGTCGCCGAGGCCGAGCGCCTTCGCCAGCTCCACCTCGTCGGTCTCCTCCATCGTGTACGAGGCCAGCGCGTCGACCTCGCCGGGTGCGATCCCGGCGTCGTCGAGGGCGGCGAGCGCGGCCCGGCAGGCGAGGGTCCGTTCGTCGTCGGGGAGGTGTTTCGCGAACGGGGTCTGCCCGATCCCGACGATGGCGGTGGCGTCCTTGAGTCCGGCCATGTGCACACCTCCAGGCACGACTTGGCGGCTGACAGTGCGTCAGGCTACCGCTAATCTGACGGGTAGTCAGCTACTGGTCCGGGAGGCCGTTGTGCGCGGTGACGTGGAGTGGGGCAGCATTCCGGGGCTCGTCCGGGCCGCGGCCGAGCGGTACGCGGACACCGAGGCGGTGGTGGAGGGCCGTACGCGGATCTCGTACGCCGAACTGGGCGCCCGCGTCGAGCGGTCGGCCGCCGCCTGTGTCGCGAACCGGATCGTGCCGGGCGACCGGGTCGCGATCTGGGCGCCGAACACCCTGGACTGGATCGTCGCGGCGCTCGGCGCGGTGTCGGCGGGCGCGGTGCTCGTGCCGCTCAACACCCGCTTCAAGGGCGGCGAGGCGGCGGACGTGCTGCGCAGGAGCGGGGCGCGGCTGCTGTTCGTGACGGGCACGTTCCTCGGCACGTCGTACGTGGCCTCGCTGCGGCGGGCGGTCGCGGAGGGGCCGGGGCTGCCGGACCTTGAGCAGGTGGTGGTGCTGTCGGACGACGCGCCCGCGGAGTTCCGTACGTGGAAGGACTTCCTGGCGAGCGGGGACGGGGTCTCGGGGGAGGAAGTGGCGGCGAGGGTGGGCGGGTTGGACGGCTCGGCCCCGTCGGACATCGTCTTCACCTCGGGCACGACGGGCCGTCCCAAGGGCGCGGTGATCACCCATGCGCAGACCCTGCGGGCGTACGCGATCTGGGCCGAGCTGGCCGGGCTGCGGCACGGCGACCGCTATCTGATCGTGAACCCGTTCTTCCACACCTTCGGCTACAAGGCGGGCATCCTCACCTGCCTGATGCGCGGGGCGACGATGATCCCGCAGCCGGTGTTCAACATCGACACGGCGATGGCGAACATCGCGGCGGAGCGGGTGTCGGTCCTCCCGGGCCCACCCACCCTCCACCAGTCCCTGCTGGACCATCCGGCCCGGGACTCCCACGACCTCTCCGCGCTGCGGCTGGTGGTGACGGGGGCGGCGGTGGTGCCGCTGCGGCTGGTGGAGCGGCTGCGGGGGGAGTTGGGCGTGGCGACGGTCCTCACCGCGTACGGCCTCTCCGAGGCCAGCGGCATCGTCACGATGTGCCGGCGCGGCGACGACCCGACGGTCATCGCGTCCACGTCGGGCCGGGCCATCCCCGGCACGGAGGTCCGCGTCGAGGCGGTGCCCGGCGAACCCGGCGAGATCCTGGTGCGCGGCTTCAACGTCATGCGCGGCTACTACGAGGATCCGGCGGCCACGGCGGAGGTGGTGGACGCGGAGGGGTGGCTCCGTACGGGGGACGTGGGCGTCCTCGACCCGGGCGGGAACCTGCGGATCACCGACCGGCTGAAGGACATGTTCATCGTCGGCGGCTTCAACGCGTACCCGGCGGAGATAGAGCAGACGCTGGGTCTGCATCCCGACGTCGCGGACGTGGCGGTGGTCGGCGTACCGGACGCCCGGCTGGGCGAGGTCGGGAAGGCGTACGTGGTACGGCGGCGGGGGGCACTGGTCACCGGCGAGGACCTGATCGCCTGGGCCCGGCGCGAGATGGCGAACTACAAGGTGCCGAGGGCTGTGGAATTCGTGGGGGAACTACCGCGGAACGCCTCCGGCAAGGTGGTGAAGGGGCGGTTGCGGGCGCGTCGGTGAACCCGGGCGCCCGCGGCCGTACGTCAGTGACCGGCGGCGTACGAGACGAAGGCGGCCCAGTGCGGGGTGCTGACCGCGAGCCGGGGGCCCTGGGTGTGCTTGGAGTCCCGTATGTGGATGGTTTCGGGGGCGAAGGCGACTTCCACGCACTCCGGGCCGTCAGCGGTGCTGTAGCTGCTCTTGAACCACTCCAGGGCGGAACCGGTGTCCGTCGTTGGGCTGGTCATCATGTCTCTCCCAGTACTTTCTCGATGAAGGCCAGCGACTCGCGGGGCGTGAGAGCTTGGGCCCGGATGATGCCGTAGCGGACCTCGAAGACCTGGATCTCCTTGGGGTGGGAGATCAGGCGGCTGGTGAGCTGCACCTCGTTGTGCGCCACCGTTTCTCCCCTCTGAAGCCGTAGCAACTGGAGCGATCCGTCTATGCCGGCGTGGTCCTCGCGATCCGTGGGCATCACCTGGATCTCCACGTTTCGGCGACGGCCCACCTCCAACAGGTGTTCGAGCTGCTTGCGCATCACCATTCTGCCCCCGAGCGGACGGCGCAGCGTCACCTCTTCCTGGACAAAGCTGAAGACAGGAGTCGGCTGCCGATCGAAGATGTCCTGGCGGGCGACGCGTGCGGCGACCAGGCGCTCCACCTCCTCCTCGGCGAACGGTGGTCGCCGCGTCTCGAACAACACCCGTGCGTACTCCGGTGTCTGAAGCAATCCGTGGACGACGGCGTTGGCGTAGGCGCACAACTCAACCGCCTCGCCCTCCAGCTTCGCCAGGTCCCGTACCTTCTTCGGGTATCGGGCCTCCTCCGCGTCCCTGCGCAACCCCGAGATCAGCCCACCCGCGTCCAACACCCGGTCCGTCGTGTCCAGGAGCTTCGCGCTCGGCGCCCGCCGCCCCCGCTCCACCGAGGACACCTGCTCCTCGCTGTACCCGATCGCCGTCCCCAACTCGGCCTGGGTGAGCCCCTTCCGCTCGCGGCACATCTTGACGATCCGGCCGATCGTGCGCAGTACCGCCGCCGACTCCTCGTCCTCGGCGCCGTACGACTCCACCTCGTCGCTGCCGCGCGGCCCCTGCCCGATCACGCTCACACCCGCCCACCTCCACGTGCCGCCCGTTCCCAACGGTCGTACGCCGCAGCGCGTCACGCCACCCCGCCCGGACACAGCCGGACAGCACCCGGACAGTGACTCCACGTACCGTCGTCGTTACTGGTCAGCGTAGAGACAGGTGGCCACGCTGAGTGACATGAACGTCGATATTGCCCAACGGGCCACCTCCGCCCAGCGCTTCACCGTCCGCCTCCCGGCCACCCCCAGGAGCGTCCGCCTCGCCCGGCACTACGCCGCGAGACAACTCCACAACTGGGGCCGGTCGTACGACACCGAGGCCAACCGCACGGCTGCCCTCCTCGTCTCCGAACTCGTCACGAACGCGGCGGTGCACGGCCGGGAGCGCGGCCGTGGCTTCCGGCTGCGCCTGACGCTCCACCCCGGCCCGCACCCCACTCTCCGTATCGAGGTCACGGACCCCCGCCCCGATCGCCGCCCGCCCGCGCCCGGTACCCTCCCGCCGCCGTCCCGCGACCAGGACTCCGGCCGGGGACTCCTGCTCGTCGAGGCCCTGTCCACCCACTGGGGGACGACCTGCGGGGACCCGTACACCAAGACGGTGTGGTGCGAAGTCGCCCTGACGTGACGGGCCAGTGGGGGCTGGTCGCACAGTTCCCCGCGCCCCTCAAAACCTGCGGTACCTCGCTCACGCCGGGTTGCTCGGCTCCCCGCACCTCGGCGCCTCGAAGGCGAGCCGCCGTGACCGGATTGCGGGCGATTTCTATCACGATCGCCGAGTTCTCCAGGAACTGCGTGATCGGACCGAGGTTGTCGCTGCGTGCGACCTGCGCGAGCGTCACCCTCAGCGCGGCGGGCGTCCGTTCGGGCCGGGGATCAGCGGGCCGCCGGGCTCGATCGGCTGTGCGGTCGTGGTGCGTGATCCTTCCGTGGGTGGTGCCAACTCCGCGCTACGCCAGTGGCGGATGGTCACGCGGGGTGTGGTGACATGCCTCGGCCGCGGCGGCTCCCCTCCGGGCCGCCGCGGCCTGTTCCCCGCCGTGGTGTGTGGCTGTGTGGTCGGCTACTTGCCGTCGCGGTCCAGGTCCAGGGCCGGCGGCGCGGGCATGCCGTTGTCCATCGTCCGTATCGCGTCCTTCGTGTCGGTCGGCGCGATCGGCATCCCGTTGTCGAGCGGCTTGGGCCCCGGAGTGGGCACCGGCTCCTTCGGCATGCCGTTGTCCTGTGTGGTGACGGGCTCGTCGCCGGCCTGCTGCTGGTCGCTCATGGCGTGACTTCCTCTGTTGCGATGACGAGTGAGGAACGCCCGTCCAGATGCTCCCCCCGATGGGCCGCTGGACGGGCGTTCGGAGCCGCAGGCTAACCCGGCCGGGCTCCACGTCGGACCGTCTGCCCCCCGTGACGACGATGCGACAGGTACGAGCCTGCCTGGCGGCGATAAACGAATGATTGACGTCTGCTTCCCGGCGGACCGGGCGGGGTCACGCCGCGGAGGCGGGCGCGAGCAGGGCACGCACCTCCTCGGCCTCCGGGGCGCCGCCGTGCTGTTCGTGCAGGTCGAGTGCCTCGCGCCAGCAGGCCTTGGCCCGGTCGACCTGTCCGAGCGCGGTCAGCGACCGGCCCAGCAGCGTCAGCACCCGCCCCCGCATCCGGTCACCGCCGATGCAGCCGAGCGCCAGGGCCTGTTCGGAGTGCTGCGCGGCCTGGGCGGGCCGGCGCGCGTCCTGGTGGACCTCCGCGATCCGGAAGTGTGTGGTGCCCTCCCAGAGCCGCTGGCGGTGTTCGCCGAAGACACACAGGGCGTCCGAGAACTGGCTGAGCGCCTCCGCGTGCCGGCCGGCCGCGGTCAGCGCGATGCCCAGCGTGTAGTGCCCGTTCGCGAGCCGCAGGGTCCGGTCGATCTCGTTGTACGCGCGGAGCGCGAGCTGCGCGATCCGCACCGCCTCGGTGACGTTGCCCATGCCCAGGTGGGCCCGGGACAGGTTGGACAGGCCGAGCGCCTCCAGCGGACGGTTGCCGATGGCGCCGTACCCCTCGATGGCCTGCTCGAAGAAGGGCTTGCCCTCCGCGTGCAGGCCCTGGTGGAGGCAGGTCAGGCCGCGGTCGTTCGCCGCCCAGCTGATGCACATCGCGTCCTCGGCCGCGGAGCCCAGCTCCATCGCCCGGTGCGCCTCCTCGGCGGCCTGCTGGATACGGCCCGAGACCAGCAGGACGTTCGTCAGCGTGGTCCGGGCCCGCCCCTCCGCCCGTACGTCACCGGCGGCCCGCGTCGCCCCGCACATCGCCCGTGCCGTCGTCTCGTACTGGTGCGAGTTCGCCCCCGACTCGGTCAGGTCCTTCGCCGCCCACAGCAGGTCCACCGCACGTCTCAGCCGGTCGGTGCCCGCCGCCTGGCGTACGCAGGCCAGCAGCGGGGCGGCCTCGCTGTACAGCCAGTCCAGGGCGGCCGGGGCGTCGGCGAAGCGCAGGCCCGCGTACTCGGTGCGCGCCAGATGGTCGACCAGCCGGTCGCCGGGGCGTTCGATCGCGTACACCTCGGCGGCGGTGGCGAGATAGAAGTCCAGCAGCCGGGACATCGCCGCGGCCCGCTCGCCGGCGCCCTCGTCGCGCTCGGCGCACGACCGCGCGTACAGCCGCACCAGATCGTGCAGCCGGTAGCGGCCCGGCGCCGCCGACTCCAGCAGGGACGTGTCCACCAGGGACTCCAGCAGATCCTCGGCGTCCTCCACCGGCAGGCCCAGGACCGCCGCCGCGGCCGCGAGGGACACGTCCGGGCCGTCCGCGAGGCCCAGGAGCCGGAACGCGCGCGCCTGCGCCCGCTCCAACTGGCCGTAGCCCAGCTCGAACGTGGCCTTCACCGCCAGGTCACCGGCCTGGAGCTCGTCCAGCCTGCGCCGCTCGTCCGCCAGCTTCGCCGCGAGGACCGACACCGTCCAGGTGCGGCGGGCCGCGAGCCGGGACGCGGCGATCCGGATGGCCAGCGGCAGGAAACCGCACGCCGCCACCACGTCCAGCGCGGCGTCCCGCTCCGAGACGACCCGCTCCGCGCCCACGATCTTCGTGAACAGCGAGAGCGCCTCGTCCGGCGACATCACGTCCAGGTCGACCAGATGGGCCCCGGCCAGGTCGACCATCCGCACCCGGGCGGTGATCAGCGCCGCGCAGCCCTCCGTGCCCGGCAGCAGCGGCCGTACCTGGGCGGCGTCGCGGGCGTTGTCCAGCAGCACCAGGACCCGGCGTCCGTCCAGCACCGAGCGGTACAGCGCCGCCCGTTCCTCCAGCGAGTCCGGGATCGCGGTGTCCGGGGTGCCGAGGGCGCGCAGGAAGGCGCCCAGGACCGTCTCCGGCTCGGCCGCGCGCGGACCCGCGCCCTGGAGGTCGACGTAGAGCTGGCCGTCGGGGAAGGCGGCGCGGGCCCGGTGGGCCACGTGCACCGCGAGGGTCGTCTTGCCGACGCCGCCGATGCCGGCGAGCGCCGAGACCGCCATCACCCGGCCGTCCGCCGAGCCCAGCACCTCACTCAGCTCATGGACGAACCCGGCGCGGCCCGTGAAGTCGGACACGGAGGCGGGCAGTTGCGCGGGCCGGACCGGGGCGGCGGCCGGTTCGGCCGGCGGAGCCGACGGTTCCGCGAGCCCGGGATCCGCGCGCAGAATCCTTTCCTGCAACTCCCGCAGACCGGGCCGCGGATCCACACCCAGCTCCTCCGCGAGCAGCCGCCGGGTGTCCGCGTACACGGCGAGCGCCTCCGCCTGGCGGCCCGAGCGGTACAGCGCCAGCATCAGCAGCTCACGCAGCCGCTCCCGCAGCGGGTGCTCGGCGGTGAGCGCGGTCAGCTCCGAGACCGCCTCGGCGTGGCAGCCCTGTTCCAGGTCCATGTCCAGGCGCGATTCGAGGAGTTGGAGGCGCCACTCCTCAAGGCGCACACGCTGCGCGTCCGCGTACGGGCCAGGGACCCCGGCGAGCGGCTCCCCGTCCCACAGCGCGAGCGCCCGCCCGAGCACGTCCCGCGCATGGCCGAGGTCCCCGCCGTGCCGCGCCTTCTCCGCCTCGGTCGCCAGGTCCTGCGCCACCGCCAGGTCGAGCGCGCCCTCGCCGACCGCCCGGATCGCGTACCCGCCGGACTCGCTCACCAGCACGTCCGGGTCGAGGACCTTCCGCAGCCGGGAGGCGTACGTCCGCAGCGCGGCCAGCGCCTGCGACGGCGGCTCCTCGCCCCACAGGGCGTCGATCAGCTCGGCCGCGGTCGCGGTGCGGCCCTCGCGCAGCAGCAGCGCGGCCAGCAGGGCGCGTTGCTGGGGGGAGCCGGTGCCGATCGGCTCGTCGCCGCGCCAGGCCCGTACGGGTCCGAGCACGCCGAAGCGCAGCGTGGCCGGCCCCCTCGCGGCCGGTCCCGCCGGGGCCGATGTGCCCGAGCGCCGCTGCTCCGGCACCCGAGGCGGTACCCGATCCATCGCCGTCCCCCTAGACATCCTGAACCACCACGTCAGTTTGCCTTGCTCATGGCAGATGCGTCAGCCGTGGGAGACCCCGGTCACAGCTCGCCGCACGGGAGTCCACAAACCCCTCACACCCTCTCCGCACTCTTTCGCATACAGCAGACACTGCCGCACTGACCTGAGCGCGCACCCCCGTCCGAGATACATCCCCACCGCCCCCCAGTAGCTGACGGTCCGTCAGATCGGCGCTACCGTGCCCCTCATGGGCAGCGAAATGGAGAGCAAAATGGACAGCAAAACGGACAGCAAAACGGACAGCGAATCCGAGTTCCCGAGGATCATCTCCGTCGACGACCACACCGTCGAACCCCCGACCGTCTGGCAGGACCGCCTGCCCAGGAAGTACGCCGAAACCGGCCCCCGGATAGTCCGCGCGCCCCTGAAGGAGATGAGCTTCCTGGGCGGCCGCTTCAAGCCCGTCATGGGCGAACCCGGCGACGACGGCCCGATCGGCGACTGGTGGATCTACGAGGACCTGCACCGCCCCCTCACCCGCCTGGACACCGCCGTCGGCTACGACCGCGACGAGATCAAGCTCGAAGTGATCACGTACGAGCAGATGCGCGTCGGCTCCTACGACGTCCCCGCCCGCCTCGCCGACATGGACGTCAACCACGTCCAGTCCGCCCTGTGCTTCCCCACGTTCCCGCGCTTCTGCGGCCAGACCTTCACCGAGGCCACCGACCGCGAACTCGCCCTGCTGTGCGTGCGCGCCTACAACGACTGGATGGTGGAGGAGTGGTGCGGCCCGCTCGCGCGGGGCCGCCTGATCCCCCTCCCCCTGATCCCCCTGTGGGACGCCGAGCTGGCGGCGGCGGAGGTCCGCCGCAACGCGGCGCGCGGCGCCCGCGCGGTCGCCTTCTCCGAGATCCCCCCGCACCTGGGCCTGCCCTCCGTCCACACCGACGACTGGGACCCGTTCCTCGCCGCCTGCGACGAGACCGGCACGGTCGTGGCGATGCACATCGGCTCCAGCAGCCGGATGCCGTCGACGTCGGCCGACGCCCCGCCCGCGGTCGGCTCCACCATCACCTTCGCCAACTGCTGCTTCTCGATGGTCGACTGGCTGATGAGCGGCAAGTTCGAACGCTTCCCCAACCTCAAGGTCATGTACGCCGAGGGCCAGATCGGCTGGATCCCGTACATCCTGGAACGCGCCGACATCGTGTGGGAGGAGAACCGCGGCTGGGGCGGAGTCGCCGACAAGGTCCACCGCCCCCCGTCCGAACTCTTCACCGAGCACGTCTACGGCTGCTTCTTCGACGACGCCTTCGGACTGCGCAACCTCGACTCCATCGGCGTCGGCAACGTCCTCTACGAGACGGACTACCCCCACTCCGACTCCACCTGGCCCAAGTCCCGCGAGGTCGGCGAGTCCCAGATGGGCCACCTGGACCAGGCCACGGTGGAACGCATCGTCCGCGGCAACGCGATCGACCTGCTGGGCCTCACGGCGGAGGGGCTGTGGCCGGGGACGGGAAAGGGAACGGGGGTGGCGTGACTGGTCGGTGAGCCCGAGGGAGCGTGCGGAGGGGTTCCTCGGCGTGAGTGCCGGTGGGCTTGTTTCCCGGCGGAGCCGCGGCCCCCCCCGGGCAGGGGACCGCGGCTCTGTTCAGTACCGCGGGCGTCAGCCGAAGAAGACCGACGAGATCCTGTTGTCGAAGTCGATCGCCGCGAGGTCGTTCACATTGCCGTCGACCACCTTCGACGCGCCCTCGCAGTCCTTCTCGGACCAGATCTTCAGCGTGCCGGAGGCCTGGAGGGAGGACGCCAGGTCGTCGCGGCCCACGTTCTGGCAGCCGGCACCGGCCAGGCCCTCCGACGGGTCGCCGAAGTCCGGCTCGTCCGACAGGGTCACGCTCGTCGCGGGGGAGCCCGGAGCCGGCTGCTCCTCCGCCACCGGCGCGCCCGCCTTCCTGCCGTCCGGCGTCACGCCGAACCAGGTGCCGCCCACACCCTGCCCGTTGGTGTCGCCGGGCTTGAGGTCCTTGCTGAACCGGTAGACCGGCCAGCCGCCGACCGTCACCTGGAGGTTGCCGTCGTCGCGCTTGACGACACCCACGTCGGACTTCTTCACCCCGTCGATGAAGATCTTGCCGCCGGGGGCCACGACGACCGGCGGCCACGTGGTCGCGCACTCGCCGTTGCAGTTCGACTTCGACGGGTCGGCGGTGTCCTTGTCGAAGCGGTAGAGCGTGAAGCCCGAGCCGTTGACGACGACCGGGTCCAGGTCACCGGCGCTCGACGCGCTCAGCTGCACCCACTTCTTCGCCACCGGCTTCGTCACGACCTTGCCCGGGCTGTTGGCCCAGTCGCCGGTGCCGGGGGTCGCGTTGTTCTCCTTCGCCGTGCCGTTGTCGAAGTTCAGGCTCGACAGCGCGGCACCGGCGCCGTCGCGGGCCGCCGAGGCGGCGGTCTCGGCGCCGTTGCACGCGGTCAGCAGGAGGGACGCGGCGGCGGCCGTGGTGGCGAAGACAGCGAGGCGGTTGCGGATCATTTCTGTTTCCCCGTTTCGTGTGCGCCCGGCTCTTCCGGGCTGCCGACCCGAAGTACGGAGGTGCCTGCGGCGGGCTTCAGGGGGTGACGAGGCCGTGACTTGAACGGGACTGTTCGTGGTCAATCGGGAAGGGGTGGGGACATGTCCAGGGGCGTCCAGGGGCGGGTGCGGGTCTGTTGTGGCTGGTCGCGCAGGTCCCCGCGCCCCTGAGCGGCGTCCGGCCGCCGCCCGATGAGAGTGCCGGCCCCCTTGTCTGTTGCAGCCCCAGCCCTGACGATGACCGGCACCACACAGATATGACGGTTCGTCAGATCGCGGGAGGGTGAATGTCCACGCACAATCCGCCGGACGGGCGGACGCTGGTCGGGATGCAGCTTCCGGTTCAGTCCCAGAGCACCATCTACGCCGAGCCCTGGGAGGCCGGTGCCGGGCCGGACGACCTGCGGGCCGTCGCGGCCGCCGCCGACCGGGCCGGCTTCGACTACGTCGCGAGCTGCGACCACGTCGGCGTACCGCGCCGCCTCGCGCCCGCGATGAGCACCATCTGGTACGACCCCGTCGCCACCCTCGCCCATCTCGCCGCCGTCACCGAACGCGTCCGGCTGCTCAGCCATGTCGCCGTCGTCGGGCTGCGCCACCCGCTGGCCACCGCCAAGCAGTACGCCACGCTCGACCACCTCTCCGGCGGCCGGCTGATCCTCGGCGTCGGCGCGGGGCATGTGCGTGAGGAGTTCGAGGCGCTCGGGCAGGACTTCGGGCAGCGCGGGGCCGTACTCGACGAGACCATCGACGCCCTGCGGGCCGCCCTCGGACCCGAGGAGTTCCCCTCGCACCACGGGAAGTTCTTCGAGTTCGAGGGGCTCGGCCAGCTGCCCAGGCCCGCGCAGGAGCGGGTGCCCGTGTGGGTCGGCGGGTCCTCGCCCGCCGCCGTGCGCCGCGCCGCCCTCAAGGGGGACGGCTGGCTGCCCCAGGGCGACCCGCGCCGCAAACTGCCCGAGCAGATCGCCACCCTGCACCGGCTGCGCGCCGACGCCGGCATCGACGAACCGATCGTCGTCGGGGCCATCACCGAGCCGCTGTACGTCGGCACGCCCGACTGGGACGTCGGCCGCCGGACCCTCTCCGGTGCGCCCGACGCCCTCGCCGAGTCCCTGCGGGCCTACCGCGCGATGGGCGTGCACCAGATCCAGGTCCGGTTCCGGTGCCGGGGCCGGGCCGAACTCGTCGACCAGATCACCGCCTTCGGGGCCGAGGTCGCCCCGCTACTCGACCAGTGACGGGAGTACGTCATGGGCAGACTGGACGGCCGGGTCGTGATCGTCACCGGCGCCGCACGCGGACAGGGTGAGCAGGAGGCGCGGCTCTTCCGGGCGGAGGGCGCGCAGGTCGTCGTGGCCGATGTGCTCGACGACCAGGGGGAGGCCGTCGCCAAGGAGATCGGCGCGCTGTACGCGCACCTCGACGTGGGGGAGGAGGCCGACTGGCGGGCCGCGGTCGCCGCCGCCACAAGCGCGTACGGCCGGATCGACGGGCTGGTCAACAACGCGGGCATCCTGCGGTTCAACACGCTGGCCGACACCCCGCTCGACGAGTTCATGCAGGTCGTACGGGTCAATCAGGTGGGGTGCTTCCTCGGGATCAAGACGGTGGGCGCCGCGATCGCCGCGGCGGGCGGCGGCACGATCGTCAACACCGCCTCGTACACCGGGCTGACCGGTATGGCGGCCATCGGGGCGTACACCGCGACCAAGCACGCCGTCCTCGGGCTGACCCGGGTCGCCGCGCTGGAGCTGGCGTCCGCCGGTGTCCGGGTCAACGCGGTCTGTCCCGGCGCCATCGACACCGCGATGTCCAATCCGGCCCAGCTGGACCCGGAGGCGGACGTCGCGCAGGCGAGCCGGTCCCTGGACCGGTTCTACCGCAAGCTGGTGCCGCTCGGCCGGATCGGCAGGCCCGAGGAGGTCGCGCGGCTGGCGCTCTTCCTGACCTCGGACGACTCCTCGTACATCACCGGGCAGCCGTTTGTGATCGACGGAGGGTGGCTTGCCGGGGTGTCGGTCGTCTAGCCGGCCCCGAGCGGGAGCGCCTCGTGTCCGGGCGACCCATCTGACTGACCGTCAGCTATTGACGGTGCAGGGCCGCGGTGCCACAGTCGGCGGACAGAGCAGAGCTGACGGTTCGTCAGATGCGCCAGAAACTGGGGACGGTGAACCTCCTTGGAATTCGGACTGTTCGTACAGGGATACGTGGGCAAGCGCGCCGAGACCGACCCACTGGCCGAGCACAAGGCGCTGATGGAGGAGACCGAGTACGTCATCCAGGCGGACAGGTCCGGCTTCAAGTACGCCTGGGCGTCCGAGCACCACTTCCTGGAGGAGTACTCGCACCTGTCCGCGAACGACGTCTTCCTCGGCTACCTGGCCCACGCCACCGAGCGGATCCATCTCGGGTCCGGCATCTTCAACCCCCTCGCCCAGGTCAACCACCCGGTGAAGGTCGCCGAGAAGGTGGCCATGATGGACCACCTCAGCGAGGGCCGCTTCGAGTTCGGCAGCGGACGCGGCGCCGGCTCCCACGAGATCCTCGGCTTCCTGCCCGGCATCACGGACATGAACTACACCAAGGAGATCTGGGAAGAGACCATCGCCGAGTTCCCCAAGATGTGGCTCCAGGACGAGTACGTCGGCTTCCAGGGCAAGCACTGGTCGCTGCCGCCGCGCAAGATCCTGCCGAAGCCGTACGGGAAGTCGCACCCCGCGATGTGGTACGCCGCCGGGTCGCCGCCGTCGTACTCGATGGCCGCCCGCAAGGGGCTCGGGGTGCTCGGCTTCAGCGTGCAGAAGGTCTCCGACATGGAGTGGGTGCTTGAGCAGTACAAGACGGCGATCGTGGACGCCGAACCGATCGGGGACTTCGTCAACGACAACGTGATGGTGACGACGACCGCGATCTGTGCGCCCACGCACGACGAGGCGATACAGGTCGCCGTCAACGGCGGGCTGCACTATCTGCCGTCGCTGGTGTTCCGCTACCACGACACGTTTCCCCGGCCCGAGGGGTTTCCGGTGTGGCCGGAGACGCTGCCGGAGTACACCGCCGAGCTGGTCGAACTCCTCATCGAGGAGGAGTTGTTGATCTGCGGGGATCCGGACGAGGTGCTTCGGCAGTGCAAGCGGTGGGAGCAGGCCGGGGCCGACCAGATCAGCTTCGGGCTGCCCGTGGGGGTGCCCAAGGAGGAGACGCTTCAGACGATTCGGCTCATCGGGGAGCACGTCATTCCCAAGATCGATACGGATCCTGTCCACCGGACTACGCGGTTCCGTCAAGGGGCCTGAGGGGTCGTCGGCGGGTGCGGGTGCGTTGTGGCCTGTCGCGCAGTTCCCCGCGCCCCCAAAAGAAGGGCGTTGCCGTCGCCCCGACTCAGGAGGTGAGCCTTCGTGCTCGATCACGTCATTCGTAATGTCACCGTCGTCGATGGCACCGGGGCGCCCGCCCGGATCGCCGATGTGGGTCTGCGGGACGGGCGGATCGCTGTCGTCGGGAAGGTCACCGAGGCCGCCCGGGCCGTCGAGGACGCAACCGGGCTCGTCCTCGCCCCCGGGTTCGTCGACCCCCACACCCACTACGACGCCCAGTTGTTCTGGGACCCGTACGCCACCCCGTCCCTCAATCACGGGGTGACGACCGTGGCCGGGGGGAACTGTGGGTTCACGCTCGCGCCGTTGAATCCCGAGCGGCCGGATGACGCCGACTACACGCGGCGGATGATGTCCCGGGTCGAGGGGATGTCGCTGGTGGCGCTGGAGGAGGGGGCGCCCTGGACCTGGCACGGGTTCGGGGAGTACCTCGACGCGCTGGAGGGGCGGATCGCGGTCAACGCCGGATTCATGGTGGGGCACTGTGCGCTGCGGCGGTACGTGATGGGGCCGGACGCCGTCGGCGGGCAGCCGTCGGCCGAGCAGCTCGACGCCATGCTGCGGCTGCTGCACGAGGCGATGGACGCCGGGGCGTGGGGCTTCTCCACCACCCAGTCCAGTACACACTCCGACGGCGACGGACAGCCCGTCGCCTCCCGGCACGCCGGGCCCGAGGAACTGCTCGCCCTGTCCAGGGCGGTCGGTGAGCACGAGGGCACGCAGATCGAGGCGATCGTCGCCGGCTGCCTCGACCAGTTCAGCGACGCGGAGATCGAACTGCTCGCGGACATGAGCGCCGCCGCCGGCCGCCCCCTGAACTGGAACGTGCTGACCGTCGACGCCGCCGTCCCCGAGCGGATCCCCCGGCAGCTGCTGGCCGGCGAGCGGGCCCGCAAGGCCGGTGGCCGGGTCGTCGCGCTGACCATGCCGATCCTCACGCCGATGAACATGTCCCTCGGCACGTTCTGCGCGCTCAACCTCATCCCCGGCTGGGGGCCGGTCCTCGCACTCCCCGTCCCCGAGCGGATCGAGCAGCTGCGCGACCCCGCCGTACGCGCCGAGATGCTGCGCCGCGCCGAGTCCAAGGAGGCCGGCGTCTTCCGGCGGCTGGTGAACTTCGGGCGGTACGTCATCGGCGACACCTACAGCGACGCCAACGAGGGGCTGCGTGGGCGGGTCGTCGAGGACATCGCCCGTGAACGTGGTCAGGAGCCGTTCGCCTGCCTCGTCGAGATCTGCGCCAACGACGAGCTGCGTACGGTCCTGTGGCCCATGCCCACCGACAACGACCCCGCGTCCTGGTCACTGCGCGCCGAGACCTGGCGCCACGAGGACGTGCTGCTCGGCGGCTCCGACGCGGGCGCGCACCTGGACCGGATGTGCGGTGCGCCGTACACGACCCGGTTCATCGGCGACTGTCTGCGCGGACGGAGGCTGACCTCCCTGGAACAGGCGGTGAAGATGCTGACCGACGACCCCGCGCGGCTCTTCGGACTGCGTGAGCGCGGCCGGATCCAGGAGGGCTTCCATGCCGACCTCGTCCTGTTCGACCCCGAGCGGATCGAGGCGGGCCCCGCGACCCTGGTGCACGACCTGCCGGGAGACAGCCCACGCCTGGACGCCAAGGCGATCGGCGTCCGCGCCGTGTGGGTCAACGGCGTCGAGGCGATCCGCGACGACGTGGTGAGCGGGGCCGTACCGGGCCGGGTGCTGCGCTCCGGCCGGGACACCCGGACGGTGAGCACCCGGTGAGGCAGTCGCTGTTCGTCGGCGGGGCATGGGTCGAGCCGGAGGGCGGCCACTACGCGGTGGTCGACCCGGCGACGGAGGAGACCGTCGGGTGGGCGCCGGAGGCCTCGCGGGACCAGGCGCGGTCGGCGTGCGCCGCGGCCCGCGAGGCCCTCGGGCCGTGGTCGCGCACCCCCGCCGAGGAACGCGCGGCGGTACTGGCCCGCGCGGCCGGGATCATCCGCGACCGCCTGGTGCCCTACGCCGATCTGGCCCGCGCGGAGACCGGCGCGACCGTCGGCACGGCCCGGGGGATGCAGGTCGGCGTGGCCGCCGCCCGCTTCCGCCGGTACGCGCGTGTGGAGCCCGCCGAGTGGCCGATCGCGCCGCAGATCACCGAGCCGGGGCCGATGGGGAAGGGCGGGGTGCTCGGGGCGCTCGCCGTACGCCAGCCGGTCGGCGTGGTCAGTTGCATCACCTCGTACAACAACCCCTGGGCGAACCCCGCCGGGAAGATCGCGCCCGCGCTCGCCATGGGCAACACGGTCGTGGTGAAGCCCGCCCCGCAGGACCCGCTGTCCGTGTACCGGATGGCGGAGGCCCTGGAGGCGGCCGGTGTGCCCGCCGGTGTCGTCAACGTGGTCTCGGGGCGTTCGGCCGAGGTCGGTGAGGCGACCGTGGACTCGCCGGACGTCGACATGGTCAGCTTCACCGGGTCCACGGCGGTCGGACAGCGGATCGCCGGGGTGTGCGGCCGGCTGATGAAACGGCAGTTGATGGAGCTGGGCGGCAAGGGCGCGGCCGTGGTCTTCGACGACGCCGACCTCGACTCGGCGGTGTCCGGCATCGGCACCACCTTCTCCTTCTACAGCGGCCAGATCTGCACCGCGCCGACGCGGGTGCTGGCCCAGCGGGGTGTGTACGAGCGGCTCGTGGAGCGACTCGCCGCCTACGCGGGCCGGTTGAAGGTCGGCGACCCGCGCGAACGGGACACGGTCGTCGGGCCGGTCATCTCGGCGGCCCACCGCGACCGGGTGGAGTCGTACGTCGAACTCGGCCGCAAGGAGGGCGCGTCGGTGGTCTGCGGCGGCGAACGCCCGCCCCTGTCCCAGGGGTTCTACGTCGCCCCCACCCTCCTCGCCGACTGCACCAACGACATGCGGGTCGCCCGCGAGGAGATCTTCGGCCCCGTCGTCTGCGTCGTCCCCTTCGACGAGGAGGACGAGGGCGTGGCCCTGGCCAACGACTCCGACTACGGCCTCATCGACTACGTCTGGTCGGCCGACGTCTCCCGCGCCTTCCGCGTCGCCCGTCGCCTCCGGGCCGGCGGGGTCGGCGTGAACACGGTCGGCCGGAACATGGAGGCCCCGTTCGGCGGCTTCAAGCGCAGCGGGGTCGGGCGGGACGTGGGGAGTTACGCCCTGCACGCCTACAGCGAGGTGCAGGCGATCGTGTGGCCGGGGTGAGGTGCGGGCGGATCTCCTACAGGTCGAACACGGCGCGGAGCCCGATCTCGACCGCCTCCATGACACGCGCGTCGACCGGTCCCAGGTCGTGGGTGAACCGTGGCGCCGACAGTGTGCGGAACTCGCCCAGCACGACGGTGCCCGTGGAGGGTGAGCCGACCGGAATGTCGACCAGAGTGGCCTCGCGTACTCGCTGGGGGTAGACCAGCACGCAAGTGGCCGACTTGTTCTGCGCGTTCAGGGCGTCGGACGAAATCACCAGTACGTGTGCAGGACCGCCGGCGAAGGACAGTTCGTAGACATGCCCGCGCTTCACCGACCCGCCACCCGGCCCCACCGCTCCAGGGTGTCCTCTTCGCTCTCGCCGGGCGTGGCCGCGGTCGTAGTGATCCCGGCCTCGGCTCTCACCCGGGCTGACTTCCCCAGCTCCTCCGCCAGCATTTCGCGGCGCAGTATCCGTGCCGTGTAGGCGGAGGCGTTGCCCTTGGCCTTGACGAACGCGGCCACGTCGTCAGGCAGGCTCATCGTCATGTTGATCGTCATGATGCCATCATACGGGCCGGCATGATGGATACGTGAACTGATGGCCAACTTGACATGGACGTACTGGATGTAAGTCTCCGGCGTGCCGGAACCCTTGCTTCAATGGTGCCTCGTGGGCGTCGTGGAAGCGGGTGGCTGGCGGACATGCGGGTCGTGACCTGGAACCTCTGGTGGCGGTTCGGGCCCTGGGAGGCCCGGCAGAAAGCGATCCTGGGCGCGCTGCGCGAGCTGCGTCCGGACGTCGTGGGCCTCCAGGAGGTGTGGGAGGGCGGCGGCGAGAACCTCGCCGGATGGCTGGCCGGCGAACTCGGACTGCATGTCGCGTACGCACCCTCGCCCGCGCCCGAGCGCTGGCGGAGCCGGATAGGCGACCCCGACGTCGGCATAGGCAACGCCGTGCTGAGCCGCTGGCCGATCGTCGAGCGGGCGACCCTCGCGCTGCCCGCCCCCGCGGACCTCGCCGACGGCCGCTCCGCCCTCTACACCCGCCTCGCCGCCCCCGGACACGAGGTGCCGTTCTTCACGACCCACCTCACCTCCGTCCCGTACGGCTCGGCCACGCGGGTCGCGCAGGTGCGGGCGCTGGCCGAGTTCGTCGCCGCGCGCCGCGGGGACACCCCGTTCCCTGCGGTCGTCACCGGCGACTTCAACGCCTTCCCCGACTCCGACGAGATCCGCCTCTTCGGCGGGCTGCGCACCGCGCCGGCCGTCCCGGGCCAGGTCTTCCTCGACGCCTGGCAGTACGCGGACCCGGCGGCCCCGTACGCCACCTGGGACCCGGTGAACCCGTACCTCCCCCTCGGCGAGCCGCCCGTCCGTATCGACTACATCCACGTCGGTCCGCCCGGCCCCGGCGGCCTCGGCCGGGTGCGGGCCGTGCGGCGGGCGGGGGACGCGCCCGTGGACGGGGTCTGGCCGTCGGACCACGCGGCGGTGGTGGCGGAGCTGGCGACGGAAGCGAGCGCATAGCGGCACGCGCTCACGGGCCGGCCCGCCCTGGAGTCGGTCACTCCCTTCCGAGGAAGACCGGGTTGGTGAACGCCGTCATCGTCCCCGGCAGTGGTCCGACCGTCGGCTCGTGGCGCAACTCGGCCCGTACGTAGGCCGCTTGCCGGGCCGTCGTACGCCACTCCACCACCCCCGCACCCGTCACCGGCAGCGGGTCGGCGGTGAACAGGGTGCCCTGGTCGGTGACGAGACGGACCGTGCGGCGCGGGGCGCCGGTGACCTCCAGGCGGACCGTGACGGGGGTGGCGGGCTCGACGGGGAGACGTTCGCCGATGCCCGCGTGGGCGCCGAGGCCGTCGGACGCGGTGAAGGAGAGCGTGACGCTCTTCGACTCGGCGACGTAGGAGCGGCCCGCGCGGATGCCGTCCTGGATTGCCGCGCGGGTCAGGTCGTCGGCGAGGACGACGGTCTGCGGGAGGCCGACCACGTTCGGGTCGCCGTGCGCGTCGCTGTTGCCCATCGCCGGGATCCAGCCACGCCCGTCCCGTACCGCCGCGACCAGGGTGTTGTCCCACTCGGCGAGGGTGAGTTCGTCGTCCGGCGTCCACGGCCCGTTCCACACCTCGACCGCGTCGGCCTCGGCGAGGCCGAACTTCCAGTGGCAGCCGACGCAGGTGGCGTGCGGATGCGCCGGCACCACCAGACCGCCGGCCCGGCGGATCCGCCGCGCGAACCTCCCGAACCGGTTGTCGCGGGCCCGGTAGCGCCAGTCCACGAACGTGCCCGGGTCCATGCCGAGCGCGACCACGTGCCCGTTGCGGGTCGTGACCTCCTCGCCGACCATCACCAGCAGATCGTCCCCGGCCACGTCCGCCCAGTGCGCGTGCGCGGAATGGGTGTTGTGCTCCGAGGAGTTGATGAAGTCCAGACCCGCGGCCCGTGCCAGCGCCCCGATCTCGGCGGGGGTGCGGCGGCCGTCGGAGTACCAGGAGTGCAGATGGCAGTCCCCGCGGTACCAGGCACGGCCCCGGCCCCTCGCCCGGGACGGCGGGTACACCGGCTCGGGGGTCTCGCCGGGCGGCCCGTAGGTGAGCGTCACGGTGATCTCGTACGACAGCCCCTGCGGCGCCACCGTGTACGGACCCAGCGCGATGTGCCACGTGCCCGCGTGCACGGGCCCGGGGAGGTAGCCGGGCGTGGCCTCGTCGGCGCGGACGAAGAACTCGCCGCGGGCCCCGCCCGACCACCCGCGGAAGCCGCGGCCGCCGAGTTCGGTGCCGTGCTGGTCGAAGACGCCGATGTCGAGGGCGTTGCCGGCGGTGCCGGCCGGGACGGGCGGGCGGTCGTAGGTGTACGCCACTCTCAGCTCGCGGACCCCGCGCGGGATCTCGACGGGGACGTACACGAAGTCGGGCGGGCCGGCCGGCAGGGTGCCGCGCAGGGTCCGCGTCTCCTGGCTGCCGGGGTCCGGCTCCCGGCCGTCCGCTGAGGTGTGGCTCACGCCTCCCAACATACGGGCGGCGCCGGGCCTGGTCGCGCGGCGGGTGGCCGAAGAATGCCGACTGGTCGGTATGGACATCTGAGGCGGGTCCCGGTACAGATGACGCATGCGTATCTCCGCCACGATCTTCCTCACCGACGAGACCATCACCCCGGTCAGGATCGCCCGCGAGCTGGAGCAGCGGGGCTTCGCCGGGCTGTATCTGCCGGAGCACACCCACATCCCGGTCGAGCGGGTCACGCCGTACCCGGCGGGTGGCGACCTGCCCCGCGAGTACGGCCGGATCCTCGACCCGTTCGTCGCGCTCGGCCAGGCCGCCGCCGTCACCGAACGGCTCGGTCTCGGCACCGGCATCACCGTGGTCGCCCAGCACGACCCGATCGCCCTCGCCAAGCAGATCGCGACGCTGGACCATCTCTCCGGCGGCCGGTTCACCCTCGGCGTCGGCTTCGGCTGGAACGTCGAGGAGGCCGCGGACCACGGGGTGACCTGGCGTACCCGCCGGGATCTGGTGCGGGACCGGATGGGGCTGATGAGCGCGCTCTGGTCGGAGGAACCGACCGCCTACGAGGGGGAGTTCGGGTCGGTGCGGGCCAGTCACGCGTATCCGAAGCCGGCGCAGAAGCCCCGCGGGCGGCTTACCGGTCCCCGCACCCTTGTCGGCGGTGCGGCGGGGCCGAAGCTCTTCCAGCACGTGTGCGCGTACGCCGACGGGTGGATGCCGATCGGTGGGCGGGGGCTGACGCAGTCCCTGCCGGTACTCCGCGAGGCCTGGACGGCCGCGGGACGCGACCCGAACGCCCTCCAGATCGTCCCGTACGCCATCCATCCCACCCCGGGCAAGCTCGCCCACTACGCGGAACTGGGAGTGGAGGAGGTAGTGATCCAGCTCCCTCCGGCAGGCGAAACAGAGGTACTCCAAGCGCTGGACGCATACGCGGACCACGTCTAGCGAGGTCTGGTGCGGATCCGCTGTGGCCGGTCGCGCAGTTCCCCGCGCCCCTGGGTGGGTGACCTGGGCGTTGGACTGGTCGCGCCCGCTCGGCAAGGCGGGGCCCTCGACGGCCAAGGTCTTGCGCACCCACCCAGGCGCGACCAGCGGCAAGGCCGGGTCACCCACTCAGGGGCGCGGGGAACGGCGCGACCAGCCACGACGGACCCGCACCAGCCCTCGGACAAGGCCGGATCCCCCACCCAGGCG